>NZ_JBVIXA010000002.1:459694-994327 GCF_055594065.1 Streptomyces sp. NPDC040610 | reverse complement strand
ACTCCCCCCCCCCCCCCCCCCCCCCCCTCTCCTTTCTCCCCCTCCCCCCCCCCCCCCCCCCCCCCCCCCCCCCCCCCCCCCCCCCCCCCCCCCCCCCCCCCCCCCCCCCCCCCCCCCCCCCCCCCCCCCACCGCCGTCACCAGCTGCTGGTGAGGTCCCGCCGGGGCTGCTCGGGCGCGCGCCGGGCGGAGGGCAGTCCGGCGAATCCGGGGGAGATCACCGACGTACCGGCGACCCGGTCCGCGAGCGAGCGGGAAGAGCGCGAGAGTACCGGGAACACGTTCAGGAGGAACAGGGCGACCGCCGCGATCCAGCACAGGACGGACAGGAAGAGCCAGCCCTGCACCAGCATGCAGCAGGCCAGCGCGTACACCGCGACGTCGGCCGAGGTGGTGACGGCCGCCCGCAGCGCCGTGCGCGAGCGTGTGCACGGGGCGACGCGCAGCCCCATCAGGGCCTTGCCCAGGGTCCGGCCGGTGAAGGTGAGCGTGAGCCACTGGTAGAGGAACGTGAGCACGATCAGGGCGAGGAAGCCCTGCTGGATGTAGCCGACGGCGTCCTTCCACAGCGAGTCGACCATCTTGTCGGCCGCTCCCTGGGCGTCGCCCCCGGACTTGACGAAGTGCCAGCTTCCTTTGGTCACCAGCTCGGGCACATCGGTGATGAGTGCCGAGATGCGGTGGAAGGTCAGGACGGCGAGCCCCCAGGCCGCCGCCACCACCAAAGCGAAATCGATGAGCCAGGCGCCGAGACGGCGAAACTTCGGCACAGATGATCCCCCAAGACTGCTACCCCCCGGTCTTGCGCATCACGATAGCAACAGCGATGCCCGCGCCCAGGCGGTCAATTGAGACGATCTCGGGGCACTCCCGTCCTTCAACTCCGTTGCCATGGCGTCAAGATGACGCCGGAGCGACCGGCGCGCAGGAGCGTGCGCGGAGTGCGTGGGGCGCGAGCCGGAGGCTTTGCTCCGCGCACGACCCGCGCGGGGAACGGCGGCTCCCGCGGGTCCCGAACCTAGACTCCGGACATGGACACCACACGGCTCGACCATCTCGCCACCGGCAAGTACGTGCTGGTCACCAGCTACCGCAAGGACGGCACGGGGGTGCCGACGCCCGTCTGGGTCGTGCGCGACGGTGACGCGCTCGGCATCTGGACGGTCACGGAGAGCTGGAAGGTGAAGCGGATCCGCCGTCGGGCGGACGTTCTCGTCGGCCCCTGCGACCTGCGCGGCAATCCGACGGGGGATCAGGTTCCGGCCACGGCCGAGATCTGTGACTGGACGACGACGGCGCGTTACCGCAAACTCCTCGCACGGAAGTACGGCGTCACGGGGACCCTGGTCCTGCTGGGCAGCAGGCTGCGGCGAGGGCTGCGCGGCACCGTGGGTATCCGCATCACCCTCGTTCCGTGATCAAAGGCGCGGCCTCTGTCCCGAATTGGGGCGCAATGTGGGCAAGTTGATGCCCGAGAGACGCAGATCACACCGGTTCGGCGGCTTTGGTACATGAGACCTACACCGATTCTGTGCGTCTCCTACCCGAGGATGAGGGGCACCTGTCAGGACTACACCGGTCGTGGGCCGATAGTCCGGCCCGCAGTCTGACTTCCGCGCCCCGACCGGACGGCACGATGGAGGGGATCCTGAAGACCTGTCCCGACGAGCATGAACGTGCCGCCGGATGGTCACCCTTGCCTGCCAATCCCGACGGGGGTCTCTTTCGCCGTGGCTACGTTCCTCTACAAGCTGGGCCGTCTCGCGTTCAGACGGCGCTGGTGGATGGCGCTCATATGGGTGCTGCTCTTCGTAGGCGCCGGCTTCGCCGCCTCGGCAGCCCCCGCAGCACCCGCCGACACGTTCTCCATGCCCGGCACGGAGTCGCAGAAGGCCTTCGACCTGCTCGACGAGCGGTTCCCGCAGAGCAAGTCCGACGGTGCCACCGCCCGCGTGGTGGTCCGCGCTCCGGACGGTGAGAAGATCACCGCCACGGACAACAAGGAGAAGGTCGACAAGCTCGTCGCCGCCCTGGGCAAGGGCGCGAAGGTCTCCAAGGTCGACGACCCGTTCAAGACGGGTGCCGTCAGCAAGGACAAGACCACCGTCTACGCGACCGTGTCCTACACGGACACCGGCACGGAGCTGAGCGACAAGAACAAGGACGCGCTCGAGAAGCTCCTCAAGGACACCCGCAAGGACGGCCTGACCGTCGAGGCGGGCGGTGACGCCGTCAAGACCGAGCAGAGCATGGGCGGCAGCGCCGAGCTGATCGGCATCGGCGTCTCCGCGGTGGTCCTGCTCATCACCTTCGGCTCGATGATCGCCGCGGGCATGCCCATCCTCACCGCCCTCATCGGCGTGGGCATCGGCATCTCCAGCATCACGGCGCTCGCCAGCACCCTGGAGCTGTCCAGCACCACCTCGACGCTCGCGATGATGATCGGTCTCGCGGTCGGCATCGACTACGCGCTGTTCATCGTCTCCCGCTACCGGGCCGAGATCGCCGAAGGACGTGAACCCGAGGACGCGGTCGGCCGCGCCGTCGGCACGGCCGGGTCCGCCGTCGTCTTCGCCGGACTCACCGTCGTCATCGCGCTCGCCGGCCTCATGGTCGTCAACATCCCGCTGCTCACCAAGATGGGCATGGCCGCGGCCGGCACGGTCGTCATCGCCGTGCTGATCGCCCTCACCCTGATCCCGGCGCTGCTCGGCTTCGGCCGCCGCAAGGTGCTGCGCCGCAAGGACCGCAAGAAGCCGTTCGGCACGCCGCACGCCGACGCGCACGGCAAGCCGAAGCTCGGCACCCGCTGGGCCCGGTTCGTGCTGCGCCGCCCGCTGATCGTGCTGCTCTTCGCCGTCGTCGGCCTCGGTGCCATCGCGGCCCCGGCCGCCAAGCTGGAGCTCGGCCTCCCCGACGAGGGCACGTTCGCGACGGACACCACCCAGCGCAAGGCGTACGACATGCTGTCGGACTCCTTCGGCAAGGGCTTCAACGGCCCGCTCACGGTCGTCGTCGACAAGGGCGGCAAGGGCGCGGCCGCCGCCGCCAAGGACGTCGGCGCGGAGCTCAAGAAGTTCGACGGCGTCGTCAGCGTCACCCCGGCCGCACCGAACAAGGCGGACGACACGGCGACCATGACGGTCGTGCCGAAGACGGGCCCGAGCGACGCCGACACCGAGAAGCTCGTCAAGAAGATCCGCTCGGACATCGGCGGCGTCGAGTCCAAGACCGGCTCCGAGGTCCTGATCACCGGCTCCACGGCCATGACGATCGACTTCTCGCAGACCCTCGACGACGCCCTGGTTCCGTACCTGGCTCTCGTCGTCGGCCTGGCCTTCCTGCTCCTGATGCTGGTCTTCCGCTCCATCCTGGTTCCGCTGAAGGCGGCCCTCGGCTTCCTCCTGTCGGTCCTCGCGGCCCTCGGCGCGGTCGTGGCGGTCTTCCAGCAGGGTCACCTCGCCGACGTCTTCGGCGTCGACCAGCCCGGCCCGATCATGAGCATGATGCCGATCTTCATGATCGGTGTGGTGTTCGGTCTCGCGATGGACTACGAGGTGTTCCTCGTGACGCGCATGCGTGAGGCGTACGTCCACGGGGCCCGCCCGGGCGAGGCCATCGTGACCGGCTTCACCCACAGCGGTCGCGTCGTCGCCGCCGCGGCGGTCATCATGATCAGCGTCTTCTCCGGCTTCATCATGGAGAACGACGACATGATCAAGATGATGGGCTTCGGCCTCGCGTCGGCCGTCCTCTTCGACGCCTTCGTGGTCCGCATGGCGATCGTGCCCGCGGTGCTCGCACTGCTCGGCAAGTCCGCCTGGTGGCTGCCGCGCTGGCTCAACGCGATCCTGCCCAACGTGGACGTGGAGGGCGAGAAGCTGCACAAGCAGCTCGGCGACGTGAACGGCGGAGCCGCGCCGTACAGCGACCCGGAGCGTGAGCTGCAGCGCGTGCGATGACGCGCCCGGCCACGGCCGACAGCACACCGCATCGTGAGTAGTACGGCGGCCCGGTGACCGAGACGGTCACCGGGCCGCCGCGCTGTGCGGCCGCGGCCCGGCTGCCCGTGCGGCCGCCGTCCGGCTGATGGAGACTTCCTCTGGTGGCTGTGGCTGTGGCTGTGGCTGCCGCTGCGGCTGGTGGCCGCCGACTTCGCCCGGCCCCGGCCCGGTCCGGCGCCCGCAGGAGCCCCACCCCGGAGGTGCCCGTGCTGTTCACCCAGGAGGCCCTGGCCAAGATCGCCGCCGGTGAGGCCGACCTGGCGTTCCGGCGCTGGGTCAGGCCCGCCGTCCGGCCCGGCACCCACCTGCGTACCGCCGTCGGCGTACTCGCCGTCGACGCGGTGGACGCCGTCGAGGAGAGCGCCGTCAGCGACCGGGACGCCCGCCGCGCCGGATACGCCGACCGCGCGAGCCTCCTCGCCGACCAGCGCCCCGGCGCCGACCGCGCCCTCTACCGCGTCACCCTCCGCCGCGTCGGCGCCGACCCCCGGATCGGCCTGCGCAAGGACACGGACCTGACCGCCGCCGACCTGGACGCCCTCACCACCGCCCTCGCCCGCATGGACGCCCGCAGCGGCCACGGCCCGTGGACCACCGCCACCCTCGAACTCATCGCCGCGCACCCCGCCGTCCGCGCCGCCGACCTCGCCGCGCGACTGGGCCGCGAGACGCTCCCCTTCAAGACCGACGTGCGCAAGCTGAAGGAGCGCGGCCTGACCGAGAGCCTCGACGTCGGCTACCGCCTGTCGCCGCGCGGACGTCTGGTGCTCGACCACCTCCGCGGCGGACGGGGCGCCCAAACGCGCTGAACGGCGCTGATTCGGCAGGGAACAGCACCGAAGAGGTGATTCGGCTCAATTCGCGTGTTCGTGAAGTCAACTTGAGGGCCACGACACGCGTCCGTGCTAAGGGCTGGACCGTTTTCAGCCCGGCTGCCAGGCCCTTCGTCCCGCGTGGAGCGGTGTCGTGTGCTCCGCGGACGGGGCCCGGGGGCGCGGTCGCGCGGAGGAGGTTGACCATGATCGAGGTCGACGGGGACCGGCTCGCGGTGGTCGCCCTGGACGCCCGGCGGGCCCGGGACGTCCGGGTCGCGGGGGCGAAGGCGGCACATCTGGCGCGGGCTGCGGGAGCGGGCCTGCCGGTGCTGCCCGGATTCGTCGTGGCGGCCACGGCGGAGACCGCCGACGAGTACGTGGGCGAGAGTGAACTGCGGCGCGCCTGGGGCGAGTTGAGCGACGAGGGCGCGCGGCCGCTCGTGGTGCGGTCGTCGTCCGCGCACGAGGACGGCGCCGAGTCGTCCCTGGCGGGCCTGTTCGCGACGGTCCTCGACGTGCACGGCTGGGACGCGTTCACCGACGCCGTGCGACGGGTGCTGCGCTCCGCGCGCCGCGTCCCCGTACGGCACGTGCCGGACCACGGGGACGACGGCGCCGCCCGCGCGGACATGGCCGTGCTGGTGCAGCCCATGGTGCGCGCCGTGGTGGGCGGGGTGATGTTCGGGGCGGACCCGCTCGCGGGGCGCTACGACCGGGTGCTCGTCAGCGCCGTGCCCGGCGGCCCCGACCGGCTGGTCGACGGCAGCGTCGACGGCGTCCGCTACCACCTCACCCGCCGCGCCCGCCTGGTCCGCACCGAACCCCCCGAGCCGCGCGGCACCCGCCTCCTCGACCACGGCCGACTGCGCCGCCTGGTGCGCCTCGCGCGCCTGGCCCAGCGGGAGTTCGGCGGCCCGCAGGACATCGAGTTCGGCTTCGACGCCGACGACCGCCTCTGGCTGTTCCAGACCCGCCCCATCACCGCGATGCCCACGGCCCCGCCCCGCGGCGCCCGCCTGCTCGGCCCCGGCCCGGTGGCCGAGACTTTCCCCGGCGTCGTACAGCCGCTGGAGGAGGACCTGTGGCTGGCCCCCATGTCGTACGGCCTGACGCTCGCCCTCGACCTCACGGGCTCCGCCCCGCGCGGGCAGCTGCGCCGACTGCCCGTCGTCACCACCGTCGACGGGCGCGCGGCCGCCGACCTGCGCCTCCTCGGGGCGGCCCCGGCACGCCGTCCCGGCATCGCCTTCCTCGGCTTCCTCAACCCCGCCCCGGGCGCCCGCCGCGCCGCAGCGGCCTGGCGGACCGGACGCCTGCGCGCCGCCCTGCCGATGCTCGCCGTCGACCTCATGGCCGACGTGGACCGCTACCTGAGCGAACTGCCGCCCCCTGACGCGATGTTGAGCGGTCGACTGTTCGCCGCTGTCTCCTGGGGCCGTACGGTCCTGGCGTCGCTGCACGCCCAGGAGGCCCTGGCCGGAGCCCTGTTGGCGCAGGACTCGGGCGCCACCGCCGTCGGCGAGGCCCTGGCCGTCCTGTCCGAGACGCGCGCCGCCGAACCCGACGACGCGCGCCTGGTCGCCCGGCACCCCGTGCTCCTTTCCCTGCTGCCGCCGTCGCTCGGCCCGCGCCCGCCACTGCCCGCGCCCACCGCGTGGGCCGGGGTGGCGCGCGGCACGGCGGCCCTGCCGGTGCGCGAGGGGCTGCGGCTGCGCGTCCGCTGGGTGCAGGAGATGCAGGCCGCCATGGTGCGCGAGGCAGCCCGCCGCTTCACGGCGGCCGGGCTCATCGACGACCCGTCCCGCGCCGCCCTGCTGCGCTGGAGCGAGCTGACGGCCGCGAGCGACGGCGCCGGGCTCCCCGCCGACCTGCCCGAACGGCTGCCCCGCCCGCACCGCCCGGCCCTGCCCGCCGCCTTCCGCCTCGCCGCCGGATGCCCGGTGCCCGAACCGGGCGACCCCCGCGAGAAGAGCCCCGGCCAGGGCGCGGGCGGCGGCTTCGGCTCGGGCACCGCCTGGCACGGGACGGGCGCGCCGCCCCGGCACCCGGTCCTGGTCGTCCGCACCCTCGACCCGGCCCTCGCCCCGCTGCTGCCCGGGCTCACCGGCCTGGTCGCCGAGACCGGCAGCGTCCTGTCCCACCTCGCCGTCCTCGCCCGCGAGTACCGGGTGCCCACGGCGGTCGGCGTCCCCGACGCACTGGACCGCTTCCCGGAAGGGACGCGGCTCTCCGTGGACGGGGGGACGGGGGAGGTGGCCGTGGTGCGGGTCGCGGCCGTGGCGGACCCGGCGGACACCGAGGCGGCCGGAGCGGCGGCGGCCGCGGCAGGGGCGGGCGGGGCAGGATCGGGCGGCGTCGAACCCAGTGGCGAGGAAGGCGCCGAGCGCGGCGGCGGAGCGTCCAGGGCGGGCGTCGGGCCCGATGTGCCGCCGCGCTCCCGCGACGGCGACGGCGGCGGTGACCGCGACGGCCACGTGCGCGGGCCCGTCCCGTCCGACTGCCCCGACTACCGGGAGGGCATGGCGTCATGAAGTACGTGAGCTATCTCCTCGGCGGCCTCACCGCCGCCGCGGCCGCCACCTACAGCGTCGTCTACCTCACCCGCTGGGAGTGGCAGCGCGCCCTCATCTGCGGTGTGCTGCTCCTGGTCGTCGAGGGCCTGCTCGTGTGCGCGCTGCTCCTGAGCCGCATCGGCCGCCTGGAACGGCGGATCGCCGACACGGGGGAGCGCGCCGAGGAGGTGTGGCGGCGGCTGCGGGAGTCCGGCCCGGAACAGGGGGCACGGTTCCGCTGGCTGGAGCCGCGCGAGCCCGACGGCGCCCACCGTACGTACGTCTTCGTGCCCGTCCTGATGGCGGCCGGGGTACTCCTGTCCGGTGTCGCCTGGGTCGTGCAGCGGATCTCGGCGGCCACCGCCCGGCCCGGGGCGGAGCGCAGGCTCGCCGGGCGCCTCACGGCACTGACCGCGCCGCACGGTGAACTCCTTGGCCGGGCGCCGGAGTTGGAGGCCAGGCCCGCCGTGCCGCGCCCCCGTGCCGCGCGGACGCTCCTCCTGGCCGTCGTGGTCGCGGCGTGCGGGCTGCTGCTCGCCCTCCTCGTGGACACGCTGTCCGACGCCACCCAGACCCGCCCGGGCAAGGCGGCGGGCTCGGCCGCGACCACCCTCGTCTACCGGGTCGAGGTGCACGGCAGCGACAACGCGAACGCCCGCGCCCTGGCCGCGCGCGAGCTGTGGGAGCGGTGCCGCCGCTCGACCGCCGCCCTCAACGTGCGGGCCCCGCTGACGCGTCTGGACACGGACGTCTGGGCCGGAGTGATCCGCCCCGCCCTGTCCGAGCACGACGTGATGCGCCTCAGCGGCTGCCTGGCCGACGCGACGGCCCACCGCACCCGCGCGCGGGTCCTCGGCGAGAGCCAGGTGGAACCGGCCCATCGGGAGGGGTGACGGACTGGGGGCGGCACCCCTGTGAAGTCCAACTCCCTTGATATTGAGGTGTGTTGGTGGGGTCGTCGGGACCGGTGAGGTGGTCGTACGCGGCCACGGGGCCGCTCGCGCGCGGGTAGCCTGAAGGCGTCTGCGTTTCCTCCCCGTCCCGTGCTGGTGTGCGCCTGTGCGTACCCCATCAGGTGGTGACCGCTTGTCTTCCGCGCCCGATCCTTCGCCTTCCGCGCCTACGGCGCCTTCTACGCCTTCTGCGCCTGCTTCATCGGCTCCTTCGCCGTCCCCTTCCGGAACTGCCGGAACTGCCGGAACTTCCGGAGCCCTGTCGGTCCGCGCCGCCGCCCTGCTCGGCACCGTGCGTGCCGCCGGGGTCAGGGCGCGCGGCGGACTCACACCCCGCCGCCCCCTCGCCCGCCGGACGCTGAAAACCGTCGGCCTGTGCGTCCTCGGCTACGCCGTCTTCTGGCTCACCTCGGCCCTCGGCGTGCTCGCCGTGTCGGCCTGGGCGGGCGAACACGCCCCCGCCGACCGCGAGTTGGCGGGCATCCGGCACTTCCAGCAGGTCGACGAGCGGCTGTGGCGCGGCTCCGCGCCCAGCAGGGAGGGTTACCGCGCGCTCGTCGCGCACGGCATCCACACCGTCGTGGACCTGCGCGCGGAAGACCTGAGCGCCGCGGCGCTCGCGCAGCCGAAGCGCGCCGGACTGCACGTCGTCCGCATGCCGATCCGCGACGGACAGACCCCCGACGGACGTCAGGTCGACCGGTTCCTGCGCGTCGTCGCGGACGCGCACGGCCCGGTCTTCGTGCACTGCGGCGCGGGCGTCGGCCGCACCGGCTCGATGACCGCCGCGTACCTGGTCCGCACCGGCCAGGCGACGCCCAGTCAGGCGGCGTTGCGCACGGTCGCCGTGGGCCCGCCCTCGCTGGAGCAGATCTACTACGTGCTCAGCGCCGACCGGCACGCGAGCCGTCAGCCGCCCGGCGTCGTCTCCCTGGTCAGCCGGCTCGCCGACGCGCCCCGCAGGATCAAAGCGTCGCTTTGAGCCGCCACGCGCCACCGTGGAACAGCGCCGCGCGGCCGTCGGCCGACAGTTGCCCGCCGTCGGCCGCGTGCACGCGCCCGCCGAGCCGCTGCTCGTCCTCGCGCACCCGCTTCTGCAGCAGCGTCGCCGCGAAGCGCCCGGCCACACCGCCGTCCCTCGACGGCTGCTCGCCGACGACCTCGAAGCCCGCGGCGGCGTAGTACGCCCGCAGCCGCGGGTTGTTGGCGCGGCAGTCGAGGCGGCACAGGCTGCGCCCCGCGGCGCGGACGCGGCGCTCGGCGTGCTCCAGCATGCGACGGCCGGTGCCGGGCGGCGCGACCCGGCGGTCGGTCATCAGGCGGTGCACATACCCGGCCGTGGGCGGTTGCGGGCCCCACGCCGCCGGGTCGTCCCACCACAGCTCCCAGGCGCCCGCGACCGGCCCGTCCGGGCCGATCGTCGCGATCCAGATCTCGCTGTCCACGAGCCGCGCCCGGAAGTGCTCATCGCCCAGCTCGCCCGGCTTCCACTGGGCGATGCCCTGCGCGATCTGCCAGCGGGCCGCCTCGTCCCGCAGCCGTACGAGCACGGGGACGTCGGACTCGTCGGCACGCCGGAACGACAGCTCGCGCCCCGCCGCCGGTTCCAGGAGGTTGCGGCGCAGCGCGGCCACCAACTCCGCGTCGGCGCCGAGGAGATGCTCGGCGTACGCGCGCAGGGACCCGTACCGCTCGGACATCCCCGCGAGGAACAGACGCATCACCTCGGCGGGTGCGCGGCCGAAGCCGAGCCAGGGCGGCTCGCCCTCGGGGTGCTCGGCGCGCCAGTCCGCGAGGAAGCGGTCCGTGGCGAGCTCGGTGAGCGCGTAGTCCTCGACGATGTCGGCGTCGGGCACGCCGAGGAGGGCGAGCAGGAGGGCGGCGAGCAGGCCCGTGCGGTCCTTGCCGGACACACAGTGGAAGACCACCGGACCCGCGCCGTCGTCGGCGAGCACTTCGAGGGCGCGGCGCAGCTCTTTCACGCCATCCTCCGCCATCTCCAGATAGCGCTCGCGGAGGTGGGGGGCCAACGAGAGCTCGAGGCTCGACGACGGCCGGGAGGGGGAGCGGTGCTCGACGCTCAGATGGTGGTAGGCGAGCGCCGGATGCTCGGGCACCCGGCCCTTCGCCTCGATCTCTTCCGGCTGGCGCAGATCGATGACGGTGCGGACACCCAGGGCGAGGAAGCGGTCCCAGTCGGCGCCCCGCAGCTTGCTCAGCGAGTCGGACCGGTACACCTGCTCCCAGCGCACCGCACGGCCGTCCTCAGTGACATAGCCGCCCAGGTCACGGAAGTTGTGCAGCCGTTCGAAAGGTATGTGTCTCTTCACAGTGCAGCAGCCTACGTCCGGAAAGGCCGCGATTGCCGCGATGAACATCACCGCCAGCATCGGCGTTCGATTCCCGCCAAGAGGGCTGGACAAAGGGGTCCGCCCGTGCTCCGTGACAGGGTGCGCGCGTGCTCCACCGAGCCGTCGCGTGTCTTGTCACAGGACGCCGGGCAGCTCCGCCGACCCTACCCGGAAGATCGCCCTCCGGACGCCGCGCGCCCCTTCCCGGGGACCGTCAGCGCCCTCCGACGCGGACCGGCTCCGCCACCCGCGGCACCTCGTCCAGAGCGATCCCGAAGTGCGTCTCGTACGCGGCGAGGACCTCGGCGTCCGTGGCCAGCTCCGTGACGTCCCGCTCCTCGCCGGTGGTGACGGTGAGCTTGTTGCCGCTGAGGGTGACCCGGCCCGCGTCGGTGACCAGCGTGCACACGGTGGACCGGGTGAAGTTCGACTTCGGGCACGTGCGGTGGTACCACGCCCCGGCCTTGAAGTCGGTCAGCTCGCGCGGGCGTTGGTCGAGCACGTACTGCGGCTTGCCGTCCTTGAGAACGTCGAGGTCGCCGTCGGGCCTCTCCACGACGCGGAACGTGCCGCCGGGGTCGGACTGGTCCCCGCGCTCGGTGAGGTCGAGCGGGAAGTGGGTGTGGGTGCCGAAGCCGATGTCGGCGAGCCAGTCGCCGCCGTCCTCGGTACGCACCCGCAGCGCCAGGTGGTCGTACGGAATGCCGGGTCGGCCTTCGTTCCCGTACACGCGGGCCTCGAGCAGCGTGACGTCGAAGCCGAGCGCGGTGAGCAGCGCCGCGAAGGCGCCGTTGAGTTCGTAGCAGAACCCGCCGCGGCGTTCGTCGACGACCTTCGCCACGAGGTCCTTCTCCGTGAGGTCCACTTCCTGGCCGAGGTGGATGGCGAGGTTCTCGAAGGGGACGCTGCGCAGATGGGCGAAGTGCAGCGCGCGCAGGGCCGAGGAGGTCGGGGCTGCGGGCCGGTCGGCGTCGATGCGGCGCAGGTAGGCGTCTGTCCGGGCGGTATCCATGGGGCAAGTCTCACCAAGCCCCGCCGGTGCGGCCACCGACCGGGGGCGGGGCCGGCCCCCGTCCCCGGACCTAGGTCGAAGGTGCCCCCGATTCCGCATGGCCGACGCCCCCGACCGGTATGTATAGTCGCCTCACGCCGCGCGGCACCGAGATCCGCGCGTGCACCGGAGAAGGAGGTGAGCCCGATGCGCGAGTACGCAACCGAACGCATCACAGTCCGGGCCCTCCTGACCGCCGTACGCGTCTGACCCGTACGGACGCCGCACAGGAGCGCCCCGCTTGGCCCGCCCGGTCCGAGCACTCGAATGTCACCGCATCGAAGCACTCCTGAGCGAAGGAACCATGACTGCTACGCCTTTCCGGATCGCCGTGCCCGACGACGTCCTCAGCGACCTGCGCGCACGACTGACCCGCACCCGCTTCACCACCGCGTCCGACACCGCCCACTGGGCGGCGGGCACCGACCCGGACCACCTGCGTGACCTCGTCGCGTACTGGGCCGACGGCTTCGACTGGCGCGCCGCCGAGGCCGCCCTCAACGAATTCCCGCACCGCATCGCCGAAGTCGCCGGATCCCCGGTGCACTTCATCCATCTGCGCGCCCGGCGCCCCGAGGGCGCCCCGGCACCGCTGCCGCTCGTGCTCAGCCACGGCTGGCCGAGCAGCTTCGTGGAGATGCTGCGCGCCGCCCGGCGCCTCGCCGACCCGGCCGCGTACGGCGGCGACCCCGCCGACGCCTTCGACGTGGTCGTGCCCTCACTGCCCGGATTCCTCTACTCCGGCCTGCCGCAGGCGCCGTTCACCCGCCGGGCCGTCGCCGAGATCTGGCACTCCCTCATGACCGAGACCCTCGGCTACGACCGCTACGGGGCGTTCGGCGGCGACATCGGCGGCGGCGTCACCCAGTGGCTCGGCGCGCTGTACCCGGAGCAGGTCGCCGGGGTGCACATCACGTCCGCCGTGGCGAGCGCCGACTTCGAGAAGGAGCCGCCGACGCCCGCCGAGCAGACGTACCTGGACGCCCTTGCCGCGTACGACATCGAGGACCAGGGCTACAGCGAGATCATGTGCACCCGGCCCGACACCATCGCCGCCGCGCTCATGGACTCGCCCGCCGGGCTGCTCGCGTGGATCGTCGACAAGTACCGGGACTGGAGCGACTGCGACGGTGACGTGGCGCGGCGCTGGGACCGGGACACGCTGCTGACCGTCGCCACGCTCTACTGGGCCACCGGCAGCATCGGCTCGTCCTTCCGGCAGTACTACGACTACCACCTGAACCAGCGGATGCCGCGTATCACCGTGCCCGCCGCCGTCACCCTCAGCAACGAACCGGCGTTCACGGACTACCCGAAGAGCCTCGCCGAGCGCGTCTTCGCCGACCTGCGCCACTGGAACACGCCGGAGCGCGGCGGACACTTCATGGCGCACGAGGAGCCCGACCAGGTCGCCGCCGAACTGCGGGCGTTCTTCGGTCCGTTGAGGCAGGCCGACTAGGGATCGTCCGGCAGTGGCCGCGCTCCCGGGCTCCGGAAGGGGGCCGGGAGCGCGAGGGCCGATATAGGATGTACGTTCCGTTTCCTGCTGCTTTCTGGCAGCCTGTGACCCATCCCGGAGCGTAATCAGTGAGCGTAGCCATCGTCGTGCCCGAAGCCGCCGTACCGGCCGACCACCGGGAAGCGGACCCGGTCGGCACTCGGGAACTCGTGGAGCGCGACGCCCGCGACTTCGGAGCCTACGCCCGCACCGGCGGCTGGACCTTCGGCCTGAAGGTGGCCCGCAGCGTGCGGCCCGGCGGGCAGGCCGCCGAGGGCACGCCGAAGGTCTCCGCGAAGGAGTTCGCCGAGCTGGCCGGGTGCTCCGCCGAGCGCGTCATGCGCTACTACAAGGCCTGGGACAAGGCCGCCGACGACGGCCTCGTGCCGCACTTCGAAGCCCTGACGCCCGGCGGGGACGTCGAACTCCCCGACGCCGACGTCTGGCTGACCTACTACGTGCCGCGTTCCAGCGCCACCTCCGCGCGCGGCACCGCGATCACCGCCGCCGCCGAGGCGGAGGGCATCCGCCCGACCAAGGCCCTGGAGGTCGCCGAGAACCCCACCGCGCTGCGCGCCGCGATCCTCGCCGACCCCTCCACCGCCCAGGCCGCTCGGCACGCGCTGCTCGACCGCCTCAAGGAGGACCCGGCCCTCCAGACCGAGCTGGCCCGCGACATCGCCCGCACCGACGACCTGAAGAAGGCCGTCGCGGGCGAGACCAGGGCCGCGGACCGCATCGAGTACGTCCGCAAGGTCGCCGAGGAGGGCCAGATCCGCACGCCCGCCGGGCAGAAGCTGGACGCCCCCGCCGAGCTGCGCGCCGAGGCCGAGCGGCACCTGTCCCTCCTCGACGAGCTGGACGACTCCGAAGAGGCCGGCGAGTGGGCCGCGGAGGCGTACGACACGGTGAAGACCCTCGTCGCCGAGACCGTCGAGGCCGACCCCGAGCTGCGCGTGCAGGAGCGGCGCACGAAGTTCTACAGCAGCCTGCAGAAGGCCACCAAGGTCTTCGAGGAGCTGACCCTCGACGACGCCGTCGACTTCGACGACATCTACGAGGACGACATGGTCCAGCGCCTGGAGGAGCTCCAGCAGGCCATCACCACCTGCATCACGGCGCTGCGGAAGGCCTCGGAGACGCGCTGAACGCCGGGCCCGGGGCGGGTGAAACCGCCCCGGGCCGAGGGCTCGTCCGGCTCAGGGCAGGATCGAGTCGACGTACCCGCCGTCCACCCGGACCGCACCGCCGGTGGTCGCGGAGGCGAGGGGCGAACTCAGATAGACCACCATGTTCGCGATCTCCTCGGGCTCGATGAGCCGCTGGATCAGTGACTGGGGGCGGTGCAGGCGCATGAACTCGCGCTGTGCCTCGTCCCATGCGAGGCTCCGGTCGACCAGTTCGTACACGAAGTCCTCCACGCCGCCGGTGTGCGTCGGCCCGGCGATGACGGAGTTCACCGTCACGCCGGTGCCCGCGGCCTCCTTGGCGAAGCCGCGGGAGACCGAGAGCAGCGCTGTCTTGGACATGCCGTAGTGGATCATCTCGGCGGGGATGACGACGGCCGAGTCGCTGGCGATGTTCTGGATCCGGCCCCAGCCGCGCTCCTTCATCCCCGGCAGGTACGCGCGTGTCGTCCGCACCGCGGCGAGCACGTTCACCTCGAAGTACCGGCGCCATTCGGCGTCGGAGATGTCCAGGGCGGCCGCGGCCCCGAAGATGCCCAGGTTGTTGATGAGGATGTCGGCCCGCGGAAGCGCGGTGAGCACCTGCTCCAGACCGTCGTCGGTGGTGATGTCACCGGGGGCCGCCACCAGGTCCGCTTCGGGGTCCGCGGCGCGCAGCCGCTGAAGGGCCGCGTCGACGGAGTCCTTCGTACGTCCGTTGACCGAGACGCGCGCTCCGGCGCGGGCCAGACCCGCGGCGATCGCGGCTCCGATTCCCTGGGTCGATCCCGTGACCAGGGCCGACTTTCCGGCGAGGTCGATCAGCACGTTGGGCACCTTCTCTATCGTCGTGGTGTCGAGCGGATTCCTTGCCGTGAGCCATCCTCCCTCAGGGGGCGGCTGCGCGTTTGCAAACCGGTCGAACCGACTGCTGCAGGCACCGTTCGGCGCCGGTGCCCCTGCCGCGTCAGGCGGTCTGTGAAACGATCAACCACATGGTGTCTGTGAGCGACCTCCTGCCCGTCGAGGCGATCCGCCTCGACGTGGCGGCCGACGACTGGCGTGCCGCGATCGGTGCCGCGGGCGAGCTGCTCGTGGCGACGGGCAGCAGCACGGACGCGTACACGGCGGAGATGATCCGGACCGTGGTGGACAGCGGCCCCTACATCGTCGTCGCCCCCGGCTTCGCCTTCGCGCACGCGCGGCCCTCGCCCGCGGTGCTGCGGACGGGCATGGCGTGGGTGCGGCTCGCCGGGCCGGTGGAGTTCGGGCACGAGACGAACGACCCCGTCGGCCTCGTCGTGGCGCTCGCCGCGAAGGACGCCACCGCGCACACCGACGCGATGGCGTCCCTGGCCCGGCTGCTCGCGGACCCGGAGACGGCGGAGGCGCTGCGGGTGGCTCCGACGCCCGCGGCGGTGCGGGCGATCCTCGCGGGGGAGCCGGGGGCCGCCGCACCCGTCGCCGCCGGGCCCGCCGTGCACAAGATCCTCACCGTGTGCGGCAACGGCCTCGGCACCAGTCTCTTCCTGAAGAACACCCTGGAGCAGGTCCTGGACCGCTGGGGCTGGAGCCGGTACGTGACCGTCGAGGCCACCGACACCATCTCCGCCAAGGGCAAGGCCTCCGAGGCCGTCGCCATCCTCACGTCCCGGGAGATCGCCAAGACCCTCGGCGACGTCGGCGTCCCCGTGCGGGTCGTCGACGACTTCACCTCCACCGCCGAGGCCGACCGGGTCCTGCGGGACACGTACGACGTCTAGAAAGAGGGGGGAGAGCCGTGGACTGGCTGGTCTCCGTAGCGAAGTTCCTGGTCAACGAAATCCTCAGCCAGCCCGCGTATCTGATCGGGCTCATCACCGCCGCGGGCCTGATCGCCCTGCGCAAGTCGGCGGGCCAGGTGCTCGGCGGGGCGATCAAGGCGACCCTGGGCTTCCTGCTGATCGGCGCGGGCGCAGGGCTCGTCGTGGCCGCGCTCGCCCCGCTCGGCGAGATGATCCAGGGCTCGACGGGCGCGCACGGCGTGATCCCGACGAACGAGGCCATCGTCGGCATCGCGCAGGCCGAGTACGGCTCCCGGGTCGCCTGGCTGATGATCCTCGGCTTCGCCGTCAGCCTGGTCCTCGCCCGCTTCACACCGCTGCGCTATGTGTTCCTGACCGGCCATCACATGCTTTTCATGGCCACGCTGTTGACGATGGTGCTCGCGACCGCCGGGCAGCGCTCCTGGGTCGTGGTCGTCGTCGGCGGCGTCCTGCTCGGCATCATGCTGGTCGCGATGCCCGCCTTCGCGCACCCCTGGACGAAGCGCGTCACCGGCAACAACACCGTCGCCATCGGGCACTTCGGCACCGCCGGGTACGTCGTCGCCGGTGCGACCGGGCAGGTCGTCGGGCGCCGCAGCCGGTCCACGGAGGACATGAAGCTGCCGGAGGGACTGCGCTTCCTGCGTGACTCCATGGTGGCGACGGCCCTGTCCATGGTCCTCATCTACCTGATCATGTCCCTTGTCTTCCTCGCGAAGGTCGGCAAGGAGAGCGCCTTCAAGGCGTTCGCCGTCGACGGCGGTCCCGCGGCGCCCGGCGTCGGCGCTTACGTCATGCAATCGGTCATGCAGGGCCTGCAGTTCGGCATCGCCGTCGCCGTCATCCTCTTCGGCGTCCGGACGATCCTCGGCGAGCTGGTGCCCGCCTTCCAGGGCATCGCGAACCGCGTCGTGCCCGGCGCGGTGCCGTCCCTGGACGCGCCGATCGTCTTCCCGTACGCGCAGAACGCCGTCCTCATCGGCTTCATCTCCAGCTTCGTCGGCGGCCTGATCAGCCTCGGCCTGCTCGCCTGGATCTTCGAGCCCGCCTTCGGCCTCGCCCTGGTGCTGCCCGGCCTCGTGCCGCACTTCTTCACGGGCGGCGCGGCCGGGGTCTACGGCAACGCGACGGGCGGGCGGCGCGGCGCGGTCGTCGGCGCGTTCCTGAACGGGGTGCTCATCACCTTCCTGCCCGCGCTGCTCCTGAAGGTCCTCGGCGCCTTCGGCAAGGAGAACACCACGTTCGGCGACGCGGACTTCGGCTGGTTCGGCTCGCTCGTGGGCAACGCGGCCAAGGCGGGGGCCGTGGGCGGAGCGATCCTGATGCTGGTGATCGGCGCGGTGATCCTGGCGGGCGCGATCGTCATGCAGAAGCGGGTGGTGGAGACCGGCTGGGACCCCGGCGCCCGGCGCGACGCGCTCCTCGGCCACGCGGCCGCCGCGAGCGCCGGGGGCGACGCGGGGGCCGAGGCCGGGGCGGGCCCGACGGCGGCGTACGCGAAGATCGCTCCGCCGCCGGGCGCGCCCAAGCCTCCGCCGCCGCCCGGGCAGGACGGCTGAGGGCCGCCGGGGCTCTGCCCAGGGAAGCCCGCCTGGGGGAGACCCGTCCGGGGGAGGCCCGTCCGAGGGAGGCCCGTCCGGGGCGAGGCCAAGGAGAGCCGCTCAGCCCTGTCCCGGCACCACGAACAGTGCCCACGTGGCCAGCGGCGCGATCAGCGCCATCGACATGCCCCACTTCATGAGCGCGCCGAACACCTGCGGGCGTTGCTCCTCCGGGGCGTTGGCGGTGACCAGCGCGCCGCTCGTGGACAGCGGCGAGGAGTCGACGACCGACGAGGACACGGCGAGGGCGATGATGAGGCCGACCGCCCCGACCTGACCGTCCATCAGGAACGGTACGGCGAGCGGGATCAGGGCGCCGAGGATGCCGGTGGTGGAGGCGAACGCGGAGACCACGGCCCCGATGAGGCAGATCAACAGGGCGCCCAGGAGCGGTGAGTCGATCTTCGCCACGCTGTCGCCGAGCCAGTTGATCGTGCCCATCCGCTCCATCACACCGACGAACGTGACGACACCGCAGACGAGCAGCACGGTCGACCACGCGCAGCGGTCGACGGCACCCTTCGCCGCGTCGGCGTCGACGAGGGTGAGGACGACGACCACCGTGAAGGCCATCAGGCCGACGTTGTAGTCCAGGAACAGGGCGCCCGCGACCATGCCGAGCAGCCCGAGCAGGGTCAGGGCGCGCGACCGGTCGAGCCGGGGAACGACGTCGGTGGTCGCGGGTGCGAAGGCCACCGTGGTGGTGCCGCCGGGCTCGGGGACGGGGCCCGCGGGGGCCGTGGGTGCGCCTCCGGCGACCGGGGTCCCCTTGGGATCGAGCGCGCCCCCGGCCTCCGTACCCGTGGCCCCGTCCTCCGCCCGCCGCCCGAGCAGATGCCGCCCGCCGAACAGGAAGTACGCCACGACGCTGAGCGCGACGTTGAACAGGAACGACATCAGGAACAGCAGGCCGGGGCTGCCCGGCAGGTCGTTGCGCTCGACGACGCCGTTGGTGATGCTGCCGAAGACGCTGGCGGGGGAGAAGCCGCCCGCGCTCGCGCCGTTGATCACCAACAGGCCCATGAGCAGCGGGCTGATCCCGTAGCGGACGCAGAAGCTCATGCCGATGGGGGCGATGACGCCGACGGCCGCGGGCACGACCGCGCCGACGGCCGTGAGGGCGGCGGTGATGAGGAACATGACCCAGGGGATGAGCGCGATGCGTCCCCTGACGGCGCGCGTCGCCGCGTGCACGAGCCATTCGATGGTGCCGTTGTTCTTCGCGATGGCGAAGAGGAAGGTGACGCCGACGAGCACGACGAAGAGGTCGCCGGGGAAGCCGCCGAAGACGTCGTCCGCGTTCTCGCCGGCGACGGACGAGCCGACGGCGAAGGCGGCGACGAGGGCGAGCGCCCCCATGTGGACGGAGGTGAAGGTGGAGATGGTGAAGATGAGTACCAGTGCGCCGATCGCGATGAGATGGTCTGCCATGTGACACGTCCTCGCCTTCGGACGGCGGTCACAGTGCGCGGGCTCGGAGTCGATGCGCGGGCTGTGGCCGACTGTGGGCATGCGGAGGGGACCCGTGGTGGCATCCGGGGGCAGAGGGGCACAGAAGGGCCGCGCCCCTGCCGTGGGCGGGCAGCCTCAAGAGCCCGGACTGTCCGCAGAGTGGACTTGAAGTTCCGTCATGCGGAACTCCTGTGTGACGTTGGCGAGTATGTGACGGCGGTCACGCCCCGTCAAGGGGGTGCGGACACATCCGAGTGGTGGGGTGATCGGCGCCCGGTTCAGCTCGCGTGGGCCGAGTCCGGGGCCTGGTAGCCGAGTGCCGCGCTGATTCTCCGGGCCGCCGCGCGCACGTGTTCGCCCAGCTCGACGAGGCGGTCGCGGTCGCAGCGGCTGGTCGGCATGTTGATGCTGACGCTGGCCACCGGCGAGCCGTCGGGGCCGAGCACGGGGGCGGCGACCGCGGACACGTCCTCGCGCCATTCGCCCTGGTTGAGGGCGTAGCCGCAGGCGCGGACCGTCTCCAGGTCGGCGCGCAGCGCGGCCGGGTCGTCGATCGTCGTGTCCGTGAACCGCGTCAGGCCCTGGGTGAGGTAGCGCTCGACGGCCTCGGGGGAGCGGGCCGCCAGGATGGCCTTGCCGTTGGCGGACGCGTGGCCGGAAAGGTGCTGGCCGAGCGGCAGCACGATCCGTACCGGCTGGGTCGTCTCCAGGCGCTCCACGAGTACGACCCGCTCGCCCTCCGCGACGGCCAGGTGCACGGTCTCGTCCACCGTGCGCCGCAGCTCCTCCATCACCGGCACGGCGACGTCCCGCAGGTCCAGCTCGCCGGTGGCCTGCCGCCCGATGAGCAGCGCCTTCGTCGTGAGCGTCCAGCGCGTGGGGGTGCTGCCGGTCTGCTTGATCCAGCCCGCCGTGTGCAGGGTGCCGAGCGCCCGCTGGACGGTGCTCTTCGGCAGCTCCATGGCGCGGGCCAGGTCCCCCACGCCCACGGGCTGGCGCACCGCGAGCTCCTCCAGCACGCGCAAGGTGTTCAGGACGTTCTGCACCGTTGACCCCCTCCGGATCGGAACCTATGCTGCGTCGTGCCGCATCACGATACGCTGTGCCATCTCACGGCACAAGCGTGGAGGGGAGATCCGCGCAATGACTGTCAGGACCGGACGCCACTTTCTCCAGATACCCGGACCCACGAACGTCCCCGACCGGGTCCTTCGTGCCATGTCCGCGCCGACCATCGACCACCGGGGGCCCGAGTTCGCGGACCTCGCCCGTCGCGTACTCGAAGCCCTGAAGCCGGTGTTCGGCACCGCGGGCCCGGTGGTCGTCTATCCGTCGTCGGGCACGGGCGCCTGGGAGGCCGCCCTGGTGAACACGCTCAGCCCGGGCGACCGGGTGCTGTGCTTCGAGACCGGGCACTTCGCCACGCTCTGGCGCGACATGGCCCGATCGCTCGGCCTGGAGGTGGAGTTCGTCCCCGGCGACTGGCGCCACGGCGCCTCCCCCGAGGCCGCCGCCCAGCGCCTGGACGCCGACATCGCCCACGACATCAAGGCCGTCTGCGTCGTCCACAACGAGACGTCCACCGGCGTCACCAGTCGCGTCCCGGAGATCCGTGCTGCCCTCGACGCCGCCGGGCACCCCGCCCTGCTCCTGGTCGACACGGTCTCCTCGCTGGGCTCCATCGAGTACCGGCACGACGCCTGGGGCGTCGACGTGACCGTCACCGGATCCCAGAAGGGGCTGATGCTGCCGCCCGGCCTCGGCTTCAACGCCGTCAGCGACAAGGCGCTCACGGCCGCCCGCGGCTCCCGGCTGCCCAAGTCCTACTGGGACTGGGGGCCGATCATCGACGCCAACGAAGCCGGGTTCTTCCCCTCCACCCCGGCCACCAACCTCCTGTACGGCCTCGACGAGGCGCTGCTCATGCTCGCGGAGGAAGGCCTCGAACAGGTCTGGGCCCGGCACGCCCGGCACGCCGCCGCCACCCGCGCGGCCGTCCGCGGCTGGGGCCTCGACGTGCTGTGCGCCGACGAGCGCGAGCACTCCGGTTCGCTCACCGCCGTGCTGCTGTCCGACGGCCAGGACGCCGACGCCGTACGGAAGATCGTCCTTGAGCGGTTCGACATGTCGCTCGGCACCGGCCTCGGCCGCCTCGCGGGCAAGGTCTTCCGCATCGGCCACCTCGGCCACTTCAACGACCTCACCCTCGCCGGGACCCTGGCCGGCGTGCAGATGGGACTCGAACTCGCCGGGATCCCCGTCGGCCGCGACGGCGTGGCGGCGGCCCTCGACCACCTCCGCACGCACTGACGCCACCTCGACCCCACGTTCTCGTACGCCCCTCATGCCTTGTCCCGTACGCCCCTTCACCGCCAGGAGCGTGTCGTATGACCACAAGCACCGAGTCCACGGAGGCCGAGCGGGACGCGCTCGGCGGCGACCTCGCGCGGCGGCTGCGCGCCGACCTCGACGGCGAGGTCGGCTTCGACGACTACAGCCGCCATCTCTTCGCCCGCGACGCCAGCATGTACGCCATCACCCCCCTCGGGGTCGTCTTCCCCAAGCACGCCGAGGACGTGCGGGCGGTCGTCGCGGCGGCCGCCGAGTACGGCGTGTCCGTCGTGCCGCGCGGCGCGGGGACCAGCCTCGCCGGGCAGACCACGGGCCCCGGCATCGTCCTCGACCTGTCCCGCCACATGCGCCGCATCATCGCCCTCGAACCGGACGGCCGCACCGCCCTGGTCGAAACGGGCGTCGTCCAGGACCAGTTGAACCGCGCCGCCGCCCCGCACGGCCTGATGTTCGGCCCCGACACCTCCACCAGCAACCGCGCCACCATCGGCGGCATGATCGGCAACAACTCGGCGGGCAGCGGCTCGCTGCGGTACGGCATGACCATCGACCACGTCCGCGCCCTCGACGTGGTGCTCGCCGACGCGAGCACCGCCCACCTCGCGCCCCTCACCGCGCGCGAGCACGCCGACCGGGCCCGCGGCACGGGCCTCGACGCCCGCATCCACCGCGAACTGCCCGCGCTCGTCGCCGCGCACACCGACGCCATCGCCGCCGGATTCCCCAAGCACTGGCGGCGGGCGGGCGGCTACCGTCTGGACCGGCTCGCCCGTGAGGACGCCCCGTTCGACCTGGCGAAGTTCGTCGTCGGCTCGGAGGGCACGCTCGCCATCAGCACCCGCGCCCTGGTCGACCTGGTGCCGAAGCCGAAGCACACCGTGTTCGCCGTCGGCCACTTCACCTCCGTGGCCGGAGCCATCGAGGCCACCCAGGACGCCCTGGCCTGCGACCCGGCGGCCGTCGAGCTGATGGACCGCACCATCCTCGACCTGTCCCGCCAGAAGATCGAGTACGCCTCCCTGTCCACCGTCCTCGAAGGCGACCCGGACGCCCTCCTGTTCGTGTCGTTCACCGGCGACGACGAACGCGAACTCATCGCGAGCGTCCAGCGGTTGACGAAGCTGTGGCAGCGGCACGGCCACGGCTGCCACACCCTCGCGGCGGTCACCCCCGCCGACCAGACCGCCCTGCTGAAGGTCCGCAAGTCCAGCCTCGGCCTGCTGATGGCGGCGAGCGAGGGCACGCGCAGGCCGCTGGCGTTCATCGAGGACACGGCCGTCGACCCGGTCCATCTGTCCGCGTACACCGCCCGGTTGAAGAAGGTCCTCGACCGCCACGGCCTCTCCGCGGGCTTCTACGGCCACTGCTCGGTGGGCTGTCTGCACATCCGCCCGTTCCTCGACGTGACCGACCCCGCTCAGCGGCAGACCATGCGCGAGGTCGCCGAGGAGATCAAGGACCTGGTCACCGAGTACGGCGGCGTCAACTCCAGCGAGCACGGCGACGGCCTGGCGCGCAGCGAGTTCAACCGGGAGCTGTTCGGCGACGAGCTGTACGAGGCGATGCGGCGCGTGAAGGGCCTCTTCGACCCGGACAACCGGCTGAACCCTGGCAAGATCGTCGACGCGCCCGCGATGACCGACCACCTGCGCGACGCCGCGCTGCCGCCCGCGCCGGGCCTGCGCACCCGGCTCGACTTCGAGGTCGCGGGCGGCATGCGGGCCGCGGCCGACCGCTGCATGAACATCGGCCTGTGCCGCAAGAGCGACGTCGGCACGATGTGCCCCTCCTACATGGCCACCCGCAACGAGGAGGACTCCACCCGCGGCCGCGCGGGCGCCCTCGTCAAGGCCCTGTCCGCACCCGACCCGCACAAGGCCCTCGGCGACGAACGCCTGCACGAGGTCCTCGACCTGTGCCTGATGTGCAAGGCCTGCAAGAGCGAGTGCCCGCTCGGCGTCGACATGGCGTCCCTGAAGGCGGAGGCGCTCGCCCACCACCACGACGAGCACGGCACCCCGCTGCGCTCCCGGATCTTCGGCGCCATCCGCCTCCTGAACCGCCTCGGCTCGGCCACCGCCCCCGTGTCCAACCTGCCCGGCCGCATCCCCCTGCTGCGCCGGCTGCTCCACCGCACGGTCGGCATCACCCCGCACCGGCCGCTGCCCCGCTACGCCCGCCGCAACCTGGTGCGCTGGTTCACCCGCCGCCCGGCGGCCGTCGCCGTGGCACCCCGGGGCCCGGTCGTGATGCTCGCCGACTCCTTCACCACGTACACCGAACCGGAGATCGGCCAGGCCGCCGTGGAGCTGCTCGAACGCGCGGGCTGGTCCGTGCAGTTGGAGAGCGGCGGCTGCTGCGGCCGCGCCGCCCTGTCCAAGGGCCTGCTCGACGAGGCGAGCGACAAGGCCTTCCAACTCGTCCACCGGATCACGGAGACCACGCCCCCCGAGGCCCCCATCACCGGCTGCGAGCCGTCCTGCCTGATGACGCTGCGCGACGAGCACAAGGCCCTGCTGCCGCTCGACTCGGCCCGCGAGGCCGTCACGGGCCGCGTCCGCCAACTGGAGGAACTGCTCACCGAAGCCATCGACGACGGCGGCCTCACCCTGCGCGAGGACTCCTGGCTCAGCGGCCGCACCCTGCTCTTCCACGGCCATTGCCACCAGAAGGCCGAGGTCGGCACCGCGGCGACCGTCGCCCTGCTGCGGCGCATCCCCGGCGTCGAGGTCACCGAACTCGACGCGGGCTGCTGCGGCATGGCCGGTTCCTTCGGCTTCGAGTCCGAGCACTACGACGTGTCGATGACGGTGGGGGAGGACCGGCTGTTCCCCGCGGTGCGGGCCGCGTCCGAGGACACCGTCGTGGTCGCCACCGGGGCCTCGTGCCGCCAGCAGATCTTCCACGGCACGGAACGGAACGCCTGGCATCCGGTGCAGTTGGTGCGGGAGGCGCTGATGGCCGACGGTCGCTGACGCCGGACGGCAACCGGCGGCGGGCGGCCACCGGCCCGCCGGTCACCGGCGCCGGACCTGCGTCGGCGTCCGCCCATGGATATCCACGCTCACTCGTGCCCGACGTGGCCGATCCGGTCGTCGCCGAGCCGCCGCTGCACATCCGTGAGCAGGCTCTCCAGGAGGTCCGTGAGCTGGGCCTGCTGGTCGGGCGTGAGCCCCGCGACCAGCTCGGCGTCGCGGTGCAGGACCTGGTCGACGGTCGCCTCGACCAGGTCGTGCCCGGCCTGGGTGAGGGTGACGAGGACCGTGCGGGACCGGCCGCGGGCGGGCCCCCGGGTCACCAGGCCCTCCTGCTCCGCACGGGCCACGCGCTGGGAGACGGCCCCCGCGGTGACCAGCGAACGCTGCCCCAGCTCACGGGTGCTGAGGGTGTACGGGGACCCGCTGCGGCGCAGCACGCTCAGCAGGTCCAGGGTCGCGGCGTCCACCCCCGCGCGGGCCAGGACCCGGCGCCGGTCGTCGCCGAACAGCTTCGCCAACTGCCAGACGGGCGTGAGGATCCGGATCGAGGAGACCGGCGTACCGGGGCGCTCGCGCTCCCAGGCCTCGGCGATGCCCTGAGCGGTGTGCGCCCGCGCCGTGTCGGCCGACGCGCCGCCCTCCTCCTGCTCCCTTGCCTTCATGTCGCTCCCCGGTGTTATGTTGAGGCCTAAATTTAGGCCTACACGAGACTGATTCGGAGCTCAGCATATGGCACGCACCATCCTGGTCACCGGAGGCGGCACGGGCATCGGCCGAGCGATCGCGGAGCACTTCGCGGCGGCGGGCGACCGCGTCACCGTCACCGGCCGCCGCCCCGGCCCCCTCGCGGAACTGGCGGCCGCGGCCGGAGTCCGCACGGCGGTCTGCGACCACACCGACCCCGCCGCGCTCACCCGCCTCCTCGCGGACCTGCCCGAGCGGATCGACGTCCTGGTGAACAACGCGGGCGGGAACACCGCCTTCGACGCCGACGGCAAGACGGACCTGGCCTCGTACGCCCGCGACTTCCGCGCCAACCTCGACGCCAACCTGGTCGGCGCCGCGCTCACCACGAAGGCCCTGGAGGACCGGCTCGCGGACGGCGGCGCCGTCGTGCACATCGGCTCGATCGCCGCCGAGCAGGGCGCCGGTTCGTACGGCGCGGCCAAGGCGGGCCTCGCCACCTGGAACATCGACCTGGCGCAGCAGCTCGGCCGCCGCGGCGTCACGGCCAACGTCGTCGCGCCCGGCTACATCGCCGACACCGAGTTCTTCCGCGACAAGCTCTCGGGCGAGCGGCGCGAGCAACTGGTGGCGGCCACCGCGACCGGCCGCGCCGGGGCGCCCGCCGACATCGCGGGCGCCGTCGCCTTCCTCGCGTCCCCCGCGGCCCGCCACATCACGGGCCAGGTGCTGCACGTCAACGGCGGTGCCCGCGCCACGCGTTGAGACACGCGGCCGGGTCCGCCCGGGTGTCAGTGGCGGCGGTCGGGGTGCGACGCGACACCGTGCGAGACACGACACCGCGCGAAGGGAGTCCCACCGTGGGCAGGCTGGTCCATTCGGCGATCACGTCGCTCGACGGATTCATCGAGGACGAGGGGGGCTCCTTCGGCTGGGAGGTCCCGGACGGCGGGTCCACGGCCTCATCACGGCGAGGACCCGCGTGGAGCGGGTCTTCGCCCCTGAGGCGGCCCGGCGCCTGAAGGCCGGGCGCGATCTGACCTCATCGTGGGCGGCTCCGCTCTCGCCGCCCATGGCGTCGCGGGGGCCCACGCCGAACGGTCGGACCGGTCCTAGGAGCCCTCGCGCTCCGCCGGATCCGGCAGCAGCTCCCACAGCAGTTCCTCGAACGCGTCCGCCGTGGGCGGCTCGTCGTCGAGCAGCGCCTGGAGGAGCAGTCCGTCGTAGGCATGCGTGAAGAGCTTGACGCGCAGGGGGTCGTCCGTGAAGGCGCGGGCGAAGGCGGCCAGGGCCCCCTGCCAGCGGCGGGTGGCCGCGCGCTGCTCCGGGCGGCGCACCGCGAGCAGGCACAGCTCGAACTCGGCGAGCAGATGCCCGGGCGGCGTCAGGATCCCCGCCATCAGGACCGCCAGCGACCGCCGCTTGTCGACGCCGTCGTCCGGCGCGTCGACCAGCGCCTCGATGCGCGCGGAGTCCTCCTCCATGCACTGGGTCAGCGCCGCGGTGAGGAGCGCGTCGATGCTGCTGAAGTAGTACGTCGTCGCGGTCGTCGGCAGCTCCGCCTCACGGGCCACCGTGCGATGCGTGACTCCGGCGGCACCGTCGCGCGCGATGACGCGTACGGTCGCCTCGATCAGAGCCCGCCGACGGCGCTCGCCCTTCACGCGGCGGCCGTCCGTGACAGCCGCCCCTTCGGCCCGCTTGAGGTCCGGCGCGGCCTTCCGCCCGGCCCCCGCCACGCCGCCCGGCCCGGCCGTCGTTCCCGTACTGGTGTCGGTGCCCGTCTCGTTCAGGGTGACTCTCCACTGCTCACAGATGTCGCTCGCGCATGACCCGTTCGCGCCGACGTTACCTGTAGCTCATCGGTCCACGCCTGCCGGTACGGCCGCCTTGGCGCACTGGCGTCGACGGCCCGCCCGGGCAAATGACGACGGGCCGCCCACGTACACGCGCTCGGGTCACCGGAGCGGCTTGTGCTCCTCGGCGTAGCGGGCAAGGCCGTCCGCCATGCCCTGCATGAACTTCTGGAGGTAGCGGGGCATGATCCAGCCCATCAGCCAGTTCGTCTCGTACTGGCCGTGCCAGTGGATGAGGGTGCCCGAGGCCGCCGTCGGCTCCAGCTCGATGCGTGCGTACAGGTTGTGGATCGGTGTGTTGAACGCGTCCTCGTAGGCCAGAAGGCGCTGCTGGACCTTCTCGGTGATCCGTTCCCCGGTCACGGTGCGTCCCGTCCGGAAGGCCCGGACGGCGCCGACGCCGTCGTCGCCGAAGGGGTCGAGGTTCACCGACCGCGCCGTGTCCAGGCTGTCCACCTTGGACCACAGCGGCCAGGTGGTGGCGTCGACCAGCAGTTTCCAGACGGTTTCCGGCGAGGCGCCGGTGGTGACGGTGACGTCGTACGTGTGCATGGTGGAGGGCTCCTGGGCGTGGATGCGGGTGGCGTTCCTGGTGGGGTGCTGGTGACCTGTCATGCGGGGAGGAAGCGGAGCGGCTCGGGGGTGGCGAAGCGGGGGTCCGTCGATCGGTTCGCGGGGGACGTCGCTGCACGCAGTCTTGCCAGGCACCCCGCGAACCGGCACGCAATCTTGCGGTTTCCGCAAGACGGCCTGCCCGGGCCCGGCCCCGTTGCCGCCCGCCGCCCCGGCGATCTACGCTCCGGTGCGTTCTTGACGCCAAGTCAGTGGGGTGCGCGGTGGATTACCGGGACTACGCGACGTACGACGCAGTGGGGCTCGCCGAGTTGGTGGCGCGGGGTGATGTGTCACCGGGCGAACTCCTCGAGACGGCCCTCGCGCGCGCCGAAGCGGTGAACGGGAAGATCAACGCGATCGTGCGCCCGATGCCGGTCGTCGCCCGTGAGCGCGCCGCGGGCCCGCTGTCCGGGCCCTTCGCCGGAGTGCCGTTCCTGATCAAGGACTTGATGCAGGACTACGCGGGCCGCCCGACGGGGCGCGGCTCCCGGGCGGCCCAAGGGCTGGTCGCGACGCGTCACAGCGAGCCCGTCCGGCGGTGGCTCGACGCCGGGCTCGTCATCTTCGGGCAGACGAACACGCCCGAGTTCGGCATCAAGAGCATCACCGAGCCCGAGGCCGGCGGGGCGACCCGCAACCCCTGGAACCTCGGCCACACGCCGGGCGGTTCGTCGGGCGGCTCCGCGGCCGCCGTCGCCGCGGGCATCGTCCCGGCCGCGGGCGCCAACGACGGCGGCGGCTCGATCCGCATACCCGCCGCCTGCTGCGGGCTCTTCGGCCTCAAGCCGGGCCGCGGCCTGGTGCCCGCGGGCCCCGCGTACGGCGAGCTGCTCTCGGGCGCCGCGACCGACGGCGTCCTCTCCCGCACGGTGCGCGACAGCGCCGCCCTGCTCGACGTTCTCACCGCGCACCCCGACCCCGGCGGCCCGTTCCTCGCGGCCCGCCCCGACGCGCCGTACGCCGAACTCGCCCTGCGCACCCCGGCCAAGCTGCGCATCGGCGTCAGCACCCGCTCGCCGATCGGCACCCCGGTGTCCCGCGAGGCGGTCGAGGCCGTCGACACGGCCGTGAAGCTCCTCGTCGGCCTCGGCCACGACGTGGAGGAGGCCGAACCCGTCATCGACGGGCTGCGCATGGCCGACGACTTCATGGCCATGTACGCCGCCGAGAACGCCGCGACCCTCGCCGAGCTGAAGCACAGGACCGGCGCGGACGACGACCAGTTCGAGCTCGACACCCGGCTCCTCGCGGCCGCGGGACGCGCCCTCGGCGCCGTCGAGCACACCGTCCGGCACGCGCGCTGGAACACCTACGCCCGGCAGCTGGCCGCGTTCCACGAGACGTACGACGTGCTGCTCACCCCGACCCTGGCCCGGCCGCCGGTGAAGATCGGCGAGCTCGCCACGCCCTGGCCGACGCGGCAGGTCGGCAAGGCGCTGCTCAAGGCGGGCGTGGCGGGCCGGCTCAGCCGCACCGAGCTGTGGCGGCGTGCCGTGGTCCAGAACCTCGCCCCGAACCCCTTCACGCAGCTCGCCAACATCACCGGCCGCCCCGCCATGTCGGTCCCCCTGTACCGCACCCCCGAAGGCCTGCCCCTGGGCGTGCAGTTCGGCGGACCGCTCGGCGGCGAGGGCATGCTGCTCGCTCTCGCCGCGCAGCTGGAGTCGGCCGCGCCCTGGGGCCGGGACCGCCCGGAGCTGTGAGACCCCGCCGGTGCGGGCGGGGGTGGACTCTCCCACGGTGGGAGAGTCCACCATGGTGGCGTGCGCGACGAACTCCTCACCATCGGGCGCTTCGCCCGCTTGTGCCGGCTCAGCGTCAAACAGCTGCGGCACTACGACGAGACGGGTCTCCTGGCCCCGGTCCGCGTGGACGCCGGTTCCGGTTACCGCTACTACGCGCCTGAACAGGCGCGCGAGGCCCTGACCATCGCCCTCCTGCGCGACATGGACCTCCCCCTGACCGTGATCGCCCGGGCGCTGGCCGCCGAGCCGGAGCCCCGGGCCCGGATCCTGCGCGCCGAGCGCGCCCGGCTGGCCGAGCGGATCAGCAGGGACCAGGCACGGCTGAAGATCCTTGAACGGCTGGCGGAGGGCGGGCTGCCCGGCTACGAGGTGACGACGGGCCGGGAGCCGGAGCGGCACCTCGCCGTGGTGCGTGCGGTCTGCGCTCCCGCTCGGCTCGGGGCGAAGGTCGGGGAGTGCGTGGGGCGACTGCTGCCCGTGCTCGGCGGGGCGGGAACCGCGTGGGAGCCGCCGCTGTGGGGCCTGTACCCGCTCGACCTGGAAGCGCGGATGGAGATCGCCGTCGGAGCCCAGGTGCGGCGGGGCGCGCGGACGCCCGGCCTGGAGCGCGAGGTGCTGCCCGGCGGACTCGTCGCAGAGACGGTGCACATCGGGCCCTACGCCCAGTTGCCCCTGGCGTACCACGCCCTCTTCGCGGCCGTCCACGAGCGCGGGCTCCGGCCGCGGGCGCCCGTGCGCGAGGCCTATCTCGCCGGACCGGCTCAGGCCCCGCAGGATGAACTGAGAACCCGGCTGATCATCGGCGTCGAGGAGAGCACGGCATGACCACGGTGGCAGGCATCGATGTCCGCGGTACGCGGCACTGCGAGACGTCGGCCCTGGGGGTGCTGCTGCGGCACCAGGGGCTCGATCTGTCCGAGCCCATGCTCTTCGGCCTCGGCTCCGGCCTGTCCTTCGTCTACTGGGACAGCAAGGCCATGGACTTCCTCTTCCTCGGGGGACGGGTCAAGCCGTTCGACCTCACGAGGAACCTGGCCGCCCGCCTCGGCCTCGACCTGGTGGTCAAAGAGACCGCCTCGCCCCGCAAGGCGTGGGAGAACGTGACGGCCCCCCTCAAGGCCGGTCGCCCCGTCGGACTGCAGCTCGACAGCCACTACCTGGACTACTTCGGGACGAAGGCGCACTTCGGCGGTCACGTCGTCGCCCTGTACGGCTACGACGACCGCGTCGCGTACCTGGTGGACACCGACCAGCAGGGCGGAGCGGTCTCCACCAGCCTGACGAGCCTGGCCGAGGCCAGGGCCGCGCGCGGCCCGATGACCGCCAGGCACCGCTCCTTCACCCTGACCGCTCCGCGGAATCCGCCCGCCCCGCAGGACCGGATCGTCCCGGCGATCACCGCCTGCGCGGACGCCTTCCTCAACCCGCCCATCGCCAACCTCGGCCACCGAGGCATCGAGAAGACGGCCAAGCTGGTACGCACGTGGTTCCGGCGCACCGACGACCCGCGACGTGATCTGCCGCAGGCCGCCCTCCTGATGGAGAAGGCCGGAACGGGCGGCGCCCTGTTCCGGAACCTCTACCGCGACTTCCTCGCCGAGTGCGCCGAATCGCTCGACAACCCTCACCTGCGCACCGGCCTCGGGCTGTACACGGAAGCGGCCGAGCGCTGGACGGAAGTCGCGGCGCTGATCACGAAGGCCGGTGAGTCGGGCGATGAGGCGTGCCTCGCGCAGGCGGGCACCGTCCTCGGCGGTCTCGCGCGCATCGAGCGCGAGGCCATGGGGGTGTTGAAGCGGCTGGGGGAGTGAGGGCCCCGGGGGAGCAGGGGGCCTGGGGTAAGCATGGGGCCCTGAGCGCCGAGGAGTCCGAGGTGCCGCCGTGCTCGTACGGCGGCCCGGCGACGCGAACAGCGCTGATCCCCTCCACTCGACCGGAGTGAAGGGGATCAGTTCGACCGGAGTGACGGGGATCGGCGCACGCGGCTCCCGACCCGACGGCTCCGCCCGGGGTCACAGGCCCTTGCGGTAGCGGGCGGCGACCGAGGAGACGCAGGTCATTCCGGCGATGACACCGACCGCCAGGGTCAGAGAACCGGCCGGGCCGCCGCTCATCGCCCACCCGTTGCCGAGGACGACCGCCACCGCGGCGGCGCGGCAGGCGAGGGCCGAGCGGCGGTCGGCGGCGCGGCTGAAGTGGCGGCCCAGGATGAGGCAGGCCGCGATCAGGGCGAAGAACGTCACCGACCCGGCGACCATGTGCAGCGCGCCGTGCCAGCTCATGCTCTCCGGCCTGCCGGACGGGGTGCCCGCGGGGAACCCGTCCCCCGGGTCGGCGACGAAGATGCCCGCGGCGAGCATCCCGATGCCGACGACCCGCACCAGTCGGGGTACCCAGGTGCCGCCGGTCGAGCCGTGCAGGGCGCGCCGGAGTCCGGCCGCCCCGGCGATGAACAGGGACCCGACGAGCAGGAAGTTGGTGATCTGGATCCAGCCGAGCGAGCCGTTGGCGAGCATGCTGAACGGGTGCCGGGTCAGGTCGAAACTGTCCCGGGTGAGGGCCTGGGTCACCGCCGCCACGGTCCACAGCGGAGTGGCGGCGGCTCCGGCGGCGAGCAGCGCACGGGCGGGGCCGGAGGCGGTGGAGGAGGTGCTCGTGGCGGCGGTGCGGGCGGTGAGCGGCGTGGTCGTCATGGCGAGGGCCCTTCGTGGTTCGTCGGCTGGTTCTGCCCAGACGTCGATCGGGCGATGTGACAGGGAACGCGACGATTCCCTGTCACATAGGCTTGCTCGACGTGGAGGCGTAACAGCAGCCCGAAGTGGAAGGGAACGACCATGCGCTACCTGATGACGACCAAGGCTTCTTCGAGGACCCCCGACGAGAGCCTCTTCGCGGAAATGGGTCAGTTCATCGAGGAGTTGACCGCTTCCGGGGCTCTGCTGGCCACGGGGGGCCTCGAGCCCGGCGGCCTGCGGTTGACCTCGGTCGACGGTGAGATCACGGTGACGGACGGGCCGTTCGCCGAGGCCAAGGAGGCCGTGGTGGGCTTCGCGCTGATCGAGGCCCGCTCCCAGGAGGAGGCGGTCGAGCTCGCCCGCCGGTTCCGCAAGATCGTCGGTGACGGCGAGAGCGAGATCCGGCAGGTGTTCAGCCAGTGACCGGCCGATGGCGCCGCCTCTGTCGTCGACCGACGGAGGCGGCGCCGTCATGCCCGTGACCGATACGCATCGCACGGTCGACGCGGTCTTCAAGCTGGAGTCGGCCAAGATCATCGCCACGCTGACCCGGATGGTGCGGGACGTCGCACTCGCCGAGGAGCTGGCCCAGGACGCGGTGGTCGCCGCGCTCGAACAGTGGCCCGCGTCGGGCGTCCCCGACAACCCCGGTGCCTGGCTCCTCGCGATCGCCAAGCGCCGGGCCGTCGACCACATCCGGCGCTCCCAGCGGCTGGAGCGCAAGCAGGAACAGCTCGCCCACGATCTCGGCCGCGACCTGGACCAGCAGCCCGGACCCGGCCCCGAGCCCGAGCCCGAGCAGGACGACGTCCTGCGGCTGATGTTCATCTCCTGCCACCCGCTCCTGCCCACCCAGGAGCGCCTGGCCCTCACCCTGCGCCTGCTCGGCGGCCTGACCGCCGGGGAGATCGCGCGGGCGTTCCTGACGAGCGAGCAGGCCATCGCCCAGCGCATTGCCGCGGCCAAGCGCACCCTGGCCGACGCGCAGGTGCCGTTCGAGCTGCCCCCGGGCGCCGAACTGGCGGAGCGCCTGGCATCGGTGCTCGAAGTCATCTACCTGATCTTCAACGAGGGGTACGCGGCGACATCCGGCGACGACCTGATGCGCCCCGGCCTCACCCTGGAGGCCCTGCGCCTGGGCCGGCTCCTGGCCGAACTCGCCCCGCAGGAAGCCGAGGTGCACGGCCTGGTCGCCCTCATGGAGATCCAGCAGTCCCGTTCCGCCGCGCGCACCGGGCCGTCGGGGGAGCCCGTCCCCCTGCACGAGCAGCACCGGGGCCGCTGGGACCTCCTGCTCATCCGGCGCGGCTTCACCGCGATGCTGCGCGCCCGGGAGATCGGAGCCGTCCCCGGGCCGTACGTACTCCAGGCGGCGATCGCCGTGAGCCACGCGCAGGCGGCATCCGCCGAGGACACCGACTGGGCCCAGATCGCGGCTCTGTACGAGGCCCTCGCGCGCCTGCTGCCGACACCGGTCGTACAGCTCAACCGGGCCGTGGCCCTCGCGCACGCGCACGGTCCCCAGCAAGGCCTCGATCTGGTCGACTCCTTGGCGTCGGACCCCGCCCTGCGGGACTACCACCGGCTCCCCGGCGTCCGCGGCGACCTCCTGCTCCGGCTGGGACGCTCCGCGGAAGCCCGCCGCGAGTTCGAACGGGCCGCCCAGCTGACCCAGAACGTCGCCGAGCGCGCCTTCCTGCTCCGCAGGGCGGACGAGATCACCGTCGCCGACGCTCCCGGCCCCACGCTCGGGCGAGCCGCCAAGGACTTCCTCGACCGCGACGACCTCACGCCCTCCTCCCTCCGCTCGTACGCCCAGACGCTGCGCCGCCTGTGCCGCGGCCTGGGCGAGCGGCAGCCCCTGCACTCCCTGACCGCCCAGCAGGTGGCGCACGTGTTCGCGGCGACCTGGACGGAGGCCGCGGCCACGACGTGGAACCGCCACCGCTCGGCCGTCCGCTCGTTCTGCGCCTGGGCCGGTCTGGACGATCTCACCGCCGACCTGGAACGGCGCCACGAACCCGGGCAGGCCACGCGCCCCCTGTCACGGACCCAACTCGACGCCCTCCTCCACCGCACCGAACTGCCCCTGCGCGAACGGACCTTGTGGTGGCTCCTGCACGAGTCGGCGGCCGGGGTGACCACGGTCCTGTCCCTGAACGTCGAAGACCTGGACCTGGACGACCGCCGCGCCCACACCGGCAGCACCTGGGTCTCCTGGCGCTCCGGCACCGCCCGGCTGCTCCCCGCCCTGCTGTCCGGCCGCACCCGCGGCCCGCTGTTCCTCGCCGACCGCCGTCCCGCCCCCGCCCGGATGCCCGCCGCGGCCGACCTGTGCCCGGAGACCGGCCGCCGCAGACTCTCGTACGAACGGGCGGAGTACCTCTTCAAACAGACCACCAAGCCCCTGGACCCGACCGCCCACGGCTACACCCTCAGCCGGCTCAAGCCCTAGCCGAGCGGCGCCCTCGGCGCATAGGGCGTGATAGAAAATGGAACGATAGTCCCGGTAGTTGTCCGTGTGAGTACGCGCGCCGGTTGACCGCGCATGCCCGCACGGGTCCAGGGCCGATTCCACGACAGGACGAGCAATGGCAAACGCGTACCGCGAGATCTTCACCGCCCCCGGCACGAAGGCGTTCAGTTCCGCCGGTCTGATAGCCCGGCTGCCGCTGCCCCTGACCCACATGGGCATCCTGACGATGCTGTCCGAGACGACCGGCGAGTACGCCCTCGCCGGGCTCGTCGCGGGCACCTTCACCTTCTCCATGGCCTTCCTCGGCCCGCAGGTGTCCAAGGCCGTGGACCGGCGCGGGCAGAGCCGCGTGCTGCCGCTCGCCACCGGCGTCAGCGTGCTCGGCCTCGCGGCGCTGCTGCTCTGCGCCACCGCCGACGCGCCGCGCTGGACCCTGTTCCTCTTCGCGCTGCTGTCCGGGCTGATGCCGAGCATGAGCGCGATGGTCCGCGCCCGCTGGACGGAGATCTACCGGGGCACCCCGCAGCTCACCACCGCGTACTCCATGGAGTCGGTGGTCGACGAGCTGACGTACGTCATCAGCCCGGCGCTCGCCGTGGTCCTGTCGACGGCGCTGTTCCCGCAGGCCGCACCCCTGTTCGCGGGCGTTCTCCTGGTCGTGGGCGTCGCCCTGTTCGTACCGCAGAAGCGCACCGAACCGCCCGTCAAGGCGCGCGTCGCGAGCGGCGGCGACACCTCCGTGATCCGCTCGGCGCCGGTGCTGCTGCTCGCGCTCGTGCTGCTCTGCGGCGGGGCGATTCCCGGCATGGTCGACACCATGGGTCTGGCGTTCGCCGAGGAGCAGGGCAACAAGTCGCTCGGTGGCCTCGTCTTCACCGTCTACGCGATCGGCTCGGGCCTGTCGGGACTGCTCTTCGGGGCCCGCGAGTGGAACGTCCCGCTGTCGCGGCTGCTGCTCATCGGGGTCGCCGGGACCGCCCTCACCACGCTGCCGTTCCTGCTCGTCGACGGGGTGGTGGGGATGTGCCTGGTGGTGTTCCTCGCCGGGGTGTTCTTCGCGCCGACCATGGTGGTCGTCATGGGCATCGTGGAGCGCGTGACGCCGGAGCACCAGCTCACCGAGGCGATGACCTGGATGATCGCGGGCCTGCAGAGCGGCGTGGCGATCGGCGCGGCCGTCACCGGTGTCGTCTACGACCGCTTCGGCGCCACCGCCGGGGTCTCGGTGGCGCTCGTCGCGGGCGCGGCCGCGCTCCTGCTGACGCTGTGCGCGCTGCCGATGCTGCGTACGCGGCTGTCGCGAGCGGGCCAGGTCGAGGCGGCGCCCGCCGCGCCGACGGAGGCGACGGCGCCCGTCTGCTGCTGAGCGGCCGACGGGCGCGGGGCGGCCGCCGTACTACTGCGGCTTGTGCGGCGTCGCCTCGCTCGGGCGGACGATCACCATGCCCTCGCCCTCAAGCTTCAGCTGCACCGCCTCGCCGGAGCCGCCGCGGATCATCGAGCCGATCGACTGCGAGCGGTGCAGCGACGTGTGCAGGCTCGTGGTCCAGCCGACGACGGCGTCGGTGTCCACGAACACCGGCGCCTGCGGCGACACGGGGATCACCAGCGGCTCGCCCTCGCACATCAGGCCCAACTGCCCGTGCCCCGTGAACACGCTGTTGAAGAGCCCGCCGCCGGAGATCCCCGAGCCCTTCACGGTCTTGATCTCGTACGACAGGGACGCGTCGAAGCACAGGATGTTGCGGCCGTTGACGGTGAGCGAGTCGCCCTGCTCGATGTCGACGACGAAGCAGCTCTGCGCCTCGTGCGCGAACCACGCCTCGCCCTGCCCCTTCACGGCCATCAGCGGCAGCCCCTCACCGGTGACCGCGCGCTTCAGCATCCCGCCGACGCCCTGGCCCTTGCGCTCGAACTGCAGGCTGCCGCGGTAGGCGACCATCGCGCCCTGGCGCGCCATCATCTCGCCGCTCACGGCATACCGGATGGACTTCGAGTTGTGCAGGCTCATGCCGGGCGCCGTCGCGGGCTGCGCCACGTGGTCCTTGGAGAAAAGGTCGCTCTTCATGCGGGCATCGTGCCCCGCGCGGGGGTGCCCCGCCAAGCCTTCGGGGGTGCATGTCCACCGGACCGGGGTCGCGCCCGCGCACCCCTGGCCGCGACTTTCGGCCAGGGGCGCTTCGACTTAAGGCGGGGCGCCCGCTGCGGGCGGTGCGCCCGTGCGAGGCGGGCGCCCGTCCCAGGTCAGCCGGTCGTCACGCGGACGTAGTCGACGGTCAGCGTCTGCGGGAAGGTCGTGCTGCCGTCCGGGTCGCCGGGCCAGTAGCCGCCCACGGCCAGGTTGAGGATCAGGAAGAAGGGCTTGTTGAACGCCCACTGCCTGCCGCCGAGGTCGGCCGGGGTGCGGGTCTGGTAGACGTGCCCGTCGACCGACCAGGTCACCTTGTTCGGCGACCAGTCCACGGCGAAGGTGTGGAACTTGTCCGCGAAGGCCTCGCCGTTCGGCAGGGAGTACGCGGCGCCGATGCCGCCCGAACCGGAGTAGCCGGGGCCGTGCAGCGTGCCGTGGACGGTGTTCGGCTCCTTGCCGACGTTCTCCATCACGTCGATCTCGCCGCAGTTCGGCCAGCCCACGGTGCCGATGTCGGCGCCCAGCATCCAGAACGCGGGCCACATGCCCTGGCCGCGCGGCACCTTCAGGCGCGATTCGACCCGGCCGTACGTCGACGTGAACTTGCCGGCGGTGTTGAGCCGGGACGAGGTGTACTCGCAACGGCCGTACCAGCACTGGTAGTTCTCGGGGTTCTCCTTGCGGGCGGTGATGACCAGGTTGCCCTGGCCGTCGAGCTTCGCGTTCTTGTTGCCCGAGGTGTAGTACTGGCGCTCGTGGTTGTTGACGTTGTCGCCGGTCTCGACCTGCCACTTGCCGCCGTCCACGCCGGACCCGGCGGGGCCGTTGAAGTCGTCGGAGAAGGCGAGGGCCTTGGCGCGTTCGGGCGCGGCGGCGGCGCCGGGGGCGGCGGTCGCGGCGGTGGCGCAGCAGACCAGGGAGAGTGCGCAGAGCGCCGCGCGGCGGCGCCAGGAGAGGGACACGGTCATCACATCGCTTCGAGTGGGGGGGAGCGGGCACGCATGCCGTGGGGGGCATGGCGGTGGTGCGTATCGCAGTCGTGTGCATGACAAGATCACGTCGAGAGTTGAACGCGGTACGCGATCCTCCGCGACGGTTTCTTCACTGCTTGATTTAAGGCAGGTGCGCGGGGGCCGTCAAGGCGTTGGTGCGGACCAACTGCCGAAGGGGCCGACGGCGCCCGGCGCTGTCGACCCCTTCGTCGTGTCCGTCACGACCGCTGCCCCGGCCGTGCCGGACACGCCCTTCGCATGTCCCCGCTCCCGCGCCGGACATGCCCTCCGCGCGCCCCCGCTCCCGCACCGGGCCCGCGGTCGGTCACTCGTCGACGGCCGCCCCGAACGCCGCGTCCTGCGCGGGCGCGCCGAGCGATCCGGCCCCGTACGTCCACGACCCGGCGGCCGTGACCCCGCCCGCGCCCGCCGACAGCACCCACACCACGCCGTCCCCGGTGTTCTCGCCCGGAGCCGACGCGAGCAGCCCGAAGCGGCCGTCGCGGTTGGGGTCGGTGAGGCGCACCTGGGCGCCCCACTTGTCGCCCTTCTCGGCGGCGCCGGGGATGTCGGCGGAGTTCTGGTCCCACGACTTGGCGCCGGTCCCGGTCAGCCCGGTGGCCGTGCCGCGCAGCACCCACACCGCGCCCGCGTCCGCGACCGTGCCGACGTCCTCGCCGGGTGCGCCGATCGCCACGTCCGCGTAGCCGTCCTTGTTCGTGTCGGCGACGGACAGGTCGGCGCCCCAGCCGTCCCCGCGCTCGGCGGTGCCGGGCACGCCCGCGGCGTCCTGGGTCCACCACTTCACGTCCTGCGAGATCCCCTCGGCGGAGCCGTAGCGCACGCCGACCAGGCCGCCGGTCATCGTGTCGCCACCGTCGTCGGGGGAGTGGGGCTCGCCCGTGACCAGGTCGTCGAAGCCGTCGCCGTTGATGTCCCCGGACGCGGCGGCCGGGCCGCCGCGCAGGTCGCCCTGGTGGGTGAGGGCGTCGGCGCCGCCCTTGAAGTAGGCGGACCAGCCGTGCCCGGGCTCCTCGTCGCCGACGGTCACGCCGGACACCACGAGGTCGGCGTAGCCGTCGTCGTCGTAGTCGCCGGTGGTCAGGGACTTGGGCAGGATGTGGCGCTCCTCGGCGCGCGCGGCCGTGCGCCCCGAGGCCAGGTGCTCGGTCGCGAGGCGCTTCAGCGGCGCCGCGTCGCGGGCCTGCGGCACGGCGTCGTACACGAAGAGTTCGAGGTCGTCGCGGTCGAGCACGGAGAGGACGTCGCCCGGGGTGTCGCCGGTGAGGCGCGCGGCGGTCACCGCGGACCCGAACTTCTCGCCCTTGGTGGGCTCCTGGGTCTGCAGCCAGTCGCTCGCCGCCCCCTTCAGGCCCTGCTTGGAACCCCAGAGGATCGCGACGCCACCGGCGTCCGCCTGGTCGCCGATGTCTTCGCCGGGGATGCCGACGACCGCGTCGTCGTAGCCGTCGGCGTCGAGGTCGCCGGTGGCGACGGCCGTGCCGAAGCCGTCGGCCGTCTCGGCGGCGCCCGCGACACCGGCCGTGGACTGGCTGAACCGCGCCACGTCACTGGTGCCGATGCCTCTGGAGGAGCCGTACTGCACGGTGACGAGACCCGCGCCCTTCTTGCCGCTGACCGTCGCGCCGGGCGCGCCGACCAGGACGTCCTCGTATCCGTCGCCGTCGAAGTCACTGTTGCGGTCGTTCGCGTGCGTCCCTCCGGGGGTGCCCGCGACGGCGGCGGGGGCGGCGGCGACGGCCGCGCCCGACAGCAGAAGGAATGAGGCCGCGGCGACGGCGGCCGAACGGTTCTTGCGCACGAGCGACTCCTGTGCGGGAAGGTGGCCGGGCGGCGCGGGGGTGTCCGGAAAGGGCCCGTTCCTCGTCCGGCGCCCTGTTCGACCGCGAGCGGTACGGAAGGGTTGTACGGGAAGTCGCCGCGGGTTCACCGGGCCGCCGCCCGCAACCGCCGCCGAGGGTTCATGACGTGAGGGGCGGGGGTAGGGTCCGCCTCAGGATGCGTCGGGCTGCTCGGGAGGGGCGTGCATGACCACTGATCCGCGAGGGTCGGGAGGCCTCCCGACCGCCTTCATGGCCACCGAGACCTCGTCCTTCCTGGACTTTCTTGCAGAGCAGGCGCCGGACCTGCTGCCCGCGCGGCGCGCCCTGCCCGCCGCGCACGACGGCTTCGACGCCCCGCACGGCACCACGATCGTCGCGGCCACGTACGCGGACGGCGTGCTGGTGGCGGGCGACCGGCGGGTCACGATGGGCAACGTCATCGCCCACCGCGAGTACGACAAGGTCTTCCCGGCGGACGGTCACTCCGCGATAGCGATCGCCGGGACCGCGGGGCTCGCCGTGGAACTGGTCAAGCTCTTCCAACTGGAGCTGGAACACCACGAGAAGATCGAGGGCACGGCCCTGTCCCTGCTCGGCAAGGCCGCCCGCCTCACCACCATGGTCCGCGGCAACCTCGCCCTGGCGATGCAGGGCCTCGCCGTGGTCCCGCTGTTCGCCGGGTACGACCTGGCCAAGGGCGTCGGGCGGATCTTCTCGTACGACGTCACCGGCGGCCGCAGCGAGGAGCGGGGCGTCGCGGCCACCGGGTCGGGATCGGTGTACGCCCGCGGCTCGTTGAAGAAGCTCTACCACGAGGGCATGTCCGAGCAGGACGTCGTCCTCGCCGCCGTCCAGGCGCTGTACGACGCCGCGGACGACGACTCGGCGACGGGCGGCCCCGACCTGACGCGCCGTCTGTTCCCGCGCGTCGCCCTGGTCACCGAGGACGGCTACCGGCAACTGCCGCAGGACGAGGTCGCGGAGGTCGCCCGGTCGGTGGTGGCCGGGCGCCTGGAACTGCCGGACGGGCCGCGGGCCGCGGTGCTCTAGGGCCTGTCCGGGGCCGGGTCGGCGAGGCCCTGGAGCGTGCCCGATGGGTGGGCGAGGTCCTGGAGCCTGTCCGACGGGTGGGCGAGGCCCTAGGAGTTGCCCACGGACGCCGCGTCGATGACGTCCTCCAGGACCTCACGGGACCGGATCAGGTCGCTGATCATGCGGTTGATGCGGTCCCGCTCGGCGCCCAGTTCGGCGACCAGGTGCGGGGTCGCGATCGCGGAGGGTCCGCCGTCCGCGTCCCGCATGCACGGAAGCAGCCGGACGATCTTCGAGCTGCACAGGCCCGCCGCGAACAGCTCCTGGATGCGGATGACCCGGTCGACCGCGCCCTCGGCGTAGTCCCGATGGCCGCCCGGGGTGCGCTCGGCGGTCAGCAGCCCCTGCTTCTCGTAGTAGCGCAAGGAGCGTTCACTCACGCCGGTGCGCCGGGCCAGTTCGCCGATCCGCATGTCCCACCGGGCCTTCCGGGCTTGAATCTGACATCTATGACAGGTTCTACGGTACCGGCATGACGAACACAGCAGCGAACTCCCGCCCCTTCGCCCCGCGCGGCCTCTTCGACCCCACCCGCCTCGGCACCCTCGACCTCCCCAACCGCCTCGTGATGGCCCCGATGACCCGCAACCGCGCCGCGGCCGACGGCACACCGACCCCGCTCATGGAGACGTACTACGCACAGCGCGCCACCGCGGGCCTGATCATCGCCGAGGCCGCCACGCCCAACGCGGTGGGCCGGACCTACCCGAACATCACCGCGATCCACACCGACTCCCACGTCACCGGCTGGCGGGGCGTCACCGACGCGGTGCGCGCGGCGGGCGGCCGGATGTTCCTCCAGGTGCAGCACGGCGGCCGGGTCGGGCACCCGGACAACAGCGGCGGCCTGACCCCGCTCGCGCCGTCGCCGATACCGCTGCCCGACACCATCTTCACGGCCGACGGCCACCAACAGGCCGTCGTCCCGCGCGAGATGACGGTGGCCGAGATCCGCGCCACCGTCGCCGACTTCGCCGCCGCGGCCCGCCGTGCCGTCGACGCGGGCTTCGCCGGGGTGGAGGTGCACGGCGCCAACGGCTATCTCCTGCACCAGTTCCTGGGGCAGGGCACCAACCGGCGCACCGATGAGTACGGCGGTTCCGTGGCGGGGCGCATCAGGTTCGTCGTGGAGGTGGTCCGCGCCGTCGTCGCCGAGATCGGCGCGGAGCGCGTGGGCCTGCGCGTCTCGCCCGGCATCAAGGTCAACGGCATGGACGAGGGCGACACCGAGGACCTCTACCCGGCGCTCCTGGACGCGCTCGCGGACGTCCCGCTCGCCTATCTGCACGTCGTGTACGCCGACCCGGACAGCCCCGTCTTCCAGGACATCCGCAAGCGCTGGACCGGAACGCTCATCGCCAACCCGATGCTGCCGCGCGATCGGATTCCCACCGACGGGGGCCGGTACGAGGCCGAGCGCCTGCTCGCCGCGGGCGCCGACCTGATCTCCCTCGGCCGCCCCTTCCTGGCCAACCCCGACCTCGTCGACCGGCTGCGCACGGGCGCCCCCGTCAATCCGGTGCGGGACCACGGCCTCATGTACGTGGGCGGGGAGAAGGGGTACACCGACTATCCGGCCCTGGAAGCGGCCGCCGACGGCCCGGTCGCGACGCGTTGACCCCGGCCGTGCCCTACCGCCCCGTCACCTGCCGGTTGCGGGCGGCCCCCAGGCCGACCGCGACCTGCGGCACGAGCAGGACCAGCAGGAGGACGACCGGCAGCGTCCAGTCGTGGGACGCGTCGTGGACGGCGCCGAGGACGGCCGGTCCGGTGGCGGCGAGGATGTAGCCGAAGCACTGGGCCATGCTGGACAGCGGCGCCACGTGCCGGGCGTCCGGCGCGCGCTGCACGATGAACAGCAGCGCGAGGCTGATGGCCGCGCCCTGGCCGAGCCCGAGCAGGCTCATCCAGAGATAGGCGGCGCCGACCGGGGCGGTGAGCAGCCCGGCGTACGCGATCGCGCACAGCACCGCGCCGAGGACGGCGAGCGTGCCGGACCGCACCCGCCTGCCGACGATCACGGGAGCCACGAACGAGCCCGCGATGCCGAGCAGCGACGAGAAGGACAGCATCCAGCCCGCGTCGCCCGCGCTCATCCCGGCGTCCTTCAGGAGCGTCGGCAGCCAGGCCGCCGCGGCGTAGTAGTTGAGGGACTGCAGACCCATGTACCCGGTGACCTGCCAGGCCAGCGGCGAGCGCCACAGGCCGCGGACCGGACGTGCCGCCTCCCGGGCCGCCGCCGCGCCGTCCCGCGCCCGCGCCCGCAACTGCGGCAGCCACACCACGAGTGCCACCACCGCGAGCGCGCCCCAACAGGCAAGCGTCGTCCGCCAGTTCATGCCGGACGCCTCCTGCACCGGCAGCGTGACGCCCGCCGCGAGCGCGGCGCCGCCGAACAGCGACATCGAGTAGAGACCCGTCATCAGCCCGGCCCGCCCGGGGAAGTCCCGCTTGATCAGGCCGGGAAGCAGCACGTTGGCGACGGCGATGCCCGCGCCGATGACGACGGTGCCCGCGAACAGCGCGACCACCGCGTCCAGCATGCGCAACGCCGTGCCCGCGCAGATCAGCACCATCGTGGCGAGCAGCGTCCGCTCGGTGCCGAAACGACGGCCCAGGCGCGGGGCGACGGGTGCGAGCAGCCCGAAGCACAGCAGCGGCAGCGCCGTGAGCAGGCTGGTGGCCGCCGCCGACATGCCGCTCTCGTCGCGGATGGTGTCGGCGAGCGGGGAGACCGCGACCAGGGCGGGGCGCAGATTGAGGGCGAGCAGGACGACACCCAGGCCGAGCCAGAGGGCGCCCCGCCCGGTGACGCCGGGCGGGGCGACCGTCGGCGGGTCGGCCACCGTGGGACCGGCGTCCGCCCGCGCCACGGTGTCCGTGGTGGCGGGCCCTTGGCTGCACATGAGGTTTCTCCTGGGGGTCGTGCTGCGGTGGTACGTGTGGGGGCCGGACCCGGCGGGGCGGGTCGAGCCCGGAGGGGCGGGGCCGTTGGGGCCGGGGGCAGGATCGGCAGGGCGCCGCGGTGGGCTCAGTCGGCCGGGGGCTGCTCCCGCAACGCCGCCATGCCCTCGGCGAGATGGGCGAGCACCACGGCCTCGGCGGCCGCCGGGTCCCGCGCCTCGATGGCGTCGACGATCGCGCTGTGGGCGTCGATCTGGTGCCGTACGGAGTCGGGGACGGCCGCGCCGATCACGGCCTTGACCGTGGTGCGCATGGCGTCGCTGAGGTGTCCGTACAGCTCGGCGAGGACGGTGTTGTGGGCCGCGGCGGCGACGGTGCGGTGGAAGGTCATGTCGGCGTCGACGAAGGCGTCCGTGTCGCCGCTCTCCCAGGCCCGGCCGCGCTCGTCGAGGGCGGCGCGCAGGGCGGCCAGGTCCTCCGGCGTGCGGCGCTCGGCCGCGTACCGGGCCGCGTCGCGCTCCAGCGAGGCGCGCACCTCGTACGCCTCCAGGACGCTCGCCTTGCGTACCCGCCGCTGCACGGCCGCCCCGAAGTCGCTGCTGGCCCGCACGTACGTGCCGTCGCCCTGGCGCGGCTCCAGCATGCCGGTGTGCACCAGGGCGCGGACCGCCTCGCGCACGGTGTTGCGGCCGACGGCGAGCTGCTCCACGAGCAGCGGTTCGGCCGGGATCTTCGTGCCGACCGGCCACTCGCCGTCCGAGATCAGGCTCTCCATCTGGGCGATGACGAGGTCGACGAGGTTGGTCCGTGCGGTGCTGCGCAGCGGCATCGGTGGGGTGCCCTCTCGGGTGGCGCGGACGGGATCGCGGATCGGTACGCGGAGGGGGCCATGCGGCGCCCTCCGACTTCCCAGACATGGGAACATCCCATGTTTAAGAGTGTCAACCAACCGGGTCCGTCGAACCCTGTGAAGTGATCTATGGGGGTCCGTTACATGATCTCGGGATGATCTCGGGAAATCCGTAATGCCGGGCCAATAGGTTGATTGAGCACTCGCCGGAAGGCAGAGGGCATATAGGGATATACGTACCGTGAGGGGAACATCGCCACCATGCGTCACACCACCCACCGCCGCAGCACCCTTCGTACCGCCACCGTCGCCATCGCCGCCGGTGCGGCGCTCCTCGCCCCGGCCGCCGCCGCGCTTGCGAGCGCCCCGGCCCCGCAGCACGCCGCCGCGCCGACCGCCGCCCCCAAGCCGGTCAAGATCGACATCGGCGCCGGTGTCACCCTCCAGGTCAAGGGCGGCAAGCCGTACTACAACGGCAAGGCCCTGAAGCCCGGTCAGACCGTCGAGGACGGCATCTACCTGCACCTCAGCGCCGACGGCAAGAAGCTGTACAGCAAGACGCAGGGTGGCGGCACGCCGTACGCGATCTGGGACGTCAAGACCGGCAAGAGCCTCGGCACCCAGAAGAACAGCCCCACCGCCAAGGTGAAGGCCGCGCTGACCGCGAAGCCGTCCGCTACCTCCGTCAAGGCCTGGCAGGAGCTGCGCGTCAGCGGCAAGGCGACCGGCATCAAGGCCGGCACCAAGGTGGGCCTCCAGCAGAAGCAGCGCGGCACGTGGAAGACGCTGCCCGCGTCCACCACCGTCAACAAGTCCGGCACGTACACGCTGCGCGTGAAGCTCGGCCTGAAGGGCAAGAACGAGCTGCGCATGAAGAGCGGCGCCACGCTGTCCCCGGTGTTCACGGTCACCGTGCGCTGACGCCGTCACCTCCCCCCCCACGGATTCGGGCCCCCGGCCCTCCGCGCGCGGATCGTTCCCGCGTGCGGAGGGCCGGGGGCCCTCGGCGTCACGGCATCTGGATTGTTCGTCCAAGGCGTGTACATTGTGTCCAGACGTCGTCGTGGCCGGGTCGTAGCGGCCGGGTCGCGGTGACTGGCCCGCAGTAGGGGAACCGCAGCAACGACTGGGAGCACGAGGACCGACATGAGCGCCGCGGACAGCCCGACAGCCGCCGATGCCGCCCGCGACCGCGACCGGAACGCCGAGCGGGACGCGATCCTCGCCGCGCTCGTCCCGGTCGCCGACGGGATCGCCGCCACCTTCGGCTCGCTGTGCGAGGTGGTCGTCCACGACTACCGGCGGCCGGAGGAGTCCGTCGTGTCGATCGCCGGGTCCGTGACCGGGCGCAGCGTCGGCGGCGCGATGAGCGAGATCGGGATGGGCATGCTCGCGCGCGGCGACGAGGCGGGCGACGAGCTGAACTATCTGACCCGCACTCAGAGCGGCAAGCTGGTCAAGTCGTCCACGATGCTGCTGCGCGACAGCGGCGACGCGGTGTTCGGGGCGCTGTGCGTCAACCTCGACATCACGGCCGTTCAGCAAGTGGGCTCGCTCATCGGTGAACTCGCCGGTGTGGCGGCCCCGTCGGACGTGCCGACGACCACCTTCGGGGACTCCGCCGAAGTCGTCGACGCCGTCGTGGGGTCCGTCGTCGACGACTACCAGCTCAAGCGAAGCCGCCCCTGGGGCGAGCTCGACCGCGCCGAACGCGTCGAGCTGTTCCGAGGGCTCGACGAGCGCGGCGTCTTCGCCGTGCGGCGCGCGGTGCCGCAGGTGGCGGAGCGCCTCGGCATCTCCCGCGCGTCCGCGTACAGCTATCTCGCCAAGGCCCGGGCCCAGGAGCCCCCGGAGGACGGGTCCGGCACCGCACAGGGGGCATCCGCATGACGAGACAGGGAGCAACCGCATGACCAGCACACCTCCGGTCACCCTCGACGACGTCCGCGACGCGGCAGCCCGGCTCAAGGGCGTCGCGCACCGCACGCCCGTCCTGCGCTCACGCATCCTCGACGCCCGTGTCGGCGCCGAGGTGTTCCTCAAGTGCGAGAACCACCAGCGCGTCGGCGCCTTCAAGTTCCGCGGCGCCTACAACGCCGTGTCCCGTCTGTCGCCGGAGCAACTGGCCAAGGGCATCGCGTCGTTCTCCTCCGGCAACCACGCCCAGGCCGTCGCCCTCGCCGCCCGCGAACTGGGCAGCAGCGCCGTGATCGTCATGCCCGAGGACACCCCGGGTTCCAAGCGCGCGGCCGCCGAGGGCTACGGCGCGGAGATCGTCACGTACGACCGCTACACCGGCGACCGGGAGGCCATCGGCGCGGCCCTGGCCGCCGAGCGGGGCCTCGCCCTGATCCCGCCGTACGAGCACCAGCACATCATCGCGGGACAGGGCACCGCCGCCCTCGAACTCATGGAGGAGGTCGGCGAGTTGGACCTGCTGCTCGTTCCGGTCGGCGGCGGGGGGCTGATCGCGGGCAGCGCCACCGCCGTGAAGGGTCTGAGCGGCAGCGTCCGCGTGGTCGGCGTCGAGCCGGAGGCGGGCGACGACACCAAGCGCTCGCTCGCGGCCGGGCACCGGGTCACGATCCCCGTGCCGCGCACCATCGCCGACGGCCAAGCCGCCGAGATCCCGGGCGAGTTGACGTTCTCCATCAACCGGCGGCTCGTCGACGACATCGCCCTCGTCTCCGACGACGACATCCGTGACGCCATGCGGTTCGCCTTCGAACGCCTGAAGACCGTCGTCGAGCCGAGCGGCGCCACGGCCCTCGCCGCCGCCCTCAGCGGCCGCGTCGACCGCGTACCGCCCCGCGTCGGCATCATCCTCTCCGGCGGCAACGTCGACGCCCGGCGCTTCGCGGAGATCTGCGGCACCTGAGCGCACCGGGCCCAGGCGGGTGCGGCCGGTCGGCCGGTCGCGCAGGTACCCAGGCGCGCAGGCGGTCAGTCGTGCAGCAGCTCCGCGACCCCCTCGGTCGTCCACCGCCCCGCCGCCCCCGGGCACGCCGCGAGATACGCGGCCACGGCGGCCCCGTCCCACGCGTCCGCCTCCAGGAGCCCCGCGGCCAGGTGCCGGAGGTAGCTCTCGGAGGGGGCGTTGAGGGGCACGTCCCCCAGGGCCCACGGCGCGGTGAACGTGAGGACCGGCAGGCTGTCCAGCGTCCCCGGGCACACCAGCGTCTCGTAGCGCCCCTCGCCGAGCCGGGCCCGGCCGTGCCGCAGCGCCGGTGCCAGGTCGGGGCCGGTTCCCGGCGCGCGGTACATCTCCTGCGCCGCGATGTCGCGGAACTGCTCCGCCGTCACCAGATGGGCGCGCGCGTACACCCGCCCCGGCGCGTCCGGGTCGTAGAACGCCCGGCCGCCCGACCAGAGCGCGGACTCGGTCGCGAAGTACACGACGCCCCGCAGCTCCACGGGCACCGACGCCCGCGGCGGCCGCGGGTCACGGCAGCCGGGCGAGGCCAGGGCGGCGCCGGGGGCGCGGCCGCCCTCGATGTAGTGCATGAGGCGCTCCCGCCGCGTGTTGGAGCCGTAGGCCGCATACCAGACCAGCTCCGGCACGCCCGTCGCCCGCTCCCCGCCGTCGGCCTTAGCCGGCCCACCGCCGTCCCGCTCCGGCTCCCTCGTCCCGGCCCGGATCGCCCGTACGCGACTCACGTCCTCAACGACCCCTCGGGCGGCTCCTCGCCCGGCGGGACGCCGCACGCCCAGTCCAGGTCGTACCGCTGGAACAGCTCGGCCCGCAGCACGTCGAACGGCATCGGCGCACCCGGGATGAGCAGCGCGAACACCGCGCCCATCAGCAGCGCGCGCAGCATTCGGTAGTCCGTCTCGGCCTCCGGCGACCCGTGCCGGGACACCGCCTCACGCAGCAGGAAGGCGAGACGTTGCTGCTCGGGGCACTGCACGAATCCCTCGGCCTGGAGGATGCCCGCCATGTGGGTGCGCATCAGCATCGGCTGGTCGCGGGCGAGGCCGAGGATCGCGTCGATGGCGCGCGCGAGCAGCTCGTCCCCGTCTTCCGTGCGCGGCTCCCGCTCGAGCCCGGCCTGCAGCGTCAGATGCATCAGGCGGTGCACGGCCGACTGCAGGAGCTGCCGCTTCCCCGGGAAGTAGTACGACACCAGGCCGCGTGCCGAACCGGCCCGGTCGGCTATGTCGGCCAGGGTCGTCGCCTCGTACCCGCGCTCGCCGACCAGCTCCACCGTCGCCTGCAGAAGCCGCTCGCGGGAACGTCGCCGCAACTCTTCATTGACCGATGGGCTACGCGGGGACATCCTGTAACTCCTGCGTTGACTGGCTCACAGCCAATATACTCAGGACGACCCGGCCCTGGCCGTCATGGGCCGGTGCGGTCCGGGGCAGGCAACACCGCGGGGGAGTGTTGCCTGCCCTTGGGCAGCCGGGGACCCGGGCCGTCGCGCGCCCGCCCGCGCTCTTCTCGCGGATCCGGCTCCGCCTCCTTACAGTGGGCCGGGGGCCGAGGAGGCGCTTGGACATGGACCAACAGCAGATTCTGGCGCGGATCACCGAGATGGTCGACGCCGAGAAGACCCTGCGGGAATCGCTCGCGTCCGGAGCGATCGACGAGACGACGGAGCGGGCCCGCCTGGGAGTCCTGGAACGGGAACTCGACCAGTGCTGGGACCTGCTGCGCAGGCGGCGGGCCAAGGAAGAGTTCGGCGGCGACCCCGACTCGGTGCGGGTACGGCCGGTGGCGCAGGTCGAGGGCTATCAGTCCTGAGGACGTGGCGGCGCACGCCTCAGCCGGGCGGCGGACTCCCGGGCGCGGGCGGCGGGCTCCTGAGCAGGGCGGTGGACGCCTGACGCGGGCGGTGGACGCCTGACGCCGGGTGGCCGACGCCCTGCCTCAGCGCGCGCCCGCCCCCTCGACGAGCCCCAGCACGGGCCGCAGCCCGTCCGGCCGCCGAGCCACCGGCAGATGCTCCACGAAGTGCACCCCACAGCCCAACGCGGCCGCACCCCCGTCCGCGCGCCGGTCGTCGCCCACCATGAGCGTGTCCTGCGGGGCCACCCCGAGCCCGGCGCAGGCCTGCGCGAAGAGCCGCGCGTCCGGCTTCTGCACGGCGTGCTCGTACGACAGGACGTACACGTCGACGTACGGGTCCAGGCCGTGCGCCCGGAAGACGGGCCGCAGGTCCCACCCGATGTTGCTGACGACGCCCACGCGCACGCCCAGCGCCCCGAGCCCGCGCAGGACCTCCAGCGAGTCGTCGTAGGGACGCCACGCCTCCGGCGTCCGGTGCCGCTCGTACAGCGCGTCGTACAGGGCGGGATCGGGCAGCTCCACCGTGCGGGCGAGACCCGTGTACGCCGCCCGGTGCAGCTCCGCGCTCTCGTCGCGCCGGGACCACAGGTCCGCGAGGCCCTCCGGTACGTCGACCGTCGGCGAGCCGCCCGGCAGCGCGCCCGCGCGGTCGAGCGCCGCCGCGAGCCGCGCCACCTCGTCCTCCGGGAGCGCCAGCCTGCTCGCGGCCAGCGTGCCGCGCAGCCAGGAAGCCGTGGACTCGATGCGGAACAGCGTCCCGGAGAAGTCGAAGAGCACGCCCTTGATCGCCATAGGAGCGATCCTCCGGGACCGGGCGAGAGAGGGTCAAGGACGCCCCGCGCGGCGGGGCGCGGTCAGCGGTTCACGGCGCGGGCGTCAGCGGCTTCCGGCGCGGTCCGGGCGCCGATCCTCGGGCACGAAACGCTCGTAGGCCGTCACGGCCACCGCCACCGTCAGCGCCCCGAGCAGCGTGCCCGCGACGACGTCCGACGCCCAGTGGACTCCGAGCCACACCCGTGTGAACCCCACGCCCACCACGGACACCACGGCGACGGCGAGCCCCGCGCGCCGCACCAGGGCCCCGGCGCCGTACAGCCGCAGCAGCCACAACATCAGGAGGCACACCACGGTCGCGGTCATCGCGTGCCCCGAGGGGAACGCCGCGTAGCGCGCGGAGTCCACCGGGTCCGGCCACTCGGGCCGCTCCCGCCCCACCGCCGCCTTCAGCCCCTGCTGCACCAGCGTGCCCACCAGGGAAGTGGCCGCGAGCCAGCCCGCGAGCCACCACGCGCGCCGCGCCACCAGCCACAGCACGACGACGGTGACCAGCGCGCGCATCGTCCACGGGTCCCACACCCAGTCCGTCAGGACCCGCGCGGTCTGCGTCAGTCCCGAATGCCCGACCGCCCAGCGATGGGTGGTCCGCGCGATGTCGTCGTCGACGCCGAGCAGCGGGTGCCACTCGGCCGCCACGAGGACGAGGAGGAGCAGGGACGGGGCGGCGAGGTACAGGGCGGCGCGCGGGGCGCGGGTGGCGCTCCGGGTCGCTCCGGGCGGTGCGGAAGGCATGCGTCGATCCTGGCCGATGGAGGGCGGCGGCACCTAACCGAGGGCGCGGAGCGCCGGGACGAAGGCCACGAGCAGGGGCACGACCGGGACGAGCGCCGCGGCCGCCGTCAGCCGCAGCCGACGTCCCGCCGTGAGCCGGGGGCGGGCCGAGAGCAGCCGGTGCACGCGCTGCGGGACATGCGCCTGCGGGGTCGGGCAGGGCCCGAACACGCCCCGCTCCTCGTTGAGTTCGACCAGGGCGAGGGCGATGGTGAGCCGTCCGAAGCGGCGCGAGGCCACGTCGTCGGCGGCCAGTTCCACGAGCCGGTGCATCTCGTCGCGGAACGCGGCGAACACCGGGACCTGCGGGAACCCCGCGGCGAGCGCGCCCGAGCAGTGCAGCAGCCAGTCGTGCCTGGCCTGCGCGTGGCCCTGCTCGTGGGCGAGCACCGCATCGAGCTGACGGCCCTTCAGGCGGCGCAACGCGGCGGTGGTGATGACCAGTTGGGGGGCTGCGCCGGGCAGCCACCAGGCGTCGGGCCGCTCGCCCTCGAGCACCACGAGCCGGTCGGCGCCGGGCTCCTCGCCGGGCAACAGCGGTGCCCGCACGACGAGTTCGGCCCGTCGCCTGACGCGCCGGGTGCGGGCCCGGGCGATCTCCCGGGTGAGCATCGCGGCGGTCCACACGCCGCCGCACGCGAGCGCCACCGCCGTCGCGGCCGCCCACGGGGTCGGTCCGAGCGCGTACGCCTCCACGACGTCCCGCGGCGCGGGCGCGAACAGCTGCCCGCGCACCGCCTGCCAGGCGGACGCCGCACTGAACGTCATCGACAGCGCACAGCACAGCAGGACACCCGCCACCACGCACTGCCAAGCCCACAGCGCGACCACCGGTTCGCGCTCCACCCAGTCGGCCCTCGCGAGCAGTCTGGGGGCGACGACGGCGGTCAGCGCGCCCAGGAGCAACAGCGCGACGGGGACCATCATGGGTCAACCCTATGAGGGCCGCGCCGCGCGGGGGTATGGGCAGCCACCGCAAGTGACGTACGCCACGACGGAACCAGGCGTCCCGGGCGCACGGGCCCCCGCGGCGAAGCGCGGACCGGCGGGCGCGCCGTCGGTGCGGCGATCGCCCGGGACGAGTGCCGGGACGTGTGCCGTGAGGCCGTGCCCGCCCTGCCCCGCTCGCCAGCCCCGCTTGGCCGCCCGGCCCCCCAAGCACCCCCTCACGACATCAGCACCAGCATCGCCAGCATCCCCATGCTCATCGCGAGGCGGCACACCAGCACCAGCTCCGGCCGGTCGGCCCAGCCCACCGCGCCGTCCGGACACGGGTCGGCGGCGCGGCACGCCGTCCGGCCCCCGGGCCCGCCCCCGACCCCCTCGCCCCCGGCGACCACCGCCCCCACCGGCGCGAGGCGCGCGCCCGAGAGCAGGACGTGGCCCGCGAAGTACAGGAGCAGGGCGCCCGTCACCACCGGCACGCCCGCGCCGCCGTGACCCGCGTGGCCGCCGGGCACCGCCACCATCGCCGCCGACATGTACACCATGGCCAGCGCGCCCACGACATGGTGCAGATGCCGCGGTGCGCGCCGAGCGGGCCACGCCATCCACAGCCCGGCGGCGGCGAACACCGCCGCGTACCCGAGCCACACGCCGCGCGGCGGCTGCACCACCGTGGCGGGCAGGGCCATCACCGCCATGCCGAACCCCATCAGCGCCTCGGCGCCCGCCGTGCGCCGCTGTTCCTCGACGCGGCTGCGCAGCCGCAGCAGGCAGTAGGCGCCGCTCCCCGCGCAGAGCGTCACGAGCAGCCAGCTCGCCGACCCCGGTCCGTGCACCTGAGCACCTCCTCGATCGACGTCACGCCGTCGTCGGGTCGATGCCCGGCTCCGGGGCGGCGTACGGGAGCGCATGGAGGTACGGCAGGAGCACATCGCGGGCGCGGGTCGCCGCCGGGCGCCCTCGTGGGCGCGAGAACGCGCGGCACGTAGAAGGGGGGCGGTGGAGGGGGTGGAGGTGGCGGAGGTGGCTTCGCGGGGTGTCCTCAGGGGCGGTGGCGCAGCGGATGGTCCTCCGGGACCTCCACCACCGCGATCCGCGTGCCGTCCGGGTCCGCGATCCACATCTCGATCAGCCCCCACGGCTCCCGCACCGGCGGCCGCAGGATCTCGACGCCGCGTGCCGAAAGGTCCTCGTGGGCGGCCGCCGCGTCCGCGACCTGGAGCCACAGCCGTACCGCGGGGGACGCGGGCACCTCGGAGCGACCGGACACTTCGAGGAAGCCGCCGCCGAGGAAGTAGACCGTGCCGCGCTCCGGACCCGTGCCGAACTCCCGGTACACCGCCAGACCCAGGTCACGGCCGTAGAACGCGCGGGAGCGCTCGGGATCGGTGGGGGTCAGGAGGACCCTGCTGCTCAGTACGTGCACCATGCTGCCGCACCCTAGGCCCGGGTTACCCTCGGCGGTGCGCGCGGTGGTGCGGGAGTGGCGCCGTCGCCGTACGGAAACCCGTCGCAGCCGGGGCCCGGCACGCGCCGCGGCTCCGGAGATCGGAGACACGCGCCCATGCACACCGCACCGCGCCACAGGACCCACGGCGACCCGACGTTCCGGGACGCCACCGCGGACGACGTCGACGCGCTGGTCGCGCTCATCGAGTCGGCGTACCGCGGGGACGACAGCCGGGCCGGCTGGACGACGGAGGCGGACATCCTCGAGGGGCAGCGCACCGACCCCGAGGGCGTCGTGGCGGTCATCGAGAAGCCCGGGAGCAAGCTGCTCGCGGTCGAGATGGAGGGCCGTGTCGTGGCCTGCTGCCAGCTGGAACACCGGGGCGAGCACGCCTACTTCGGGATGTTCGCGGTCAGCCCGGCGCTCCAGGGCGCGGGCCTCGGCAAGGTGATCATGGCGGAGGCGGAGCGGATCGCGCGCGAGGCGTGGGGGGCGCGCGAGATGCACATGACCGTGATCTCCGTACGCGACGAACTCATCGCCTGGTACGAGCGGCGCGGCTACCGCCGTACGGGAAAGATGAGCCCCTTCCCGTACGGCGACGAGCGCTTCGGCGTCCCGCAGCGCGACGACCTGCAGTTCGAGCTGTTGGTGAAGGAGATCGGCTGAGCGGTGCCCCGGGGCGGGGCGGTGTGCGGGCCGTCAGGCGGTGAAGCGGCCCGTGCGTTTGATCTCCGGGTAGTCCGTCGTCGCGCCGTCCAGTTGCAGCGCGCGGACCAGGCGCAGATCGTCCTGGGTGTTCACGACCCAGCCGATGATCCGCAGGTCGGCCTTGCGCGCGTGCTCCACGATCTCCAGCGTCAGACGCCGGATGTTCAGTACGAGAGTGGTGGCGCCCACCGCGGTGGCCCGCTCCACGACGTCCGTGCCGTAGCGGCTCGCCACGAGCGCGGTCCGCACGCCGGGGACGAGCCGGGCGATCTCGGCGATGGCCTCGTCGTGGAAGGAGAGCACCTCCACCCGGCCGGTCAGGTCGCGCGCGTGCATCACGTCGGCGAGCGCGCGGGCCGCCGCGACATCCTTGATCTCGGCCTGCAGCGGCGCCTTCACGGCCTCCAGGACCTCTTCGAAGACGGGGATCCGCTCGCCCTTGCCCGCGTCCAGGTCGCGCAGCTCGGCCAGGGTCTTGTCGGCGATGGCGCCCCGGCCGTCGGTGGTGCGGCCCACGTCCGCGTCGTGCATGACGACGAGGGCGCCGTCCTTGCTGAGGTGCAGGTCGAGTTCGATGATGTCGAGGCCCGCGGCTTGGGCGGCGACGAACGAACGCAGGGTGTTCTCGGGTTCGACCCCCATGACACCGCGATGACCGATGGTGAGGAAGTTCAAGGTTCACTCGCTTCCGTCGACGGCGGCTCGGCTCCGCGCGGCTCGGCGGCTCATGACCACGCGGCAAGGCGCAGCCTAATGGCCCGCCTCCGCGATGGGACCGTCCCTGCGTGACGGAGTGGAGTCGTCCGGTCTGGTTCCGACGATCCCCAGGATGAGTCCGGTGAGGAGGGCGGCGACAAGTACGGCGCGGGTGCTCAAGGGTTCGCGGCCTCTCTCGGGCTGGGTCGGCTGACCGGCCCGTCCTATCGCCACGGAGCCCCTGATCGCGAGCTGTCTCACCCGTGGGTGGGCGCGTCGCCCGGGCGTTGACCAGGGCCCGCGCCGGGCGTCTCCGGGAGGCCTTCGAGGTCGGTGAGCAGCGCCTCGGCCAGCTCCAGTTCGCCCTCCAGGTGGCGGGCGCTCCAGCGCAGCGCGATCTGCGGATGGGACCAGCCCTCGACGCCCCGGGCGTGCGCCAGGGCGCCCCGCACCTGCGCCAGCTCGTCCCGGGTGTGCGCGATGTGCTCGCCCACCATGGCCCGCAGCCGGGCCGGTTCGGTGAGGTGGCCGAGCCAGACCCGCAGCAGCAGTGGATGCTTGAGCACCGGCGGCCCGGCGTCCTGCCCGCCCGCCGCCCAGCCCGCGAGCGCCGCCCGGCCCGCGTCCGTGATGGCGTACGCCCGTCTCGTCCGCGGCTCCTCCGGGCCCGAGCGGCGCGAGGAGGCGTACCCCAGCGCCTCCAGGCGGCGCAGTTCGGCGTAGATCTGGCTGACGGCCGGTGACCAGTAGAAGAAGCGCAGCGAGGAGTCGGCCCACTTCTTCAGCTCGTAGCCGGTCCGCTCGCCCGGGAAGGACAGCAGCCCGAGCACGGCCCACGCGGTCGGCGGCAGCGGGGCGGGCGGGGGCGACGGGGTCGGGAGCGGGGCTGCCATGAGCCGCATTGAAGTGAACGGGCCGGTGTGCGCGCAAGAGTTCGCCCGTGGGCCGGTGCGGCCGGGGGTCAGCCCGTCCGTGGGGCCGCCGTCTGCTCGGCGAGTGCCTTCGTCCGTGCCTCCGCCTTGGCGTCCACGGCGTACTGGTCCACGTACTCCTGGCCGGACAGCTCCAGGATCGCGTACATGATCTCGTCCGTGACGGCCCGCAGCGCGGCGCGCTGGTCCTGCATGCCGGCGTAGCGGGAGAAGTCCAGGGGCTCGCCGAAGCGCAGTGTGAGGGGGACCAGGCTCGGCACCCTGCGCCCCGCGGGCTGCGCCTCGAACGTGCCGATGATCGCGCACGGGACCACGGGCGCGCCCGAGCGGAGCGCCATCGCCGCCACCCCCACCCGGCCCTTGTACAGGCGGCCGTCGTGCGAACGCGTCCCCTCCGGGAAGATCCCGAGCAGTCCGCCCCCGCGCAGCACCGCGAGCCCCGACTCGACCCCCGCCCGCCCGGCCCCGTTCCCGGACCGGTCCACCGGGATCGCCCCGATGCCCCGGAAGAACGCGGCGGCCAGGCGGCCCCTGAGCCCCTTGCCGGTGAAGTACTCCATCTTCGCGAGGAAGCCGATGCGCCGCCGCAGCGTCACCCCCAGCAGGAACTGGTCGCAGAACGACTGGTGGTTGCCCGCGACGATCGCCCCGCCCGCGGGGGGTACGTGCCCGAGCCCCTCGACCCGCGGCCGGAACAGCCACCGCAGCAGCGGGACCAGTACGACGCACTTGAACAAGCGGTAGAACATGCCTGTGAGTCCCCTCCTCGGCTGCCCCCGCGCCGGGGAACGCTAGTGGTCCCACGGGGTTTGAGGGAGAACGCGTAATCAGCCAGAGATGCCGCCTCATGTGAGCTATGTCTGGCGTGAGTTGACCCATCGCCCTCGTCCCGCACCGCCCTTGCCGTGCCGTATACCTCTTGCCCCTGCCCCGTACCCCTTGCCTCTTCAAGATCTGACGACTAGTCATATGACTGTTTGAAACATGTGAGCGTCCCGGAGGTCCAACTCCCTGGAGGCAACGTGCAGTTCTCCGTCATCTTCGAAGCGCAGCTCGCCGATCCGACCGTGGACCGCGAGCACCGGCTCATCCACGACAGCGTCGAACAGGCTGTCCTGGCCGAGGAGATGGGGTTCGACCGCGTCTGGGCGGTCGAGCACCACTCCCTGAAGTGGTACGCGCACATGTCCGCGCCGGAGGTCTTCCTGACCTGGGTGGCCGCGCGCACCCGCACCATCCGCGTCGGGCACGGCGTCGTCTGCATGCCGTTCCGCTTCAACCACCCCGCGCGCGTGGCCGAGCGGGCCGCCATGCTCGACCTGCTCTCCGGCGGACGGCTCGACCTGGGCGCGGGCCGCGGCGGCACGGCGCAGGAGACCTCGCTGTGCGGGGTCGACCCGGACCGCACGGCACAGGAGGTCGAGGAGGCGCTGCGCGTCGTCGCCAAGGCATGGGAGCGCGACGAGCTGGAACACCACGGCCCGCTGCTCGACATCGCGCCGCACCCGATCCTGCCGCGCCCCGCGCAGACCCCGCACCCGCCGCTGTTCCTTGCGTGCAGCAGGGCCGAGACCCTTGAGCGGGCGGCCGGGCTCGGCGTCGGCGCACTGGTGATGGGCTTCGCGGGGCCCGAGTCGATCGCCGGGATGCGGCGCGTGTACGACGACGCCATCGCGGCGCGCACGCCGGACCAGTTCGTGTCGAGCGTCGTCAACGACCACTTCGCCGTGCTCTGCCCGACCATCGTGCTCGACGACGGCGCGGCCGCCCGGCGGGTGGGCCTGCGCGGCCAGCGGTTCTTCGCGCAGTCCATCGCGCACTGGTACGGCGGCGCGGGGCTGCCCGACGAGGCGGTGGTCGACGGCACCGACGAGGCGGCCGCGCTGCGCACCGCGGGCGAGCAGGTCGTGGCCCGCCTGGACGAGCAGGACATCCCCGTACGCCCGTCCGTCACCGCCGTGTTCCACGCCGACCACGCCTACGGCACCGCGGCCGACGCCATCGCCTACGTCGAGCGGCTGCGGGCGGCCGGGGCGGACGAGGTGATGTGCCTGGTCCAGATGGGCACGGTGCCGCAGGAGGCCTGCCTGGAGACGCTCCGGCAGTGGGGCGAGACGGTGATCCCGCACTTTCGCCCCCGGCGCAGGGAGGTGGCTTGAGGTGGATGCGGGGAGGGGGGCCGAGGTGGGGGCTGGAGGGCGGTCCGAGGCGGGCGATGGACGGAGGTCTGAGGCGGGCGATGGACGGAGGTCTGAGGCGGGCGATGGACGGAGGTCTGAGGCGGGCGATGGACGGAGGTCTGAGGCGGGCGATGGGAGGTGGTCTGAGGCAGACGCGGGACGGCGGCCTCAGACGGCTTCCGACGTGGCACGTTCCGGCTCGGCGGACAGCGCTGGCGCGTCTGCTGAGGGGCCTGCGCCCGCCGAGCCGCCCGCGACCACCGAGCCCTCCGCGGCGACCGCACCACCCGCTGAGCCGCCCCCGTCCACTGAGCCGCCCCCGACCACCCCCGTCCCCCTCGCCACCGACGCCCGGCCCCTCGTGGCCGCCCTCACCGCGTTCTTCCCCGACATCGGTGGTGCCGTCACCGACGCCGCCGAGGCGCGCCGCATTCTGGCCGCCGCGCCCGCGTCGCCGTTCCCGGCGCCCCGGGTCGGGTCGGTGTCCGACCGGTTCGTGCCGGGGCCGTCCGGCGCGCCGGACCTGCACGTACGGTGCTACCTGCCCGAGGCCGCCCCCGCGGAGGGGGCGGCGGTAGCCCAGCCCCGCCCCACCGTTGTCTTCTTCCACGGCGGCGGCTGGTCCCTGTGCAGCGTGGACACGCACGACGCCACCGCGCGCGGCCTGTGCCGGGAGGCGCGCGCCGCCGTGGTCTCCGTGGGCTACCGCCTCGCCCCGGAGGCCCCGTTCCCGGCGGCCGTCGATGACGCGTACGCCGCCGTCCTGTGGGCGGCCGCACACCGCGCCGAACTCGGCGGCGAGGGCGGCCCGTTGGTGGTCGCGGGCGACAGCGCCGGCGGCAACCTCGCGGCCGTGTCCGCGCTCACGGCCCGCGACCACCAAGGGCCGACGCTGGCGCTGCAGGTGCTCATCTATCCGGCGGTGGACGGCCGCGACCGCGGCGGCCCGCGGGAGCCCGCAGGCTCCGCCGACCCCACCAGTCCCTCCAGTCCCGTCGGCCAAGAGCCCCCCGACGCCAACACCAGCTTCCTCACCCCCGCCCACGGCCGCTGGTTCCGCGAGCAGTACCTGGGCGCGTACCTGCGAGCGGGCGGCGACCCGGCGGACCCGCGCGTCTCGCCGCTCCTCGCCGCCGACCTCTCCGGCCTGCCGCCCGCCGTAGTCGTCACCGCGGGCCACGACCCCCTGTGCGCGCAGGGCAGGGCCTACGCGGCGCGGCTGAGAGACGCCGGGGTCTCCGTCGTCGAGGGGCACTTCCCGGCCATGTTCCACGGGTTCTTCGGCTTCCCGGATCTCCTCGCGGACGCCCGCGCCGCACAGGAAACCGTGGGAGAAGCGATCGTCTCGACGGCTGGAGGCAGGAAAAACAGCGGTACCAGCGGGGGTGGGGCAGGATAATTTCCCGGATCCCCTCTTGAAACGGAGAACCTCGCACACATACGGTGTCCATACGCGAGGTTCTCCCGTGGAGGATGGGTTATGACGGAAATTCTTGTGCACACGGCGGTGGAGGGTGGCGACGCCATCCGTGACGGACGAGTGGTGGATCACCCGGCCTGGCCGGAACTCAAGAGTGCCGTCGAGGAAATCAGGCCCTGGCAGTCCAAGGACGGGTCCATCGACTTCGAGCGCGAGGGCGCCCCGACCCGGGTCGACGCGGAGGCGGCGGTCGACCGCGTCATATCCGGCGTCGAGGCACTCGCCCCGCTGCTCCCGCACGACGAGGCGTACCACCAGGCACTGGTGAGCGACCTGCGCGGCTGGGTCGAGGGCGGCTTCGTGGTGCCGGACTTCCTGGACTCGCTGCTCGCCTTCCACCCCGCGGCCCGCCGCGAGGACGGCCTGCAGCACCTCGTGGTCTTCCCCATGTACACGCAGAACGGCAACCCCGACCGCAACTTCGAAGCGGTCGTCCTGCGCATGGTCTGGCCCGAGTGGCTCGCCGAGCTCGAGCGCACGCGCTACGACAACCCGCTGTTCTGCGGCATCACCTTCGAGGACTTCACCGCCGGGTACGACACGAACTCGGCCGTCCTCTTCCCCGAGACGATCGCCGTGCGCGAGGCCCCCGAGCGCTTCACCTGGGGCGGCATCTTCTGCGACCGCGAGGCGGCCCGCTTCCGCCGCGTCACCGAGTCGGCCGTGGACATCCTCGGCATCTCGCTGCCCGCCGACGTCCGCGCGATGCTCGACGACCAGGACCGCTGCCAGGAGGCCTTCGTCCTGTGGGACATGGTCCACGACCGCACCCACAGCCACGGCGACCTGCCGTTCGACCCCTTCATGATCAAGCAGCGGCAGCCGTTCTGGATGTACGGGCTCGAGGAGCTGCGCTGCGACCTCACGGCCTTCAAGGAGGCCGTGAAGCTCGAGGCCGACGGCGTGTCCCAGGCCCGCGACGTGCAGTACGCGGTGCTGTTCGACCGGATGTTCCGCTTCCCGGTCACCGGCGAGCGCGTCCGCAACTACGACGGCCTCGGCGGCCAGCTGCTCTTCGCCTACCTGCACAAGCACGACGTGGTCCGCTGGACCGACAACAAGCTGAAGATCGACTGGGACCGCGCACCCCAGGTCACCAACCAGCTCTGCGCGGAGATCGAGAAGCTCTACCGGGACGGCATCGACCGCCCCAAGCTCGTCCACTGGCTCGCCGGGTACGCACTGGTCTCGACCTATCTGTCCCCGCACCCGGGCTCGCGCTGGGCCAAGGGCCCCGACGCCCTGGACACCTCGCTGCCGCCGCGCAAACTGGTCGACGAGGTGCTTCCGGACGAGTTTCCGCTCAGCATGTTCTATGAGGCGCTCTCCAAGAAGCTCAAGGCAGTGATCGCCTCCACCCAGGGGATCACCGCGGGCTCGGGAGCCGGGAAGGTCGCCGCGTGAGCGACCACATCAAGGAGGCGAGGACCATGTCCGCACTCGACGGAGCCGTAGTCGCGGTAGCCGGGGCCGCGGGTCCCGCGGGCCGGGCCACGCTGCTCAGGCTCGCTGAGGCAGGGGCCACGGTCGTCGCCTCCGACGCCGACGCGGCCCGCCTCGCGGAGGCCGTGGACGCGGCGAGGTACGCCCACGGCGGTGCCACGGTCACGGGCGACACCGTCGACCTGCTCGACCTGGAAGCGGCCCGCGCCTGGGCCGACCGCACCGAGAAGGAGTTCGGCCGCATCGACGGCCTGGTGCACCTCGTCGGCGGCTGGCGCGGCAGCGCCTCCTTCGCCGAGACCGACCTCGGCGACTGGGACGTCCTCGAGGACCTCCTGATCCGTACCGTCCAGCACACCTCGCTCGCCTTCCAGGACGGCCTGCAGCGCAGCGGCAACGGCCGCTATCTGCTGATCAGCGCCGCGGGCGCATCGAAGCCGACGGCGGGCAACGCGGCGTACGCGTCCGCCAAGGCCGCCGCCGAGGCCTGGACGCTCGCCCTCGGCGACGCCTTCCGCAAGGCCGGGGGCGACGAGGGGCCGCGCGCGGCGGCTGCCATCCTGGTGGTCAAGGCGCTGGTGCACGACGCGATGCGGGCGGAGCGGCCGAGCGCGAAGTTCGCGGGCTTCACCGACGTCAAGGAGCTGGCCGAGGCCATCGCCGGAGTCTGGGAGCGGCCCGCCGAGGAAGTGAACGGAAACCGTCTGTGGCTGACCGAGAAGCCGTGAACCCGCCCAAGACCGACGCGCGCCGGCACCACGACCCCGACGTCCGCGGCTTCGCGAGCGACAACTACGCCGGTACGCACCCGGAGGTGCTCGCGGCCCTCGCCCTGGCCAACGGCGGCCATCAGGTCTCCTACGGCGAGGACCAGTACACAGAAGCCCTCCAGCAGGTGATCCGCAGCCACTTCGGGGCGAGCGCGGAGGCCTTCCCGGTCTTCAACGGCACCGGCGCGAACGTGGTCGCGCTCCAGGCGGTCACCGACCGCTGGGGCGCGGTGATCTGCGCCGAGAGCGCGCACATCAACGTCGACGAGGGCGGCGCGCCGGAGAAGGTCGCGGGCATCAAGCTGCTCACCGTGCCGACGCCCGACGGTAAGCTCACCCCTGAGCTGATCGACCGTCAGGCGTTCGGCTGGGAGGACGAGCACCGCGCGATGCCGCAGGTCGTCTCGCTCGCCCAGAACACCGAACTGGGCACCGTCTACACCCCGGACGAGATCCGCGCCATCGTCGAGCACGCCCACGGCCTCGGCATGCGGGTGCACCTCGACGGCGCGCGGATAGCCAACGCCGCCGCGGCCCTGAACTTCCCGATGCGGACGTTCACGAACGCGCTCGGCATCGACATCCTCTCGTTCGGCGGCACCAAGAACGGCGCGCTGTTCGGCGAGGCCGTGATCGTCCTGAACCACGACGCGGTGCGCCACATGAAGCACCTGCGCAAGCTGTCCATGCAGCTCGCGTCGAAGATGCGGTTCGTCTCCGTGCAGTTGGAGGCGCTGCTCGCCAAGGACCTGTGGCTGCGCAACGCCCGGCACGCCAACGAGATGGCGCAGCGCCTGGCCGAGGGCGTCCGCGCGGTGCACGGCGTGGAGATCCTTTATCCCGTCCAGGCCAACGCCGTCTTCGCGCGCATGCCGCACGACGTCAGCGAGCGCCTGCAGAAGCGCTTCCGGTTCTACTTCTGGGACGAGGCGGCCGGCGACGTCCGCTGGATGTGCTCCTTCGACACCACCGAGGACGACGTGGACGCTTTCGTAGCGGCGCTGAAGGAAGAAATGGCGCGCTAGCAGCACCGCCCCGCGGGCACGAAGTGCATAAGTATGTGGCCGATCGAAAAGTCATTGACTGTCGATCGGCCGCTTTCTTATGCTCCCTCGCCATGCGACTGATCCAGCAGACCCCGGACCTCTCGGCCTATCTCGCGGCGGACGAGGTCATCGACCATACGCATCCCCTCGTGCGCGAGACGGCGGCCCGGCTCGCCAAGGACGTGGCCGACTCCTACGCATACGCCCGCGCCGCCTACGAGTTCGTGCGCGACACCGTCCCGCACTCCGCGGACTCCGGCGACCTGCGCGTCACCTGGCGCGCCTCGGACGTCCTGGAGCAGGCGACCGGCATCTGCCACGCCAAGGCCCACGCCCTGGCGGCGCTGCTGCGCGCCGAGGACATCCCGACGGCCCTGTGCTATCAACGCCTCCTGCACGACGACGGCAGCGGCTTCGCCGTCCACGGCCTTGTCGCCGTGCGCCTCGACGGCGCCTGGCACCGGCAGGACCCGCGCGGCAACAAGCCGGGCGTGGACGCGCAGTTCTCGCTCGACGGCGAACGGCTCGCCTGGATCCCGGACGCCTCGGCGGGCGAGGTCGACCACCCCGAACTCCACGCGTCCCCGCACCCGTCGGTGCTCGCCAGCCTGCAAGGGGCCGCCGACCGGCCGCACTTGTGGGACACGCTGCCGACGGAGCTCCCGGCCGCCCGCTGAGGGTGCGGTCATTCATCGGAGGACAGGTCGAGTACGTGAAGCCAATGCACCCGCAAGCCCCATGCATGGCGCATTGGTTGGCGATTCATCCGACCTATTCCTGTCGAATTCCTTGACGCGTACCCGTCCCGACGTCGATGCTGCGTGCCGTCCGCGTTGTCGCGTCATCGCGTTGTCGCGCTGTCGCGCCGTCCTCCGTCGGAAGGCTTCGCCATGTCCCCCATCTCGCGGCGCGCGTTCGTCGCAGGCACCTCCGGAGCGTTAGTGGCGGCCGGGTCACCTGTCGCCTGGGGCAGACCCCCGGCCGCCGCACCGGACGACGTGCACGCCGCACTGCTGCGCGACGCCGCGATGGTGTGGAGACGCCTGCCCGGCGGCTGGCAGGAGGGCCCGTTCCTCGGCAACGGGTTCCTCGCCGCCCATCTGTACGCCAAGCCCGGCGAGGGCAACGTACTGCGCATCATGATCAACCACTCGTACGTGCAGGACCAGCGCGGCCAGTGGGAGGCCGCGATCGGCTACTCCCGGCTCGGCGTGGGCTACCTCACGCTGACCCTCGCGGGCACCATCACCGGCGTCGACTGGCGGCTCGACCTCGACAACGCCGAGCTGACCGGCACCATCACCACGGCACGCGGCAGCGTGCGGTTCACCGCCCTGATCCTCAGTCAGGAAGACGTCCTGCTGGTGTCGTCGGAGCCCAGCGCGGGCGAGGAGGCGGCCGCCTGGGGCTTCACCGCGCTGCCCTCGCACACCACCCGCACCACCCGCGTCCCGCCCGACTACACCGCGAACCCCGACCCGACGACCGCCCCCGGCATCGTCGAACAGCCCCTGCACGCGGGCGGCGGCTACACCACCGCCTGGCGCGAGGTGCGCTCCGGCACGAAAAGGCTCCTCGCGGCCACGATCGCGTACGGACACCCCCGGTCGACCGGTCGCGAGGAGGCCGAACGCACCGTGGCGCGCGCCCTCGACGGCTCGCCCGCGCGGGCCATCGCCCGCCACCGCGACTGGTGGCACGCCTTCCACCGGCGCAGCTTCGTGTCCGTACCCGACAAGAAGGTGCAGCGCTTCTACTGGATCCAGCTCTACAAGCTGGCGTGCGCCACCCGCAGCCACGGGCCCGTCACGCCCGTCTTCGGACCGTGGTTCCCGGAGACCGGCAACAACTGGACCAGCATCTGGTGGAACACCAACGTCCAGGTGACGTATCCGATCGCCAACGGTTCCAACCACCGGGAACTCGACGCCGTCACCCCGACGTTCGCCAAGTACCAGGAGAACCTGGAGTCCAACATCTGGCCGCGGCTGCGCGACGGCGACACCTACGCCCTGTGCCATCCCGGCGACTGGAAGCTGCGCTCCGGCCCGCGCTACGTCGGCATCCCCGGCGAGAGCCCCAACGACCACACCGGCAACCTCACCTGGGCCCTGCACAACGCCTGGGTCACCTACCGCCACCACATGGACGACGACGTCCTGCGGCACGTCATCCGCCCCGTCCTCGCCAAGGCCGTCCACTACTACGCCCGCCACCTCACCGAAGGCTCCGACGGCCGCCTCCACCTGCCCGAGACCCGCTCCCCGGAGTACGCCAACGCCTCCGACTGCACCTACGACCTCTCGCTGCTGCGCTGGGGCGTCACCACGCTCCTCGACACCGCGCGGCGGCTGCGCGTGAGCGACCCGCACGAGAAGCGGTGGCGCGACATCCGCGACCGGCTCGTCCCGTACCACGAGAACGAGAACGGCGTCATGATCGGCGACGGCGTCCCGCTCGCCGAGTCCCACCGCCACTACTCGCATCTCCTGTGGCTCTATCCGCTCCAGGAGAAGCTGGACCGGCGCACCTTCGACCACTGGACAAGCCGCCAGGACCGCTGGCACGGCTACAGCTACGCGGCCGCCGCCTCCATGGAGACGCTCTTCGGCAAGCCCGAGGAGGCCCTGCGTCACCTGCGGTTCTTCCTGGACGGCAACGTCACCGACAAGTGCGCGATGACGCCCAACACCATGTACCGCGAGGGTTCCAACTTCGCCCTGGAGAGCCCGATCAGCGCCGGGCAGTCCCTGCTCGACATGCTGACGCAGAGCCACGGGGGAGTGCTGAAGGTCTTCCCCACCGTGTCCCGCACCTGGGCGGACGCCAGCCTGCAACGGGTGCGTACTCAGGGCGCCTTCCTCGTCGACGCCTCGCGGCGCGGCGGCCGCACCGAGTGGATCAGGGTGGCGAGCGAGGCCGGGGAGCCGCTGCGGCTGCGGCACGGCATCACCGGCGCCGTCGACGTACGCGACGAGCGCGGGCGGCCGCTGCCGTACACGGGCCAGGACGTCATCAGCGTGCCGCTGCGGCGCGGGCAGACCGCGGTGATCACACCCAAGGGGGCCAGGCCCTCGCTGCGTCCGCGCGATGTGCGCGCGAACGGGACGGAGCCCGCCTGGGGGCTGCCGTAGGGGTGCGGAAATCGACGGAAGTCCATCATGGTGCACTTGGCAGTGCTCTATGCTGTACTTCCGTCGATTCCCGCGAACCAAGGCAGACCATGACGCTCACCCTCACCGTGTCCGACGAGGTGCGCACGCTCGCGCCCGGCTTCACCCACGTCGCCATCGAGGCGTACGACCTCGTCAACGGCCCCAGCACCGACGACACCTCCGCCCTGCTCGACGACGCCGCCCGCCGCCTCGCCGCGCGCCTCGACGGCCGCGCCCCGCACGAGGACCCGCACATGGTGGCCTGGCGCGCCGCCTACACGGCCTTCGGCGCCAAGCCCTCGCGCACCCGCAACTCCGCCGAGGCGCTGGCCAAGCGGGCACTCGCGGACGGCGGACTGCCGCGCATCAACGCGCTCGTCGACGTCTACAACGCGATCAGCGTGGCCCGTCTGATCCCCGTCGGCGGCGAGGACCTGGACCACATCAAGGGCGGCATGCGGCTGGTGCGGGCCACCGGGGACGAGGACTTCGTCACCATGGCGGCGGGCGAGCGAGCCGTCGAGCGCCCGGAGCCGGGCGAGGTCGTCTGGCGGGACGACGAGGGCGTCACCTGCCGGCGCTGGAACTGGCGGCAGGGCCCGCGCACCCGCCTCACGGAGGCGAGCGTGAACGCGATCTTCCTGCTGGAGGGCATGGGGCCGGACGCGGGCCTGGAAGCGGCGGGCGCCGAACTCGCCGAGCTCCTGGAGAAGGTCAGCCCGGGGGCCCGCATCACCGTCCACGAGCCGGTGGGCTAGGGCCGATCGGACAGGCCCGGGGTGGCGCACCCCTCGTGGTGGCCCCTGGGGGCCGGGTGGTGGGTCAGCCCGCCTCGGCGGCGCGGACCTCGGCGGGCGTCGGGGCCGTGCCGCCGAGGTGCGCCGGCATCCACCAGGTGTCCTCCGGGCCCTTGGGGCGCACGGGGTAGGCGCGCTGCGCGGCCTCCAGGAGCTCCTGGCAGCGCTCGCGCAGGCGGCGCGTGATCGCGCCCGCGTACTGGTCCTTGGGGGCTTCCATGCGCTCGCCGACGCGGATCGTGACCGGCAGGCCCTGGCGCTTGAAGTTGCGGGGGTGCCCCTTCGTCCACAGCCGCTGCGTGCCCCACAGGGCCATCGGGATCAGCGGAACCCCGGCCTCCTGGGCCATGCGCGCGGCACCGGACTTGAACGACTTCAGCGTGAACGACTGCGAGATCGTCGCCTCAGGGAAGACGCCGATGATCTCGCCGGCGCGCAGCGAGTCCAGGGCGTGGGCGTAGGCCGTCTCGCCCTGCTTGCGGTCCACCGGGATGTGCTTCATGCCGCGCATCAGCGGACCCGAGATCTTGTGCCGGAACACCGACTCCTTCGCCATGAAGCGCACCACGCGCTTCTGGGGCAGGGCAGCGAGGCCGTCGAAGATGAAGTCCAGGTAGCTGATGTGGTTGCTGACCAGGACCGCCCCGCCCGAGCGCGGAATGTTCTCGGACCCCTTGCAGTCGATCTTCAGGTCGAGAGCCTTGAAGAAGGTCTTGGCGGCGCCGATGACCGGTCGGTAGACGAGTTCTGCCATGGCTGGGGAGGGCCCTTCGTCTCTGCCGGAGGAGAGGGCCTCTGGCAGGAAGCTAAGTTACGGATCCGTAGGGTCTACGGCTCCGCCAGATCGTGCCCCAAGAACGAGCGGGTGGCCAGCCATGGTGCCCGTATCGCGCGAGATTCTCGTCACGTCGGAATCTTTCGGTACGCGTGTGCGCTGTAGCGATGGACGTATGTGGAGCCCCGGTGGGGCGGATCGATGCCCCCGGTGGGGGTGGGAAAGGCGGGGCGCGCGTGACAGGGGTGCGCGGAGACGGCGGCGGCGGGCCGCGGGGCGTGGCGAGGGCCGGTGCCACCCGGCCGGGTGCGGCTCGGCTCGGTGCGCGGGAACTCGGCGCGGAGCTGGGCGAAAGAGCCACCCTCGTGCAGTTCTCCAGCGCGTTCTGCCAGCCCTGCCGGGCCACCCGCAGGGTCCTCGCGGACGTCGCCGCCCTGGTCCCGGGCGTCGCCCACGTGGAGATCGATGCGGAGGGCGCCCTCGATCTCGTACGCGCGCTGGGTGTCGACAAAACCCCGACGGTGCTCGTCCTGGATGCCGCGGGGCGTGAGGTGCGGCGCGCGGCGGGACAGCCGCGGAAGGCCGATGTGATCGCGGCCCTGGGGGAGGCGATATGAGCGAAATGCGGCGCCCCGCCGGGCATTCGCATCCCGGAACGGGCTTGACTGCACCCGCCACCTATCGTCAGCCTGCTGCCATGCCCCAGGAGCTCCTTCTCTACGAGCGTGTCCACGTGGACCTCGCGCGCCATGCCAGTGCGCGCTGTTGGTCCCGCTGAGCAGCCACGGACCCGTTCGTACCTCTCGGCAGAAGGACACAACTCCATGACGGCCACGCCCGCCCTCTCCGCCCCCCAGCTCGCCACGCCCGACCTGCTTCGCTCCGCCTTCCGCAGGCACGCGGCCGGAGTCGCCGTGATCACCGCCCGGGGCACCGACCCCGTCGGCTTCACCGCCACCTCGCTCACCTCGGTCTCCGCCGAACCCCCGATGGTCTCGTTCGGCATCGGCACCGGCGCCTCCAGCTGGCCCGCGATATCCCAGGCCGAGCACGTCGGCGTCCACATCCTCGGCGAGCACCAGCAGGAACTCGCCGCGACCTTCGCGCGCAGCGGCGCCGACCGCTTCGGCGCGCCCACGCGCTGGTTCGACGGGCCCGAGGGCGTGCCGGTCCTCGAGGGCGTGCTCGCCTGGATGGTGTGCCGGATCGTGGCGCGGGTGCCCGCCGGGGACCACCGGGTGGTCCTGGCCGAGGCCGTCGCCGGAGACCCCGCGGGGGCGGGCCGTCCGCTGCTGTACCACCAGGGACGCTTCAACGCGCTGCGTGACTGAGAGTTCCCGATGACGCGGGGTGCGCGTGATTACGGAGCGTTGCGAAGGTCACAGTTCAAAGCGCTTGCTCAGGGGGAAAGTACTGGGTGTACTCATGAGTAATATTCCGGTTGGAGCGGGGGCCGCCCCAACCGGGACCCGCCGCTTCAGGCGCCTATGCTGCCTGCAAGAAGGCAGTGGCCCGATGCCGAGGCAGCAGCCCAGTAATGACGATGCAGTAGGAGAGCCGGCGTGAGCTTGAGGATCGTTGTCTGTGTGAAGTACGTGCCCGACGCCACCGGCGACCGGCACTTCGCCGAGGACCTGACCGTCGACCGCGACGACGTGGACGGCCTCCTCTCGGAGCTCGACGAGTACGCCGTCGAGCAGGCCCTGCAGATCAAGGAAGCGGCGGACGACGACGCCGAGATCACGGTCCTGACCGTCGGCCCCGAGGACGCCAAGGACGCGCTCCGCAAGGCCCTTTCGATGGGCGCCGACAAGGCCGTCCACGTCGAGGACGACGACCTGCACGGCACCGACGTCATGGGCACCTCGCTGGTCCTGGCCAAGGCCGTCGAGGAGACGGGCTACGACCTCGTCATCGCCGGTATGGCCTCCACCGACGGCACCATGGGCGTGCTGCCCGCGATCCTCGCCGAGCGCCTCGGCGTGCCGCAGGTGACGCTGCTCTCCGAGGTCTCCGTCGACGGGGGCGTCGTGAAGGGCCGCCGTGACGGCGACACCGCCTCCGAGCAGCTCGAGGCGTCCCTGCCCGCCGTCGTGTCCGTGACGGACCAGTCGGGCGAGGCCCGCTACCCGTCCTTCAAGGGCATCATGGCTGCCAAGAAGAAGCCGGTGAAGTCGCTCGACCTGGACGACCTGGACATCGACGCCGAGACCGTCGGCCTCGAGGGCGCCTGGACGAAGGTCGACTCCGCCGCCGAGCGTCCCGCGCGCACCGCGGGCACGATCGTCAAGGACGAGGGCGAGGGCGGCAAGCAGCTCGCTGAGTTCCTTGCGGGCCAGAAGTTCATCTGAGCTGAGCTTCAGTCACCCCTCACATCCCTAACTTCTTCGTAATCGCAGGAGATTGAAGTCCCATGGCTGAAGTTCTCGTCTACGTCGATCACGTCGACGGCGCCGTCCGCAAGCCCACCCTCGAGCTGCTCACGCTGGCACGCCGCATCGGCGAGCCCGTCGCCGTCGCGCTCGGCTCCGGCGCCGAGGCCACCGCCGCCACGCTCGCCGAGCACGGCGCGGTGAAGGTCCTCACCGCCGACGCCCCCGAGTTCGCCGACTACCTGGTCGTACCGAAGGTGGACGCGCTCCAGGCCGCCTACGACGCCGTGTCCCCGGCCGCCGTGCTGGTGCCGTCGTCCGCCGAGGGCAAGGAGATCGCGGCCCGCCTCGCGGTCCGGATCGAGTCCGGCATCATCACCGACGCCATCGACCTGGAGGCCGGTGACGAGGGTCCGGTGGCCACGCAGTCCGTGTTCGCGGCCGCGTTCACCACCAAGTCCCGCATCTCCAAGGGCACCCCGGTCATCACCGTGAAGCCGAACTCGGCGCCGGTCGAGGCCGCCCCGGCCGCGGGCACCGTCGAGGCCCTGACCGTGTCGTTCTCGGCCCAGGCCACCGGCACCAAGGTCACCGCGCGCACCCCGCGCGAGTCCACGGGCCGCCCCGAGCTGACCGAGGCCGCGATCGTCGTCTCCGGCGGCCGCGGTGTCAACGGCGCCGAGAACTTCGCGATCATCGAGGCGCTCGCCGACTCGCTCGGTGCCGCCGTCGGCGCCTCGCGCGCCGCCGTCGACGCCGGTTGGTACCCGCACTCCAACCAGGTCGGCCAGACCGGCAAGTCCGTGTCGCCGCAGCTGTACATCGCCTCCGGCATCTCCGGCGCCATCCAGCACCGCGCCGGCATGCAGACGTCGAAGACCATCGTGGCCATCAACAAGGACGCCGAGGCCCCGATCTTCGACCTGGTCGACTACGGCGTGGTCGGAGACCTCTTCGAGGTCGTCCCGCAGCTGACCGACGAGGTCAAGTCGCGCAAGGGCTGAGCCCGTCGGGTCGGGGAGCGCCGGGTCACCGGCTCTTCCGGCGGCCCGCGGCCGAGGCCGGACGAGGCCCCCGCTTCCGCCGTGCGCGGACGCGGGGGCCTCGCGCGTCACAGCGTCAGGCTCGCCTGCACCGGCAGGTGGTCGCTCGGGAACTGCCCGCCGAGCGAGAAGGTGTTGATGGCGGCCGTGTGCACCCGGGCGCCCGGCGTCGCCAGGATCCAGTCGATGCGGTCGCCGTCCGGCACGAGCGGCTTGTAGCCGTGGAACGTCGCGTACTGCTTGCTGCGCTCGTCCGCCGCGTCCCAGGTGTCGACGAGCCCGGCGTTCAGCATCGTCTCGTACACCGGGTTCTTGTGGGCCGCGACGTTGAAGTCGCCGGTGACGATCAGCGGCAGCGACCGGTCGAGGGTCGCCATCCGGTCGGTGATCAGGTGCGCGGCGCGCGTGCGCGCGTACTGACTCGCGTTGTCCAGATGGGTGTTGAGGACGTACAGCTCGCCGTCCGTGCGCCGGTCCAGGAAGCGGACCCAGGTCACCATGCGGATCGAGCCGCCACCCCAGGTGTTGGAGCCGATCACGTCCGGGGTGTCGGAGAGCCAGAAGTGGTCGTAGGCGACGGGCAGCAGCCTGCGCGTGTCGTAGAAGACCGTCATGAACTCGTCGCGGCTGCCGCCCGCGCGGCCCGTGCCGATCCACGCGTAGTGCTGCCCCAGGTCCTCGGCGATGTCCTGCACCTGCTGGTACAGCCCCTCCTGGGTGCCCACGACGTGCGGGCGGGCGCGCCGCAGCAGCTCCCGCGTGACGGGGCGGCGGTCGGCCCAGGTGTTCGGCGGGGTCGTCCCCGCGTAGCGCAGGTTGAACGACATCACCTCCAGGCGGCGGCCCGGGCGCTCCACCGCGCGGGCGGGCGACGCGGCCAGGGCGGTCGCGAGCAGCGGGACCGTGACGGCGGCGGCCGCGGCCGCCGTCCGCAGGCCGGAGCGGCGGGTCACTCGGTTGTCGGTCGGCACGCGTTCTCCTTCGTGGGGTCGCGGATGGTGCGTTCGGTCGCGGTCGGGCCACGGTCAGCGTGGAGTGCGCCCACGGGAGTGTGGAAGCACCATCTGAGACACGCGTGAACACGCGGGGACCGGCACGCGAGAAGGTGTTGACCAGCGGGAAGGTACACGGATAACTTCAGTATGCGGATGTTCAATTCCGTCAGACGGAAACACGGTCGATGGGGCCGTGGGTGTGAGTCACTGAGTACCGGTGTGGGTCACTGAACAGTGGAGGGTGCACGGATGGGTCAGCAGGAGAAGGTGTCCACGAGCCTCGCAGGTGCGGTCAGCGAAGGCATCAGCGCCTCGCTCGCGCCGGTCGACGCGGAGCTCGAACGCCGGTACCCGGGAGACCCCGGCACCCGCCAGCCCGTGCACACCGTGTACGTACCCGGTGAGGCCTTCGCCGCCGACACCATCCGCGACTGGGGCGACCGCGCCCTCGCCGCCCTCGACGAGCACGCCCCCGACGCCGCGTCCTTCGCCGCCGTCCTCGGCCTCGCCGACGAACTCGCCGAGCCCGTCTACGCGCGCGTGCGCGCCAAGCTGGAGCGCGAACCCGTCGAGGACCTGCGCGTCGACTTCGAGGACGGCTACGGCGGGCGCACCGACGCCGACGAGGACACCCACGCCGCCCGCGCGGCCCGTCTGATCGCCGAGGCCTACGCGAACGGCACGGCCGCTCCGTACATGGGCATCCGCATGAAGTGCATGGAGGCGCCGGTGCGCGACCGGGGCATCCGCACCCTCGACGTCTTCCTCTCCGGCCTCATGGAGGCGGGCGGGCTGCCCGACGGCCTCGTCCTGACCCTGCCCAAGGTGACCTACGCCGAGCAGGTCACCGCGATGGTGCGGCTCCTGGAGGAGTTCGAGAAGGCCCGCGGCCTCGCCGCAGGGCGGATCGGCTTCGAGATCCAGATCGAGACCAGCCAGTCCATCCTCGCCGCCGACGGCACCGCCGCCGTCGCCCGCATGATCGACGCCGCCGAGGGCCGCGCCACCGGCCTGCACTACGGCACCTTCGACTACAGCGCCTGCCTCGGCGTCTCCGCCGCCTACCAGGCCAGCGACCACCCCGCCGCCGACCACGCCAAGGCCGTCATGCAGGTCGCCGCCGCGGGCACCGGCGTGCGCGTCTCCGACGGCTCCACCAACGTGCTGCCGGTGGGCCCGACCGCGAAGGTCCACGACGCGTGGCGGCTGCACTACGGCCTCACCCGGCGCGCCCTGGCCCGCGCCTACTACCAGGGCTGGGACATGCACCCCGGCCACATCCCCACGCGGTACGCGGCCGTCTTCGCCTTCTACCGCGAGGGCTTCGAGCAGGCCGCCGCCCGCCTCGCCGCCTACGCCAACCGGACCGGCGGGGACATCGCCGACGAGCCCGCCACCGCCAAGGCCCTCGCCGGGTACCTGCTGCGCGGCCTGGACTGCGGGGCGCTCGACACCGCCGAGGTCACCCGGCTCACCGGCCTGACCCTCGCGGGGCTCCAGGTGTACGCGGGGCCGCGTCGGGGGGACCTGACGCCGTCGGCGAAGTGAGGCCGCGCGGGCGTCCTGCGGGCGGCGTGAGACGTCCCGCACCGGCTGTCACTCCTGCCCCGTACTCTGTACGCCACACAGCACATCAGCACGACGGCGGCACAGGGATCACAGGGACGGGGCAGCGGTGTCTTCGGGGGAACAGGGACAGACGGACGGGATCGGCCGCGTCCTCGCCGGGCGGTATCGCGTTCTCGCGCAGCTCGGGCGCGGCGGCATGGGCGTGGTGTGGCGCGCCCTCGACGAGGTGCTGCACCGCGAGGTCGCGGTCAAGGAACTGCGCACCTACACCGACACCGCCGGGCCCGAACTGGCCGACCTGCGGCTGCGCATGCAGCGCGAGGCCCGCGCGGCGGCCCGGGTGCGCCACCCCGGAGTCGTCGCCGTGCACGACGTCACGGAGGTCGACGGACGGCCGCTGATCGTCATGGAGCTGGTCGACGGCCCCTCCCTGGACGACGTCCTGCGCGACCGGGGCACGCTCGACCCGCGCGAGGCCGCGGCCATCGGCGCCAAGGTCATGGCCGCGCTCGCCGCCGCGCACCAGGTCGGCGTCCTGCACCGCGACGTGAAGCCCGGCAACATCCTCCTCGGCACCGGCGGCCGCGTCGTCCTCACCGACTTCGGCATCGCCACCATGGAGGACCCCGGCGACGGCTCGGCCACCCACCTCACCCGCAGCGGCGAACTCGTCGGCTCCCTGGACTACTTGGCACCCGAGCGCGCCCAGGGCCAGGAGCCGGGACCCGCCTCGGACGTCTGGGCGCTCGGCGCCACGCTGTACGCGGCCGTCGAGGGCGCCTCGCCGTTCCGCCGCACGTCCACGTGGTCCACGCTCACCGCGATCGTTGTCGAGCCCCTGCCCGTGCCGCTGCGCGCGGGCACGCTCATGCCGGTGCTGCGACTCCTCATGGACAAGGACCCGCAGGCACGGCCGGACGCGGAGGGCGCGCGGCTGTTGCTGGAGCAGGTGGCTGCGGGGGAGTCGATCTCGGAGGGTGCGCCGGGGGCGGGGAGTGCTGCGGGGGCTGTTGGCGGGGGATCGGGGGATGTGGGGGCCACTGGGCCTCTTGGGGCTGCCGGGCCTGTGGGGGCGGGTGGCCCTCCTGGAGTGGGCGGCCCTCATGGTGCGACCGGGCCTCTCGGGTACGCGGAGTCGTCGTCCCAGGGCGTCGGGGGCGGGGAGCGCGAGCCCACGGTGCGCCATGTGCCGACCGCGCCGCCGCCCGGGTTCGGCCCGCCTCCTGGTGGGGTCGGCGGGGCCGTGGGGCACGGGGGGCCGGGGGCGCCCGGGGAGCCCGCGGCGTTCGGCGTGCCGGGTGCGGCGCCCGCGGGATCCATACCCGCGCCCGCTCCGGAGCCCTCCGGTCGGCGTGCCGCGCGGGCGGGCCGACCGCGCCGCGGCAAGGCCCTGCTCGCCGCCGCGGCCGTGGCGGTGGTCCTCGCGGTGACGGGCGTGACCGTGGCCGTGCTGTCCGGCGGGGACGACAAGAAGGACCAGGCGCGGGACGCACAGGACGCACAGGACGCGCAGGAGGCCGGGGGCACGGCCGAGCCGGGCTCGGACGCGAGCCGGGGCGCGCTGGACCTGGACGGCTCGAAGCCCTCGAAGCAGGGGGACAAGAAGCAGAAGCCCTCCAAGGACGCCGAACGCCCCGACAAGGCGGGCAAGGACGACCGGGACGGCGACGGCAAGAAGGGCGACGGGGAGTCGGACGACGACTCCGGCTCCGGTTCCGGGTCCGACTCCGGCGACAAGACCGACGCCCGCCCCAAGGAGTCGTCCAAGCCGCCGAAGAGCGGTACGTCCGGCGGTTCCTCCGGCGGCGACGAGGAGCCCGCGTGCCATCCCGCGGGCGGCGGCAAGTACAACTGCTCGGTGTGGCGGACCGCGAAGTCGTACCAGGCGTCGGGCGCCGAGGCGGGCGTCCTCAACGCGGGCACCAACTACTTCTACTGCCAGCAGAACCTCGGCCGTCGCGAGACGCACGGCGAGTGGACCAACGTCTGGTGGGCGAAGACGGACGACGACAGCGGCAACACGAATGTGTTCGTGAGCGACGTGTACATCCGGGGCGGCGACAACGACAAGCCGCTGCCGGGGCTGCCGACCTGCTGATGGGGGACCGCCCGGCCTGAGGGCCGGGCACGCCGTGAATAATCCGTTTGCGCGGACCTCGCGGAGGCGCGGACCCTTGCCGGATGGACGAGTTGACGCCCACGGAAGCCCCGATCCGCCCGGACGCCTCGGCCGACGGGGACGACCTGACCGTACGCCCCGCGACCCCCGAGGACGCGGCCGAGATCTGCCGCATGCTCAACGCCATCGACATCCTGGAGCTCGGGCACGCGGAGACCGACCTGGGCGTCGTCGAGGTCGACCTGATCCACCCCGAGGCCGACCTCGCCCGCAACTCCTGGCTGGCCTTCCACCACGGACACCTGGTCGCGTACGGACTCCTCTGGGACGACTCCGGCGCCGACCGCATCGACGCCGACCACTACGTCCTGCCCGACCACCAGGACGCGGGCGAGCGCCTGCTCGCCGCCATCGAGACCCGTGCCGTCGAACGTGCCGCCGAGAACGGCGCGACCCGCGCGGTCGTCCACCTCGGCCTCAACACCCGCCCCAGCCTCGACCGGGCGACGCTCACCCGGCGCGGCTGGCACACCGTCCGGCGTTACCACGTCCTGACCCGCCCGCTCTCCCGGGCCGCCGACCCCGCCCCGACCCCACCGCCCGGCCTGACCCTGCGCGCCTGCGAGGCGGAGGTCGACCGGCGACGCGCCCACGCCCTGGTCCAGGAGACCTTCGTCGGCCACCACGACCACCAGGCACGCACCTACCAGCAGTGGCTGGACGACCTGGGCGAGGGCATGGACTGGTCCCTCGTCTGGATCGCCTCCCTCGACGGGGCGGGTGACGTCGCCGTCGCCGTGACCCGCGACGACCGCGCGGCCATGGCCTGGATCCCCTACCTCGGCGTGCGCGAGCCCTCCCGCGGCCGGGGCATCGCCGGTCATCTGCTGCGGCACTCCTTCGCCGTGTACGCCGCCCGTGGCCGCGACACCATAGGCCTCGGCGTCGACACCGAGAACGCCACCGGCGCCCTGAACCTGTACACGGCCCACGGCCTCGCCCTGCACTACGCCGTGGACACCTGGGAAGTCACCCTGCCCACGCCCCGTTAGACCCGCCCGGGACCTGTAACCCCGCCGCCCGTGCCGGACATGAAGAGGCATGAAGAGACAGGAGGGCAGGCCGCGCGAGGAGGGGACGGCGTGCGGGGAGGGGGGACAACCGGGACGAGCAGGACCAGCAGGACGAGCACGCCCACCGGGAGCGCCGGTACGACGGGGGTGACCGGGACGACGACGTCGGTGGCCGCGACGAGGAACGCTTCAAGGAACTCTTCGAGGCGCAGTACGAGGCGCAGTACGAGGCGCAGTACGAGGCGCAGTACGAGGCGCAGTACGAGCACGTGCTGCGGTTCGTGGCGCGCAGGGTCGAGCACGAGGCGGCGGGCGACGTGGCCGCCAAGACCTTCCTCGTCACGCGGCGGCGCTTCTCCGAGGTGCCGCCGGCCGCGGGCGAGGCACTTCCGTGGCTGTACGCCGTGGCCCGCCGCGTGCTGGCCAACCAGCGGTGCGGCGACCGGCGGGGAGAGCGGCTCACCGCCCGCATCGGCGGCGTCGACCCGCCCCGGGCCCGACCACGCGGGGGACGTCGTCGGCGTACTGCATCTGCGGCAGGCGCTCGGCACGCTCTCCGCGCGGGACCGGGAGACATTGCTGCTCGTGGGATGGGACGGCCCCGACGTGGCGGACGCCGCGAAGGTCGTGGGCTGCGGCCGCCGCACCTTCGCGGGCCGTCCGCGCCGCGCCCGCCCTCAGTCGGCGGGCCGCAGTTCCCCCGACCCGCGCGTGATCAGCCGCGTCGGCAGCTCGATGCGCTCCGGCGCGTCCGAGGCGCCGTCGAGCTGGCGGAACAGCCGCTCCGCCGCCGTGCGCCCCAGCTGGGCCGCGTCCTGGGCGACCACGGTCACACCGGGGCTCAGCAGGTCGGCCAGCTCGATGTCGTCGAAGCCGACGAGGGCCACGGGGCGGGGGAGGCCCGCGAGGACACGTACGACCGTGACCGTCACTCGGTTGTTGCCCGCGAAGACGGCGGTGACGGGGGAGGGGCCCGACAGCATCGACTCGGCCGCGCGCCGGACCCGCTCGGGGTCCGTGGGGCCGAGCGACACCCAGGACTCGTCGACGTCGATGTCCGCCTCCGCCATCGCCGCGCGGTAGCCGCGCAGCCGCTCTATCGCGGTGTGGATCCGCGGCTGGTCACCGATGAAGCCGATCCGGCGATGACCGTGGGCGACCAGGTGTGCCACCCCGTCACGCGCGCCCCCGAAGCTGTCGGAGAGCACCACGTCGGCGTCGATCCGCCCCGGCGGCCGGTCGACGAACACCGTGGCGACACCGGCGGCGATCTCCGGCTCCAGATAGCGGTGGTCGTCGCCCGCCGGAATGACCACGAGCCCGTCCACCCGGCGCGCGCACAGCGCCAGCACCAACTCCTGCTCGCGGTCCGGGTCCTCGGCGCTGGAGCCGTTGATGAGCAGCGCCCCGTGCGCGCGGGCGACCTCCTCCACGGCCCGGCTCAGCGGCCCGTAGAACGGGTCGGCCAGATCCTCCAGGACCAGGCCGATGCTCGCCGTACGGCCCTTGCGCAGCACCCGCGCGCTGTCGTTGCGCCGGAAACCCAGCGCCTCGATGGCCTCCTGGACACGGCGTTCGGTGTCGGGCGTGACACCGGGCTCGCCGTTCACGACGCGCGACACCGTCTTCAGGCCCACGCCCGCGCGCGCGGCGACGTCCTTCATGGTCGGCCGGTTGCCGTAACGGCTCTTGGGGTCCGCGGTCCCGACCGAAGTGCTCCCGTCCGTACGGAGGCGGGAGACGGGGGTGCGGGCGGTCTCTGCCACGGTGCGCTGTCCTGTCTGTCGTCCACTGGTGCGGATCTCAGTCTGCGTAACGTTGATGCTTCACGTGCGGAAGTTCAGATTTCCACCTCTGTACTTCCACCTCGGTACTGCGATCTCCGTACCCGGACCTCTGTACCGCGCCCTCGGTACTTCGGCTCGGGTACGTCGAGCTGTGTACGGGCTCACGTGAGGTCCACTATCCATCGAAGGTCGTACGCTTCCGCCCACCGGGGTCCGCATCCCCGCCGCCCGGGGCCGTGCGCACGCGGTCGCATGCGTGTGCCCCGCATGTGGCGCCGAGCATAGGACCTGGACAACGTTGTCAGATGCACGAGAGACTATGCACCGCACTCTCCGGCCTGCCCTTTCACCAGGAGATCTGACACTGATGCCCACGGACCTCGTCGCCGCACTCGACATCGGCGGCACCAAGATCGCCGGAGCCCTGGTGGACGGCCAGGGCCGGATCCTGCTGCGCGCCCAGCGGCCGACGCCCGCGCGCGAGGACGGCGACACCGTGATGCGCGCGGTCGAAGAGGTGATCGGCGAGCTGACGGCCGGTGAGCCATGGGGCCTCGTCCGCGCGGTCGGCATCGGCAGCGCCGGTCCGGTCGACGCCACCGCGGGCACGGTCAGCCCGGTCAACGTCCCTGGCTGGCGCGGCTACCCCCTCGTGGAGCGGGTGCGCGCCGCCGCCGACGGCCGGCCCGTCGAGCTGGTGGGCGACGGCGTCGCGATGACGGCCGCCGAGCACTGGCAGGGCGCCGCACGCGGCCACGACAACGCGCTGTGCATGGTCGTCTCCACCGGCGTCGGCGGCGGCCTGATCCTGGACGGCTCCCTGCACCCCGGCCCCACCGGCAACGCGGGCCACATCGGACACATCAGCGTGGACCTCGACGGCGACCCCTGCCCCTGCGGGGGGCGCGGCTGCGTCGAGCGGATCGCCAGCGGCCCGAACATCGCCCGGCGCGCCCTGGCGAACGGCTGGCTCCCCGGGCCCGACGGCGACACCTCCGCCGCCGCGGTGGCCCGTGCGGCCCGCGCGGGCGACCCGGTCGCCCTCGCCTCCTTCGAACGCGCGGCGAAGGCCCTCGCCGCGGGCATCGCCGCCACGGCCACGCTCGTCGAGATCGACATCGCGGTGATCGGCGGCGGCGTCGCGATGGCGGGCGACCTCCTGTTCGCACCGCTGCGCCGCGCCCTGCACGACTACGCCACGCTGTCGTTCGTCGGCGGCCTGACCGTGGCCCCCGCCCTGATGGGCACCGACGCGGGCCTGGTGGGCGCGGCCGCGGCGGCGCTGCGGGCGTTCCCCGACGCGACGGTCGGACAGCTGCGCCCCGTGGCCAATCGCTGAGTCCCGGTCGCAGCGGAGCTCAGTGGCTCCGGAGGGTCACCGCCGGAGCGCCGAGACTGGCCAAATCTCGCCGATGCCGTGTGAACGGCCAGCGGCTCGTGCCCGGTTGCGGCACGATGCTGCCAACGGGGGGAGCGTCAGGCGATCAAGATGGCAGCGCAGAAGAATCCGAGCCGGAAAAGAGTAACAGCGCCTCGGGCGGTCGCCTGGGCGGTCGGTGTCGCGCTCGTCGCTTTTCTGGTCACTTCGTGTGCGAGCGGGCCGATCCGGGGTGACGACCCGGAAAGCCAGGCTCTCTACGGGCGGGAAATCATCGAGAGCCGCAAGGAGATGTTCGACGGGAGAATCGACTACACGCGTGTGCGTATGGCGAAGACCGGTCGAGCCTTTGAATTCCGTGCGGAAGTGCAAGGGTTCCGCGTCGCCGGATCGCGGGGTGAGCGCAAGGAGTCGCAGCGCACGGGTGAGCTGCAGGTCGGCACGCTCATGGGCGTCAAGCTGCACTGCAGCGGTGCGGGTGTCACATGCACGGCGCTCTCCTCCGAGCGGCAGAACGTCCTCACGCCCGATGACAAAGCGAAATGGCGGTGGATCGTGAAGCCGTCCGCGACGGGTACCATGACGCTCGCTCTGACGGTCACGGCGTACTACCGCGACACGAACAACGTGCTCTTCGAGAAACCGCCTTTCGTGCAGACAGTTCGCGTCGGCGCGGCGGCGGCGCACACCGCTCGGCGCGCCAAAGACGATGCGGTCGCGGTGCTTGCCTTCATGGGTGCGGTGTTGGGTCTGATCGTCGCCTGGGTGACGATCGACGAGTTCTGGCAGCGTCGCTCCGGCAGAAGGGCCGAAGCCCAGGCCGTGAAGAGGACTCCGCCACGGCGGGTGGGGTCCCGCGACGCCCCTCGGCGGGTGAGGTACCGCGACGCGCCCCGCGTGCGTCGGCGCAACCGGACCTGACCTTCGCATCTCGCCCGAAGGCCCCGCCGACTGCGCTCCGGCCCGCCGGGGCCTTGGTCGGTCACGGATCGGGCCGTGCGGCCGACCTCCGTGCCGCCGGGGAAGGTCGGGATGCGAGGATCAGGCAGGTGACCAATGATGCCGCCGTGCTCGATCATCCCGTGGCCCAGTCGCTGCTCGGGCAGCACTCAGAGTTGGCTCGACGGTGCGGGCAGGCAGCCACGTACCTGCCGGATGTCGCGACGTTCTGCGCGGTGCCGGCCGAGCCCGACTCGACGGACTGGGCCGATCTGGCGCGCTTGCTCGGCAGCGGCGGCTTCGCAGACATGTTCAGCAGCCCGGCGCTCCCGCCGTCGGACTGGGAGCCGGTCTTCGAGCTGGAGGGGCGGCAGATGCTGTGGCCCGGCCGTCGGCTCGGTGCTCCACGTCCTGCCGCCGACGTCGAGATCCTGGAGCTGGGGGCGCAGGACGTGCCGGAGATGCTCGACCTCGTCGCGCGGGCCGCACCAGGGCCGTTCTGGCCTCGCACCTGTGAACTCGGCACCTATCTCGGCATCCGCGCCCAAGGACGCCTGGTGGCGATGGCGGGCGAGCGGCTGCGGCCGCCCGGCTGGACGGAGATAAGCGCCGTGTGCACGACGCCCGAGGCACGCGGCCAGGGCCACGCCGCCCGCCTGGTGCTCGCGCTGGTCGAGCGCATTCTCGCCCGGGGCGAGCGGCCGTTCCTGCACGTGGCCGAGGCGAACACCGGCGCCATCGCCCTCTATGAGCGGCTCGGGTTCGAGAGCCGCAAGTCGGTGACCTTCCGCGGCTTCCGCACCCCGTGACTTGCGGTGCGGGCCCGGCCGAGTCGTCGAGACAGGGCCGGGCCCAGGCTGTGCTCGGGCCCGGGCGGGCGCGAACTCAGCAGCCCAGCACCGGCTCCGCCCAGTCCGCGTGGTCCGAGTCGATGCCGTCGCCGCCGTCCGTGACGACGAGGCGGATCACCTCGGCGCCGCGCACGTCGGCCGAGAGCGGCTTGGCGGGGTCGGCGGTGGTGAGGACGCCGGTGGACGCGGCAAGTTCGCCGTCGGCCCAGATCTGGAAGGCGACGGTGCCTTTGTCGGGCTTCTCGTCGTCGACGCCGACCTGGGCGGTCAGCTTCTCGCAGGTTCCGCCCGCGTAGTACTCGACGGTGCTCTCCGCGTGCACGCCGAGCCCCTTGGCGTACACCTTGCCGCCGATGGTGAGCGGCTTGCCGTCGCCCGCCGCGCTCTCGCCGTTGCTGGTGTCCTTCTCGACGGGGCCCCAGCCGTTGGTGGTGGACAGCCACGGCAGGCCGCTGAGCGCGGTGTCACCCGCGGGCGGAGCCACCACGACCTTGGCCGTCAGCGGCAGTTCGAGCTGGACGCGGCCGCCGCCGGGGGCGCGGTGGCTCGCCTTCAGATCAAGGGTGTACGTGCCGGGCTCGGCGTCCCGGGGCGCCGTCACCTGCCATGACGTGCCGAGGGTCTCACCCGTGCGGAGGGCGGACGCGCGGGTCGGGGAGGTCGCCCTGAGGCGCCAGCCGGAGGGGCCGGTGAGGGAGACGCGGACGTCGCGCGCGTCGGTGCTGCCCCGGTTGGCGACCTTGGTGAGCAGTTTCTCGGCCTTGCCCGCCTCCACCAGCGGGTCGGCGGCGGAGCCGACGTCGACGGCGGGCGGCTTGTGCTGCCACTGGTCGTCGGCCGAGACCCGGACGAGGACCGTGCCGTGCGCGGGCACGGTCGCGGAGATGGTGCCCGCGACGTTGTAGCTCTCGTGCTTCCACAGGTCGCGCAGGGAGTAGCCGTCGGCGGCGGGCAGGCCCACGGCCTTCGCGGTCGTGGAGATGGTCTTCGGGCTGCCGGTCTCGTTGAACAGGGCGACGGCCCGGCTGCCGTCCTTCATCTCCTTGGCGACGACCCAGCGCCCGCCGTCGGAGGAGACGACGTGGCCCTGCTTGCCCAGCGGGTCCTGGTCGACGGCGATGACTTCCTTGTTGCCGAGGATGTCGAAGGTCTCGGGGGAGACCTTGCGCAGGTCGGAGCCGATGAGCAGCGGCGCGGCCATGATCGACCACATGGAGAAGTGGGTGCGGTACTCGGTGGCCGTCATGCCGCCGTTGCCGACCTCCAGCATGTCGGGGTCGTTCCAGCGGCCGGGTCCCGCGTGCTGCGCGAGCGGCAGGTTCTGTTTCATGATGGAGAGCATCGAGCCCCAGTTGTCGCTGATGTCGCCCGTGGTGCGCCACAGGTGACCGACGTCGGCGGCCCACTCCCAGGGCTTGTTCTCCCCCCATTCGCAGATGCTGTAGACGATCGGGCGGCCCGTCGTCTCCGACGCCGCCTTCAGGGCGTCCCGCATGGCGATGTAGCGCTTCTTGGCGTCCACGCCCTGGTTATTGCAGTTGTCGTACTTGAGGTAGTCGACGCCCCAGTCGGCGAACTGCTGGGCGTCGCTGCGCTCATGGCCGAGCGCGCCGGGGAAGCCCGCCGAGTTGCAGGTCTTCGTGCCCGCGCTGGTGTAGATGCCGAGCTTCAGCCCCTTGGAGTGGACGTAGTCGGCGACCGCCTTGATGCCGCCGGGGAACCGCTTGGGGTCGGGCACCAGCTTGCCGGCGGCGTCGCGCTGCGGCAGCGCCCAGCAGTCGTCGAGGTTGACGTACTCGTACCCCGCGGCCTTGAGGCCCTTCTCGACGAAGATGTCGGCGATCCCCTTGACCATGGACTCGTCGAAGTCGGCGCGGCAGTGCGTGGCGTTCCAGTTGTTGAAGCCCATCGGCGGGGTGAGCGCGAGGCCGCCCGGCAGCCGGGGGCCCTCGCTGCCCCGGGCCTGGGCGCCGTCCGCTTGGGGAGACCGAGCGGTGCCCGCGCCCGGGGCGTCGCGGGCGACGGCGGGCGCCGCGAGCCCGGCCGCGCAGAGCAGCGCCGCGGCGAGCGACCCGACCACTCTTCGGGGGATGGTGCGGCTGGAAAGGTGACGCATCGTGACGTTCCTCCGTACTCGCGGAAGATGGGATGTCTTCGTGTACGTGTCACTCGTGCGCGCTTACGGTAGGGCGTGTTGAACTCTGTTGGAAGAGGAGCGGTAACGGTTCGGGCCGTCCCCGTCAAAACCCTTGACGGCGGGGACTGGTGGGAGTGAGATCCAATCCTCGCGTTCGGTTGTGTTCGGTTGCACCCCGAGGAGGGGACATGACGCAGTCATCGTTCACCGGTCCACCGACCCCGCGCAGTGGGGCCGGACATCCGATGTCCCGGCGGAGTCTCCTGCGCGGTGCGGCCGTCGGCGCCGGGGCGGTCACGCTTCCCGCGCTGCTCACCGCCTGTGGTGACGGGCCCGGCGGCAACAAGAACGAAGTCACGGTGGGCTCCAACGCCTCGGACGCCGTGCCGAAGAAGGCGTTCGCCGCGGCCTTCGCCGCGTACGAGAAGCAGAGCGACAAGAAGGTCAAGGTCAACACCGCAGAGCACAACGAATTCCAGCAGAACATCACGCGCTATCTCCAGGGTTCACCGGACAACGTCTTCATGTGGTTCGCCGGTTACCGCATGCAGTACTTCGCCGAAAAGGGCCTGCTCATCGACATCAGCGATGTCTGGAAGGACTTCAAGGGCTTCTCGCCCGCGCTGAAGGAGCAGTCGACCCACGACGGCAAGCAGTACTTCGTGCCGTACTACTACTACCCGTGGGCCGTATTCCACCGGAAGAGCCTCTTCGAGAAGCAGGGCTACGAACAGGCCAAGAACTGGGACCAGTTCATCGCGCTGGCCAAGAAGATGCACAAGGACGGCACCCCGGTCGCCTTCTGCGACAAGGACGGCTGGCCCGCCATGGGCACCTTCGACTACATCAACATGCGCCTGAACGGATACGACTTCCACCAGAGCCTGATGGCGGGCGAGGAGGCGTGGACCGACCAGAAGGTGAAGAAGGTCTTCGACCTGTGGCGCGAGCTCATGCCGTACTACCAGAAGGGCGCCCTCGGCCGGACCTGGGAGGAGGCGGGGCAGGGCCTCCAGCAGCGCAAGACCGGCATGGCCGTCTTCGGCATGCCGCACCCCGGCTCCCAGTTCCCGGAGAACGAGCGCGACGACATCGACTTCTTCGCGTTCCCCGAGATCGACCCGCGGTTCGGACAGGACGCGGTGGAGGCGCCCATCGACGGATTCCTCATCGCCAAGAAGTCCAGAAACGTGGAAGGTGCCAAGGATCTGCTCGCCTGGCTCGGCACCGCCGAGGCCGAGGACGTCTATCTCAAGGGCGACCCCAACAACGTGGCGGTCAACGACGGCGCCGACACCGCGAAATACAGTGCGCTGCAGAAGAAGTCCGCCGAACTCGTCTCCAAGGCCAAGCACATCTCGCAGTTCCTCGACCGCGATACCCGCCCCGATTTCGCGCAGACCGTGATGATCAAGGCGTTGCAGGACTTCATCGACGACCCGAAGGACGTCGACGGGCTCGTCAACAGCATCGAACGGCAGAAGAAGGACATCTTCTCCGACTCCGTGAGCTGACCCGGCCGGAACCGGAGCGGTGAGCCGAACCGAGCGTTGATTCCTGAGCACATGCGTGAGCTGATTCGAGAGGACCGCACCCCGTGCCGCAGAAAACCGCGCGGCGCGCCGGACGAAGGGCGGCGCGGCGCTTCACACGCCGTGACATCGCCGTGCTCGGCGTGCTTCTGGGCATCCCGATTCTGCTGGACATCGTCATCGTCTGGGGCCCGGCCCTGGCCTCCGTCGGCCTGTCCTTCACCTCCTGGGACGGCATCGGCGACATCCACTGGGTGGGCGGCGACAACTACGAGAACCTGGTCCAGGACTACCCCGCGTTCTGGCCGGCGGTCCGCCACAACCTGCTGTGGATCGCCTTCCTCGGCCTGGTCGCGACGCCCTTCGGGCTCTTCCTCGCCGTCCTCATCGACCGCGGCATCCGCTTCAGCCGCTTCTACCAGTCCGTGCTCTACATGCCGGTCGTGCTGTCCCTCGCCGTCGTCGGCTTCATGGCGCAGCTCCTGCTCGGCACCGACCAGGGCGTCGTCAACACGATCCTCGACGACCCCCACGATCCCGTGGACTGGCTCGGCGACTCCGACATCAACCTGTGGATGATGATGCTGGCCGCGAGCTGGCGGCACACCGGCTACGTCATGATCCTCTATCTGGCCGGACTGAAATCCGTCGACCCGGCCCTGAAGGAAGCGGCGGCCATCGACGGCGCGAACGAACGCCAGACGTTCTTCCGCGTCACTCTCCCGACGCTTCGCCCGGTGAATGTCATCGTCGGCGTCATCACCGTCATCGAGGCGCTGCGCGCCTTCGACATCGTGTACGCGGTGAACAAGGGCCGCAACGGCCTCGAACTGCTCTCCGTGCTCATCACCGACAACATCATCGGCGAGGCGAGCCGCATCGGATTCGGCTCCGCCATCGCCGTGGTCCTGCTCGGCGTCTCGCTGGGATTCATCGTGACGTTCCTGGTCCAGGAGCTGAGAGGAGCGCGCGAGAAATGACCGCGGACATCCGTGCCACCGCCCGCCCCGGCCGATCCGCCCCGCCCGCGCGGGAGTCCGGACCGCCCCGACGCCCGCGCCGCGGCCGCTACGGCGCCCACATCTTCCTGTCCGCGGTGTCGCTCGCCTTCCTCGCGCCGCTGCTGCTTGCCGTCTACGCCAGCCTGCGCCCGTACGAGGAGACGGCCCAGCACGGCTACTTCTCGTTCCCGAAGAAGCTGTCCTTCGACTACTACCGCGAGGCCTACACCGAATCCGGTATGGGCAAGTACTTCATGAATACGTTGATCATCGCCGTCCCCGCGGTGATCGTCACGCTCTTCCTTGCCGCGTTCGTCGCGTTCGCCGTCGCCCGCATCAACGTCCGCGGCAGCCTCGCCCTGCTGATGTTCTTCACCGCGGGCAACCTGCTGCCGCCGCAGGTCCTGGTCACGCCGCTCTATGTGTTGTTCCTGAAGATCGACCTGCCCTGGTGGATGTCCGACTCGATGACCCTCTACGACTCGTACTGGGCCGTCATCCTTGTCAACATCGGCTTCCAGGTGGGTTTCTGCGTCTTCGTCCTGTCCAATTTCATGCGCACGCTGCCCAAGGAGATCCTGGAGGCGGCGATCGTCGACGGCGCCGGGGTGTGGACCCAGTTCTGGCGCATCACCCTGCCCCTGTGCCGCCCCGCGATCGCGGCCCTCGCCACGCTCGAGTTCACATGGATCTACAACGACTTCCTCTGGGCCCTGATCTTCATCTCCAACCCCGACAAACTCCCGATCACCTCGTCCCTGAACAACCTGCGCGGCCAGTTCTTCACGGACTACAACCTGCTGGCGGCGGGATCGGTCCTGGTGGCCCTGCCGACGATCCTCGTCTTCCTGCTGCTGCAACGGCACTTCATCGCGGGGCTGACGCTGGGGTCGAGCAAGGGCTGAGCCCGGTGCGGCGGGGCGTTCCCCACCGCACCGGGCCGGTGTCAGAGGTGTCGGCGGCCTGCCGTCAGGACTGCGGCCGCTTGCCGTGGTTGGCCGCGTGCTTGCGGCGGGCCTTCTTCTTGCGGCGTCGCTTCGAGGACATGACCGCGCTCCTCTCGGGGTGGGGTGGCGCCGTTTGGGCTCTTTTCCAGCGTTTTCCGACGTTTTCCACCCTTTCACACCGCTGCGGGGCTCGCGATTCCGCCCGGCGCTTCGCGGGAGCGACGCGGCCGCGGGGCTCAGGGGCGCGCGGTCCCGAGCCCCACGGCCGCCCCGGTCAAGGGCCGAGTCGGGGCTGCGCCAGCGCCTCCCGCACCGAGGCGACCGGTGACAGCGTCGCCTTCAGTCCGGTGATGCCCATGACGCGCAGGGTCATGGGGTCGGTGCACACCACCCGCAGCGTGGCGCCCCGGGAGGTGAGGCGGCGGTGGGCCCGCATGAGCAGGGAGAGGCCGGAGCAGTCCAGGAACGTGGCACGCGTCAGGTCGACCACGACGACCCGGGCCGGGCCCGCCGTCACGGGGTCGAGGTGGGGGAGCGTGCGCTGGAACCCCACGAGGTCCATGTCGCCGTACAACTCCACGACGGTGGCGTTGCCGACCTCGTACACCCGGGGTGGTAACTCCGGGTTCTCGCACGTGAATTCGCTCAGCTTGTCCTGATGCACTAATCCCCCCAGGGCGAGCCCCGGCCAGTGCGCGCGGCCGGGGGCGGCTGCCGTGTAGCAACCGGAACGAGGAGGTCACCAGGGGCCAGGGTGCCTGGCGGATCACGGTATCGGGCAGGGCTGCGACGCGGAGTGCGGGAACGATTCGCGGGAGAGCACTGCCACTCGATGGGGGGAAGTTACTCCAAGATGCTTGACAAGGCGCCTTGGCTGTTCATACGAGAACGGTCACCCTCATCAGGCGCTGGTTTCCGTGGCAGTGTGTTGCGGGCAAGCCACTGGGGGCCAACAGAAGAGGGGGAACCGTGATCGTCTGGATCAACGGCGCGTTCGGTGCGGGCAAGACCAGCGCCGCACGGGAACTGATCGAGCTGATCCCGAACAGCACACTCTTCGACCCTGAGGTCATCGGCGGCGAGCTGCCGCAGCTGCTGCCGGCCAAGCACCTCGCCGAGGTCAGCGACTTCCAGGACCTGCCGATCTGGCGGCGCCTGGTGGTGGACACGGCGGCCGGGCTGCTCGCCGAGGTCGGCGGCGTACTGGTGGTACCGATGACACTGCTGCGCCAGGAGTACCGCGATGAGATATTCGGCGGCCTCGCCGCCCGCCGCATAGCCGTGCGCCATGTTCTGCTCGCTCCGGACGAAACGATCCTGCGTGCGCGCATCGCCGGACGCGAGGTCCCCCCGGACGTGCCCGACGGTGAACTGCGCGTCCGCCAGTGGTCCTTCGACCACATCGAGCCCTACTTCGCCGCGCTCGCCGCATGGCTCGGCGCGGACGCCCACCGCGTCGACAACGGCGCCCTGACGCCGTCCGAGACGGCCGAGCACATCGCCGAGGCCGTCCGCACCGGCGCCGCCGCCGTCTGCGACATCGTCCAGACGCCCGAGCCCACCGCCGAGACCCTCGCCGCCGGGGTGCTGCTCTTCGACGAACAGGACCGGGTCCTCCTGGTCGATCCGACGTACAAGGCGGGCTGGGAGTTCCCCGGCGGTGTGGTGGAGCCCGGCGAGGCGCCCGCGCACGCCGGAGTGCGCGAGGTCGCCGAGGAGACCGGCATCCGCCTCACCGGCACGCCGCGCCTCCTCGTCGCCGACTGGGAGCCGCCCGCGCCGCCCGGCTACGGCGGCATGCGCTTCCTCTTCGACGGCGGCCGCCTCGACAGCGCCGAGGCACGCCGGCTGCTGCTGCCGGGACCGGAACTGCGCGACTGGCGCTTCGCCACCGAGGACGAGGCCGCCCGGATGCTCCCGCCCGTCCGCTACGCCCGACTGCGCTGGGCGCTGCGGGCGCGCGAGCGGGGCGCGACGCTGTACCTGGAGGCCGGGGAACCGGTGGGCGGCTGAGCCGGGCGGGCGCTTGGGTCAGGCGGGCAGCAGCGGCTGTCGGCCGTTCAGGAGGGCCGCGCCGAGCGCCGTGACCGCGTGCAGCGTGGTGTTCCGGTGGCGGCGGCTGGAGACGAGCGCCGCATGGCGCAGCGCGGCGAGGTGGCGGCTGGCGTTGGACGGGCTCAGGCCGGTGTGCAGGGCCAGCTCCGTGGTGGTGAACGTGCCGTCGGCCGCGGCCTCCAGGAGCTGGGCGCGGGCGCGGCCGAGCAGCGCGGTGAGGGCCGGGTGGTCGGCCGGGGTGTGGCCCGGCCGCTCCCAGCCCGGGCGGTGTTCGATGGGGTAGACCAGGACGGGGTCCAGGGTGGGGTCGATGAGGGTCGTGGGGCGGCGGAGGCCGAAGAAGGACGGCAGGAGCAGCAGGCCGCGCCCGGCCAGATGGAGGTCGAGGTCGAGGGGGAAGTCCACGGTGAGGACCGGGTAGTCCCAGCGGGCGGACGGGTGCAGCGCGCCGAGGACCTCGCCCCACCCGCCGTGTGCGAGGGCCCGGCAGCGCAGTGCGATGTCGTGGCGCACGTGGTCGTGGATGACCGGCCAGTACGGCTGGAGCCCGACGTCGAAGCATGCCTGGGCGGTGTCGGCGATGCGGCCGAGCACGGGGGCCGAGCCCGCGGCCAGGTCGGTCGTCCAGGAGGGCAGCCTGCGGCCGGGGTTGAGGCGGTCGAAGGTCCGGAGGTCGGTGCGCAGCGTGTGCCGGGGCAGGGCGCGCAGGGCCTCCGTCTGCGCCCGGAGTCCCGCGCCGGTGCGCAGGGTGAGGAAGTCGCAGGTGTAGCCGCGGAGCGGGGAGAGCGCCGTGAGCAGCCGGACGGCGGCCGGGAGCGCCGGGGCCACCTGCCGTCGCCAGGCGCCGAAGAGCACGGAGGCGTCGCGGCGCCGGAGCCGGTGCAGGCTGATGCTCAACTCCCACATCGGATCGGGTCCGTCGGCGAATCGAGTGCGCGCGAGATCGTCCGAGGTGAAATGAATCCTCAGCATTCCGTATCCCCCGATTGTGGTAGCGCAGGCGACTTCCCTGTGGTCGCGGTGCGGTTGGCGCCCGCATACCAGGGACATTGCGTCCAGTCGCACACTTGTAGCAGTCCGCCCGGTTAATGCATCAGTCTCTTTTCGGCACGAAGAAAGGGCGTTCCAACCATCGTCCGTCGAAGGGGAGAACATGCGTAAGACTTGGGGAGTCGCGGCGGCTTCCGCGACGCTGGTGCTCGGTGGAATCGCGGCGGCTCCGGCTTCGGCGGGGGAGAGCGGCGGAAGCGGTGCGAGCGGCGCGCGGGGTGAGAGCGGGGCACAGGTGCTGCCTTCGTGTCCCAGCACGTACGCCTGCTTCTGGGTGAACAACAACTACGGCGGTGCGCGGGGTCAGGTCGCCGGGAACAACCCGGACTACAGGGCCTTCCGGCAGGGCCAGTGTGCGAGCGGCACCTGGAACGACTGCATCAGCTCCTACTCCAACGCCGGAACGGAGTGCACCGTCTACTTCTGGACGAGCGCCAACTACACCGGCAGGTGGCACAGCCTGGGTCGCAACGACGCGGTGCCGAACTTCGCGGCCGCGCCGCCGACCGGCTACAGCGACCCGGCGTTCAACGACACCATCAGCTCCAACCACTGGTGTTCGCCGCGATGACGCGCAGGCCACCACGGGTCGTGTGCCTCGCGGTGGCCGTGCTCGCCGGCCTGTCGGGCTGCTCGTCCACCGGGCCCGACAGGCCGGCCGCCCCCCGGTCGGGGGCGGCCGGTCCGTCGGCCCCGGGCAGGCTGAGCGCGGACGCCGTCGACATGGTCACCCGGTCCGGGGGCTGGCCCGCGGTCCAGCAGACCCTGGACACGGCCCTGAACAAGCTGACCCACACCTGCATGCGGCGCGCGGGCTTCGCCTACCCGGCGGCGAAGGCGGCCCTGCCGACGGCGCCCGACGACGCGAAGGCGCTGGTCGACCTGCCCACGCGCCGCCGTCACGGGTACGGCATCGCGTCCAGGCCGCCGTCGTCCGAGGCGCCACCCGCCCCGTACTACACCGAACTCGACACGGACCGGCGCCGCCGCTTCGACCTGGCCTTCGCCGGTCCTCGGGACGCGCGCACCGACGTGGGGACGGGGACCGGCACGATTCAGGTGGGACGGCGTGGCTGTGACGCCGAGTCGCGCGCCGCGCTCGCCGGAGACGTCGTCACCTGGGCGCGCATGTACTACACGCCGCAGGCGCTCAACGCCCGCCTGGACGCGGCCGTCCCCCGGCAGCCCGCCTACGTCGCCGCGCTGTCCCGCTGGCGGTCCTGCATGACCGGGCGCGGGCACGCGTACCCGTCTCCCGAAGCGGCCCGCGAGAAGTTGAGCGACGCATATGAGAAACGTGATCGGAGGAAGTCCGCGCAGAATTTGGAATTCCGCGCACTCGAACGTGATGTCGCCGCAGATGACGGCGAATGCGCCTTGGCAAAACGGCTCCCTTCGTCGGCCATTGAAGCGCGGCGCAAGCTCGTGCATTCCCTTCCGGAGAAGGATCGCGCGGTTATCACTGAGCTGGCGCGCATTCAGGCGGCGGCGCTGGAAAGGGCCGAGGCGGTCCTCGCCGACAAGCCCCGGCGGGCGGCCCGTTAGAACACCGTCGGACGGGGCCTCAGGAGTTCGCGTACCGCTCCGCCGCCGCCCGCAGCACCGCCGACGCGTCCCGCTCCACCGGATCGCCGTGCCCGAAGCACGCCACGTCCGCCTCCAGCGCGGCGAGCCGGTGGAAGGACGCGACGGCCTGCGCCCGGTCCTGGTTGCCGACGCCGAGCAGCACGCCGTGCTCGGGTGCGGCGGCGATGGCGTCACCCGTGAACAGCACGCCGTGCCGCGGCAGATGCACGCCGATGCTGCCCGCCGTGTGCCCGCGCGCGCTCACCAGGCGCGCGCCCCCGCCGAAGTCGAGCACGTCGTCGTCCGACACCTCCTGAAGCTCGGGGGCGTACACGTGCTGCTCGGTCGCCCCCGGCACGTGCTTCGTCGCCTCCTCGAAGATCGGCACCTCCCAGTCCTCGAGGACGGGCGCGGGACCCGGCACCTCGCCGCGCACCATCGGCGCGTCCAGGTGGTGCGCGTACACCGTCGCCCCGGTGAGTTCCGCGAACTCGCCCGCGCCGCCCGCGTGGTCGCCGTGGAAGTGCGTGAGCACGACGCGGCGCACGTCGCCGGGGCGAAGGCCGAGCCCGGTGATCGCGTCCGCGAGGGCCGCGCCGCCGCCCGGCGGGCCCGCGTCGACGAGGGTCAGCTCCTCGTCGTCCCGCCACAGGTAGGCCTGGCCGACCGGGAAGCGGAAGACGTGGAGGCGGGGCTGGAGCTCGATGGTCTCGATGGCGTTCATGCGGCGACCGTACGGAGACGGCCGCCGCTGACGGGAGATCACTTGGCCCTGGGCGTACGCGTTCTGCTCAGGGCAAAGCACTGCCGCGTGCCGTGCGCCGCATCAGGGCGACCGGCTGGTCAGAGGGTGCATGAGTGCACCGGGTCGGCGTCCGGGCGGGGCACCGTGCGGCTTTGCGGCGGGGCCGTGCCGTCCTCGGCCCAGGCCGTCAGCGCGTCGAAGGCGTCGCGTACGCAGGGGAGCAGGGGGCGTACGAGGCGCGGGTGTGCGCCGTACAGGCCGTCGGTGTGGTTGCCGCCGGTGATGCGGTAATAGCGGTGCCGGTCCTCGCGGTGTGCCTTCCGCACGAGCCGCGCGTACCGGTCGGAGCCGGGGCCGATGGGGACGAGGGTGTCGAGCGTGCCGTGCAGGGTGATGAGGGGGCGCTGGACGCGGCCCGTCAGGGACAGGCGGGCCACCGTGTCGTGCACCGCGCGCGGGCGCGCCGCGTAGTCGTAGTCGGTGTCGCAGCCCTTGCCCGTGCCCTCGCGGCAGAACGGCGTCCCGGCCTCGGTGGCGCCGTCGTAGCCGGGGTCGACCTCCTCGCGGATGAGGCGCTGGAAGGTGTCCCACTGGGTGCGGTAGTGCGTCTCCCACAGCGGCTCGGACTCCGGCGGATAGCCCGCGGCGCGCAGCGCCTCGCGTGCGCCGGGCTGGCCCGCGAGGAGCCGCGGGTAGGCGCGCAGCGCGGGCGGCAGCGTCGCCAGGAGGTTCGGTGACCTGCGGGTCAGCAGGACGCCCTCCCAGTCGAGGCCGCCGTCGTACAGCCACGGCACGTTCTCCAGCTGCCAGCGGACCAGGTAGCCGCCCATGGACATGCCCGCCGCGTACGTGTGCCGGGGTGCGCGGCCGTAGTGCCGGGCCGCGACGCGCTGGGCGGCGACGGTGAGCTGGGTCAGGCGCCGATGCCATTCGGCGATGGCGTCACCGGGGCGTTCGCCGTCCCGGAACAGCGTGGGGCCCGTGTTGCCCTTGTCGGTCGCCGCGAACGCGTAGCCCCGCGCGAGGACGTGGTCGGCGATGGTGCGGTCGTTGGCGTACTGCTCGCGGACGCCGGGCGGCCCCGCCACGACCAGGCCGCCGTTCCAGCGCTCCGGCAGCCGGACCACGAACTGGCTGTCGTGGTCCCAGCCGTGCGTGCTGTTCGTGGTCGAGGAGTCGGGGAAGTAGCCGTCGAGCTGGACGCCGGGCACCCCGCTCGGGCTGCGGGTGCCCGGGGCCTCCAGGCCCGCCCAGTCCGCGGGGTCGGTGTGGCCGGACGCGACGGTGCCCGCCGTGGTGAGGTCGCGGAGGCAGGCGGCGACGGTGCGCTCGGCGCCGGGGACGCGGAGCCGGTCGGCGGGGCAGGGGGTGGCGTCGGGGGTGGCCGCGGCGGTCGGTGTGAGTGTGGTGGTCGGGGTGAGCGTGGCCAGCAGCAACGCGGCCGCGACGGCGGAGAGGTGACGGAACATCATGTGTGGGGCTCCTTAGGTCAGGCCGACCGTAGGGAGCGGTCGGGGACGGCCATAAGTGCCGACCGGCCAGCGCGGCGGCCACGCGTGGGTTCGGGCGCCCAGGGGAGGTTGGCCGTACGGCACATGCCGAACGGCCACAGTCGGCAGGTCCGCCCCCGAAGCCTCGTTGTCGCCGAGCCGTCCCAAGTACCGTGACGGCCAGGCCGGTTGGTAGGCGCGGACGGTCATGCTGGTTGGTAGGTACGGACGGCCATGCCGGGGCGGAGGCACGGATGACAGTCACAGCGCACCCCTCGGGCGCGCCCCGCACGCACGTGGCGGAGGACCGGCCGCCGCGCCCCGTGCCCTGGGTCTCCTTCGTGCTCTACGCCGCCGTGCTGTTCGCCGGCGTGTACTACGACTTCGTCGGGGACGACCCCCAACACCCGGCGCGCACCGCGGGTTTCGTCACCGCCGTGGCCGCCCTCTTCGCCCTGGACGCGGCCGAGGCGCACTGGTGCCGGGCGGGCGCGCGGCACCCTGCCGTCGCGGCGGCCGCCCTCGTCCTGCGCGTCGGGCTCTTCTTCGCCGTGGCCGCCTGCGACGGCGCGGGCCTGTCCCGGGTGCTGTTCGTCCTGGTGCCGTTCACCGCGTACTTCGCGTTCGGGCGGCGCGCGAGCCTCGCACTCGGCGCGGGCTGCGCGGGCGCGCTGCTCGGCTGGTACGCGCTGGCGGTCGACGGCTGGTACGCGGACGCCGAGGCGATCTCCGACCTGCTGATGTTCGGGCTCGGCCTGGTCCTCGCCGTGTCGATGGCGGCCGTCGCGACGGGCGAGCAGGAGGCCCGGCGGACCCTGGAGTCGACCGTGCGGGAACTCCGTTACTCCCACCGCCAGTTGCGGGAGTACGCGGCGCGGGTCGCCGAACTCTCCACGGCCCAGGAGCGCAACCGGCTCGCCCGCGACATCCACGACAGCCTCGGCCACCATCTCACCGCCATCGCCGTGCAGTTGGAGAAGGCCGACGCCTTCCGCGCCCTCGACGCGGCCGCGGCCGACCGGGCGGTCGCCGACGCCCGCTGGTCGGCGGCGCGCGCACTCCACGAGGTGCGCCGGTCGGTCCGCGCCCTGCGCGACGAGGCCGACCCGATCTCCCTGTCGAGCGCGCTCACCGACCTCGTACGCCACACCGACACCGACCGGCCGCGCGTCACCCTCACCATCGCCGGGGCGGAGACCGGGTACGACGCGGACCCGCTGACCGCGCTGTACCGCGCCGCCCAGGAGGCGCTGACGAACGCCCGCCGCCACGCCGACGCCCGGCACGTCACGGTGTCCCTGGAGTACGGCGCGTCCGTCGCGCGCCTCACCGTGTCCGACGACGGGCGCGGCCTGCCCGGCCCGGCAGCAGCGGGCGGGGCGCCGGGAGTGGGCCTGCGCGGCCTGCGGGAACGGCTCCAACTCCTCGGCGGCGCCCTGCACATCGAGAGCGGGGCCGGGGCGGGGACGACGCTCACGGCGACGGTGCCGCGTACGCCGGGCGGCGGGCCATGACCGCAGGGGCCCCGGACGCCACCGGCACCCCTGACGCCACCGGCGCCATGGGCACGCCCGATGTTCCCGGCGCCCCCAACACCCCCGGCACCCGCGACGCCCTCAGCACCCCCGACCCCGTGCACGTCCTCGTGGTCGACGACCAAGAGCTGGTCCGCGAAGGCATCGCCTCCCTGCTCGGCATCCAGCCGGGCATCCGCGTCGTCGGTACGGCGGCCGACGGAGCCGAGGCCGTCGACGCGGCGCTCGCCCTGGCGCCCGAGGTGGTCCTCATGGACGTCCGCATGCCGGGCATGGACGGCGTCGAGGCGGTGACGGTCATCGGGAGCCGCGCGCCCGGTTGCAAGGTGGTCATGCTGACGACGTTCGACGACGAGGAGTACGTCGTACGGGCACTGCGCGCCGGTGCCGTCGGTTACCTCCTGAAGAACCTGCCCGCGGCCGAACTGGCCGCCGCCGTCCGGCTCGCGCACCGCGGCGTGGCCCAGCTCGACCCGGCGGTCACCCGACGTCTGGCCGCCGCGCCCCCGCCGCCACCGGCCTCGACCGCGCCCCCGCCGCCCGTGCGGGGCGAGCCCGAACCGACCGCCCGGGAAGTGGAGATCCTGCGGCTCGTGGCGGCCGGAGCGACCAACCGCGAGATCGCCTCCCGCCTCTACCTCAGCGAGGGCACCGTGAAGAACCACATCTCGCGCATCCTCACCCGCCTCGGCCTGCGCGGACGCGCCCAGGCGGCGCTGTACGCACGGGACCGCGGACTGCTGTGAGCGGGGACCCGCCCCGTCCGGCCAGGCCCCCCGGCCAGGCCCCCTCCAGTCAGGCCCCGGACACCGCGGGCACCAGCACCTCCGCCGCGAAGTCCGCCGCCGAGCGCGGCGCGCGGCCGAGCACCTGCCGCACGCCGTGGCCGAGCCCCGCCACGCCCTCGGCACGGTAGTTCGCGTACAGGTCGTGCAGTCCGTCCACGACCCCGGGCGGCACCCCGGCGTCGGTGAGGCCCGTGCGCCAGGCGTCGTCGAGCGGCACGTCGACGTACGCGACGGGCCTGCCGAGCGCCGTGCCGAAGCGGTCGGCCAGGTCCGGCAGGGTCAGGGACTCGGGGCCGCTGAGGTCGATGTCGCCGCCCACCGGCCGCTCCGCAAGGAGCTCGGCGACGGCGACGTCCGCGATGTCGCGCACGTCGACATAACCGCGGGCTCCGGCGGGCCCGGCCGGATCGGCGAAGGTGCCGCGGGCGATCGCGTCGGCCGACGGCAGGAAGTTCTGCAGGAAGCGGTCGGGCCGCAGGACCGTCAGCTCGGGCACCCCGGCCGCGTGCAGCCGCTCGGTGACCACGTCGTGGGCGCCGGTGACGGCGTCCGGCACGATCCCCGCGCCCGCGAACGGCCGGGCGCCGAGCTTGACGACGCGGCGCACCCCCGCGTCGAGCGCCGCGAGCGCGAGCCCGGTCTCGGCCGCGACCTGGTCCACCGCGAAGGGGTGCGCCAGATACAGCCGGTCCACGCCCGCGACCGCGCGCCGGACGTCCGCCGCGACGGTGGCGTCACCGCGTACGACCTCACCGCGCACCGTGCCGAGCGCCCGCGCGCTCGCCTCGGAACGTACGAAGAACCGGACGTCACCGCGATCGCGCAGCGCCTGTGTCACATGGCGCCCCACCGCACCGTTCGGCGTGGTGACCAGTACCGTCATCGAACCCCTCCAGAGACGCGAACGCGAACACGATCAAGACCGTGTTCGCGCCAACGCCCGCTGGGCGCCGGGGAATTCCTGGTACGGGGGAGGGGCCGGGTCGCCCCGGCCCCGTACCGCTGCCGTCGCGTCAGCTCGTCGCGTACCGCTGGAGGAACAGCGCCTCCGCGACCGACATCCGCTCCAGCTCCTGCGGGGACACGCTCTCGTTGACCGCGTGGATCTGCGCCTCGGGCTCGTTCAGGCCGATCAGCAGGATCTCCGCCTCCGGGTACAGCGCGGCCAGCGTGTTGCACAGCGGGATGGAGCCGCCCATGCCGGCGGCCTGCATCTTCTCGCCGTCGTAGGCCTCGCTCAGCGCCCCGGACATCGCCTCGTAGGCGGGGCTCGTGGTGTCCGCGCGGAACGCCTGGCCCTGGCCGATCTGCTCGGTGCTCACCCGGGCGCCCCACGGCGTGCGGGACTCCAGGTGGGCGCGGAGCAGCTTCGTCGCCTCGGCGGCGTCCACGCCCGGCGGCACCCGCAGGCTGATCAGGGCACGCGCGGACGCCTGCACGGACGGCGTCGCGCCGACCACCGGCGGGCAGTCGATGCCGAGGACCGTGACGGCAGGGCGGGCCCAGATGCGGTCGGCGACCGAACCGTCGCCGATGAGGCCGACGCCGTCGAGGACCTTGGCGTCCCTGCGGAAGTCCGCCTCGCTGTACTGCAGGCCCTCCCAGACGCCGCCGCCGTCCAGGCCGTCGACCGTCGTCGAGCCGTCCTCGGCGCGCAGCGAGTCGAGGACGCGCACCAGCGCGCCCAGGGCGTCCGGTGCCGCGCCGCCGAACTGCCCGGAGTGCAGATTGCCCTCCAGAGTGTCGATCTGGACGCGGACCAGCGTCATGCCGCGCAGGGTCGCGGTCACCGTCGGCAGGCCGACGCGGAAGTTGCCCGCGTCACCGACCACGATCGTGTCCGCGCGCAGCAGCTCCGGGTGCTCCTCCGCGTACCGCTCGAGGCCACCCGTGCCCTGCTCCTCCGAGCCCTCCGCGATGACCTTGACGTGCACCGGGACGCCGCCGTTCGCCTTGAGGGCGCGCAGCGCGAGCAGGTGCATGATGATGCCGCCCTTGCAGTCGGCGCTGCCGCGGCCGAACCAGCGGCCGTCGCGCTCCGTCAGCTCGAACGGGGGCGTGGCCCACCCGGCCTCGTCGAGCGGCGGCTGCACGTCGTAGTGCGCGTACAGCAGGACCGTCGGGGCGCCCTCGGGGCCAGGCAGGAAGCCGTACACCGACTGGGTGCCGTCGGGGGTGTCGAGCAGCGCGACGTCCTGGAAGCCCTCGGTGCGCAGCGCGTCGGCGACCCAGTTCGCGGCGGCCTCGCTCTCGCTCCTCGGGTACTGCTCGAAGTCCGCCACCGACTTGAACGCCACCAGTTCGGTGAGTTCCGCCTTCGCCCTCGGCATGAGAGAGGCGATGGTCTCGGCGATCGGATGCGGCGACATGGGCACGCTCCTCGTGGGTGCGACGTTGTGCAGGGGTGTACGTGATCCTCCCACAGGAGGGTCGTGGAAGTGTGCGCCGTAGGATGCCTCAAGAGAGCGCGGCCAAGAGCGGGATCGGGAGCGGAAGACCAACGTGAGCAGCGAGAACTCAGCGGACGACGCGCGGCAGGTCTGGGACGTCGTCGTGGTCGGCGCCGGACCCGCGGGCGCCTCGGCGGCGTACGCGGCAGCGGTCGCGGGACGCAGCGTACTGATCCTCGAGAAGGCCGAACTGCCGCGGTACAAGACGTGCGGCGGCGGCATCATCGGCCCCTCGCGCGACGCGTTGCCGCCGGGGTTCGAGCTGCCCTTCAAGGATCGCGTGCACGCGGTGACATTCTCCCTGGACGGCAAGTTCGCCCGCACCCGCCGCTCGAGGAACATGCTGTTCGGGCTGATCAACCGCCCGGAGTTCGACCAGCAGCTGGTCGAGCACGCCCAGAAGGCGGGCGCCGAACTGCGCACGGGGGCCACGGTGAGCCGCGTCGAGCAGCACGGCCCCGCCGTGCCCGACCGGCGCACGGTCGCCGTCGTCCTCCAGGGCGGCGAGACCGTCCTGGCCCGCGCCGTCGTCGGCGCCGACGGCAGCGCCAGCCGCATAGGGGCACACGTCGGCGTGAAGCTCGACCAGGTGGACCTCGGCCTGGAGGCGGAGATCCCGGTGCCCGAGACCGTCGCGGAGGACTGGGCGGGCCGCGTCCTCATCGACTGGGGACCGATGCCCGGGAGCTACGGCTGGGTGTTCCCCAAGGGCGACACCCTCACCGTCGGCGTGATCTCCGCCCGCGGCGAAGGCGCCGCCACGAAGCGGTACTTGGAGGACTTCATCGCCCGCCTCGGCCTCGCGGGCTTCGAGCCGAGCCTGTCCTCCGGCCATCTCACGCGCTGCCGCAGCGACGACTCGCCGCTCTCGCGCGGGCGCGTCCTGGTGTGCGGCGACGCGGCGGGCCTGCTGGAGCCGTGGACCCGCGAGGGCATCTCCTTCGCGCTGCGCTCCGGGCGGCTCGCGGGGGAGTGGGCCGTGCGCATCGCCGAGGCGGGCGACGCGGTGGACGCCCGCCGCCAGGCCCTGAACTACGCGTTCGCGATCAAGGCGGGCCTCGGCGTCGAGATGAGCGTCGGCCGTCGCATGCTCAAGGTCTTCGAGCGCCGCCCCGGCCTGCTGCACACGGCCATCACGGGCTTCCGCCCGGCGTGGAACGCGTTCGCGAAGATCACCCGCGGCTCGATGACCCTGGCCGAGCTGGTGCGGACGCATCCGGTGGCGGGGCGGGCGCTGAGCCGACTGGACCGGTAGTCCGACGGGGCCCACAGTCCGACGCGGCCGCGTCCGACCGGACCGGTAGCCGGGATCGGACCCGGTCGCCCGCCCGGACACGCAGGCCGCCCGGACCGGCAGCCCGACCGGACCCGGTCGCCCGGCGGCCCGACCCGGCGGCGGAGCCCCGTCCGGCCCCTCCCGGACCCACCTCGTACGCCCTCCCGTACTCCACCGGGAGTACGCCTGATCGCCACGCCCGGCGGACGCCCTCCGCCGACGCCCCGGTCTAGCGTGACTGCCATGGAACAGCAGCATCAGCGCGACGGCGGCGGCCCGCCGCCGTCACACCCGGGACCGGCGGCCTGGCGGCAGGGGCCGCCGTGGTGGCACCAGGGCCCGCCCTGGTGGCGGATCGGGGACGCGGCCACGCGCCGCCTGCCCTGGCTGACCACCGCGCTGCTCACCGTCTTCGTGCAGGTGGGCACCACCTTCGCCGCACACGGTCAGACCGAGGACCGGGTGTCGCCCGACGGGTTCGCGCGGGCGCTGCTGTTCGCGGGCACGGCGTCGCTCCTGTTCCGGCACCGCCACCCGGTCGTGGTGGCGTACCTCACCGCCGGGACGGCGCTGGTGTACCTCGGCGCCGGATACCCGTACGGGCCGGTCCTCGTCACCGTCGCCGTCGGCTGCTTCGCGGCGGTCGTCGCGGGGCACCGGTACGCGGCGTGGGGCGCCGTCGGCATGCTCTGGGCCGGGCATCTGCTGATCGCGCACTGGCTGTACCGCCGGCTCCCGCCGAACGGCGACGGCCCCAACTCCTGGGGCGGGGAAGTCGTCATCGCCGTCTGGGTCGTGGCGATCGCGGCCGTCTCCGAGCTGGCCCGCACCCGCCGCGAACAGTGGGCCAAGGAGCGCGCCGAGCGGGAGCTGGCGGCTCGGCGGCGCGCCGACGAGGAGCGGCTGCGCATGGCGCGGGAACTGCACGACGTACTCGCCCACAGCATCTCCGTCATCAACGTCCAGGCGGGCGTCGGCCTCGCCCTGCTCGACTCCGACCCCGAGCAGGCCCGCACGGCCCTGACCACCATCAAGGCCGCGAGCAAGGAAGCACTCGGCGAGGTCCGCCAGGTCCTCGACACCCTCCGCGCCCCCGGCGCCGCCCCCCGTGCCCCCGCGCCCGGACTCGACCGCCTCGGCGAACTCGTCGAACAGGCCAGGAGCGCCGGACTCACCGTCACCGTCACGACCGAGGGCCGCCGCGCCGCCCTGCCGCCCGGCGCCGACCTGGCCGCGTTCCGCATCGTCCAGGAGGCCCTGACGAACGTCGTACGGCACTCGGGCTCCCGGAACGCGACCGTCCTGGTGCACCGCGCGCCCGACGCCGTGACCCTGCGCGTCGACGACGAAGGGCCCGCCACCGGGGCGGAGGCGGGCGGCAGCGGCAACGGCCTCGCCGGAATGCGGGAGCGCGCCGCCGCCCTCGGTGGCACGATCGAGGCGGGCCCGCGCCCCGACGGCGGCTTCCGCGTCACGGCGGTCCTGCCCACCCGCACCGCACCCGAGGAGAACCAGTGATCCGCGTACTGCTCGCCGACGACCAGTCGTTGGTCCGCGCCGGGTTCAAGGCCCTGCTGGACGCGCAGCCGGACATCGAGGTCGCCGGTGAGGCGGCGGACGGCGAGGAGGCGGTGCGGCTGGTACGGCAACTGCGGCCGGACGTCGTCCTGATGGACATCCGCATGCCGGTGCTCGACGGTCTCGAAGCGACGCGTCGGGTTACGCGCGAGGCGGATCTGGACGGCGTGAAGGTGGTCATGCTGACCACGTTCGAGCTGGACGAGTACGTCTTCGAGGCGATCCGCTCGGGTGCGTCGGGCTTCCTGGTCAAGGACACCGAGCCCGATGAACTGCTGCGTGCGGTACGGGCGGTGGTCGCCGGGGACGCGCTGCTCTCACCCGGTGTGACGCGCCGTCTCATCGGGGAGTTCGCCGCGCGCTCCAAGGAGCCCGCAGCCGCCGAGACCCTGAGCGAACTCACCGAGAGGGAACGGGAGGTGATGGCCCTCGTCGGCATCGGCCTGTCGAACGAGGAGATCGCCCGCCGTCTCGTCGTCAGCCCGCTCACCGCGAAGACGCATGTGAGCCGCACGATGGTGAAACTGGGCGCTCGCGACCGGGCCCAACTGGTCGTGCTCGCCTACGAGTCGGGCCTCGTCCGGCCGGGCTGGCTAGGCTGACCCGGCACCGGGCCGCCCGCCCCCGTCACGGCTGTCACCGGTGATACCGCCGTCGGCGCCCCCGCCGTCGGTGAAGCCCGCATCGCCGTCGAGGGCCGCCCGCCGCTCCCGCTCGCGGTTGGTGAAGCGCCACAGCACCGTGATGAGCCGCGCGACGAACGCGGTCGCGGCCAGCGAGCCGCCCACGCCGAGCAGCGCGCGCTCGGTGGACTCCGACAGGCTGAACGCGACGGCGGGACCGGCCACCACCACGCCGATGATGGCGAGCGCCACGGCCGTCGCGCTCGCGAGCGCGTACCCGATCTCGACCGTGATGGCGTCCCGCTCGGCCTGGCTCCGCCGCCCGCGACCCACTGCCTCGTCCATGATTCCGCCGTTCCCCCACAGATCGTCCTGTACAGGGAGTCTCACAGCCGAATGCCCGGTAGGCAAGGAATTCGCCGGGCGACCAGGGGAGACGCGGAACGGCCCGGCGTGGGATCCACGCCGGGCCGCTTCACTCCCGGGGCCGCACCGGCCGACCGGGGTCCGCGCTGCTCAGTCGCCCACGGCCACCCGCTCGTCCTCCCGGGACGGGGCCGCGGCAGGCGACTTGGCGACGACGACGGTCTGCTGCTGCTTGCGTCGTGCCCGCAGCCCGGTGAGGTTGATGAGCAGGCCCGCGAGGGCGAACAGCGTCACGAGGACCAGGCCGGGCCGGTAGCTGTCGAGGACGGCCTGCGGCGAGGCGGTGCCCTCGGCGGAGCCGCCGTCGGCCGTGATGACCGCGGTGGTGATCGCGAGGATCACCGCGCCGCCGACCTGGATCGAGGTGTTCAGGAGGCCGGAGACCATGCCCTGCTCGTGGTCGTCGACGCCGTTGGTGGCCTGGATGTTGAGCGAGGGGAAGACCAGCGCGCACGCGATGCCGAGCAGCACCATCGACGGCAGGATGACCGCGACGTACGTGGGCGTCAGGTCGATCCGCAGGAACAGTCCGTACGACGCCACGAGCAGCGCGAAGCCCGTCACGATGACGCGGGTCGTGCCGAACCGGTCGATGACACCGGCGATCTTCGTGGCGGAAAGCGCCACGATCACGCCCGCGGGCAGGAACGCGAGCGCCGTCTCCAGGGCCGACCAGCCGAGCAGCGACTGGAGGTACTGGGTGGCGATGAACTGGAACGACACGTACCCGCCGAAGAACGTCACCGCGCCGAGCTGGGCCCGGATCTGCGGTCCTGAGCGCAGCACGCCGAGGCGGATGAGCGGGTTGGGGGTGCGCAGCTCGATGGCGACGAACGCGGCCAGCAGCACCGCCACGGCCAGGAACGACAGGAGCGTGCGCGGGGAGGCCCAGCCGACCTCGGGGGCCTGCACGACGGAGAAGACGAGCAGCAGCATCGACGCCGTGCCGGTGACGGCGCCCGGCACGTCGTAGCCGCCGCGCTTCTCCTCGCGCGCCGATCGCGGGATGAGCTTGAGACCGGCGACGAGGGCGATCACGGCGATGGGCGCGGGCAGCAGCATGGTGAGCCGCCAGCTGACCTCCGTGAGCACGCCGGACAGGACGAGGCCGAGGGAGAAGCCGGTGGCGGCGCAGGTGGTGTAGATGGACAGGGCGCGGTTGCGGACCGGGCCCTCGGCGAAGGTCGTGGTGATGATCGACAGACCGGCGGGCGCGGTGAACGCGGCGCTCAGGCCCTTCACGAAGCGGCTCGCGATGAGCAGCGGACCGGAGTCGACGAGTCCGCCGAGCACCGAGGTGAGGGCGAAGACGCCGAGCGCGATCAGGAACACCTCGCGGCGCCCGAGCAGGTCCGCCGCCCGGCCGCCGAGCAGCAGCAGACCGCCGTAGCCCAGGATGTAGCCGCTGACCACCCACTGCAGGGACGAGGTGGACAGGTCGAGTTCGGAGCCGATGGACGGCAGGGCGACGCCGACCATCGACACGTCGAGCGCGTCCAGGAACATCGCTGCGCACAGCACGAGCAGCGTGCCCCACAGGCGCGGGGTCCAGCGCTCCTGGGACGGGGAGGCGGGACCGGCCGGGCCCGCGGGGGCGGCCGAGCCGGAGGAGAGCGGAGAAGTCATGCCGAGGAGACTCGCATGCACATGCATTCAATGCAAGTGCATTTAATTCATGTGCAATAAAGGCCACCTTGCTGCTACCGTGCGTACATGGCGGCGACCAAGGCCGGGCCCGCGGCGACTGACGCCGAGCAGCGGCTCGTGAAGCAGTGGCGGGAGATCCTCGCGGTGCATGCGAGCACCCAGTGCGAGCTGGACCGGGAGCTGCATCAGTACGGCCTGGGCGCGAGCGACTTCGAGGTCCTCGACGTGCTCGCCACGGGCCTCGCGGAGGACGGCGACGACGCCTTCCGCGTCCAGGAGATCGCCTGCCACGTGCACCTCAGCCAGAGCGCCCTGTCCCGGCTCATCGGCCGCCTGGAGAAGGACGGCCTGGTGGAGCGCGGCATGTGCAACGAGGACCGCCGCGGCGTCCGGGTCTGCCTCACCGACAAGGGGCGCAAGGTGCACGCCGAGGTGCGGCCGGTGCAGCGGGCGGTCCTCGCGCGGATGCTTCCGGGTACGGACGCCTGACGTCAGATTTCCTGGCGCGGGCGCCTGGTTCCAGGCCGGAGCCTCAGACGCCCGACTTCTCGCTCCACAGCGCCGCGAGCCCGGCGTCCCCCGAAACCTTCGGGAACGCCCCCCGGTTCCACAGCGCCAGATAGAGGTCCGCGGCCCCGCCCGACACCTCGCAGTCGGCGGGCCCCGCGTCACCGGGCTCGGTGACGGCGACGTCGGCGGACAGATGTACCGTCCACGTCCCCTCCGTGTCGGTGGCCCGCACCCGGAGCACCCGCGGCTCGGCCGTCCGCATCTGGCTCTTCTCGCGCGCGTGGAACCCGCGCAGCAACTCGTCGATCCCGTCCGCCGCGAACCGCGGGTCCAGCGCCGACGGCGTGCCGCCGCGCGCGGACTCGGCGTCGATCCGGTGGACGGCCGTCTCGTTGGCCTGCCGCCGCGCCCAGAAAGCGAGCGGCGACGGCGCGGGCAGGAAGGTCCAGCACTGTACGTCGGCGGGCGCGTCGCGCATCGTGGCGACGAGCTCGGCGTGGCCCTCGCGGAACCAGTCGAGCAGGGCGGTGCCGTCCAGGTCGTGCCGCTCCTGCCAGGGCCGGAACGCGGGCAGCTCCTCCGCGACGAACCGGCCGGCCCAGCGGTGCACCGTGCCGGTGTGCCGCAGCAGGTCGCGCACCTGCCAGTCGGGACAGGTCGGCACGGGCGCGTCGAGGCCCGCGTCCGCTGCCGCGTCGGCCAGCAACGTGCCCTCGCGGGCCAGGACTTCGGTGTACTCAGCAGTCTTCATGCGGGGATTGTGCAGGATGGAGCGGACTCCAGCGCCCCCCGGTGCAGCGCCGGGGTGTGCACCCCGGGGGGTCCAGCATCCGCCGCCATCAGCAAGCCGCCGTCGGCACCGCCGCCCGCTCCTGCGAAGGCTGCTCCTCCGCAACCTTCGTACGTCCCGTCGCGGCGCCGATGACCGACGCCACCGCCGCCAGCACGGCCACACTCGTCAGCGCCACCGGCAGCGAGAACCAGTCCGCCATGAACCCGATCGCGGGCGGCCCGAGCAGCATGCCGCCGTAGCCGAGCGTGGAGGCGGCGGCCACCCCGCTGGGCCCGGCGAGGGCACCGGCGCGCTCGACCGCCACGGGGAAGATGTTCGCGAGCCCGAGCCCCGTGACGGCGAAACCGGCGAGCGCGACGCCGACCGAAGGGGCGAGGGCGCCCAGGAGCATCCCGGCCGTCGCGAGGAGCCCGCCGCCGACCACCGTGCGCGTGCGGCCGAGCCGTTCGAGGAGCGCCGTACCGGAGAGGCGCCCGATCGTCATGGCGAACGCGAAGCAGGAGTAGCCCGCCGCCGCGATCCCCGGGTGGGCGTCCAGGTCCTGCTCCAGGTGCAGCGCGCCCCAGTCGGCGAGGGCCCCCTCGCCGTACGCCGTGCACAGCGCGACGAGCCCGAAAATGAGGACGAGCCCACGGGTGCGGCGGTCGATCCCGCGTGCCGCGCCCGGGCGGGACCCGGTGCTCCCCGCGTCGTCGAGGGCCGGGGCCGCCGGGGCCTCGTACCGCAGCAGGGTCGGCGCCGTGACCGCCGTGACGAGCAGGCCGATCACGGTGAGCCCGAGCAGATGCCGCGTCGGCGACACATGCGCGGCGACGAGCCCGCCGAGCCCCGCGCCGATCATGCCGCCCAGGCTGAAGGCGGCGTGGAAGCTGGGCATCACCGGGCGCCTGAGCGCGCGCACCAGGTCGACGGCGGCGCTGTTCATCGCCACATTGATCCCCCCGTACGCGGCCCCGAAGAGCAGCAGTACCAGGCCGAGCGCCGGCGCCGAGTGCGTGAGCGGTGGCAGCGCCACGCTCAGTGGCATCAGGACGCCGCAGGCCACGGTCACCGGGTGGCTGCCGAAGCGTCGGCAGAGGCGCCCGGTGAGCGTCATCGTGACCACGGCACCGGCCGAGACCCCGAGCAGCGCGAGCCCGAGGTCGCTCGCCGACGCCCCGGTCTGCTCCTTGATCGCAGGGATGCGCACCACCCATCCGGCGAAGATGAAGCCGTCGAGGGCGAAGAAGACGGTGAGGGCGACACGGAGCCGGGTGAACCCCGGGGAAGTGGCTCCTGAGGCCCCGGACGTGGTTTTGTTTAGTAGCGGCACAAAGTCAGCGTAGAGGGGAAACCCGGCTGTGGACAAGACGGTTGTCTCGTGGTGTGCGCGGGGTGCGGTGCGGCGGGTGTGCGGACGGGGAGTGCCCCGGGGGCCGTCGGCGGGACGCGCACGGGGCACGTGGGTCGGAAGGGTGACGGGAGACGGGATGGGGAAGACGGGATGACGGCTGAACGGCGAGACGGCGTACGGATCATGGGAGACTCGCCCTCATGAACGGGAAGGCTGCCACCCGGGGTGAGGCACATCTGTCCACGCGTACGCGTCTGGAGCGCGGTCGTACCGCGCTCGGCCCCGCCCTCGAACTCGTCCACACCGGGCGCGCCCCCACCCGAGCCGTCCTCACCGCCGAGCTGGGCGTCACCCGCGCCACGGCGGGAGCGGTCGCCGCGGAGCTGGAGGCGCTCGGCCTGATCAGCGTCGACGCCAAGCCGAGCGCCGCCGCGGGCTCCCAGGGGCGGCCCTCGCACCGGCTCTCCGTCGCCGGGGCCGGGCCCGTCGCCCTTGCGGCCCAGGTGCACGCCGACGGTTTCCGGGCCGCCCTCGTCGGCCTCGGCGGCCGGATCGTCGCCACCGCGCCCGGCTGCGAGACCATCGACGCCGACCCGGCGCAGGTGCTCGGCTCCGTCATCGAGGCGGGCGCGCAGTTGCTGCGCGAGACGGGCAGGCGGTGCGTGGGCGCGGGCCTCGCGGTGCCGTCCGCCGTCGCCGAGCCGGAGGGCACCGCCCTCAACCCGCTGCACCTGGCCTGGCCCGCGGGCGCGCAGGTCCGGGAGATCTTCGCGAACTGCGTACGGGACGCGGGCATCGAGGGCCCGGCGTTCACCGGCAACGACGTGAACCTGGCGGCGCTCGCCGAGCACCGGCACGGCGCGGGGCGCGGGGCGCGCGACCTGCTGTGCGTCGCGACCGGCCACCGCGGTGTCGGCGGCGCGCTCGTCCTCGACGGACGGCTGCACACGGGCAGTTCGGGCCTGGCCCTGGAGGTCGGCCACCTCACGGTGCACCCGGAGGGCCGCCCCTGCTACTGCGGCAGTCGCGGCTGCCTGGACGTGGAGACCGACCCGCTGGCCTTCCTGGCGGCCGTCGGTGTCGAACCGAGCCCCGAGGGTCTGCTCGTGCAGGCCCGCAGGCTCGTCGCCGAGGAGCGCGCCGACCCGGCCGTGCGCACGGCGATCGAGGCCCTCGTCGACCGGCTCGGCCTCGGCCTCGCGGGCCTGGTGAACATCCTCAACCCGGACCGGATCATCCTCGGCGGGCTGCACCGCGCCCTCCTTGAGGCCGACCCGGAGCGGCTGCGCGCCGTCGTGGCCGACCGCAGCCTGTGGGGCCGCAGCGGCGGCGTCCCCATCCTGGCCTGCACCCTCGACCACAACAGCTTGGTGGGGGCCGCCGAGCTGGCCTGGCAGCCGGTGCTCGACGACCCCCTGGGGGCGCTGGGTTAGCCGACGGGTCGGCCGCTCGGGGTCAGCCGACCTCGACGGGTTCCCGCACGGGCGCGGGGGCATCGGCGGGAGCCGCCGTGTGCGCAGCGCGCCGCCTCAGGTCCGGTACGAGGGACAGCAGCCCGAGCACCGCGAGCCCGGCGCCGATCCACAGCGGCGCCCGCAGTCCGTAGGCGTCGATGGCCGGGCCGCCGAGGGACGTGGCGATGATGATGCCGCCCGTGATGAACGACGAGTGGACGCTGTTGACCAGCGCTCCGGTGTTGCCCACGCGCTGCACGCGGGTCACCATCGCCGGGTTCATGGTGACGCCGACCAGGCCGATGCCCAGCATCATCACCACGGCCCCGACGGGCAGGTCGGCGAGGAGTGCGAAGCCGACCAGGAAGCCCAAGTTCAGGAGCAGGCCGGTGACCAGGACCGGCAGCGTGTGCCGGTCGGCGAGGCGGCCGACGATGGTGTTGCCGATGAGGGTGGCGGCGCCGTACGCGACGAGCAGCAGCGGCACGGTGCCGGTGGCGAAGCCCGTGATCTCGGTGAGGATCGGGTTGAGGTAGCTGAACGCCGCGAACGTCGCGCCGATCACAAAGGTGCTGGTGGTGAGGGTGAGCCAGAGCCGGGGGCTCTTGAAGGCGCCGAGTTCCTCGCGCAGCGACCCGGCCCCGTCCTCGGCGCGCTCGATACGCGGTACGCCGGCGAAGGTGGCCGCGGCGGCGAGCACCGTCAGCAGGGTGATGGCCCAGAACGCCGCCCGCCAGCCCAGGTGTTCACCGACGACGGTGGCCAGCGGAAGGCCGAGGAGCGTGCCCAGCATGAGCCCGTTGAGGGCCACGGCGACGGCGCGGCCGCGTATCTCGGGGCGGGTGAGCCGGGTCGCCATGGAGATGCCCACGCCGAAGAAGGCCTGCGAGGCGACACCCGTGACGACGCGCGCCACGAGCATCGTCCAGTAGTCCGGGGCGAGGGCGGCGAGCACGTTGCCGCCGAGGAAGATGCCGAACAGCACCATCAGGGCCCGCTTCTGCGGGAGTTTCAGCAGGGCGACCGTCAGGAACGGCCCGCCGAAGGCCATCGCCATGGCGAAGGCGGTGATCAGATAGCCGATCTCCGGGATCGTGGCGTCGAGCCCGTCGGCCATCTGCGGCATGAGTCCGGCGACGACGAACTCGCTGGTCACCATGGCGAAGATGCCTAGGGCCAGGACGTATACGGCGCGGGGCATGGTGGTGCTCCTTGGGGAGGTGGGGACGTGGTGGAGAGTATTGGATGGATCGGTACAAAATTTGGGCATGGTCGACCCCGAGGGGTGCGAGGCATTCATGGCCGTGCGGCCGTCGCCGCGTGTGGCTGTCGCCGCGCGCCGGGAGCCGCGAGGGTCAGGGGCGCAGGGCGTCCATGGCCGTGTCGGCGATCGACTCCAGGACCGCCCGGCCCGCCCCCGCCTGCGCCGAGACGCGCATCCCGCCGATGGTGGCGTTGATGAACCGGGCCAGCGCCTCGGCGTCCCGCCCGGAGGTGATTGTTCCGTCGCGCTGCCCCGCCTCCAGTGCGATGTGCAGGAGGCCGAGCCGGATGCCGAGGTCGCGCTCGACGAGCGCGGCGGCCTCCGGGTCGCGACGCGCCAGTTCCACGACCGTGTTGACGGTGAGACAGCCGATGCTCGTCCCGTCGTCCTCGCGGTACTCGTACTCGCTGTTGACGATGCGGGTGAACAGGGCCTCGATCCGCTCCATGCCGGAGCGTCCGGCGTCCTCCAGGATCTCGGCCTGGGGCACGCTCATCAGCTCGATGTAGCGGGCCAGGGCGCGCCGGAACAGGTCGTGCTTGCTGGTGAAGGTGTTGTAGATGCTGCTGCGGCCCAGTCCGGTGGCTTCGCACAGATCCTGGGTCGAGGTGGCCTCGTAGCCGTTCGCCCAGAAGGCGCGCATCGCCGCGTCCAGGGCCCGGTCCTCGTCGAACGTCCGTGGTCGGGCCATGCCGGTACCGTAGCGGTTTTGGAACGCGTGATGCAATATGAGTTCCAAGTTTGCCGATACAGCAATGCCATTTGCCTTCCTGGGGATGGCGGCGCATGGTCGTGGTGGAGGTGTCAGCCATGAACGATCAATTGGACGACATGTATGACGTAGTGGTGATCGGCGGTGGCGCCGCGGGTCTGAACGGCGCGCTGATGCTGGCCCGGGCGCGCAGGTCCGTGGTGGTCCTGGACGCGGGAGCCCCGCGCAACGCCCCGGCGGACGCGGTGCACGGGCTGTTCGGGCGGGAGGGCATGCCGCCCGCCGAACTCCTGGAGCGCGGTCGGGCCGAGGTGCGCGGGTACGGCGGTCGGGTGGTGTCCGGCGAGGCCGACGAGGTCACCCGGGACGGGGACGGCTTCGTGGTCGGCCTGGTCGACGGCCGGACGGTCAGGGCGCGCCGGGTGCTGGTGGCGACCGGCCTGGTCGACGAGCTGCCGGACGTGCCGGGGGTGCGTGAGCGGTGGGGCAGGGACGTGCTCCACTGCCCGTACTGCCACGGCTGGGAGGTGCGGGACCAGGCCATCGGCGTGCTCGCGGGCGGCCCGATGTCGCTCCACCAGACGCTGCTGCTGCGGCAGTGGAGCGCCGACATCACGTACTTCGCGCACACCGCGGAGCCGTTGACCGACGAGGAGGCGGAGCGCCTTGCCGCCCGCGGCATCCGTGTGGTGGAGGGGGAGGTCGCGGCCCTGGAGGTCGTGGACGACCGGCTCGTGGGCGTGCGGATGGCCGACGGCGGCCTGGTGCGCCGGGAGGCGCTGGTCGTCGGGCCGCGAATGGTGGCGCGCGTCGGCTTCCTGAAGTCGCTCGGCGTGGAGCCGGTGCCGCACCCCGCGGGCGAGTACGTGCCCGCGGACCCGACGGGACGCACGGACGCCCCCGGCGTGTGGATCGCGGGCAACGCCTCGGATCTGTCCGCACAGGTCGGCGGGGCCGCGGCGGCCGGGGCGTTCGCTGCGGCGCAGATCAACGCCGATCTGGTCAACGAGGACACGGAGCGGGCGGTCGCCCGGTACCGGGAGGAGTTGGCGGGTGCGGGTGCGGGTGCGGGTGCGGGTGCGGGTGCGGGTGCGGGTGGCCGGGCTGGGGTGGGGCGGGAGGCCTAGGGCGGTGCTGGGCATGGCGCCGGGCGGGCCGCGGCCCCCCCCGAGCCGCAGGCCCGTCTCACCCCGGCCACACGACCCCGAACGCCCGCCCCGCGTTCACGGTGACGATCCGGTCCACCAGCTCCTTGCCCACGGCCTGCTCCAGGCGTGGCCGTACCCGGCGCAGCAGATGGGGCATCCCCGGGCCGCCGCTCACGGAACGCGCTCCGGCGGTCGTCGTGTCGCCGCCGAGGAGGAGTTGGTCCCCGTGCCCGGCGTCCGCGAGGGCGCGCACCGCGTCGGGCATCCGCCAGTCCGTGCCGTGGTTCGCCCGTGACGGCCCGTCAAAGGCGAGCCAGACGCCCGCCGATGCGGCCTCGCGGTGCACTTCCAGGTCGGGGGCGCGATTGAGGTGCCCCAGGATGACCTTGTCCGGCGGGACCCCCAACTCGCCGCACAGCAGGTCGAGTACGTCGAGCACGCCCGTGCCGAGTTCCAGGTGTACGGCGATGGGCGCGCCCGTCGCCCGGTGCGCCCCGGCCGCCGCGGTCATCGTCCAGCGGGCGTGCGCGTCCAGGCCGTGGAAGCCGCCCGCGACCTTGATGAGCCCGGCCCGCACACCGGTGTCGCCGATGCCCCGCGTGAGTTCGCGCACGAACACCGCCGCGAGGACATCGGGGTCCCCGTCACCCAGCTCGCTGAGCAGCTCCGGGGAGTAGTGCACCGCCTGGTGCAGCCCGGTGGCCGCCACGATCCGGACGCCCGTCGAGCGGGCGAGGCCGGGCAGCTCGGCGGCGCGCCGCCCCATGCCGTGCGGGGTCCACTGCACGACACTCCGCCCGCCCTCGGTGCGGAACGCGGCCAGCTCGGCCGCGGCGGCGGCCACGGACTCCAGCTCCTGGCCCGGGAGTTGGGGGCTGCGCAGGAAGAGGTGGTCGTGGGCGTCACAGACCCCCAGATCGCCGGGGTCGACATCGCCGAGAACGGTCCGGACGGCGACCGCACCCACACCCGACGAGTCCGCCTCCGACAGGTCGGCCCCCGACCCGCCCGGACCCAACGCCCCAGCCCTCACCACGCCCGCCCCCGCCCCACCCGCTCCAGCTCCGGCGTCGAGCAGTGCAGCACCTGGAACACCTCACCGCCCGCCCGCGCCGCCGCGCCCTCGGCCCACAGGGAGAACGTCACCGCCTCCCAGTGCCGTGGGTCGACCGCGACCAGCACACCGACGGCGCCGTCCCGAGCCGCCAACGCCTCTGCCTCCGTGAGGAGTTCCTCGGAGAGGTCGGTGGTGCGGGTGCCCTCGGGGACGGGCCTGCGGTGCCGCACGGCGATGCTGGGCCGGTCACCGGCGGCGCCCCCGTCCTCGTACCCCACCGCCATCCAGTGCTGCACCACCGGACGCCCGAAGTCGTCGCACAGCCCCTGGAACCCGGGGCCCCAGAGGAAGGATCCGAGGCCTTCGGCGGTGTTCCAGAGATAGAACGGCGCGTACTGGTTCACCGGTGAGCCGTCGACGCCGCGTTCGCGCATCAAGTACGCCTTGAAGCCCAACCCCGGGAAGGCGTCGAGGAGATGGCCCTTGGTCGCCACTCGCTCGCGGATGACGCCCATGTCGTAGTCGGCGGGCAGGGTGATCTCGTACTGCTTGGCGTGCATGTGTGCTCCAGGGAAGGTGAGGGGCGCGGGGCTCAGGCGGTCGTCGGGTACTCCGGGTCGGGGACGAGCTCCTCCCACGTGGCCGTCGTGCCGTCGTCCGCCGCCTCGACGACGGCGAGATGCGTCATGAACGTGCGCGGTCCGGCGCCGTGCCAGTGGCGCTCGCCCGGCTCGATCCACACGGTGTCGCCCGCCCTGATGGGCTCGACGGGGCCCCCGTCGCGCTGCACGAACCCCTCGCCCTCGGTGACGTGCAGGACCTGGCCGTGCGGGTGGCGGTGCCAGGCCGTGTGGGAGCCCGGGGCGAAGTGGACGCTGAACATGCGCAGCCGGGACGGCGGTTCGGGGTGCGCGATCTCGTCGAGCCAGACGGTGCCGGTGAAGTTCTCGGCGGGGCCCTGCTTGCTGGCGGGGCGGGTGCGGGTGATGTGCACGGGGTGGTTCCCTAACTCAGTTGGTGAGCGCGGAAGGTGAGCTGATGGGGAGAGGGGGCGTGCGAAGCTCGGCGCTCAGGAGCGCGGTGCGAGCAGCGCCAACAACCCCCGCACCCCCGCGTCGAACGCCTCCGGCGAGCCCGTCGCGCGGGCCAGCACATAGCCGCCCTGCACGGTCGCGACGATCGCCGAAGCGATCTCGCCCGCGTCGAGCGTGGCGCTGAACTCGCCCTGGTCCACGCCCTCTTGGACGATGTCCGCGAGCCGCCCGCGCAGCCACTCCAGGGTCTCGGTGACCGGCGCCCGCAGCTCGTCGCTCGCGATCACGTCGGGGTCCATCGTCAGCCGCCCGACCGGGCAGCCGCGCAGCACGTCCCGCTCGCGCAGGAGGTACGAGGCGACGCGGTCGTACGCCGGTCCGTCCCCGGCGAGGGACGCCTCCGCCGTGGCGCGCATCTCCTGGGCGGTGCGGCGGATCGCCGCGAGGGCAAGATCCGGCTTGCCCGCGAAGTGGTGGTACATGCTGCCCTGTCCGGCGCCCGCGTGCTGCTGGATCGCCTTGGGGCTGGTGCCGACGTAGCCGCGCTCCCACAGCAGTTCGCGCGTGGACTCGATCAGACGCTCCGGGGTGCTCATGCGAGGACTGTACATACTAATAGGTACAGAAGTCCAGGTGAGGGGCTGCGAGGACGGTCCGGTGACGTCGTTCCGTACCGGAGAAGCCGGCGGCACCGGGCCGCGTACTCCCCAGGAGGTACGCGCACCGCCGCTGGCCGTACGACGACTTCGCGCCCCGCGCCGAGGAGCCTCGAAAGCGAACGGAACCAGTGCACACCGAGGGCCGGAAGCCCTGGTCACACGGCTGGTACCGGCGCTTCCCGAGGAGATGGACACCATGCAGACCCTGGCATTCGACGGCGGACCCGGCCCGTGGATCCTGTTCTTCCCGCTGATCTGGGCGGCCGTCGTCATCGGCGTCGTGGCCTTCCTGCGCCGCACCGTCTGGCGCGGCCGGCGCGGACCCTGGCGCGCCGGCGGGAGCGACGACAAGTCGCCGATCGCCGTGCTCGGCCACCGCTTCGCCGCCGGTGAGATCGACGAGGACGAGTACTGGCGCCGACTGAGCGTCCTCAACGAGGAGTTCGGCCGCACCTCGAAGGGCGGCAGGGCATGAACACCGCCGACCTCCGGCAGCGGCCCACCGCCCCGGACGCCGCGCGGGTCGAGTCGGCCGTGAAGGTCTACGGCTCGTCCTCCGACACCGCCGTCACCGCCCTCGACGGCGTGAGCGTCGGCTTCCCCGCCGGACGCTTCACCGCGATCATGGGCCCGTCGGGCTCGGGCAAGTCCACGCTGATGCACTGCGCGGCCGGTCTGGACACCCTGACCTCCGGCTCCGCGTACATCGGCGACACCGAGCTCGGCCCGCTCGACGACCGGCGCCTGACCCTGCTGCGCCGCGACCGCGTCGGCTTCGTCTTCCAGGCCTTCAACCTGGTGCCGACGCTGACCGTCGCCGAGAACATCACGCTGCCCATGGACCTGGCGGGACGGCGCTTCGACCAGGACAGCCTGGAGTGGACGGACGCCCTCATCGACGTCGTCGGCCTGCGCGACCGGCTGCGCCACCGGCCCGCCGAACTCTCCGGCGGCCAGCAGCAACGCGTCGCCGTGGCACGGGCGTTCGCGGGCCGCCCCGACGTCGTCTTCGCCGACGAACCCACCGGCAACCTCGACTCCCGCTCCGGCGAGGAGGTCCTCGGCCTGCTCGGCCGTGCCGTGCGCGAGATGGGCCGCACCGTCGTCATGGTCACCCACGACCCGGTGGCCGCCGCCCACGCCGACGAGGTCGTCTTCCTCGCCGACGGCCGCCTCGTGGACCGCATGGCGGCACCCACGGCCGACAAGGTCCTGGACCGCCTGAAGGCGTTCGACACGAGGTCGGCGACCGTGTCCGAAGGAGCGCGCTCATGAGTTCCACCGGTTCGCCGCTCCCCTCGGGGGGCGGCCGTCCCACCGGCTCGACGGCTGCGGCCCTGCGGATCAGCCTCACCTCGCTGCGCGGCCACAAGCGCCGCTTCGCCGGTACGTTCTTCGCGGTGCTGCTCGGCGTCGCCTTCCTGGCGGGCACCCTCGTCATGGGCGACACCCTGCGCGCCAGCTTCGACACGATGTTCGGCAACGCGACGCGCGGCACCGACGCGGTCGTCCGCAGCGCCGACACCATCACCACGCCCGGCGAGAGCCAGGGCGTGCGCCGATACGTCGACACCGCCCTGGTCGACCGCGTCGAGCGGGTCCCGGGCGTCGCCGCCGCCGTGCCCGGCATCCAGGGCGCGGGCCAGCTCATCGGCAAGGACGGCGACCCGATCGGCGGCCAGGGCCCGCCCACCCTCGCCGGGAACTGGATCACCGACCCGGAGCTGAACGCCTACCGCCTCGCCGAGGGCCGCGCCCCCGCCAGGAGCGGCGAGGTGGTCGTCAACCGCGGCGCCGCCGAGAGCGGCGACCTGAAGATCGGCGACACCACGACGCTGCGCACCCCCGACCCCGTCAAGGTCACGATCGTCGGCCTCGCCACGTTCGGCGGCGAGGACGGCATGGCGCAGACGACGTTCACGGGCATGACGCGGGCCGACGCCGAGAAGTACCTGATGCCGAAGCCCGGCGAGGCCGCGACCGTGCAGGTGCGCGCCGGACCCGGAACGAGTCAGCAGGAACTCGTCGACGCGCTGACTCCCGTCCTGCCCAAGGGAGTCGAGGCCATCACCGGACAGGAGGCGGCGGAGGAGAACTCCGACATGATCTCCGGTCAGTTCCTCACCCTGTTCACCACGTTCCTGCTGGTCTTCTCCGGCATCGCACTGCTTGTGGCCACCTTCTCCATCCACAACACCTTCGCGATCGTCGTGGCCCAGCGCACCCGCGAGAACGCACTCCTGCGCGCCCTCGGCGCCTCCCGCCGCCAGGTCACCGCGTCCACGCTGACCGAGGCGTCCGTCGTCGCCGTCGTGGCGTCCGCCGCGGGTCTCGCGGGCGGCATCGGCATCGCCGCCGGGCTCCAGGCGCTGTTCCCGGCCATCGGATTCCCCTTCCCCGAGGGCGAGTTGGTGATCAGCGGTACGTCGATGCTGCTGCCCCTCGCGGTCGGCGTCGCCGTGTGCGTGGCCTCCGCGCTGCTGCCCGCCGTCCGCGCCGGACGCACCGCCCCGCTGGCGGCCCTGCGCGAGACGGCCGTCGACCACTCCGGCGCCTCCCGCACCCGCGCGGTCGTCGGCACCGGCATCGCCCTCGCCGCCGTCGCCCTCACCCTGGTCGGCGTGCTCGCCTCGCCGTCCCTCTGGCTCGCGGGCGGCGGCGCCGTGCTCGCCCTCGCCGCGTTCGTGGTCCTCGGGCCCGTCGCGTCCTCGCGCGCGGTACGCGTCCTGGGCGGGCCGCTCGACCGGCTGCGCGGCGTCACCGGCTCGCTGGCCCGGCGCAACGCCCTGCGCAGCCCCAAGCGGACCGCCGCCACCGCGAGCGCCCTGATGATCGGCGTCGCCGTCGTCTGTCTGTTCACCGTCTTCGGCGCCTCGCTGAAGGCCACCATGGACCAGACCGTGTCGCGCTCCTTCGCGGGCGACCTCGCGGTCAGCACGCCGTCCTTCGGCGCGGGCGGCAGCGGACTCAGCCCCCGGCTCGCCCCGGCCGTCGCGGAGCGCCCGGAGGTCGCCACGGCCGTCGGCCTCGGCAGGGGAGTGGCCGAAGTCAACGGCGAGGGAAGGGCGTTGACCGTCACCGACCCGATCGCGCTCGCCAAGTCCTTCGACCTCGGCACGGTCGAAGGGTCGATGAGCGGCCTGGGCGACAAGGGCATCGCCATCACCCGCAGGGAAGCCGACAAGCAGCACCTGGAAGTCGGCGACAAGGCCGAACTCGCCTTCACCGACGGCAAGAAGGACACCTTCACGGTCCGCGCCGTCTACGGCCAGTCCGAACTCGCGGGCGACTACGTCATCACCCGCGACGCCTGGGCCCCGCACCGCGCCCAGGACTCCGACACGCTGGTGTCGGTGACCCTCAAGGACGGGGTGAGCGCGGCGGACGGCGAGGCCGCGGTGTCGGCCGTGGCGAAGGAGTACGGCAACCCGGACGTCCAGACCCGCGACGAGTACGCCAAGGCCGCGGCAGGCGGCATCGACATGATGCTGACCCTCGTCTACGCCCTGCTCGCCCTCGCCGTCCTCATCGCCCTGCTCGGCATCGCCAACACCCTGACCCTCGCCGTGCACGAACGCACCCGCGAGCTGGGCCTGCTGCGGGCCGTCGGTCAGACCCGCGGACAGCTGCGGGCCATGGTCCGCTGGGAGTCCGTCCTGGTCGCCGCGTTCGGCACCGCGGGCGGCCTGGCGCTCGGCGGCTTCCTCGGCTGGGTCCTGGTGAAGGCGTCCGACGGCGCGTCCGACAGCGCCTTCGCGTTCGCGCTGCCGCCGGTGCAGCTCGCCGTGGTCGCCCTGGTGGGCCTGGCGGCCGGCGCCCTCGCGGGCCTGCGTCCGGCCCGGCGCGCCGCCCGCCTCGACGTGCTGCGGGCCATCGCCGCGGAGTGACGCGCGGAGGTGAAGTCACCGCCCGGTCAGCCGGCAACGGCGGACCGGGCGGGAGCATGGGCGCCGACGGGGGCGGGAGCCTCGGCGAACGGGTCGGCGCACGCGGTGCCGTACACCGGATACGCCGGCAGCGGCGCGGTGGCCGACGGCGCGCAGAGCGTGAACCAGACGACCTTGCCCGTGTCGCCCTGCGGCTGCGCGCCCCAGCTCTCGCTGACCGCCGCGACCATCGCGAGCCCGCGCCCGCAGGTCTCGAACGGATCGGCGTCGTGCACCACGGGCAGCCTCGGATCGTGGTCGTGGACGGAGACCATGAGGCGTTCGAGCAGCAGCTCGATCTCCACGGTGCAGGTCTTGTCCGGCTCGGCATGCCGATGGACGTTGGTCAGGAGCTCGGTCACGCCGAGCGCGGCCTGGTCTATCAAGGGATCGAGATGCCAGTAGCGCAACTGCGCAGAGACGATTCTGCGGACCTGGCCGATCCGCGACGGCAGGGCTTGGAGCTCTACCGTGCAATGCCTGCTTGGCTGGCTGATCACGGTGCGACTCCCCGAATTGAGGTCCGGAAGAAGACGGCGTTCGGATCCAGCAGGGGCCGCACTCGCGCCGCCGCCTGCGGTGGTGACCGGCGGGCTGGTTCGCAGCGTTATCACCGGTAAACCCAGAGTGATGTGACACCAGCGTGACTCAGGGGGTGGGGGCGTGCAACTCGCGCCCCGGCCGCGCCCCTCAGTCCCGGCGCCCGCCGGTCGCGAGACGTACCGCTTCGAGGAAGGTACGGACCGTGGGCGGCCCCGCCTCCCCGGGCACCGGATCGTGCTCGCCGAGCGTCAGCAGATACCGGGTGCCGTTCACCTCGGCGAGTGCCTTGTCCTGTGGGGCGAACCATGGCTTGGCCGTGCGCACCGCGCGCAGTGGCGCGCTGTCGATCTCCGTGCCGTAACTGGTGAGCAACTCCAGCCTGCCGTCGCTGATCCGGACCTGGCCCGCATGGGTCAGCGATCGCAGCCGCCGCCCGATCCGTACGCCCGTGGCCCTGAACTCCGGCTCCGCCATGAGGCTCCGCCCCCCTCGTGCGCCTGGTGTCGACGCGCCCTCGGTGTGGTGACGCAGGGCGCCGCACGCCCGTCGTACGGCACCTGCTGGAAACCTACCCCTGTTCCGTGCGGTGCAGTGTGCACGCGCACGGCGTCGAGGACCAGTGTGCCCGGCGACGACGCACATGCCACTTCGGTGTGTGACCGGTGCGGCGCCCCGCACGGGGCCACCCGGCGGGCAAGGACCTCCTTTGGGTGCTCAAAAGGTGTGTTTATGCAGGTGAGGGCCGTGTTGTGGGTGTTTATCATCGAGGTGTCCGGCCGGACCGATCCCGTTCCGGCACGAGGCCTAAGGAGCCCGCGGTGAGCACCACCCAGCACGACCCGGCCGACGAGCCGATGGCCACCCTCGACGTGGACCGAAGCGACGACGCGTACCGCACTTGGCTGAAAGAGGCCGTGCGCAAGGTCCAGGCCGACGCCAACCGCTCCGCCGACACCCACCTCCTGCGCTTCCCGCTGCCCGAGCGGTGGGGCATCGACCTGTACCTCAAGGACGAGTCGACGCACCCGACCGGCAGCCTCAAGCACCGGCTCGCCCGCTCGCTGTTCCTGTACGGCCTGTGCAATGGCTGGATCCGTCCCGGGCGCCCCGTGATCGAGGCCTCCAGCGGCTCGACGGCCGTCTCCGAGGCGTACTTCGCGAAGCTCATCGGCGTGCCCTTCATCGCGGTGATGCCGCGCACGACGAGCGCCGAGAAGTGCCGTCTCATCGAATTCCACGGCGGCCGGTGCCACTTCGTGGACGACTCGCGCACGATGTACGCGGAGTCCGCCCGCCTCGCCGTCGAGACCGGCGGCCACTACATGGACCAGTTCACCTACGCGGAACGGGCCACCGACTGGCGCGGCAACAACAACATCGCCGAGTCGATGTTCCAGCAACTGCGCCTGGAACGGCACCCGGAGCCCGCCTGGATCGTCGCCACGGCGGGCACCGGCGGCACCTCCGCGACCATCGCGCGCTACGTCCACTACATGCAGCACGACACCCGGATCTGCGTCGCCGACCCGGAGAACTCCTGTTTCTTCGACGGCTGGACGAAGAACGACCCGGACGCGTCCAGCGACTGCGGCTCGCGCATCGAGGGCATCGGCAGGCCGCGCATGGAGCCGAGCTTCGTGCCCGGCGCCATCGACCGCATGATGAAGGTCCCCGACGCGGCGAGTGTCGCCGCGGTGCGTGCCCTGGACCGGGCCATCGGCCGCAAGGCGGGCGGCTCGACCGGCACGGGGCTGTGGAGCGCCCTCAGGATCGCCGCGGAGATGGTGGCCGCGGGCCGCACGGGCAGCGTCGTCACCCTCATCTGCGACCCGGGCGACCGCTACCTGGACAAGTACTACTCGGACGCGTGGCTCGCCGAGCAGGGGCTCGACATCGCGCCGTACGAGCGGACGATCGAGGGGCTGCTCGCCACGGGGGAGTGGCCCGCGCACGCCGACTAGGCCCGCCGGAGCCGGAGCCGGAGCCGGAGCCGGAGCCGGAGCCGGAGCCGGAGCCGGAGCCTGGGCCGGGTCAGTCGCCGTTCGTGCCGGAGAGGTGCCGGTCCAGGTTCGCCACCGCCGCGTGGAAGGACGTGCCCATGCCCCGGCGGCCGCCGCGCTTCATCAGGAAGCGCGTCAGGGCCACGGCGTCCGCGGCGTACGTCCACTGCACGCGGGTACCCGCGCCCCGGCCGTCGGTCGGCTCCAGCGGGATGAGCCGCCACTCCTCCACCAGGGCGCGCAGGCCGGGGAAGTTGGTCAGGTCGACGCGGTAGGCGTACCGCGTGGGCGCGTCCGTGGCGAGGAAGGTCTCGCGGAACCAGAAGCGGCCCTGGATGCGCACCAGGCGCCCCAGGCCGTCGTCGAAGGGCCTCGCGTACACGACCGAGCTGTGCCACGCGGGCAGGCGCCGGACGTCCTCGAGGACCTCGTACACCGCCTTGGGCGGCGCCGCGACATCGTGCGTGAACACCAGACGGACCGGAGCGGTCTCGAGGAACTCCAGGCCCTCGGGCCGCAGTCGGCGTGGCATGAACGCGACCCCCTGGCGGGACGAGGCGGTGGACCGGGCCCGACCACCATAGCCGGGGGCCCGTCAGAAGTCCCCGGAGTTCTCCTCGCCGGCGGTGCCCGGAACGTCGGCGGTGTCCACGGCGTCCTCGGGCGCGCCCGCGACCAGGAGCCGCCGCAGCTGCTCGGAGATCTCCGCGCGGGCCCGCGCGGGCAGTCCCGCGTCCGTCACCAGCGTGTCCACCTGGCCGAGCGTCGCGAACGAACTCAGGCCCACCGTGCCCCACTTGGTGTGGTCCGCGACCACGACCACCCGGCGCGCGGACTGCACCAGGCGCCGGTTCGTCTCGGCCTCCGCGAGGTTGGGCGTGGACAGACCGGCCTCCGCCGATATGCCGTGCACACCGAGGAACAGCACGTCGAAGTGGAGCGCCGCGATCGCCTGGTCGGCGACCGGCCCGACCAGCGAGTCCGACGGCGTGCGCACCCCGCCCGTGAGGACCACCGTGGCCGCGCCCTGCCGCTGGCCGGAGCTGCGCTGCGCGGAGTGGAAGACGTCGGCGACCCGCACCGAGTTCGTGACGACCGTCAGGTCCGGGACGTCGAGCAGCTGATGGGCGAGCGCGTACGTCGTGGTGCCGCCGGAGAGCGCGATGGCCGTGCCCGGCGCCACCAGGGTCGCCGCGGTCCGCGCGATGTCCTCCTTGGCGCTCAGCTCCAGTCCCGACTTGGCCTCGAAGCCCGGCTCGTGCGTGCTGGCCTCGGCCACCGGCACGGCGCCGCCGTGCACCTTCTCCAGGACGCCGAGACGGGCGAGCGCGTCCAGATCACGACGGACGGTCATGTCCGACACGCCCAGTTTCCTGGTCAGTTCATTGACCCGGACGCCGCCGCGGCGGCGGACCTCGTCGAGGATCAGGGCGCGACGCTGCTCCGCGAGGAGGTTCTGATTCTCACTCACGTCAGGTCCGGCCCTTTCGCCTAGTCAAGCCCTTCACCGGGTCGCCTCATCCTCGCACGAGCCGTCGTTGCGGGTGCCACCGACCGGGCGGCCCCGCCATCCGGAAGGGGGACCTGCCGAAGGGGGAGATTACGTGAGGGTGGCTGCGTGCGGGGCGGGAAACGGCGATCCTTGTGTCCCTGCACGGCTTGCATGGCCGGTACACGGCTCATGACAGCGCACGACTCGGGGGAAGCGGAACAGTGGAGCGCGCCACGGCGGCCCGGACCGCCCGGAACAACGGACCGGCACACCCGAACCATCCGGAGGACCCAGGCCCCACGGCACACGGCGACGAGGCCGAGCCGATCGCCCTGGAACTCCTCGTCCACGGCGTCGGCGGCACCACGCCCGAGGAGATGCTCGACGACCCCCGCACCGTCCGCGTGTCCGGCGACGGCACCGCCGCCGTGTATCGCCGCGCCGACGACGTGGACGCCGAGTCCCGCCCGGCCGACCACCGCGACCGTCCGGTCCCGGAGGCCTACGTCTGGTCCAACCTGACCTCCGGCAACGGCTCCCGCGCCCTGTGGCTGCTGCTCCTGCCGTTCATGGTCGTCAACCTCGCCCACTGGATGCGGCCCACGGCCCGTCGCGCGAAACGCGCCGTGCGGACGTACGGCCTGCTGGTGCGCCTGGTAGCCCTCAGCCTCACCGTGCTCCTGGTCGCCGCCGCCTGCGAGATCGCCATCGACCTGACGGCCTGGCAGTGCGCGGGCACCCGCGCCTGCGTCGACGACCACTCCTGGCTCGGCTTCCTCGCGCCCGAGTCCGCCGGGGGCGGCGGCTGGTGGTCGCAGCCCGGCCGCCGCCTCGCGCTCGCCGCGCTCCTTCCCGCCGCGCTCACCGGCCTGCTCTGGTACCTGTCCCACCGCACCTGGAGCGCGTACGAGTCCCAGCAGCCCCTCTCCCACCAGCCGGACCCGGAGGAGACCAGCCGCAACGCCCTGGGCAAGCCCGGCTTCTGGTACGGCCGCAGGCTCGTCGCCCGGCTGCGCGCCGCCCACACGGCCGCGGGCCTCCTCACGGTCGCCGCCGCCGTCGGCGCCTCGGCCGCCCGGTACGACCGCGGGGCCGGCGGGCCCGCCCTCCTCGACGTCCTCGGCTGGGCGCTGGAGTCGGCCCTGGTCGCCGCGGGAGCCGTCGTCGTGTGGGTGGTCTGCCGCCGCGGCCGCAGCGAGAACCGCCTCGACCGGCGCCTGGACCGCACCCTGGTGCGCCGACTGCCCCTCGCCGCCCTCGCCCTGCTCGTCCTCGCGGTCCTGTACGCCGGATGGTCACGCCCCGGCTGGACCTCGGCCGGACGGCTGCCCGGCAACACGACGTTCGGCGGCATCACCCTCGTCCAGGGCGCCCTGGTGCTCGCCCTCGCCGTGGTCGCCACGCACATCCACCGCACGTCCCCGGACGCCCGCACCGCCGTCCGCGGCCTCGGCGGGCCCGCCGTCGCCATGCTGGCCTGCGCCCTCGGCGGCGTGATGTCGGGCGGTGGCTCGCAGCGCGTCGCCGACTGGCTCGACGGGTCGGGCTCACCCGGCGCGGGCGGCTCGATCGACGGCCCGCCCGCACTCCTCACCTGGCAGGCCTCCGTCATCCCGCCGCTGCTCGTGGTCGTCGCCGCCCTGTGCGGCTGGCTCGCGGTGCGCACCGCCCAGCGGCTGCGCCGGGAGCTGGCCCAGGTGCCGCGCGACTACCCGGACGAGCGTCCCGACACCGCCCGTACCCGCCGCATCGCGAGCACCCGCGCGGGCGCCGCCCTCACCGACCGGGTGCCGCAGATCGTCGGCGTGACCTCGGCCGCGACGCTGGTGCTCGGCGCGGCGGCCCTCGTCGGCGCCTGGGTCACCGACAAGGTGCCGGGCGAGGCGGCGAAGAGCGCGCCCGCCTTCGTCGAGGGCACCGCCGAGACCGCGCAGGCCCTCGGCTCCTGGCTGATCGGCCTCGGCTTCATACTGTTCGTCACCTGGGGCCGCCGCGCCTACCGCGACCCCTCGGCCCGCCGCACCATCGGCATCCTGTGGGACGTCGGCACGTTCTGGCCGCGCGCCGCCCACCCCTTCGCGCCGCCCTGTTACGCGGAGCGCGCGGTGCCCGACCTGACCTGGCGGATGCACACCTGGACGCGCGCCACCGGCGGCCGCCTGGTCCTCTCCGGCCACTCGCAGGGCAGCGTGCTCGCGGCGGCAGCGGCCTGGCAACTGCTGCCCTCCGTACGCAAACGCGTCGCGCTGCTCACGTACGGCTCACCGCTGGAGCGCCTCTACGGCCGCTGGTTCCCCGCGCACTTCGGCCCCGCCGCCCTCAGCTCCCTGCACCGCGAGGTCGACTGCTGGCGCAACCTGCACCGCCCCACCGACCCCATCGGCGGCCCCGTACGGCTCCACGGCGACTGTGGCCCGCAGGTCGACAGGGAGCCCCTGAAGGACCCGCTCGCGTACGGCCGCACCGAGGCCCACCCGCTGCCCGCGCCGATCCTCGGGCACGGCGACTACCAGGCGGACCCGGCGTTCGCGGAGGAGCGGGGGCGGCTGCTCGCCCGGCTGCGGCCGGCGGTGCCGAGGCCGAGGCCGGAGGGGGAGGGGGCGACCGAAGCCGCTGTGGAGGTGGGCGCCCCCGGGGCCGCGACGGCGGCGCCCGACGCTACAGCAGGTCCGGAAGGTCCGGAAGGTCGTCCGCGTACAGCAGGGTGAGGTCGTCCGTGCTCGGCGCGCCGAGCTGGGCGACCCGGCCCGCGTGGCGCTCCACCATCGCCTCGAACGTCTGCCGCGCCGTGCGGCCGTTGCCGAACGCCGGGCCCTTCGGGATCGCCGTGAAGTACTTGAGCAGTGCCTCGCCCGCTCCCGGGCCGAGCGTGTACTCGTGCTCCTCGGCCTGCTGCTCGACGATGCGCAGCAACTCCTCCGGCGCGTAGTCGCCGAAGGTGATGGTGCGCGAGAAGCGGGACGCGACGCCGGGGTTGACGGACAGGAAGCGGCTCATCTCCGCCGTGTAGCCCGCGACGATGACCACGACCGCGTCGCGCTGGTCCTCCATCAGCTTCACGAGCGTGTCGATGGCCTCGCGGCCGAAGTCCCGCCCGGAGTCCTCCGGCGACAGCGCGTACGCCTCGTCGATGAACAGCACGCCGCCACGGGCCCGTTCGAAGGCCTCCTGGGTGCGGATCGCCGTCGACCCGATGTGCTCGCCGACCAGGTCCACGCGGGACACCTCGACGAGATGGCCGCGCTCCAGGACGCCGAGCGAGGCGAGGATCTCGCCGTAGAGCCGGGCGACGGTCGTCTTGCCGGTGCCGGGGGAGCCCGTGAACACCAGGTGGCGGCGGACGGAGGCCGCCTTCAGGCCCGCCTCCTGACGGCGCCGCCCCACCTCGATCATGTCGGTGAGGGCCCGCACCTCGCGCTTGACGCTCTCCAGGCCGACCAGTGTGTCGAGTTCGCCGAGCACGTCCTTCGACGAGCGGGACTGCTGCTCGGGCACCGCGGGGACGGGCTCCTGCGGCTCGCGCCGGGCGGGCACCGCACCGAGCAGCCCCGGGGACTGCGTGGCCGTCTGCGTGACCGGCTCCGGCGCGGCCGGGCGGACGCTCGCGCTCTCGTCGCTCGTGCAGTCCTCGACGAGCGGCCCGTCCTCCGCGAACTCGTAGCCCCCGCGCGCGCAGCGCTCCGTACGGCACCTGCGCAGTGTCGTACGACAGCCGTCGATCACATGGAAGCCGTAGCCGCCGCTGCCGGTGACCTTGCAGCGGTCCAGGCTGCCGCGGCCGCCCGCGGAGACGTAGAAGCCCGCCTCGGCGGGGGAGGTGACCGTGCACCGCTCGATCGTGGGATCGGCGCCCTTGGTGACGATCACGCCCGTCTGGGTGCCGTCCACCGTGCAGCCCGCGAGGACGCCGCCGCTGCCGTGGTCGCGGAACCAGGCGCCGGTCGCGGCCTCGCGGATACGCACGTCGTCCAGCTGGGCGGTCGCGCCGTCGCTCACCGACACCGCCGTGTTGCGCACCTGCGTCAGGTCACTGTCTATGACGTCGACACGCGATCCCCGGTCGAGGACGAACAGCGCGTCCGGCACGTCGTGCACCCGGCACGACTCCAGGACGGCCGTCGCGCCGTCGCTCACCCACACCGCCGGATAGTCGCCCGTGCTGTCGTGGATCTCGCACTGGTTGGCGTCGACGCGCGTGCCCGGGTCCCACACCGACAGGCCGTTGCGGCCGAACTCGCGGACGGTGGTGCGCGTCAGCGTCAGGACCGAGCGCGAGCGCAGGTCGACCGCGTTCTCCGGGATGTCGTGGATGCGGCAGTCGGCGAGGGTGAGGACGGCGTCGGTGTCGAGGGTGACGCCGTCGGACGTCGTGCGGTGCACGTCGCAGTCCGTCAGGTGCGCCGTGGCCCGCGCGGTGATCTGCACGCCCGAGCCCTTGATCTCGTACACCTCGCAGCCGACGGCCTCCAGGCCGCTGCCCTCACCCGTGACGGACAGACCGGCGCCCGAGGCGTGGTGCACCCGGCAGCGCTCGAGGCGCGGGTGCCCGCCGCCGCGCACCGCGACGCCGGACTGGCCCGCGGCGACGACCTCGCACTCCTCGAACACCCCGCCGCCGCCGTCGAGCACGCCGATGCCGATGCCGCCCGGGTTGTCGACCGTGCAGCGGCGCAGGGTCGGGCGGGCGCCGCCGCGCACCTCGATCCCGGCGGCGGAGCGCGTCATCACCCGCACGTCCGTCAGCTCCGGGGCACCGTCCTCGATGAGCAGCGCGGGCGCGGCCGAGTCCTGGCCCTCCACATGGAGGTCCTGCACGAGCGCGGACGCCCGCACCGTCAGCGGCACCCCGTCCACCGGCGCGATGCGCACGGAGCCGGGGGAGCCCTCGGGGCCGCGCAGCGTGACCGCACGCTGCACGACGAGGTTCTCGCGGTACGTCCCCGGGGCCACCGTCAGGACGTCCCCGTCGCCCGCGGCCTCCAGGGCGGCCGCCAGCGATGCGTACTCGCCTGTGCGGCGCCGCCACCGCGACGTACCGGTGTGCGTCACCTGGACCGTGCCCTGTGCCATGGAGTTGCTCTGCCCCCACCTCGAAGTTCGCGGGACCTCGCGCCCGCGCGCAAGGAGACCGAAGAGTTCGCCCGGTCCACCGTAGCGCGCGGAGGGAGGGCGAGTTGACCTGATGGCCACGCCGACGACCACGTCCCCACCTGCGCAAGCACGGGCACCCGGGGGCGGGGGCGTGTGGGGTGGGTCGGTCGGGGCTCCCGTACGCGGATGCGCGGGCGGTTCGTGCTCGTGGGCTCAAGGGCTTCCGTGCTCGCTTCTCGGGCGCCCACTGGTGCGCGCCTGTTCAGGCGGTTTGCGTGTTCGCCTGCCAGGGCGCCCGCGCTCACGCGCTCCAGCGTTTCCGCGCTCGCCGGGTCAAGTGCCCGTGTTCGCCCCCTCAAGCGTCTGCGCCCACCTCCCCAAGGCGCCGTATCTCCAAGGGGCCGTACTCTCTCGCCCCCCTCAATCAGGCGTCCGCGCCCGCCTGCTCCAGTGCCGCCGCGCTCGCCCGCTCAAGCGCCCTGGGCTCGCCTGCCCGACGAGTGCGTCCCGGATGAGCCCAAGCCCGCGCTTGCCTGCTCAGGGGCCTGCCTTCGGACCTGCGCCCGCGTGCCCAGCGCCCCAGGGCTTCCGCGCCCCCCGGTCAGTTTCCACGCCCACGCGCTCAACTGCCCTCGCCCTCAACTGCCCTCACCCGCCTGCCCTGGGCCGACGCGCCCGTCCCCCTAGGCGCCCCCGCCGGCTCACGCACCGGTCCCCGCCCGCCCCCAGTCCGGCCCCGCCTTGTCCCAGGCCTGGTCCCAGCGGGCGTAGCGGCGGCGGACGGCGCGCCAGACGACGAGGCGGCGGGTGCCCTCGATGAGGCCGGCGCAGGCGAGGGTGGCGCCGAGGCCGGCCAGGGCGGCGTGGGTCGTGGCTGTGGCGGTGTCCAGGGGGCGGCCGACGATGCGGCCCTCGGCGTCGGTCCAGACCCGGAACCGGTCGCCCGGGCGCGGGGACTTGAGGTCGGAGGCGACCGTGCCCGCGCGGCCCGAGCCGTCAGGGCCGGTCCAGCTCGCGAGCACCCGGCGGTGCGCGTCGCGCGCGGATGAGGTCTCGGGGTCGGGGTCGAGCGGGGGCTGGTCGAGCTTCTGCAGGACGGTGGCGGTGACGCTGTGGCGGGCCTCGCGCTGGGCCTGGACCGACCGCAGCAGCGCGTCGTGCGTCAGGACACCGGCGACCGCGCCGACGACGGGGGCCGCGACGACGATCAGCACAAGGGCGGCGAGCGCCACCCAGGCCTCGGCGAGGTCGGTGCCGCGGCGCAGCGGATTGTGGCGCCAGCGCCAGAGTCCGGCGATCGCTCGCACAGTCCTGCACCCCCTTCCGCGTCCGTGATAGCCGCGAACGGCACGGCGCACGCCCCGAAGGCGGGAAGAGAGAGCGACATCACTCCGCGCGACCGCACGCGCCCTCACCCCGCCGGGACCCCGCCCGCGTGCCGCGGGTGGGGCAGCCGGGTCTCACCGAGCCTCCATCGGCTTCAACGTCCTTCCACCGACGTCGAGTTCCCCGGCCGCGCGGTGTTCATTCGAGGATCGTCAGCGGGTCACCGATTCGAATGGTTCCGGTCGATTCCGGGATCAGATTCAGACCGAAGAGCAACTGGTCCCCGCTGCGGCGATGCCGGGCGAGCGTGCGCAGCGGCTCCTTGCCGCGCTCGGCGGTGCGCTGGTCGGTGGTCGTGACGACGCACCGCGCACACTTCCTGGCCACGCGGAACTCCACGGCGCCGATGGCGAGGCGCGACCAGTCGTCCTCCGCCCACGGCGCGACGCCCTCCACGACCACATTCGGCCGGAAGCGGTTCATGGGCAGCGGGCCCTCGTCCGCGTGGTCGCCCTGTGCGATGAGGGAGTTCAGCGCGTCCAGCGAGGACAGCGTGGTGAGCAGCAGCGGGAAGGCGTCGGCGAACGAGACGGTCTCGCCGGGCCTGCCGTACTCCGTGTTGACGGGGCGCCGCGTCGCCGGTGCGTCCAGGTGCCCCAGACGCACGTCCAGGTCGAGGAAGGCGCTGAACCAGGCGTCCGCCGCGGGATCGGCGGGAACGGCCTCGGACTTGTCCCGCAGGAACTCCACGGGCACGGTCTCGCCGGGCTCCGGGACGCCGACAGCGAGCGGCTCCATGCCGGGCGCGGACACACGTATGCCGCCGTCGGCCAGCGGCTCGACGGCGGCCAACGCGAGGCGCGGATGGGGCCGTTGCGTCACGGCCCTGCCCGCGCTGTCGATCAACACCCATCTGCGGTCACCCGCGAGCCCCCAGGGCTCCACGACGGCCTCACGCGCAGCGTGCCCCCCGGCCGCCTTCAGCGGGTGGATGTGGATCGAGTGGAGCAGGGCAATCGACATACGGCCATCCTGCCAGCGGGCACTGACAGCGAGGGCCGCCGCCGATCAGTAGCCCCGGTACTGCCGGTTGTACGGGTCCTCGTGCGGCGCCGGGGCCGGGCGGGGCGCCGCGGGACGCATCGCCTCGTACCCCGTACCGCCCATGGGGCGCTGCTGCTGGGGTCCGGGGTAGCCGCGCGGGGCTCCGGCCTGCTGCGGGATGTACGGCGCCGGGGCCTGTTGCAGCGGTGCGGGCTGCGGGGCGGGCGCGTAGCCGTACGCCGGGTTCGGGTGGGCCGCGGCGGGCATGGGCGCCGGGGCCATGGCGGCCGCGGGATAGCCCGAGGGGCCGGAGGGCAGGGCGGGCAGCGCGGCCGGGAGGGCGGGGAGGTGGCTGCCCGTGTCGTACGCGGAGGGGACCCGGATCGGGGCGATCTGCGGGGTGCCCCGCTCGGCGACCAGCGAGTCGTAGATCGGGGTGTCCGGGAAGGACGGCGCGGAGTAGTAACCGCCGCCATAGGTGGAGCGGGGGGAGGTCATGCTCCATAAGTTAAGCCCTTGATGTGCTGGTTGGGGAGACCGATAAGAGGGTTGTTTTACGTGTCGCCAGGGGCTGCGGATCCCCAATGCGAGCGAACTTGGGAAAATCGGTCGCGTGACGACGTACGGATCGTGTAAATAGCGCGTTCCTCAGGGGTTACTCGCGGTCGACCGGGGGCTGTCGAGGGCCGTTGCCGGGACCGCGTGTACGCCTCTTCGAATGCCAGGTAATAGGTTGGGCGGGAACGCAACGGCGGCCCGGACGACCCGGCAACTTGTGATGGGGGCAGACATGTCAATGGCCAAAGGTTCGAATGTTCCCGTGCCGGCACCCGCGGTGCGGGTCGAATTGGGATGGGGATCCGGGCCGGGGGTGCCGGACGCCGACGCCTCCGCGCTGTTGCTCGACGCCTCCGGGAAGGTGCGCTCGGACGCGGACTTCGTCTTCTACAACCAGGCGACGCACGCCTCCGGAGCGGTGCGCCACGAGGGCAAGCAGGCCGCGGGCGGCGGCGTGACCGACACGCTGGTCGTCGACCTCGCGCGCGTGGAGCCCGCCGTGGAGACGGTGGTGCTCGCCGCGTCCTCGGACGGAGGCTCGTTCGGCAAGGTCCCCGGCCTGCACGTCCGGGTCGTCGACGCCGCGAGCGGCGCGGAGATCGCGCGCTACGACAGCGCAGACGCCAGCGTCGAGACGGCCTTCGTGCTCGGCGAGCTGTACCGCCGTCAGGGCGCGTGGAAGTTCCGCGCCGTCGGCCAGGGCTACAGCAGCGGCCTCGAAGGCCTGGCGACGGACTACGGCATCTCGGTCGACGAGCCCCAGCAGGCCGCCCCCGCCGCCCCACCGGCCCCCGCGCCCACCCCGGCCCCCGCGCCGCCGGTCGCCGCCCCCGCGCCCCCCGTCGCGGCGCCCGCGCCCGCCCCGGCCTCCCCGCCGCCGCCCCCCGCCGCGCCCGCCCAGCCGGTGCGCCTCACCAAGGTCACGCTGACCAAGGAGGCGCCGTCGGTCTCGCTGACCAAGCAGGGCGGCACGTCGGGCGCGCTGCGCGTCAACCTCAACTGGGAGGTGCGCAAGCAGTTCAAGGGCTGGGCCAGCAAGCTCGGCCGTGCCGTCGCCATGCACGCGGACCTCGACCTCGACCTGTGCGCGCTCTTCGAGCTCACCGACGGCCGCAAGGGCGTCGTCCAGGCGCTCGGCAACGCCTTCGGCGCGCTGAACCAGCCGCCGTACATCCTCCTCGACGGTGACGACCGCACCGGCGCCGTGTCGACAGGCGAGAACCTGACGGTCAATCTTGACCACTCGAACGAACTGAAGCGTCTGGTCATCTTCGTGACCATCTACGAGGGCGCGCGCAGCTTCGCCGACCTGAACGCCACGGTCACGCTGACCCCGCAGCACGGCGCGCCCATCGAGTTCTCCCTCGACGAGTGCACGGTGCCCTCCACGGTCTGCGCCCTCGCGCTCATCACCAACAACGGCGGCGAACTCACCGTCCAGCGCGAGGCCCGCTACCTGGTGCCCGAGCGCGGCGTGAGCCCGCAGCGGACCATCGACTACGCCTACGGGTGGGGCATGAACTGGACCCCCGGCCGGAAGTGACCTCCACGCCGGAGGAGCCCCGGGCCTTCTAGGGCCGGGACTCCTCCGGCGCGGTCGTGTCGGGGCGCGCGTACGTGCGGCCCTTCCAGGCCGCGCCGCGCCCCCGGTAGTGCTGCACCGCGGAGTCCACGGTCATCAGGAGGTACAGGAACGCGGTCGCGGGCAGCGTGAGCGCGAGCCACGCGGGCTGGCGGTAGTAGCGCAGCATCGGCAGGTACGTCGCGGTCATCACGAGCCACGCGAGACCACCGCACAGCGCGGCGCCCGCGGAGCCCGTCGCGAGGCCCGCGAACAGCGCCACCGGCGGCGCCAGATACACCACGGCGAGCCCGGCCACCGTCCCGACGAGCAGCGCCGGGCTGTGCCGCAACTGGGCGTACGCGCTGCGCGCCACCATCCGCCACAGGTCCGCGAGCCGCGGATAGGGCCGCACGCTGTCGACACGGTCGGCGAGCCCCAGCCAGATGTGTCCGCCCGACCGCTTGACCGCCCGGGCGAGCGCCACGTCGTCGATGACGGCGTGCCGGATCACGTCGGGGACCCGGGCCCGCTCGGCCGCGTCCGCGCGCAGCAGCACACAGCCACCGGCCGCCGCCGCGGTCCGCCCGCCCTTCCGCGCGATCCAGCGGAAGGGATAGAGCTGCGCGAAGAAGTAGACGAACGCGGGGACGACGAGCCGTTCCCACAGGCTCACCACCCGCAGCCGCGCCATCAGCGAGACCAGGTCGTAGCCGCCCGTCGTGGCCGCGGCCACCAATGTCCGCAGGCTGTCCGGCCTGTGCGCGATGTCCGCGTCGGTGAGCAGCAGGAACTCGGGCTCGCGCGCGCGTGCCAGGGTCATGCCGTGCCGCACCGCCCAGAGCTTGCCGGTCCAGCCCGCGGGCGGCTCACCGGGCGAGGTGACGGTGAGGGCCAGCCCGCCGTGCCGCTCCGCGAGGGACCGGGCGAGGGCGCCCGTGCCGTCGCTGCTGCCGTCGTCGACGAGGAACACCTCGGCGTGCCCCGGATAGTCCTGCCCCAGCAGCGACGGCAGGCTCGTCGGCAGGACCTCGGCCTCGTCCCGCGCGGGCACGACCACCGCCACCGACGGCCAGACCTTGGGGTCCCGGCGCGAGGGCAGCCGGTGTCCTGTACGCCAGAAGAAGCCCTGTCCGACCAGCAGCCACAGCCACGCGGCGAGCGAGGCGGCGGCGATCCACACAACGGCGCTCATCCGCCGCAGTCTGCCCCACCCCGCCGGGCTTGTCCGGCTCATCGTCTAAGGTGACCGGGTGAAGATCGCGCTGATGGACTCCGGTATCGGACTGCTCGCCGCGGCCGCGGCGGTACGGCGGCTGCACCCCGGCGCCGACCTCATCCTCTCCTCCGACCCGGACACGATGCCCTGGGGCACGTCCGAGAAGCTCATGGAGCTGGCCCTCGCCACCGCCGACGCCGCGGCGGCGCACCGCCCGGACGCCCTGATCGTGGCCTGCAACACCGCCTCCGTGCACGCTCTGCCCGCGCTGCGGGCCCGGCTCGAGCCCGACCTGCCCGTCATCGGTACCGTCCCGGCGATCAAGCCCGCGGTGGCCACCGGCGGCCCCGTCGCGATCTGGGCCACGCCCGCCACCACCGGCAGCCCCTACCAGCGCGGCCTGATCGAGGAGTTCGCCGCGGGCGTCACCGTCACCGAGGTGCCCTGCCCCGGCCTCGCCGACGCCGTGCAGCAGGCCGACGAGGAAGCCATCACGCGCGCCATCGCGACCGCCGCCGCCCTCACCCCGCCCGATGTAACGACCGTCGTCCTGGGCTGCACCCATTACGAGCTGGTCGCGGAGCGCATCCGCGCCGCCGTGCAGCAGCCCGGATCGAGGCCGCTCGTCCTGCTCGGCTCGGCCGAAGCCGTCGCCGCGCAGGCGCTGCGCCGGATCCGCGAGCGCGACGCGGCCGACCCGGAGGGCGCGACGGACGCCTCGTACGACGCCGATCGTGCCGAAGGCACCCTCACGGTGCTCCTCGGCGGCCGCGAGGCCGCGCTCCCGAGCGCCGCCCTCACCTACGCGGAGGGACGACTCCTCGCGGCGTCCGCTCCGACCGTCAAGGCCTGAGGTCGGAACGTACGAGGGCCCGAGGGCCTGCCGGAGGACCGGAAGGGGGCCCTGTGCCGCCCGGGCCGCGCGCACCCCACGCCCCTCACCGGCCACAACGCCATGACGCGGGTGCCCCGCGTGTCCAACCGGACGAGTGAGCTTCCGCGACGCGGTGCCCTCGCCCCGGAACGTGAGTACTCTCGATGGCATGACGGACCACGCCCCCAGCGAGCGGGCCAGCTCCGAGCAGCACCCCGAGATCTGGACCGGACGCGCGCGAAACCGCGGCCAGTGGCTGCTGGCCTGCGGCGGTGCCGCCTGTCTCGCCCTGGGCATCGACCTGGCCGTCGAGACCCTGTGGCCCTCGGGCATCCTCCCGCTGATCATGTCCATCGTCGGCCTCATCGCCGTCGGCCTGCTGATCCTCTTCGGCACGCTCGCCTTCGTGCACGTCGCCGTGAAGGTCGACAAGGACTCCCTCGAGGTGCGCTGCGGGCACATCGGGGTGCCGCGCCGCCGCATCCCGCTCTCGCACGTCATCGGCGCCGACTTCGCCCCGGCCGTGACGCCCCGGCACTGGGGCGGCTGGGGCTACCGCTGGCGGCCCGAGCAGGGCACCGCCGTCATCGTCCGGCGCGGCGAGGGCGTCGTCCTCAGCCTCGGCGACGGCCGCAAGTTCACCGTGACCGTGGACAACGCCGAGTCGGCCGTCCGCGTCATCCGCGACCGCCTCGGCCTCTCCGGGAGCGCGCCGGTCTGACCCGGCCCGCGTCGTCCGCCTCCTCGTGCAGGGGGCGGGCCGTGGCGATGCCCGCGAGCAGTCCCGCGCCCACCGCCACGGACGTCACGCTCAGCGCGTTGCCGACCGTCGCCACCCCCGCGAGCGCCGTCAGGGCCGCGCCCGCCGACAGGACGACCTGCGTGGGGCGCGGCGAGCGCCACAGCGCGAACAGCAGCCAGCAGAACGCGGCCGCGAGCAGCGCCACCCCCACGAACCCCTGCTCGGCCGCCTGCTGCAACAGCGCCGAGTGCGGCTTGTCGTCCACGAGCGCCCCCTCGGCGGCCGCAGGCGCCGCATCGCCGAACCGCCCCGGACCCACACCGAGCGCCGGGTGCGCGCCCGCGAGCCCTTCCGCGTCCTGCCACACCCGCACCCGGTACGGGCCAAGCTGCCCCTCCAGGGACGAACGCAGCCCCTCCGGCAGCGCCCCGCGCGCGACGGCCCAGGCGAGCCCCGTCACCACCGCGGCGGCCACCGCGAACCCGCTGAGCCCGAGGCCCCGGCTGCGCACCAGCGCCGCCGCCAGCGAGCACAGCACGATCCCGGCGCACGCGATCACCCCGGCCGTCGACCCGAGCAGCGCCGCCGCAAGGACGATCCCCGCCGCGAACACCCGCAGAGCGGTCCGCGGCGCCGCCCCGCGCGCCGACCACGCCGCACAGCAGGCCGCGCCCGCCGCGAGGGCCAGCAGCGCCGCGGTGGCGCCGATGGGGCCGAGCGGCGAGGAACTGACGGGGCCCGGAGTGACGTGCGGTGCCGCCGCCGCGAGGCCGACGCCCGCGAGCGCCCCGGCGCAGGGCGCGGCGACCGGCAGCAACGCCCCCGCGACGCGCCCGCCCGCGTACCCGGCCGCCACCGCGAGGACCGCGAGCAGCACGCCGTCCGGCCGGCCGCCCCGCACCCCGGTCGTGATCAGCGCCCACGCGGCGCACAGCGCGAGAATCGCCATGCCGCCGACGTCCGTGCCCCCGCGCCGCTCCGCGGCCGATCCCGCTGTCGTGGCCGCCGCGGGCGTCGCGGATGCCTTCATCGCCCCACCCCCGCCGCCCCCCGATCCGTGCGGCCCCGACCGTATGGCTTGATCTCGTCGCACGTCAGGACTTCGGAACACGCTAGCGGCTACGACCACCAATTGTGGAGATCTTGCGCAGGAACGATCCGGCGGAGGTACGGAACGGTCCCGCGAGGCGGTCGTACGGGCGGTCCGGGCCGCGGTGTCCGCGGCCAGGTGACGCGCCGTACACTCCCCGAGTGACCGCCACCACCGCTCCCACCGACGCGTCCGCGCAGACCGCACCACTGCCCGGCCCGAAGACGCGCGCCGAGCGGATCCGCAGACGGCTGATTCCCGGCGGGGCGGCGGTGGTCTCCGGTGTGCTGCTGTATCTGAGCTTCGCGCCGCGGGAACTGTGGTGGCTCGCCCCCTTCGCGTTCGCCGTCCTCGGCTTCGTCCTGCACGGGCGGCGCCCGAAGTCCGGCTTCGGACTCGGGCTGCTCATGGGGCTCGGCTACTTCCTGCCGCTGCTTTCCTGGACGGGCGTCGACGTGGGGCCGCTGCCGTGGCTCGCGCTCGCCGTCGCCGAGACGCTGTTCGTGGGCCTGACCGGCCTGGGCATCGCCTTCGTCTCCCGGCTGCCCGCGTGGCCGGTGTGGGCCGCGGGCGTGTGGATCGCGGGCGAGGCCGCCCGGGCCCGCTTCCCTTTCGAGGGCTTCCCCTGGGGCAAGGTCGCCTTCAGTCAGCCCGGCGGCCTGTTCCTGCCGCTGGCCTCGCTCGGCGGCACCCCGCTGCTCGGCTTCGCGGTCGTGCTCTGCGGCTTCGGCCTCGCCGATGTCGTACGCCGCCTCAAGGCCGATCCCCGCGCGCGTGACCGCGCGCTCGTCGCCTCCGCCGCGCTGACCGTCGCCCCCGTCGTCGCCGGGGCCGCCGCCCTGCCGCTGGTGGCCACCGGCGCCGAACGCGGCACCGCGACCGTCGCCGTCATCCAGGGCAACGTGCCGCGCATGGGCCTGGACTTCAACGCCCAGCGCCGCGCCGTCCTCGACCACCACGTGAAGGAGACGCTGCGGCTCGCCGCCGACGTGAAGGCGGGCAGGGCCAAGCAGCCCGACCTCGTCCTGTGGCCGGAGAACTCCTCCGACATCGACCCGTACGCGAACGCCGACGCCTACGCCGTCATCGACAAGGCCGCCAAGGCCATCAAGGCCCCCGTGTCCGTGGGCGCCGTCGTCACGGGCAAGGACGGCAAGCCCCGCAACCGGCAGGTCCTCTGGGACCCGAAGACCGGACCGGGCGCCACCTACGACAAGCGGCACCTCCAGCCGTTCGGCGAGTACATGCCCTACCGGAGCTTCTTCCGCGTCTTCAGCTCCGACGTCGACCGTGCCGGGATCTTCGAGCCCGGCACGAAGCCCGCCGTGTTCGACATGGCGGGCACCGGCATCGGCCCGGTGACCTGCTACGAGGCCGCCTTCGACGACGTGGTCAGGGACCAGGTGCGCGAAGGCGCCGAGATCCTCTCCGTGCCCAGCAACAACGCCACGTTCGAGCGCAGCCAGATGACGTACCAGCAACTGGCCATAGACCGGGTGCGGGCCGTCGAGCACGGCCGGGCCGTCATGGTCCCCGTCACCAGCGGCGTCAGCGCCGTGATCCGCCCCGACGGGTCGATCGCGCAGCGCACCGGGATGTTCACCGCCGAGTCGCTGGTCGCCGACGTGCCCCGGCGCACCTCGCTGACGCCCGCCACCCGCGCCGGAGTCTGGCCGGAAGTCGTCCTGGTGCTCGCCGGTGCCGCCGGGGTCGGCTGGGTGATCGCCCGCCGCCGCGCCGGAGCCGCCGGTTAGGGTCGGATCATGGCTACTCCCGACTTCATCCGCACCCTGCGCGCCGACGCGGGCCATCAGCTCCTGTGGCTCCCCGGAGTCACCGCCATCGTCTTCGACGACGCGGGCAGAGTCCTGCTCGGCCGCCGCGCCGACAACGGCAAGTGGTCGGTCATCGGGGGCATCCCGGACCCGGGGGAGCAGCCCGCGGCGTGCGCGGTGCGCGAGGTCTTCGAGGAGACCGCGGTGCGCTGCGTCGCCGAGCGCGTGGTCCTCGTCGAGGCGCTGGAGCAGGTCACGTACCCCAACAAGGACGTCTGCCAGTTCATGGACATCACGATCCGCTGCCGGGCCGTGGGCGGCGAGCCGCGCGTGAACGACGACGAGTCCCTGGAGGTCGCGTGGTTCCCGCTGGACGGGCTGCCCGACCTGCACGAGACCGGCCTCTTCCGGATCAAGCAGGCGATGGCGGAGGGGCCCACCTGGTTCGACCGCGGCTGAGCCGCGGGCAGGGCCGGACCGTGGTGACGGCCCGGCACAGCATGTAACCTGCACGGATATTGTCCGCGCGGCGGCCCGCACGCCGCCTCAGACCTCAGAACAGGGGCGGGAGTTGAGCCGGAGGACCTACGGCCTGACGCTGCGCGGGCTCGCCTGCGCGCTCCTCGCCTGGCAGGTCTGGCTGGTGTGGCACCTCAGCACCTACGACGTCTCGACCGTCGTGTGGTCGTGCGACGGCGAGGGCTGCGGCAGCGACCAGTTCGCGTCCCTGGCGCCGGAGCTCGGCATCGCGTCGGCGGCGCTGCTCGGTTTCGTCGCCGCGCGGTTCCTGCACCGCGCGACGGTGGGCGCGGTGGTCGCCCTGAGCGCCGCCGGCGCCGCCGCGGGCTGGTACGACGCGGTGTCCGACGGGCGCGTCGGGTACGACACGGTCACCGACTTCATGCTCGTCGTGCCCGCGGGGCGGCACACCGTGTCGGGCTGGCTGACCTTCCTGTGGACGGTCGCCGCCGCGGGCGGCCTCGTCGCCGTGTGGGGCGGCGCCGTGAGCCTGCGCCGCACCGCCGCCCTGCGCAGGCTGCGCGCCGACTTCAGCACCGCGCAGGCACGCCTGGAGGGCTGGCGGCCGGTGCGCGGCAGGCGCGGCGAGGTCACCGTCGTCTTCCACGACGCCCAGGGCGCCCGGCACGCCGTGCCCGTCGTCGTCGACCGCGCCGCCCTGGACCGGCCCGTCCTCGCCGTGTACGACCGCAACCACCCGGCGGACCCCCGCCGTACCCGGGTCGCGGTGCCCCGCCGACGACGGCTGCGCTCTTCATGAGGCATTCCGTACGCCGCCTCCTCGCCCCGGACGTGCTGCTCGGCGCCGCCGCCGTCGGCCTCGCCCTCGGCGCCCTCGCCGAGGGCGTCCTCGACGGCCCCACCTGGCTGCTCGTCGTCGGCCTCACCGCCACGGCCGCCGCGCTCCTGTGCCTCGGCGCCGTCGCCGAACGCGGCCAGGGCGGCGGGGTCGCCGTCGGACTGCGCCCCGGCGGCCCGCGCGCGTACGCGCCCGCGCTGGTGCACTCGGTGCGGGCCGTCCACCAGGACACCGGGCAGCTCGTCCTCGACCCGCAGGCCGCGGGCAGCCTGTTCGCCTTCGACCTGACCGTCGTGCCGGAGGGACGGCGCCCGTTCCGCGTCGAGGTCCGCCACCCCCTCGACGTACAGGATCTGCTGCACGGCAGCCGTGCCGTCGTCGAGTACGACCCGCGTCAGCCCTGGCGCGTCGTCCTGCCGAACCGGCCTCCCGCCGAGTGGACGGCCCGCGCGCGGCGCCTGGACCCGGAGGCCGCGCACACAGCCGAGGGGCCCCCGGCCGGGCTGCCGCCGGGGGCGCACGTCCTCGTCACGGGGGCCGTGGTCGCGGCGGGCCTGGTCGGCGCCCTGCACCTGGCGGGCTGACCGGGGCGCGGGCTCCGTTAGCCTGAGGGCACGATGAACCGTTTGAGCACGTCATGGGGCGAGTACGACCTCACCCGCTTCCCGGAGGACCCGCGCGACACCCTGCGGGCCTGGTCCGCGGCGGACGCCTATCTGCTGCGGCACCTGGCGGGGGAGGAGGACGGGGAGCCGATCGCCCTGGACGGGACCGTGGCCGTCGTCGGTGACCGGTGGGGCGCCCTCACCACCGCGCTGGCCGCGCACCGGCCCGTGCAGATCACCGACTCCCACCTCGCCCGGCAGGCGACCCTCGGGAACCTCGCGCGCGCCGGTCTCCCGGCCGACGGGGCCCGCCTGTTGACGACCCGGGACACCCCGCCGGAGCGTGTCGACGTGCTCCTGGTGCGGGTGCCGAAGAGCCTCGCGCTACTGGAGGACCAACTGCACCGGATCGCCCCGGCGCTGCACGCGGGCAGCGTCGTCGTCGGCACCGGCATGGTCACCGAGATCCACACCTCGACCCTGGAGCTGTTCGAGCGGATCGTCGGGCCGACGCGCACCTCTCTGGCCCGTCAGAAGGCCCGCCTGATCTTCAGCACCCCCGCCCCGGAGCGCTCCTCCGGGCCCGCCCCCTGGCCCCGGTCGTACGTCCTGCCGGGCGACTCCGGCGCGGGCGCGGGCCTGACCGCCATCAACCACGCGGGCATCTTCTGCGCCGAACGCCTCGACATCGGCACCCGCTTCCTCCTCCAGCACCTGCCCGCGAGCAGCGGCGACGCGCACATCGTGGACCTGGGCTGCGGCAACGGCATCCTCGGCACCGCCGCGGCCGTCGCCAACCCCGACGCCCGGCTCACCTTCGTCGACGAGTCCTACCAGGCCGTCGCCTCCGCCGAGGCCACCTTCGCGGCGAACACCGCGCGGGACTCCGCCGCCAAGGCCGACTTCGTCGCCGGGGACGCGCTCACCGCGATGGAGCCGGAATCCGTGGACCTGGTCCTCAACAACCCGCCCTTCCACAGCCACCAGGCGACCACCGACGCCACCGCCCAACGCATGTTCCGCGGTGCCCGCGCAGCGCTGCGCCCCGGCGGCGAACTGTGGGTCGTCGGCAACCGCCACCTCGGCTACCACGTGCGCCTGAAGCGTCTGTTCGGCAACGTCGAAGTCGCCGCGAGCAACCGCAAGTTCGTGATCCTGCGGGCGGTCCGGCGGTCGTGAACGCGGGCCCCCGGCCATGACCGGCGAACTGTTCCCGCGCGAGCCCGGCGAGGTGGCGCCGGGCGCGGTCCACGTGCCCGACTGGCTGGGCCCCGAACGGCAGCGGGAGCTGGTCGCCGCCTGCCGGGCGTGGGCGATGCCCCCGGCGGGGCTGCGCACGGTCCACTTGCCCGGCGGTGGGACGATGACGGCGCGGCAGGTGTGCCTGGGCTGGCACTGGTACCCGTACGGGTACGCGCGCACGGTCGTCGACGGTGACGGCGCGCCGGTGAAGCCGCTGCCCGGGTGGCTCGCGGAGCTGGGGCGGGCGGCGGTGCGGGCGGCGTACGGGGACGACGCGGGGCGCGGGGACGGTCCGGCCGACGGCGAACCGGCCGCGTACGACATCGCGCTCGTCAACTTCTACGACGCCGAGGCCCACATGGGCATGCACCGCGACAGCGACGAGCGGTCCACGGCTCCCGTCGTCTCGCTGAGCCTCGGCGACACCTGCGTCTTCCGCTTCGGCAACACCGAGACGCGCACCCGGCCGTACACCGACGTCGAGCTGCGCAGCGGCGACCTGATGGTGTTCGGGGGCCCGTCGCGGCTCGCGTACCACGGCGTGCCGAAGGTGTACGCGGGCACGGCGCCGCCGGAACTCGGCCTCACCGGGCGGCTCAACGTCACGCTGCGGGTGAGCGGTCTGCGTTGAGCGGGCCCGGGCCGTGCCCCTCCGCGCCTACGCGTCGTGGAAGACCAGGCCGAGGGAGTGCCGCAGCCCCGAGCGGACCGTGCTCACGCCGTGCCGCACCGGTGCCGCCGACCAGCCGCGGCTGGAGCGCACGGGGCGGTCGCGGGTGGTGAAGACCAGGCCGTGGCCCTGCGGAAGGACGGTCACCGTGCCCCGTGACTGGGCCCGGGGGCGCTGCTCGACCAGCAGGAACTCGCCGCCGGTGTAGTCGGAGCCGTGGCTGTCGAGGCCGATGACGACCTGGAGCGGGAAGACGAGGTCGCCGAACAGGTCGCGGTGCAGGGCGTTCCAGTCGCCGCTCTCGTACCGCAGCAGGATCTGCGACGACTTGGCCTGGCCCGCCGCGTGGCACTGCTCGATCCAGGCGTCCAGGGTCTCGGGCCAGGGCGCGGGGCGGCCGAGGCGGGCTGCCCAGTCGCGGGCCACGGTCAGCAGGTGCGGGTAGAACGCGTGGCGCAGCTCGGCGATCCGGTCGGGCAGGTCGTGGCCGAAGTACCGGTACTGGCCGGAGCCGAAGCGGTGGCGGGCCATGTCGACGGTCGAGCGGAAGCGGCCGGGCTCGTCGTAGAGCGTGGCGATCTCGCGGCACTCGTCGGGGGTGAGGAGCGGGCCGGTGAGGGCACAGCCGTGCTGGTCGAGGTCGTGGGCCACGGTGTGCCAGTCGGTGGCGTCGACGCGTTCGGCGGGTCCGGCTTCGTGGGTGGTGGGGACGCTCATGGTGGGTTCTCCGTGCGGGGAGCGGGCGGTGGCGGGTTCGGGTGTGTAATGGACAGAGAGGGGCATGTCGGTCGGAGCGCAGAGCGATGAAGGACAGCACGCGGAAGACCAGATCGGCCGGGGCCGCGGAGGCCGCGGCGCTGAAGGAGCCCCAGTGGGGGCCCCAAGGCCCTGTCCGCGTCGTCTTCGCGGGCTACGGCGAGCCGGTGGCCCCCGAGCGGCGGGAAGCGGAGCTGACGCGGTTCGTCGGCTGGATGGCGGCGCACGGGTGGACGCAGGTCCACCGCATGCCCGGGGCCGTGCTCCTCGCCCGGACCTACCGCGCCGACGGCGGCGCGGCCATGGGGGTCGGCGCGGTCGGCGTCGCGACCGGTGCGGCGGTGGGCGGGGCCGGTCTTGCCGGAGCGCTGCTCGGGATCGTGATGATCTTCTTCGGTGCCCTGCTGACCCTCACGATCATCGGTGCCTTCGTCGGCATTCCCATGATCGCGGCAGGCATCGCCGCCTTCGGCGGAGGCGCGGCCGTGGCCGCCGCCGGTGGCGCGGTGGGGGCCGGTGGCGCCGCGGTCGGGATCGGCGGCGCCGCCTCCCAGGACCAGGTCCTCCGGCTGCAGGCCTGGACCGACGAGACCGGGCGGATCTTCACCAAGGGCGCCTGAGCTCGCGCGCCCCGCGGGGCCCCGGGCCGTCCGGCGCCCCGCTCACCCCGTCTCCAGGTCCAGGAGCTGCTTCTTGCGGTCCAGGCCCCCCGCGTAGCCGGTGAGGGAGCCGTCCGCGCCGACGACGCGGTGGCAGGGGCGGACGACCAGGACCGGGTTGCGGCCGAGGGCCGTGCCGAGGGCGCGGACCGCCGCGCGGGACAGGCCGAGCCGCTCCGCGAGCTTTCCGTACGTGGTCGTGGTGCCGTACGGCACGGAGTCGAGGGCGGACCACACCTTCCGCTGGAACTCGGTGCCCGCCCCGTCCGCGTACTCGATGTCGAAGTGCGTGAGCGTGCCCGCGAAGTACGCGCGCAGTTGACCGGTGATCGCCGTGAACGCCTCGTCGTCGCGGACCCAGCCGTCCTCGACGACCGCGCCGCCCTTCTGGCCCGGCATCGACAGGGAGGCGAGTGCCGTTCCGCCGGGGGCTGTGGCCGACGCCTCGCCCACGAGCAGCAGCTCGCCCAACGGGCTGTCGAACGTCGTGTGGACTGTCATCGCGCCTGTCCTCTCTCCTGCACATCCGCTGATGCGTCTGTCCTGGTCCGGGGCTTCTTCCCCCGGTCCGACAGTGACCAGTCTGCGCGGTGCGGACACCGGCGGCTGGCGGATTTCGGACGCGGTGCTGAAGGAGTGAGGATGCGGCGCTCAAGGGTGGGGAGGACGCGAGGGGCGCGGCGCGGTCAGGTCAGTTGCTCGATGACCAGGACCGCGCCGATCACGACCATCGCCGCTCCGGAGATCCGGGTGACCGCGCGGGCGGCGGCCGGGCGCGTGCGCAGGACGGTACGGGCGAGCACGCCCACGCACAAGTAGATGGCGCCGCAGCTGAGGATGTGGACCAGGCCGAGGGTGCTGATCTGGAGGGCGAGCGGCCAGCCGGTGCCGGGCTGGGTGAACTGGGGGAGCAGGGCGAGGAAGAGGAGCAGCGCCTTGGGGTTGAGGCCGCTGATCCCGGCGCCCTGGAGGACGCGGCTGTGCCAGGGCGCGGGGGCGGCCGCGCTCGATGTTCCCTCCGGCGCGGCGTCGGGGGTGCTCGGGCGGGTCAGTGTCGTCACGCCGAGCCAGATCAGGTACAGCGCGCCGAGCAGCGTCAGGCCCGCCAGCACGGCCGGGTGGTCGGCGACGACCGCCGCGATGCCCGCCGCGACGACGGCGGTCAGGCCGACGTAGCCGAGCAGCAGTCCGCCGACGGCCGGGGCCACCGAGCGGTCCCGCAGTCCTGCCGATATCGCGTACGCCCAGTCCGCGCCCGGAACCAGGATGAGCAGGACGGACACCGCCCAGAAAGCGGTGATGGAGCTGACGGCCATGGATGTTTTTCCCTCCCTTTTCGGTCGCGTGAGGGAGGTTAGTTGCGATCTACCCAAAGGTGCTCCCAAGATCTGCCGACCGAGGGTGTGTGAGTGGAAGAATCTTCCCCATGGACACAGTCGACCGGCAGATCCTTGCCGAGCTGCAGAAGGACGGCCGTCTGACCGTCACCGAACTGGCCGCGCGGGTGCGCCTGAGCCTCTCGCCGTGCCACCGCAGACTGCGCGAACTCGAACGCCGCGGGGCGGTGCGCGGCTACCGCGCCGTGCTCGACCCCGAGGCCGTCGGCCTGACCTTCGAGTCCCTGGTCTTCGTCACCATGCGTCAGGAGGACCGGGACACGGTGGCGGCATTCGAGGCGGCGGTCGCCGACATCCCCCATGTCGTACAGGCGCAGCGTCTCTTCGGGGACCCCGACTATCTGCTGCGGATCGTCAGCAAGGACCTGCGGGCCTTCCAGCAGCTGTACGACGAGGAGCTGGCGACGCTGCCCGGGGTGCAGCGGCTGAGCTCGACGCTGGTGATGAAGCACGTGGTGCGGGAGCGGTCGCTGCCGCTGTGAGGTCCGCGCGGGCCGTTGTGAACTGCGTCTCGCGCGGCCCGAACCGTATGTGCAACTAGTTGCATAAAGCCATGGGCTGGCCTACAACTGTTCCGACGACACCGATGACGCTGACGCCCCGGCGTATGTGGACGAAAGAGGACGTACCGCATGAGCTCAGTGAGCCGCTACCCGCACCTGCTCAGCCCCCTCGACCTGGGCTTCACGACCCTGCCCAACCGGGTCCTGATGGGATCCATGCACGTGGGCCTGGAGGAGGCGCCCGACGGGTTCGCGCGGATGGCCGAGTTCTACGCGACCCGGGCCCGCGGCGGCGTCGGCCTCATCGTCACCGGCGGCATCGCCCCGAACGACGCCGGGCGCCCCTACGAGGGCGGCGCCAAGCTGACCACCGAGGCGGAGGCGGAGAAGCACGCGGGCGTCACCGCGGCCGTGCACCGCGAGGGCGGCCGGATCGCGATGCAGATCCTGCACTTCGGGCGGTACGCCTACCACGAGCAGCTCGTCGCGCCGAGCGCCATCCAGGCGCCCATCAGCCCCTTCCCGCCGCGCGCCCTGGAGGACGACGAGGTCGAGCAGACCGTCGAGGACTTCGTGCGCGCCGCCGAACTGGCGAAGCTCGCGGGCTACGACGGCGTCGAAGTCATGGGCTCCGAAGGCTACTTGATCAACGAATTCATCGCGGCGCCGACCAACCGGCGCACCGATCGCTGGGGCGGCAGTTACGAGAACCGCGTCCGCTTCCCCGTCGAGATCGTCCGCCGCACCCGCGAACGCGTCGGCCCGGACTTCATCATCATCTACCGCCTCTCGATGCTCGACCTCGTGCCCGGCGGCTCCACGCTCGCCGAAGTCGTCCAGCTCGCCAAGGAGATCGAGGCCGCGGGTGCCACGATCATCAACACCGGCATCGGCTGGCACGAGGCGCGCATCCCGACCATCGCCACCTCGGTGCCGCGCGGCGCGTACACCTTCGTGACGAAGAAGGTCATGGGCGAGGTGTCCGTGCCGCTCGTCACCACCAACCGCATCAACACCCCTGAACTCGCCGAGCAGTTGCTCGCCGACGGTGCCGCCGACATGGTCTCCCTCGCGCGCCCGCTGCTCGCCGACCCGGACTTCGTCGCCAAGGCGCGGGCCGAGCAGGCGGACGCCATCAACACCTGCATCGGCTGCAACCAGGCCTGCCTCGACCACACCTTCAGCCTGCAGATCACCTCCTGCCTGGTGAACCCGCGCGCCTGCCACGAGACGGAGCTGGTGCTTGCCCCGACCCGCCGCGCCAAGCGCGTCGGCGTCGTCGGCGCGGGCCCCGCCGGGCTCGCCTGCGCGGTCTCGGCGGCCGAGCGCGGCCACGACGTGACGCTGTACGACGCCGCGTCCGAGGTCGGCGGGCAGCTCAACATCGCCCGCAAGGTCCCCGGCAAGGAGGAGTTCGACGAGACGCTGCGCTACTACCGCACCCAGCTCGAACTGCGCGGCGTGGACGTCCGGTTGAACACGCACGTGACGGCGGACCAGCTCGCCGCCGCCGGGTACGACGAGGTCGTCGTCGCCACCGGCGTCACGCCCCGCACCCCCGAGATCCCCGGCGTCGACCACGCCAGCGTCGTCAGCTACCTGGACGTCCTGCGCGACGGCGCGCCCGTGGGGGAGCGGGTCGCGATCGTCGGTGCGGGCGGCATCGGCTTCGACGTCGCCGAGTACCTCACCGACAGCGGCGACAAGGCGAGCCTGGACCCGGCGACGTACTTCAAGCAGTGGGGCGTCGACATGGACTACCGCGACCGCGGCGGCCTCACCGAACCCGTCCGCCCCGCGCCGCCCCGCACCGTCCACCTCCTCCAGCGCAAGACCTCGAAGGTCGGCCAGGGCCTCGGCAAGACCACCGGCTGGATCCACCGCACCGAGCTGCGCCACCGGGGCGTCGCCATGGTCAACGGCGCCACCTACGACCGCATCGACGACGAGGGCCTGCACATCACCGTCGGCGACGAGCAGCGCACCATCCCCGTCGACACGGTCGTCCTCTGCACCGGCCAGGAGCCCCGGCGCGGCCTGTACGAGGAGCTGATCGCCGCCGGCGTCGACGCGCACCTCATCGGCGGCGCCGACGTGGCCGCCGAACTCGACGCCAAGCGCGCCATCAAGCAGGGCACGGAGCTGGCCGCCGCGCTGTGAGGCACCGGGCCGCGCGGCCTGCCGGGCGGACGGCCGCGCGCCCGCCCACCGTCCCTAGGATGCCGTCATGTCACTCCCGCACGCGATCCTCACCGCCCTGCTAGAGAAACCGTCATCGGGTCTGGAGCTGACTCGCCGGTTCGACAGGTCGATCGGCTACTTCTGGTCGGCCACCCACCAGCAGATCTACCGCGAGCTTGGCAAGCTGGAGCGCGACGGACTCACCCGCGCGCTGCCGTCCGCGCAGGCCACGCGCGGCCAGAAGAAGGAGTACGAGGTGCTGCCCGCGGGCCGCGCCGAACTGGCCCGCTGGACCGCCGCGAGCCAGGACCCCAAGCCGCTGCGCGACACCCTGCTGCTGCGGCTGCGCGCCGCCGCGGTCGTCGGCACCGACGGCATCGAGGCGGACCTGCGCCGCCATCTCGCCCTGCACCAGGAGCAGTTGGCCGAGTACGAGGAGATCGAGCGGCGCGACTTCCCGCCCGGCAGGGACGCCATCGAGGACCGGCTGCGCCATGTCGTCCTGCGGGCCGGGATCGACCTGGAGGCGTTTTGGACGCAGTGGCTCACGCGAACGCTGGAGGAGCTGACGGAGTCCTGAGGCCGGTCCGTGGCAGCCCGGTCTACCCGACCTGGGCGGCCCCGAGCGTGGCCGCCGTCGGGTCCCAGCCGTCCGGCAGCGGGGGCGGCGGCACGACCTGGGCCGGGAGCGGCGTGAACTCCGCGCGGTCGGCGGAGCGCGTGATGGCCGTCATCGTCTGCAGGACGTGCAGGGCGAGGGCGCCGGAGGCCCGGTGGGCGTCGGGCGCGCCGCCGTCCCGCGGAGCGTCGTGGGCGCGGATCGCGCGGGCCATGTCGAGGACCCCGAGCCCCCGCCCGTCCGTGCGCCCCCGCACCGGAAGGTCGTGCCACTCGTCGTCGCCGTTGGCCCGCACGCGCAGCGGGCCGCGGAACGTGTTCGGGTCCGGCACGGCGAGCGTGCCCTCCGTGCCGGTGATCTCGAACCGGACCCGCGGGTGCGAACTGTCGAAGCTGAACGTCGAGTTGGCGCTCGCGCCCGACGCGAAGTCGAGGAGCGCGCACACGTGCGTCGGCACGTCGACGGGGAACGACTGCCCGGCCTTCGGCCCCGAGCCGACCGTGCGCCGCACCCGGGCCCGCGCAGCCGTCGCCGCCACCCGCTCCACGGCGCCGAACAGCGCCACCAGAGCCGTCAGATAGTACGGACCGAGGTCGAACAGCGGCCCTGCGCCCGGCTGGTAGAAGAACGCCGGGTCGGGGTGCCAGCCCTCCGGGCCGAGGCTCTGCACCGCTGTCGTCGCCGCGACGGGCGTGCCGATGTGCCCCGCACGGACGGCCCGCAGCGCCGACTGCAGCCCCGCGCCCAGGAAGGTGTCGGGCGCGCCGCCGAGCAGCAGCCCCCGCTCGGACGCCTCGGCGAGCAGCTTCTCGGCGTCGGCGGGGGCCGGGGTGAGCGGCTTCTCGCCGTACACGTGCTTGCCCGCCCGCAGCGCGGCCGCCGCGACCTGCGCGTGGGCGGCGGGCACGGTGAGGTTCACGATCAGCTCGACGTCCGGCTCGTCGAGGACGGTCGGCAGGTCGCCCGCGAGCGGTATGCCGTGGGTGCGGGCCGCGGCGGCGGCGCGCTCCGGGACGATGTCCGCGACGGCCACGAGCCGGATGTCCGGGAAGGTGGTGAGGGTGCGCAGGTACTCGGCGCTGATGACGCCCGCGCCGACCACCGCGACGCCGACCGGGCCCCTGTTCACACGGCCTCCAGGGCGCTGACGTAGGTGCGGCTGGCCGCGAGTTCCCCGAGCAGGTCGCCCGCGCACGCGTCGAACTCGACGACGCGCCAGGCGTCCGGCGCCGCCGCCAGGACCTCCGGCACGGGCATGGTGCCGCCGCCGACCGCCACGTTCGGGTCGTCCTTCGTGCCGGGGCCGTCCTTGAGGTGCAGGGCCTCCACACGGTCGCCGAGGCGGGTGAGCAGCGCGGGGACGTCGGCGCCCGCAACCGCCGCCCAGTACGTGTCGACCTCCAGGAACACGTCGGGGTCCAGGAGTTCGGCCAGGACTTCCAGGGCGTGGCGCCCGCCGTGGCTCGCCAGTCGCGGCTCCACCTCCCACCAGTGGTTGTGATAGCCGAGCCGCAGCCCGTGCCGGGCCGCGTCCCGCGCGAGGCCGCCGAGCCGTTCGGCCACGCGGGCCAGGCCGTCGTACGTCGTGAAGTCCTCGTGCGGGAACCCGGCAGGGACGATCGCCAGCGGCGTGCCGAGCGCGGCCACCGCGTCGAGGACAGGGCCGGGTTCGCCGGTGAGGAGCTGCACGGCGTGCGCGCCGGACACGGTGAGGCCCAGGCCGTCGACCAGGCGGCGCAGCCCGGCCGCGTCATCGGTGACGTCGTACGCCTCCACCGCGCCGTATCCCATCTCCGCGAGCCGGCCCAGGGTCCCCGCGCGGTCGGTGGCGAACTCGTCGCGTACGGAGTAGAGCTGAACGCTGAGCGGTCGTGGCATGGAGGGTCCCTCCCCGTCGGCGGCTGGGAGGACCGTAAGGCGCGGGCGTCGCGTCTACAAGGGTGCGCACGATCCCGTGGGCCCGCCGTCGGCCACGCCGTACGTCCGGGCGAGCGCGCCCACGGTGGCGGCCATCGCCCGGCGCAGTGCGGCCGGGGCGACGACCTCGACGTCGACGCCGAGCCGGAGCAGCTCGCCGCAGGCGTGGCCGGTGCTCTCGGTGGGGATGACGGCCTCGACCCAGCCGTCGTCGCCGACGGGGGTCGCGGTGGCCTCGACGGCCCGCGCCACGTCCGGGGTGACGTTGTCGGGCAGGCGGCGCCGTCCGTGCGGGGACAGCCGGATGGTGGCGGTGCCGGTGTGGCGGCGGGTCTCGAAGTCGTCGAGGTACGAGGCCCAGTACGCGCCCAGGTCGAAGTCCCGGGGCCGGTCGAACCGTTCGTCGGTCGGGGTGGCGTCGAGGACCTGGGTGACGCGGTAGGTCGCGGTCCGTCCCGCCGAGGCGGCCACGAGGTACCAGGTGCCGGATTTGAGGACGAGGCCGTACGGGTGCAGGCGGCGGCTCACCTCCTGCGGCGCGCGCCAGCGGCGGTAGCGCACGTCCACCGCGTGCCGGGCGAGCACCGCGTCGACGAACAGGGGCAGATGGGGCGCCTCCTCGGGCTCCCGGTACCAGCCGGGAGCGTCCACGTGGAACACCGCAGCGGTCCGCGCCGCCTCCTCACGCAACCCCGCGGGCAGCGCGGCGAGCAGCTTCAGCCGGGCGGCCGTCACCTCCGCCGCGAGGCCCAACTCGGCGGCGGGGCCCGGAAGTCCGGCGAAGAAAAGCGCCCGCGCCTCGCCCTCGCTCATCCCGGTGAGACGGGTGCGGTAGCCGTCGAGGAGCTGATAGCCACCCGTGCGACCCGGCTCCGCGTAGACCGGGACCCCGGCCTCCTGCAGCCGCGCCACGTCACGGTAGGCGGTCCGCACGGACACCCCCAGCTCCTCGGCGATGGCGCGCGCGGACACCCGGCCACGGGACTGGAGCAACAGGAGCAGCGACAGCAGACGACCGGCGGACATGGACCCATTCTGCTCGGAAACACTGACAGGCCCTGGCACACGGCTTCCTTACGGTCGGCGCATGCGCATCCAACAGGAGCCCGCCGTGCCCCCTCATGCCCCCGTCAGCCCTCCCGCCGTCGTCGAGCTGCGCCAGTACACGCTGCGGCCCGGACGGCGCGACGAGCTCATCGAGCTGTTCGACCGGGAGTTCGTCGAGACCCAGGAAGCGACCGGGATGACCGTGCTCGGCCAGTTCCGGGACCTCGACGACCCCGACCGCTTCGTCTGGCTGCGCGGATTCGAGGACATGGAGACCCGCCACCGCGCACTGACGGCCTTCTACGGCGGCCCCGTCTGGGCCGAGCACGGTCCCCGGGCCAACGCCACCATGGCCGACTCGGACGACGTCCTGCTGCTGCGCCCCGTGTCGGCGGCGAACGGTCTCACCGCCTCCCCGGCCGAGCGCCACCGCGTCGGCACTCCCGCACCGGACCGGTTCGTGTCCGCCACCGTGTGGTCCTTCCCGCCCGGGCGGTCCGACGGCGTCGCACTGATCCAGGACGGACTGCTCCCCGTCCTGAGCGAGACGGGACCCGCGCCGCTCGCCGTTCTCACCACCGAGACCGCGCCCAACACCTTCACCAGGCTGCCGGTCCGCACCGGCGAGAACGTCGCCGTGGCCCTCACCTCGTACCCGGACGAGCGGGCTCGGCGCCGTCACGCCGCCGAGGTACGGGCCCATCCCGTCGCGCGGGACGAGGTCCTGCCGGGCATCGAGCGGGAACAGTTCGCGGCGCCTCGGGTGCTCCGGCTCGCGCCCACCGGCCGTTCGCTCATCCGCTGATCTCGGTGTCCGGCCCGTTGATCCCGGTGTCCGGCCCGTCTTCGATGTCCAACAGGCCCTCGGCGCCGCCGTCGAGGAGCTTGGCCGTCTCGGTCGCGCGGGGAAGCATCGTCGCTTCGTAGGCGCGGACGGCGTCGTCGACGGTGGCCGCCTCGGCGAGGGCGAGGGCGAGTTCGCTGGCGTCCAGCATGGCGAGGTTGACGCCGACGCCGAGCGGCGGCATGAGGTGGGCGGCGTCGCCGAGGAGGGTCACCGTGGGGTGGTGCGCCCAGGTGTGCGGCACCGGCAGGGCGAGGATCGGGCGGTCGACGTAGGGGCCGTCGTTGTCGGTGATCATCCGGCGCATCAGGGGCGACCAGTGGGCGTAGCGCTCCAGAAGCAGGGCGCGGATGCCGTCGGTGTCCGGGGGCGTCAGGCCGCTCGCGCGGATCCAGTCGACCGGGACGCGCTGGATGAGGTAGACGCGGATGTGGTCGCCGCCGTTGCGCTGGGCGAACACGGCACGCTCGCCGTCGGCGGCGTGGGCGCCGCCCGGGCCGACCAGGTCCGCGATCTCGGGGTGCCGGTTGTCGACATCGTCGAACCACGCCTCCAGGAAGCTCACGCCGGTGTACGCGGGCGTCGCGGGGGAGACGGCCCGGCGGACCCGCGAGAAGGCGCCGTCGGCGCCGATGACCAGGTCGGCCTCAATGGTGGTGCCGTCGGCGAAGTGCAACCGCCGCGGCCCCTCGGCGGGCCCGCCGACGCGCTCCAGAGCCTGGCCCCACCGCACGGTGCCGGGCGTCAGGGAGCCGAGCAGGAGGTCGCGCAACCGCCCCCGGTCGATCTCCGGCTTGAACGTCTCGCCGGGCGCCGGGACCTGGTGGGACGTGCGGGTGCCCGCCGGGTCGAGCAGACGCATCTCCTGGCCCTCGGGGCGGGCGAGCGCGAAGAACTCGTCCAGCAGCCCGGCCGCGCGCAGGGCGATCTGGCCGTTGTCGGCGTGCAGGTCCAGGGTGCCGCCCTGGTCACGGGAGTGGGGGCCGGTGTCGCGGTCGTGGACGGTGACCGTGAAGCCGTGGCGCTGCAGGATACGGGCGCAGGTCAGCCCGCCGGGACCGGCCCCGATGACGCTGATCCGGGCGCGGGAAGGGTGCGGAGAAGTCATGGAAAGGAGGCTAGATGCAAAAGTGTAATCAGACAACTTAGTGGTGAAGTTCGCTAAGTGATGGATACCATTAAGCTGTATGCGTCTTTAAGCTGTGCATGCCTTTAAGCGGCACATGCCATTAAGCTGCGCATGCCGCCACCGGCTAGGATCACGCCCATGACCGAGCCCCCCATCGGCCGCCGCGAACGCAAGAAGGCAGCCACCCGGCAAGCGATCGCCGACGCCGCCCTGCACCTCTTCCTGGAGCGCGGCTACGACGCCGTGAGCATTCGGGACATCGCCGACGCGGCCGACGTGTCGACCACCACGGTGTTCAAGCACTTCACCGGCAAGGAAGCCCTCGTCTTCGACCGGGAGGAGAGCACGGACGCCCAGTTGGTCGCCGCGGTGCGCGAGCGTGACGCCGGCCAGAGCGTCCTGGACGCCCTGCGGCAGCACGTGCTGGATACCTGGCTGCCGATCGCGGCGCACCCGCAGCGGGAGGCGTTCAACCAGCTCGTGGACTCCACCCCGGCGCTGCGCGCGTACGCCGAGCGCATGTGGATCCGGCACACCGACACCCTCAGCGCGGCCATCGCCGACGAGTGCGGCGTGGCGCACGGCGACCTCGCCTGTGCCGCACTCGCCCGCTTCGCCCTCGACGTTCCCGTCCTCGCGCAGGGGCAGAAGGACCACCGGGCCGCTGTCGAGGCGGTCTTCGACATGCTGGCGGGCGGCTGGCGGCCGCCCGGCGGGACGTCCGCGTAGCGCGGTCAGGCGCGGGTCAGTTCCGTGGCGCCGAAGGACACGTCGAAGCGGTCGCACCAGATGGCGACGCTGCGGTACGTGTCCAGGTCGACGTCGGCGGGCAGCGGGTAGTTCTGGTCGCCCTTGTTGCCCTTGAGTTCGCCGAGGCTGACGTGCTTGCCGTCGTCGAAGACGTGCCAGCCGTCCTTGCCCGGCTTCACTTCGGCGTCGCTGAGCCAGACCCGCAGGGCGGGCCCGTTGCTGGTCTCCAGGCCCGTGAGGCGCAGGACGCGGGTGCCGTCCGCGAGGCGCAGGATCCGGACCGAGCCGCTGGTCTCGTGCTCGTGGCTGATCAGCTTCCCGGTGGCCAGCTCCTTCGGCCCGGAGCCCGCCCCGCCCCCGGCCGCCCCCGAGGACGGCACGGACGCCGCGACGGGGAACGGGTCCCGTACGGTCTCGTCCACCCACAGCTTCCACGGCTGGAACCAGTACAGGCCTACCCCCGCGAGTACCACGCCCGCGAACAGCGCGGTGATGAACCACGGCTTGCCGAGTGTGCGCCGTAGGCGTCCCATGTCGTGCCTCCGTAAGGGATGGAGAGGAGTCTCTGTCCCTGTACGACGTCGGCGGGGTGCCCGGAACTCCCGGAAGCGGATGACGAAAGTCTTACGTGACCTGGCGAGGTGCCGTGTCCGGCCGCTGAGGCCCCGTGGTGACGGCCGTGGTCTCGGGCGGGGCGATCCGGCGCAGCAGATAGCCCGCGGCCAGGGCCATGAAGAACATCTCCACCGCGTACACCGCCGACGGGATGGCCATGCGGGTGCTGTCGAGGAGGGAGGGGCTGAGGGCGATCGCCATCGACAGCGTGGTGTTGTGCATGCCGATCTCGAAGCAGGTGGCGACGGACTGCCGGTGGTCCCCGCGGGCGAGACGGGTCGCCCCGTACCCGACGGTGAGGGAGATCGCGGCGAAGAGGAAGGCGACGTGGCCGACGTCGGCGAGGTAGCCGAGCACGTTCTTGCGCTCGCTGACGACCGCGGCGATGATCACGCCGACGAGCGCGGTCACCGCCGTCACCTTGACCGCCTGCGTGGAGCGCTCCGCGAAGTTCGGACGGCGCCGACGGACCAGCATGCCCGCCGAGACCGGCACCAGCACGACGAGGAAGACCTGGAGGGTCTTGTCGAAGCGCAGTCCCAGCGCCTCGTCCGTGCCGGACAGGAAGTGGTCGAGGGAGAGGTTCACGATGATCGGCAGGGTGACGACGGCGATGACCGAATTGATGGCGGTGAGCGTGACGTTGAGGGCGACGTCGCCGCCGAAGAGGTGGCTGAAGACATTGGCCATCGTGCCGCCGGGGGAGGCCGCGAGCAGCATCATGCCGACGGCGAGCGCCGGGCTCAGGTCGAAGGCGAGGACCAGGCCCAGACAGACGGCGGGCAGCAGCACCAACTGACAGCAGAGGGCGACGGCCACGGGCCGGGGATGGGCGGTGACCCGGCGGAAGTCGGCCACGGTCAGGCCGAGTCCGAGGCCGAACATGATGGCGGCGAGGACGGCGGGCAGCAGGAACGTGGTCAGGGACGAGTCCACAGGGACAGGCTCCAGCAGGCGCAGGGGAAAGTCCACGTCCGTGCGGCGGAAGCCCGTCGGCCGGTTCCGGGCTCGTGCGGCGGAAGGCCGTCGACCGGTTCTCGGTCCACGCGGCGGTAGCCCGTCGGCCGGTTCCAGCACCCGGCACGGCGGGGGGAGAGAGTCGCCGTCCCCGCCCGCACGCACGAAGGCCCGGGCCCGGATCCGGTGGGAGTACCGGGGCCGGGCGCGGGCCGTTCGATGGCCGGGGGTGAGCCCGGCCGGAGTGGTGGCCGAGGGGGGGCTCGGCCACCGTGGGGGACGGGGTCAGAAGTGGCGGTGCACCGTGCGGCGCCGGAAGTACAGCACGCCGCCCGTCACACCCGCGGCCACCAGGGCCCCGCCCGCGACCAGCGTGATCGTGCCGTAGTCCTCGACCGCGCCGCCGATGCCACCGCGCACACCGCGCGCGGGAGCCGTCGTCGACGAGGTCGTCGCGGTCGTGCCGACCGTGACCGACTGCGAACCGGCCGCCGAACCGTCCTGACAGAGCACCACCACCGTATGGGTGCCGGCACTCACACCCGACCAGGAGGCACTGCCACCGGTGAGCTGGGCCTGCCTCCCCGAGGCGAAGCTGGCGTTGCCGCCGCTCATCAGCGCGGCCTTGCCGCCGTTGGGACAGGCAGTCGTGGTGACCTGCACGGTCGACCCGGTGACGGTCACATTGATGCCCGGTCCCGCGACCGCCGAGGGGGCGGTCAGTGCCAGCGGGAGTGCGATGGCGGCCACGGCCAGTCCGGAGCGGAGCGATATCTGAGTAGTACGCATGCGTCAGCCCTCCGGTGGCACGGTTGGCGGTACGTCCCGTGCGCCGCCGGAATTGGGAAACGCCCGTGCTACCTGACGACGAGCCAACGCGGCGTCAGCCCGGACCGCATGCGGACTGCCCCCGGGCAGGTGACGGAGTCCATCGTCCGGCCGAGAGCTGACCGCCTTTCAGGGGCGTGCCCGGCGTACCCGACGTGCCAGGGCTGCTGCGGCCCGCTGACTCGATGTCACCCGGGCGTACGTCACCACGACGGCCCCGACCGCAGCATCCGGTCCCGGACGAGCAGCACATGCGGATTGGCCGCGGCGCCCGGCCGCTGCGCGAGATAGCCCGTGTTGATCGGCGGGTCCTCGGGCAGCAGCAGCGGCACCAGGGCGCCCGAGTCCAGCGCGTCCAGACACAGATAGCGCGGCAGCACGCTGATGCCCGCCCCGGCCGCCACCGCCGAGAGCACCCCGCGCAGGTCCGGCACGGTGATCGCGGGCTGCTCGGTCAGGCGTTCGCCGAAGACGTGCCACCAGTACCGGCGGGCGATGGGCAGGTCGTCGGCGTACGCGACGATCGGCACCCCGCGCAGCGCGGCGGGCCCCTCGGCCGCGACCCGCCGCGGGCCGATGCGCTGCGCCCACTCCGGCGAGGCGACGAGCACGAACTCCTCGTCGGCGAGCGGCACCGCGCTGAACGTGCGCCCGCGCAGCCGCAGCGTGGAGATCACCAGGTCGAAGCGGCCGGCGCGGAGCCCGTCCAGGAGCTCGTCGGTGAGGCCCATGGTGACCCGCAGGCGTACGCCCTGGTCGGTGAGCGGCGCGAGCGCGGGCAGGACGCGGGCGCACATCAGCTCGGCCGGTCCCGCCAGGTGTACCGGGTCCGGGCGCTTCTCGGCGGCGAGCGGGCCCCGGTCGGCCACGGCGGCCAGCGCGTCGATCGGGGCCGCCACCTGGGTGGCCAGCTCGTCGGCGACGGACGTCGGGACGGCGCCGCGCGGCCGTCGCTCGAACAGCTCCCGGCCCAGCTGCTGCTCCAGGGAGCGGATCTGTGTCGTCACCGTCGGCTGTGAGAGGCCGAGCACCCGCGCGGCCGCCGTGAACGAGCCGGAGCGGTGCACGGCGAGGAACGTGCGCAGCAGGGACAGGTCGAGCGGCGCGCGTGCCGGGGAGACGGCGGCAGGGGCGGCGGCCGGGGACCGCCCCCGGTCGGCGGCCGACGGCGCGGGCCGTGCGCGGCGTTCCCGCCCTGAGCTGGCGCCATTGGAATCTCTATGGGGCATACCGGAGATCGTATTGGAACTCTATGGCTCGGCGGCCTACCTTCGAATCACCGGCGACCTGACGTTCTGCGTACGGAATGTCAGGGCGTCGCGCGAGACGAGGCGTCACCCGAGACAGGGCGTCCCCCGAGACGAGGAGAGAGCTATGGCGAAGATCCTGATGGTGGTCACCGGCTCCGACGTATGGACGCTGGCCGACGGCACCGCGCATCCGAGCGGCTACTGGGCCGAGGAGGTCGCGGCGCCGTACCAGGCCTTCACCGCGGCCGGGTACGACGTCGTGGTCGCGACGCCCGGTGGCGTCGAGCCGACGATGGACCCCGCGAGCCTCGCGCCCGAGCTGAACGACGGCCAGGAGAACGCCGACGCCATCGCCGCCCTCCTGGCGGGCGCCGCCGAGCTCAAGCAGCCCGTGGCGCTCGAGGACGTGCGGCTCGACGACTACGCCGGGGTGTTCTACCCGGGCGGCCACGGCCCGATGGAGGACCTCGCGGTGAACGCCGCGTCCGGCGCCCTCCTGATCGCGGCCCTCGCGTCCGGCAAGCCCCTCGGCATCGTCTGCCACGGCCCCGCCGCGCTGCTCGCCACCGCCGACGTCGAGGGCGGCTCGCCCTTCGCGGGCCGCCGCGTGACCGCGTTCAGCAACGCCGAGGAGACCCAGGCCGGGTTCGCCGACCGCGCCCCGTGGCTCCTCCAGGACCGGCTCGTCGCCCTCGGCGTGGACTTCCAGGAGGGCGAGCCGTGGGCGCCCCACATCGTCACCGACGGCACCCTGCACACCGGCCAGAACCCGGCGTCGGCCGCCCCGCTGGCCGCCCGGATCGTCACGGCACTGGGCTGAGCCATGGCCAACGACCGGCTCACCGACGTCCTCGACGCGACCTACACGTGCCTGAGCAGGTACGGCGTGCGGCGCACCACGATGGACGACATCGCGGGCGAGATGGGTGTGTCCCGGTCCGCGGTCTACCAGTACGTACGCGGCAAGGACGACGCGGTCCGGCAGCTCGCCCGGCGCCTGCACGACCGGGCGCTCGACCGGGCCGCGGCGGCCGCCATCGCCGACGCGCCGCCCGCCGAGCGGATCCACGGCATCCTGGCCGCCAAGCTCGACCTGGTCCTCGACCTCGCGGGCGGGGCGGGGCACGCCGCGGAACTCCTCGACGCCAAGGCGCGCCTGTCCGGCGACATCTGCGACGCGTTCACCGACCGGATCCGGGAGCTGCTTGCGGAGCAGTTCACCGGTACGGGAGTGGTGGCCGTGCCCAAGGGGCCCGCCGGGGGCACCCGGACCGCCACCGACACCCCCCTCACCCCCGCCGAGGCCGCCGACATCTGCCTCGCCCTCGTCATCGGCCTGGAATCCGTCCCCGCCGCGGCGCACCTGCTGCGCCCCGCCACCGACGCCCTGCTCACCGGGCTCCTGCCCGCACCCGAGTCACACTCCTGAGGACCCCATGAACGACAGCACCACCCCCGCGAACGCCCCTGCCCCCGAGGACCCCGCCGCCCTCGTGGCCCGCCTGCGCGCCACCTTCCGCACCGGCCGCACCCGCCCCCTCGACTGGCGTGTGCGTCAGCTCACCCGGCTGCGCGACCTGCTCACCGAGCACCGCGAGGACATCGCGGACGCCCTGCACGCGGACCTCGGCAAGCCCCGCGCGGAGGCCTACCGCTCCGAAATCGACTTCAGCATCCGGGAGATCGACCACACCCTCGACCACTTGGAGGAGTGGCTGAGCCCGCAGTCCGTCGACGTCAGCGGCGTCTTCGGGGAGCGGGCCAGCGCGGGCACGCAGGTCGACCCGCTCGGTGTCGTCCTCGTCATCGCGCCGTGGAACTACCCCGCGCAGCTCCTCCTCGTGCCCGTCGCCGGGGCGCTCGCCGCGGGCAACGCCGTCGTCGTCAAGCCCAGCGAGATGGCGCCCGCCACCTCCGCGGTCGTCGCCCGGCTGCTGCCGCGCTACCTGGACACCGACGCCGTGGCCGTCGTCGAGGGCGGAGTGCCCGAGACCACGGCGCTGCTCGCCCAGCGCTTCGACCACATCTTCTACACCGGCAACGGCACCGTGGGCCGCATCGTGATGCGCGCCGCCGCCGAGCACCTGACCCCCGTCACCCTCGAACTCGGCGGCAAGTCACCCGCGTTCGTGGACACCGGCGTGGATGTGCCGGAGGTCGCCCGGCGCCTGGCCCGGGCCAAGTTCGCCAACGCCGGGCAGACCTGCGTCGCGCCCGACTACGTCCTCACCGACCCGGCCACCGCCCGCGCCCTGGAGGCCGCGCTCACCGAGGCCATCGCGCAGCGGTACGGGACGGACCCGGCGGCGTCGGACGCGTACGGCCGGATCGTCAACGAACGGCACTTCGACCGGCTCTCGGGGCTGCTCGGCTCGGGCCGCCTGGTGACCGGCGGGCAGACCGACCGGGCCACGAAGTACATCGCGCCGACCGTGCTCGGCGGGGTCGAGCCCGACGAGCCCGTCATGCGCGAGGAGATCTTCGGCCCCGTCCTGCCGATCGTCGAGGTCGAGAACCTGGACGAGGCCATCGAGTTCATCAACGACCGGGACAAGCCGCTCGCCCTGTACGCGTTCACCGAAGCGGACGTCACCCGCGAGCGGCTCGCCGCCGAGACCTCGTCGGGCGGGCTCGGCTTCGGCCTGCCGATGGCTCATCTCTCCGTCCCCGAGCTGCCGTTCGGCGGCGTCGGCGAGAGCGGGCTCGGCGCCTACCACGGCCCGCACTCCATCGCGACGTTCAGCCACCGCAAGGCGCGCCTGGACGTGCCGCTGTCCGCCTGACCCACCGCCGCCGCCGACGGCCCGGTGTCACCCTTCCTCGGGAAGCGGCGGCACCAGGCCGTCGGCGACCAGGCCCGCGTACACGGCCTGCCCGAGCGCCTGGACGGCCGACTGCGGCCGCACCATCACCGTGAACTCCTTGATCCGGCCGTCCCCGTCGAAGTGCAGCAGGTCGATGCCGTGGATCTCCTTGCCGGACACGGTCGTCCGGAACAGCAGCACGGCCGACGCCGCCTCGCTCCCGTCGGTGCTGGTCTGTGCCGCGCCCTCGTAGGACCCCACGTACCGGAAGTCCTCGAAGAGCCGGAGCAGCACCCCGAAGAGCCCGACCACCATCTCGCGGCCCTCGAAGGGCTGGAACTTCACCGGGCTGTAGAAGCGGATGTCCGGCGTGAACAGGTCGTCGAGCGCGGCCAGTTCACGCTTCTCGACGGCCTCGCGGAAACGGGCGACGGCGTCGCGGGCCGCGGCGGGGATGGCATCGGCGGACGGTGCGGTGGCCATACGTACCTCCATAGTCAAGAATCTGAGTAGTCAGATTGATGACTATCATGGCGGCGCGGCGCCCGGAAGGGAAGACTGCGCGAGGGCGCCCGGAAGGAACGACCGGAGGGGCACGGAGCGAGAGGGAGAAGGCGGACATGGCTCTGCGGCACGCGGTGCTCGCGGCACTGCTCGACGGCGAGTTCAGCGGCTATCAGCTGGCCAAGGGCTTCGACATCGGCGTCGCCAACTTCTGGCACGCGCTGCCGCAGCAGCTGTACGCCGAGCTGTCACGCCTGGAGAGCGACGGCCTTGTCTCCGGGCGCGAGGTGGTGCAGGACGGGCGGCCCAACAAGCGGATGTTCCGGGTCACGGACGAGGGCGTCGCCGAGCTGGAGCGGTTCGCCGCCGCGCCCGCCAAGCCGTCGTTCATCAGGGACGACCTGCTGGTCAAGGTGCAGGCGGTCGACGGCGTCGACGCGGCGCCGGTGATCGCCCAGCTCCAGGAGCGGGCGGCGGTCGCCGAGGCCAAGGCGGAGGTCCTGGGGAAGCTGCTGCGGCGGCTGCGCGGGGAGCGGGACGAGGAGGAGTTCCTGCTGGCGGGGCAGCGGATCGGGCCGTATCTGACCTGTCAGCGCGGGCTCGCCTTCGAGCGCGAGACACGGGAGTGGTGCCTGCGGACGGCGGAGCTGCTGGTGCGGCGGCAGGGCGCGGGGGACCCGTCGGGGGCGGCGGGCCGCCGCCCGGCCGGGTGATTCGGCTCCGGCTGGGTGCCCCCGCACCCGATCGGCGTCCGGTGCGGGGGTGGCTTTCGTGGTCGGCCGCCCGGGTCAGTTCAGGCGGGCCTTCGGCGGCGTCCCGTAGAAGGTGATGGGCGGCCAGCCGCGCTTGGCGGCGAGGTCGTTGAGGGCCTCCGCGATGTCCGTGGGCGTGACCTCCTGCTGCCCCGAGGCCTCCTCGATCCGGACGCTGAAGGTCATGGACAGCTCCGCGTAGCCCGAGCTGTGCTGGACGCGCCCGCTGAACTGCGTCCCCGGGTCGAACGCCACCGCCGACTGGCTGCCCTCGGCCGCCTGGGCGCTCTGCGCGGCCGCGGCGCCGCTGGTGTCATCCGCCTGTGCCGTACCCGCGGAAGCGAGTACCGCGCCCGCCGCGGCCGAACCCGAGTAGCCCAGCAAGGACCGCCTGGAGACTCCGGACATGTTCCCCTCCTGATCGATACGGGCCTCCCCCCTGGGGACCCGCGGTGATCATAAAGGCCGAAACATCCCCATGGAGCGGAACGAGATCACCTACTTCGGGCCGCTCCGCGCGGTGCTGACGGTCCGTTCGGGGGAGTAGCCGCCCCAGGTGCCGTCGGGCAGCTTGGCGCGGAGCTTCACGCGGTGCGTCTCGCCGGATTTCCTGCCGATGTAGAAGCTGTGCTTCGCCTTGCCCTGGGGCGCGGTGCCGCCGAACACCAGCGAGGTGGCGCTCTTGCCGTCCAGATGGATCTGATACTCCGTCACCGCGCCGCCGGTGTGCGGGGGTTTCCAGGTCAGGTCGATGTAGTACGCCCCGTCACCGGACCTGTGCGTCCGCGCCCTGAAGTCCGCCGGGGCGGTGGCGCGCCCGCTGTCCTTGCCCGCCGCGGTCCTGACCCGCACGGCGGGGCTCGCGGCCGAGAAGTTGTCGGCGGCGTCGCGCGCCTTCACCGTGAACGTGTACGTCGTGCCCGGCCGCAGGCCCGTGATCAGCGTGTCGGTGGTGCCCCCGCCCACGCTGTGGATCTTCGACGAGCCCTGGTAGATCTCGTACGAGGCCACGCTGCGGTTGTCCTTCGACGCGCCCCACGCCAGGGTCGCCGCGCGCCCGCCCTGGGCCTCGCCGCGCAGGGTGCGCGGGCGGGACGGGGCCTCGCGGTCGGCGGCGGTCGCGGCGGGCGTGGTGACCCTCAGCTTCTTGCTGTCGGGGCTGACGTTGCCGTCGCCGTCGCGGGCCCGCACGGAGAAGGTGTAGGTGGCCTTCGGCTTGAGACCGGTGATGTCCACCATGTGCTGGTCGGCGGGGACGTCCTTGACCTTGGCGGTGCCCCGGTAGATCTCGTAGCCGGTGATGTCGGAGCCGTCGGTGGTGCTGTTCCACATCACGTGCACGGACGTGGCGCTGCCCGCCTGTACGGTGAGCCCGCGGGGCGCCGAGGGCTGCCGCGTGCTCTTGCCGTCGTCGCCGCCCCAGGCGCAGGAACTCACCCCGAGGGCGGCCGCGGTGACGGTGAGGCAGGCGGCCATCAGGGGGAGCCGGTGGCGGGGCGGGTGGGGGGTCCGTCGCACGGTCGTGCCTTCCACTCGACGCGATTGGTCCGGACCAATTTGACAGGGGTGACGGGGGCACATCAAGAGGTGGGGTGGAACGGGGATGCGGGGAGAGGCCCCGTCGCCCCCGCCCCCTCACACCTTCCGGTACGCGTAGGCCTCCCGCGCCGCCGCCTCCACCGCCGCGATGTCCGCGCCCGCCGACGCCGTCACGACCGCCGCCACCGCGCCCTCCACGAAGGGCGCGTCGACGAGGCGGGCGCCGTCCGGGAGTTCGTCGCCCTCGGCTAGGAGGGCCTTGACGGTGAGGACGGCGCTGCCGAGGTCGACGAGGATCGCGACGCCCGCGCCCCGGTCGACCCGGTGCGCGGCGGCAGTGATCAGCTCGGAGCTGGTGCCGAGGCCGCCGCCCTCCGTGCCGCCCGCGGCGGCCACCGGCGCGGTGCCGCCCCCGGCGAGACCCGTCGCGAGCGTCGCCACGGACTCGGCGACGGGCCCGCTGTGGGAGACGAGCACGATGCCCACGAGCTTGCCGTCGTCACTCATGCGCGTGCTCCTCGCCGCTCGTACGGTCGTGGCCCGCAGCGCTCATGCTGTCGTGGCCCGCACGGCTCATGCTGTCCCGGTGCTCGCTCTCGGCACCCCGTTGGTCACGCATGCCCCGCCTCTGCCGCGGTCTCGGCCAGGGCCTCGAACAGCAGGGCCGACGACGTGGCCCCCGGGTCCTGATGACCGATGCTGCGTTCCCCGAGGTAGCTCGCCCTGCCCTTGCGGGCCTGGAGCGGCGCGGACGCGAGGGCGCCCTCGTGGGCGGCGGCGCGGGCCGCGGCGAAGGACGTGGGGAGCGCGTCGACCGCCGGGACCAGGGCGTCCAGCATCGTCTTGTCGCCGGGTGCGGCGCCGCCGAGCGCGGCCACCGCGTCGACGCCGGTGCGCAGGGCTTCGGCGAACTCGGCCTCGCTGACCTCGGCGGCGTCGCCGAGCGTCTTGCCCGTGCGGCGCAGCAGCGTGCCGTACAGCGGCCCCGACGCGCCGCCCACGGTGGAGATCAACTGCCGTCCCGCCAGGGTCAGGACGGCGCCCGGGGTGTCCGGGGCCTCCTTCTCCAGGACGGCGGCGACGGCGGTGAAGCCGCGCTGGAGGTTGCTGCCGTGGTCGGCGTCGCCGATGGGCGAGTCCAACTCGGTGAGCCGCTCCGCCTCACGGTCGACGGCCGCGGCGGCGGTGGTCAGCCAGCGGCGGAAGAAATCGGCGTCGAGCACGGGAACTCCTTGCGTTGTCGGTGCCCCGGGCCGCGGGGCCGGGGCGATGGTGTGCGGGACCGGTGCGGGGGCCGGACCGGCGGTCACATGCCCCAGCGCAGCCCCGCGGTGCGCACGGGCGCGTCCCACAGCCGCAGCAGTTCCTCGTCGACCCGGCAGAGCGTCACGGAGGCGCCCGCCATGTCGAGGGACGTCACGTAGTTGCCGACGAGGGTGCGGGCCACGGGGACCCCGCGCTCGCGGAGCACGCGCTGGACCTCCGCGTTGAAGCCGTACAGCTCCAGGAGCGGGGTGGCGCCCATGCCGTTGACGAGGACGAGGACCGGGTCGTGCGAGGCGAGGTCGTCCAGGACGGCGTCCACGGCGAAGTCGGCGATCTCCCGGGACGTCATCATGGCGCGCCGCTCGCGGCCCGGCTCGCCGTGGATGCCGACGCCCAGCTCCAGCTCACCGGCGGGCAGGTCGAAGGTGGGGGAGCCCTTCGCCGGGGTGGAGCAGGCGCTGAGGGCGACGCCGAAGCTGCGGGAGTTCTCGTTGACGCGGCGGGCGACGGCCTCGACGCGCTCCAGGGGCATGCCCGCCTCGGCGGCCGCGCCCGCCAGCTTCTCCACGAACAGGGTCGCGCCGGTGCCGCGCCGCCCCGCCGTGTACAGGCTGTCGGTCACCGCCACGTCGTCGTTGACGAGGACCTTGGCGACCTGGATGCCCTCGTCCTCGGCGAGCTCGGCGGCCATGTCGAAGTTCAGCACGTCACCGGTGTAGTTCTTCACGACGAACAGCACGCCCGCGCCGCTGTCCACGGCCGCCGCGGCCCGCACCATCTGGTCGGGCACGGGCGAGGTGAACACCTCGCCGGGACACGCGGCAGACAGCATCCCCGGCCCCACGAACCCGCCGTGCAGCGGCTCGTGCCCCGACCCGCCGCCCGACACCAGCGCGACCTTCCCGGCGACGGGCGCGTCCACCCGCGTGATCACCCGGTTCTCCACATCGACAGTCAGCTCCGGATGCGCCGCCGCCATCCCCCTGAGCGCGTCCGCGACCACGGTCTCCGCCACGTTGATGAGCATCTTCATGGGTACCTCCTGGTGAACTAGCAGGCTGGTTTCGGGCCTGCGTTTTTGCTGGTCAAGGGACACATTGCGCGTTGTGGATCTTGGCGGTCCGTGACGGCAGGGAGCGAGTCGTGGCGGAGCTGATGCTGACCCAATGCTGAGTTTGGTGACGCTACGTCAGTTCTACGTAGTCGGTGAAGTGGGGGTCGACGGAGGTGCTCGCAACGGCAGTATCGACCTTGCGGCAGCGAAGGTCACGCATACGGACGCTCGTGGACGTTCCAGCGTGCTGAGCCGCACCGGCATGCGAAGCGTCGGTGCCGTCGCAGCGGCCGACTATGTAGAGGATCATGCTTTGTCGCCGAGGCTGGGGACCTTGACTCTTGCCTGGAGTGGCTCCTGCCCGGGGATGCTGAATGTTCCCGGCCGCCGTTGGCCACGCGTGATCAACCTGTGGGTTGTCGTGCCAGAGGCGCATGTCTCGCTCGTCCTCCGAACTGGCGGATCCAGTCTGTGACGCGGGCTCCTCCGTACCTGTCGGTTAATCATGAACCGGACCGTAAGTTGCGAAGCGGACACCATCGGGGCGGGCCATTCGGGATACTGGACCTGTGTCAGAACGAGCGAAACTGATGACGGCGCAGCAGGCTCGCGAGTTCGTCAACGCCGTGCTCGCCGACCCGGCTGTCGGCCTGTCGGTGCCCCTGGCGATGTCGCTTGCGCTCCAGTAGGGCCTGCGCATGACGGCGTTGTCCAAGCTGTCCCGTGGGGACTGTCCCCCGGCTGTCGGCGACGTGCCAGGGAGTCTTACGTATCGCGACGGCGACCGGATCTGCGTCACCGCGCTCTCCTCGGAGTCCGAGCTGCTTCTGTCTGCTCACCTGGACCGGTGAGCTCGTCCCGGCGAGTCGGACGGGTGCGTGATGTGATGCTCCACGATGGAGTCATTCCGAGAAGCGTGAACGCCCCAGGGTTCAGCCCCCGTTGAGTCAGCTCTGGGGCTTGTTGTCCGGCCAGTGAGCCTTTTCCAACCTGTAGAGGAGAGTCGATCGATGCTTGGCAGCTGTGACTGATTGGCCGTTGTTATTGCGGCCGCTGAGGCCGGGCTGACGGACCTGGTGGATGCAGCAGGCCGACCTCCTCTTTGGAGGCGTCGGGGTGGGCTCTCACGTGATTCCCCCGGAGGCGGCTCACGTGCTGGCGCCGGCCTGCTTATGCGGCCTGGACCTGCTGGGTGGCTGATCGATAAATGCGTAGCGTGCTGCTGCAGGCGTGGGGATACTGTCTCGGTGACCCGTGCCGTACTGCCTCAACAACCGCTTCGGCCTCGCGCGTTGGCGCCCGGAGAGCTCGTCGTCATCGCGTCGCTGTCCGGTCCGCTCGACGTCAGGTACGTGCCCGACCTTAAGCGGGCGGTGACCCTGCTTGAGCGGATGGGATTCCGCGTGCGTCTCGCGCCGCTGCTCGAAACCGGGCGGCACCATTGGTGGAGCGCGGCTCGGCCGCAGGAGATCGCCGAGGAGTTCAACTCTCTTCTGCGTGATCCTGAGGTGCGCGCGATTATCGCGCATGACGGTGGGACGACGGTGCTCGGTTACCTCGACCTGATCGACGACGAGGCGATCACTGCTGACCCCAAGCCAATCCTCGGCTACAGCGATATCTCGCTGCTGCATCTGGTGCTCCATGCGCGCACGGGCCTGGTCGGCTTCCATGCCGATCTGGCCACCCCTGGACTCGGCGGGCACTGGCAGACCGCGCCCGCGGTGCGCCAAGCGGAGCTTGAGAAGCTCTACTGGGCGCTGTTGTCCGGCCCAGAGGCGATCGGTGCGCTGCCCGTCAGCCCGTCGTGGGAGTGCTGGCGTGCCGGTCGCGCCGAAGGTCGGCTGATCGGCGGGTTACTCAATCGCATCGTGCTGTCGCAGGCGACCCGTTACGCACTCCCGCTCGAATGGTTCGACGGCGCGGTGCTGTTCTGGGAGGAGATGGGCGGCCAGGCAGCGCATGTGTGGAGCTATCTGCAGGCGCTGCGGCACCGAGGGATCCTCGATCGGATCTCCGGCATGGTTGTGGGCGTGCCGTATGCGATCGACGGGCTCGGGACGGACGCTTCCCCGACCCTTCGCGAGATCGTCCTCGACGTCCTCGGCGACCGTGACATCGCGGTCCTGGGCAACGTCGACTTCGGACATGCCGGCCCGAATCTGCCGATGCCGGTGGGCATCCGCGTCGCCCTTGACGCGCAGCAGCGGACGTTGTCGCTGCTCGAACCGGCGGTGCGGGTCGCTTATGACGATGAACCGGTCAGCTGAGCAACGCGGATCGGTGAGGCTCTTTGCGTCCTCGGGTTGAGACGGCCAGTTCCAAGGCGAGGACAGCCTTGACGAGGTCGGTGATGCGGGTGGTGCTGCACCGGAGTTTGCGCAGGAGCCGCCACGTCTTGAGAGTGGCCATGGCCTGCTCGACGAGTGCGCGGATTTCGGCGTGTGAGCGGTTGACGGCCTGCTGACCTGTGGACAGCGTCCTCCACCGTCCCCAGTAGGGAAGGCGAATGGTGCCGCCGGATCCCCGGTAGCCCTTGTCTGCCCAGCACTGTACGCGCGCTTTGGCCAGGGTATCGATAATGACGTGTGTCCGTGCGGCCTTGATGCCGTGGACCGCGCCCGGCAGCGCGGGTGAGGCCCACAGCAGTCGCCCCGCGGGGTCTGTGATGACCTGCACGTTCATGCCATGTTCTTTGTGTTTGCCCGAGTAGAAGGGCCGGTCGGTGGCGATGCGGTCGATCGGCAGCGGCGTACCGTCCAGGATCACGAACGCCTTCGTGGAGGCGATCCTGATCGCCTGGGCCAGGGTCGGTGCGCGGGAGGCCAAAATCTCGGTGGAGTCCGGGGCCCTCCCCCGGAACGGGGTGTGCCCCCGGGAGGGGTTGAGATCCAAGGGCCGTACGGTGACCGCGGCGGCCGCGGCCTCGTCTGTCTCGATCCAACCCGCCGTACCCCCGTCGGAGCCCTCGATCGTCTTGGGCGTGCCGTTGTACTTGATGGCGGCCTTGAAGATCTCGCCGTTCTTGATCGCCTTCGTCGGCGTGAGGGTCAGCTCGTTCTTCTTGCGCGTGAAGCGGGTGTCCGTGCCGTTCACCGTGGCGGTACGGACTGTAAGTCCCGCCAGGTCGAGATTGAAACGGCTGAGGCCTTGGGTGGCACGCGCGGTGATGGTCGCGGTGCCTTTGAGATGGTTGGTCTCGGGCGTAGTCGAGGGCGAGGGCGAGGGCGTAGTGGGAGACGTTGTACCCCCCGTTTCCCAGCGCCGGGAAGAGGACATCACCGACTCCGGCCGCCCCGGGCCTGGCAGTTCGCGATGACGAGCCGGTGGTGTGGGGTGCGGAACCGGTGCAGGCTGTGGTCATGTGCGGGGCGGGGAATGATCTGGAGCTCTCTCACAGCGGCTGGACGGCGATGCGTCGGTTGTGTCCATCGAGAATGAGGACACTCCTCGCGACGCCGGGGCCGTCATCGCCGTCCCACCAGTCCGCGAATGTGCTGGCGAACTTCTTGGCCTGGCTCCGCGAGGTGTAGTCGGTGCGCACTTCGACGTCGTAGTCGGGTCCGGTGAGCTTGACGGTGAAGAGTTGGTCGGCGTGCCGGCCCAGCGCCCCGCTTTCCTGGGTGCGCGCCCATGCGCGAAAGTCCTTCAGAAGCGCGGGGTTTGCTTCCTTCTTGCTCATCGGGCGAGCCGGTGGTTCCTTCGGCGCACCTTGCACGGCATCCTGACAGCCTTTCACCCAGGATCCACGGTCCCCGTCGGCACGGGTGCCGGCATCCAGGGCCCGGCGGGCGCAGCCACCGTGCACGACTTCCCGTACTGCCGCGCCCTTGCCCCCCGCGGCGTAGACCTTGCGGCCCTCTGCGTAACCGGCGGCGTAGGCGCGCTTGTAGTCAGGGGTCTTGTCGCTGTGCTGCCCAGGCGAGTTGGAGGCGTGCTTCTCCGCTGACTGCGGTGCGCTGTCGGTTCCGCACGCCGAGACGACCAGCATTCCCGCGGTCACGACAACTGCGGCCGCACACCGCCGCCCTTGCCTCTTACCCCCACGTGGGCTCATTCCCGTGCTCTCCAATCGATCGTGCGACGCGAAGGAGTAGAGCCTCACGCTCTCTGCCAGGTTGCCTCACGGAGCGTAAAAGAATCTGCACTCACGATCACATCGACATGGGGGCGCGGCGTGATTCACGATCTTGAACTTCGTGGGCCGACCGATCAAGGCCTGTATGTCCGTACGAGGGGGGAAGTTGAGGCTGAGACACAGCCTGACCGTCGTGCCTGCCGTGGCGGCCACCATCACCATCCACACGCCCGCGTGGGCTGATCCCACGCCGAGCACGACCCGTGTTGTTGCACCGCTCGACGGTGTTGCGGCGCTTGTATGCCTCGTGGTCGAAGGCAGGCGGCCTGCCGCCGGCTTGGCCGCGACGTTTGCGCTTGGCGATCTGGTCGGCCGGCTGCGGGATCACGGCCCGGATTCCACGACGCCGCAGACCACGGCGGATCGCGCGGGACGAATACGCCTTGTCCGCGAGGACGGCGGTCGGTGTGGTGCGTGGTCTGCCGACCGGCCTGGGCACCCGCAGGCGGGCCATGACCTGCTCGAACGCGGGTGCGTACCTGGTCTGGCCGGGTGTGAGGACGAAGGCCAGTGGCCGGCAGCGGCCGTCGGCGGCGAGGTGGACCTTCGTCGTCAGTCCGCCGCGGGATCGCCCAAGGACGTGATCGTGCGGCTCGCCGGCCGGGACCCCTATTGACCGGCTCCGGCGGCGTGCTGGTGAGCCCGCACGATTGTGGAGTCGACCGCGACGGCCCAGTCGAGGTCGCCTTCGGCGTCGGCCTGGGCGAGCAGGGCCGTGAAGACCTTCTCCCAGGTGCCATCGGCGGCCCATTTCCGCAGCCGGTTGTGGGCGCCCTTCCACGAGCCGAGACGCTCGGGCAGATCCATCCAGGGCGTCCCGGTGCGGTACTTGAAGGCGATCGCGTCGATCACCTGCCGGTGATCCCGCCACCGCCCACCCCGCCGAGGCACCCGATCGGGAAGCAACGGCTCGATCCGTGCCCACTGAGCATCAGTCAACGACACATCCGAACCAACGATCGGATGATCCGAAGGAAGCGCCCTAGCCCTCCGCGTCACCGCAGGCCAGACGGGCGACGCCCCAGCTTTCGAGAGCGTCATGGCCGGCATCCGTGTTCCACGAAGCGGACCGGGAAGACCAAGGACCCGACCCGATTCCGTCAGCATCCGGGCTCTCAAAGGGGGCGGCTGACGGGACCGAACCCGACCGACCGCAGCAAGAAGGGATCGAAAATCCACCTCATCGTCGACCGCCAGGGTCTGCCCCTGTCGATCGGCATCTCGGCCGCCAACCTCCACGACAGCCAGGCCCTCATTCCCCTGGTCCGCGGCATCCCGCCCATCCGCTCCCGCCGCGGCCCATGGCGCAGGCGCCCCGGGAAGCTGCACGGTGACAAGGGCTACGACTACCGCCATCTGCGCCGATGGCTCGCTTCACGCGGCATCCGGCATCGCCTCGCGGGCAAGGGCATCGAGTCGTCCCGGCACCTGGGCCGACACCGCTGGGTCGTGGAGCGGACCGTGTCCTGGCTGACCGGCTGCCGACGCCTGCACCGCCGCTACGAACGCAAGCCGGAACACTTCCTCGCCTTCACCGCCATCGCCGCAACCCTCATATGCCACCGCAGACTCGCCAAACGAAATGGTTTCTCAGTGTCTTGCCCCAGCGTGTGATGCGGTCTTCAGCTCGTTGAGGACGGTTGCGGCTCCGTCCTGGCTCTGGATGATTCTCGAGATCTTGGTGCACCGGTCGCGGTACTGCTTGTCGTGCAGCGTTGCGCGCAGGGCGTCGGTGAGTCTGCCTGCGGTCAGTCGGCGGGCGTTGACGAGAGCGGGGGACAGCCCCAGGGCGGTCAGGCGGCGGGCCCAGAAGGGCTGGTCGAGGGCGAGGGGTACGGGTACGGCGGGGACCCCTGCTTTGAGGCCGGCGCCGACGGTTCCGGGGCCGGCGTGGTGGACCAGGGCGGCCATGCGGGGGAAGAGCCAGTCGTGGGGGCATTCGCCGATGGTGAGGATGCCGTCGCCGGCGACGTCGAGGCCCTGCCAGCCGGCCTGTACGACCGCGCGCACACCGAGTCGCCGGACCACCGTCTTGATCGTGCGGCTGAGTTGTTCCGCATCGCCTGGTGAGACGCTGCCGAAGCCGAAGTAGACGGGGGCGGGTCCCGACGCCAGGAAGTCGGCCAGTTGCCTGTCGGGACGCCAGGTGCCGGCCCGCGCCGGCCACCAGTAGCCCGCACACATGTGGCCCTGGGGAAGGGCGAGCGACCTCGGCAACAAGGCGGAGCTGTATCCGTGCAGGACACGTGCCCTGTGCACGATGCCGGCGGGGGTGCGGGCCCGGTCCTTGCGCATGTCCAGTTCCCGCCGGAGCCAGGAGAGGGCGGGGGCGTACAAGGGGTGCGTGGCCGTCCACGCCAGGGTCTCGGCGATCCGGTATCCGCGGCCGGTGGCTGTGCGGCCCGCACTGAGCCGGGGCAGGAGCATGCCGGGGGCCGCCGTGTAGATCCCGACGGAGGCCAGGCCTGTGCCCTCGGCGATCGCGACGCACAGCGGGTGCGCGAGCGGGTGGGCGAGGATGACCTCCGCTCCGTTGCTGACGGCCTTCAGCACTCCCTGGGCGATCACCTGGGCGATGTCCTGGGCGTTGCGCTTCCTGCTGTGGAGCCGGGCGGGGGACTGCCACCGGTCGAACCGGGTGGGCGCCAGCGCGGACTCCTCATGCCGGGCCAGCTCAAGAACGTGCACCGGCATGCCCAAGGCCCGAAACCGGGACGCGTGCCGCTCGGAGGTCGCGGCCGCCACCTCGTGGCCCGCAGCCCTCAGGCGCGCGCCCAAGCCGGCGTAGGGGAGCACGTCCCCGGTTGAGCCCCAGGTCACCAACAGGATCCGCATGTGGCCGAGTATGAGCAGCCAGCCTGGTCCATCACGACCCGTTCCACCCTCCCGTCACCCGTGAGAGCGGAACGGGCCGCAGCGTGACGCTCGTACGAATGAAGCGGAACGGGAAGTCCGCCCCAGGCCGCAAGGGCCCGGGTATATAGGGGCGGTGTCTCCAAACATCGACCTTCAAGTGACCGACGCGAAGCTGGAGTACCGCGGTTTCCGGTACATCGCCCGCACGGCCACCACAGGAGCCGTGGCCACCGAACCCCTCGTCGTACTCGGTGGTTCTTCGCAGGACCGGTTCTCCTGGCTGCGGTACGAACGATGGCTTCTGCCGCACACCACTGTGCTGACCTTGGAACTGCCCGGCTACGGGGCAGCCGACCCTCTGCCCGTCGCGCACGGCATGGACTTCCTCGCCGACACCGTCCGCCACGCCACCCAAGCCCTGGACCTGGGCCGGGTCAACGTGTTCGGCGCCTGCTTCGGAGCCTCCATCGCCCTCCGCCTCGCCCAACGCCACCCCGACCATGTCGCGCGGCTGATGCTCGGCGGCACCGCGGTCGAGATCTCCCCCGAGTACGCCGCGGCGGCCAGGCGATGGCGCCTCATGGCCGACGACGGACTGTTCGACGCCTTGGCCCAGGACATGGTCGAACAGTTCATGGCTCCACCCGGCCACGGGGCCGTGCGGCGACGCGCCGCTGTGGCACGCCTGATGCTCCAAAGGTTCGCCAACCTCACCGAACGCGAACTCGCGATGGACATCACCCACCACGAACGCCTCCAGTCCCACCCGTGGAGCCTGCCCGAGTCACCTGTCACCGCACCGGTGCTCGTGTTCACCGGCGAACACGACACCATCACCCCACCCGCGGTGGGGCGGCGCGTCGTCAAGGATCTCGGCGGCCGATTCACCACCATCACCGAATCCGACCACCTGGTCCAGATCGAACGCGACACCGAGCTGGCCGACCTGATGGCCCGCTTCTTCACCGACCAGCCGCTCGACGACCTCCCGTACCTCAACCCCGTCGAGCACTTCGCCCGCACCTGACTCCTACGTCCCGGTCACAGGCGGAAGTTCCGGTGGCACCACAGGAACAGGTCGCGGGATTCCTGGAGCCACTGGTCGGCCATGCCCCTGAAGGCGTTCTGTGTGGCCCAGCAGGCGAGTGGCAGGGTGCGGGTGCCCATCAGGTACGGCTGCTGGTCGGTGCTGTCGAGGTCGTAGACCGACAGCGTGGGGGCGAGGCGCTCGATGTTCCAGGCGTTGGCCGCCGCGGCGGCCAGGGCCAGTTGGTCCTCCGTGAGGTAGCGGTCGTCGGTGGCCGTCACAAGGAGCATGTCGTTGCTGGTGATCCTGAAGGTGAGCCGGACCTTGCGCTCGGCCTCGGGATGTTCCAGCTCCAGGCCGACCGAGGAAGCGTCGGCCTCGTAGGGGCGGCGCTGCCGGGTCATCCAGCCGTTGACCAGGCGCCGCCAGTGCACCCTCAGCTCGAGCGGCTGCTCCGGGGCGGGCTCACCTGGCATCGCGTACCGCCTCCCGCAGCATCCGGGCGCTGAGCCCCGCGTCCAGGAGCGCAGCGACCTCGGGCGGCAGTCGGCGCGTGTGCGGAGCGTTCGGGGACGGCGGTGCGTCGGCCACCCGTACCGGAGCGCTGTCCCAGGCGAGCCAGGCGGCACCCGTGGCCACCGCGAGTTCGGGCTCGGAGACGGTGAGCACCGGCTGCCCCGAGCGCTCGGCGAGGAGGTCGCCGACCATCGGGAGCCGGGAGCTGCCGCCCACGGGCACGATCAGGTCGAGGTCCCCCCACTCCAGGCCGTGCGTGCGCAGGACGCGTTCGCACTCCTCGACCGTGTCCGACAGCATCGGTCGAATGGCCGCTTTCAAGTCGGCCTGCGTCAGCGTGACCTCGACCGGGGGATCCAGCATCGTCAGCAGATCGGAGTGCTGGGAGGAGACGGACAGCTGATGCTTGAAGGTGGTGCACGCCTCGGCCAGCAGGATCGCACGCCGCAGCACTCCGGGGTCGTCGGAGCCCGCGGCGGCCTGCCGCAGCTCCGCCACCGCCTCGGGGCAGCGCTCCTGGACCAGCGCGAGCACGGCGCGGTCGATGGCGATCCCCCCTGCGTCGGCGAGCCCGCCGGGCGAACCGAGCACGGCGAAGCCCTCCGTGCTGCCCTGGGCCACCGCCACGTCGAAGGTGCCGCCGCCCAGGTCGTAGACGAGGACGGTACGGTCGCGGTCCATGCCGTGGTCGTGCAGGGCGTACACCGTGGCGGCCACCGGCTCGGTGCGCACCTCGACGACCTCCGGCGGCAGCCCCGCCGCCTCGGCGGCGGCCAGCATCAGCTCGCGCCGGTTGCCCTCCCAGGTCGCAGGCACGGTGATCACCACACGGGAGGGAGCGGCATTGACGGCGGCCCCGGCCTGCTCCACGAGGAAACCGAGCACTTCCGTCGTCAGCTGCACGGTGGTGAACCGGCGCTCGCCGAGCTGATGCGGGAACGCCTCGCCGAACTCCCTCTTGAACTCCGCCCGGAACCGCTCGGGACGCCGCAGGCGTGAGTTCAGCGCGGCCTGCCCCACCACGGTCGAACCGTCGGGGAGCAGGCACACGGCGCTGCGCACCGACGTGGCGCCGTACGGGCTCACGGGATCGCGCACCGGGAGCGGCGGATGGCCCCGGCGCAGGATGACCAGGGCGGAGGTCCAGGTGCCGAAGTCGATGCCGTAGACCGGCCCGGCACCGCCGCCGCTCACGGCGCGTCGAACTGGGTGGGGTCGAAAGCGGCGCCCAGCCCGTCGGCCGTCGTGCCCTCGGCGTCGGCCTCGTGGGCCCCGGCCGCGGTCGGCTCGATGCCGACCGGGTCCTGCGGGGCGGTGTCCGCGGCCGTGGCGTCGCCGGGCGCGGTGTCCTTGGTGACGTCGACGGCGGGGCGGGCCAGGGCGGCTCCCAGGGCGGCGTCGGCGACGGCACCGACGGCCAGGTCCGCGGCGATGTCCTTCGCGGCGGCCGCCCCGGGCCTCCCGGGCGGCCGCAGCCGGGGGCCCGGCGGGGGCGCGGGCACGGCCAGTCGCTCCACGCGGGCGCGCAGCCGGTCGAGTTCGCCCTGCAGGCCCCGGTAGCTCTGCTGCCGGGCCTGCAGCTCGCCGCGCCGCCTGGCCAGGTCCGCCTTGGTCTGCCCGGTCGCCGCCCGGAGCCTGCGGGTGGACTCCGTCAGTGATTCCTGCTGGGCCGCGAGCTGGGCGTTCAACTCCGCTATCAGGGACTGGGTGAAGTCCGCGTAGGTCTGGTTGAAGGACTCCGTGGCGTGCCGGCGGCTCGCGGCGATCTCCTGGCTGACCAACTGGAGCAGCCGCGCCGCCCGTTCCCGCTCGGCGCGCTCACGCAGATCCTGCCGGTGGTTCCTGACCCCGTGAACGAACCCCATCGTTCCCAGCCCCAGGAGCAGTGCGATACCGCTGAAGGGTTCCACGAGAGCGACCACACCGCCCGCGCCGATGCCCGCCATCCCGGTGGACCAGCTGGCCCGGAACTGGTCGAAGAACCGGGCGGGGCGGACGTTGAGCGGGACGGTGGGCACCGCGATGGCCGGAGTGAAGGGCGGCTTCGAGACCTCGGGCGAGGTGAGTTGCAGGCTGGTGCGCTCGGCGAACTCCCTCATGATCGACACAGCCGTCGCGGCCAGCTGGTCGTGCGCGGCGGCAAGGGCCTTGAGCATGTCGGATGCCACCTCGCCGACCAGTTCGTCCGCCCCCGGGTCGGCGCCGGCGGTCACCTTCTCCTGATACTGGCGCAACGCCGTGTCGAAGGCGCCCTGGAGCGCGGTCCGGGCGGGCCGGGTGTCGAGGTCGAAGCGGCGGCGCAGTTCCGTGCGCCACTCCGCGCTGCCCGCGGACAGCTCCCCGAGCCTGGCGGTGGTCTCCGCCACCTCACGGCGGATGCGCTCCAGGGACTCGTCCGACTCCAGCGCCGCCAACTCGTTGACGAGCGGGGAGCCCGCCGTCGCCACGGCGTCGCACAGGCCGTCCAGCGCCCGTCGAAGCTGGACCGCGCCGCTGGTGGTGGCGAGGCCGTCCCACAGCGCGTGGCCCAGCTCGGAGAAGCCGGAATCGGCGAGGAGCTGGTCGTCGGTGCGGTCCCTGAGCCACTTGAGCTTGCGGAAGGCGGAGACCGGGACGATCACCAGGCCGTCGGCCGGGCGGCCGGTGCGCGCGGAGATCTTCTCGCGGGCACCGGCGACCACGGGGGAGGCGTCCCTGACCTTGTCGGTCTTGGTGACCGTGGTGATCACCACCTCGCACTTCTCCAACGCCCGGCCCAGGAAGTCCAGTTCGTAGGTGGCCAGCGGCTCGATGGCGTCGCACACGAAGACCAGACCGTCGGCCCGCTCGAGGAAGGAGTGGGTGGCCGCGGTGTGTTCGGGGTTGACGCTGCCGACACCGGGCGTGTCGATCAGTACGAGCCCGGTCTCCAGCTCGGGTACCGGGGCCTGGATCTCCACCAGCTGGACCCCCTTGTGGTTGCGGGGGTTGCCCTGCTCGGTGACGAACTCCGGCATGCGGTCGAGGCCGACCTCCAACCGCTGGACGGCACCCCGCCCCCCGTCCGGGGCACTCAGGTGCACCACGGCCCGCTCGCGGGGGCCCCAGGCGAGGGTGGACACCACGCACGTGGCCACGTCCACGTCCACGGGGAACAGACCGGGCCGTTCCACCAGGGCGTTGAGCAGCGTGGACTTGCCACGCTTGTACTCACCGGCGACGACGACATGACAGGTGCCCTGCTCCAGACGGGCCTTGGACTGATCGAGGAGCTCCCGCTGCCGGGGCCCCAGCTCACCGGACAGCTCCGCGGTGAGCTTCGGGAACGCGGCCAGGACGTCCGAACGCAGGCGGCTGAAGGCGTTGTCCTGCATGGTGGTTCACCCTTCGTCGGGCAGATGCCGGCGCAGAAAATTGGGGGCGAGCTGCCGGTAGTAAGGCGTCAGGGACGGCTCGATCAGCAGACTCAGGAGGCTGCCGAACTGCCCGTCCCACTCGCTGCCGGGCTGCCGCCCGCGTGCGAGGCCGTCGAACAGCTCGTCGTAGAGGTGGAACAGGCGGGTGCGCAGGTCCCGGTAGGCCCCGGTGGTCAGTCCCGCGACCCCGGGGTGCGGGAAGCGGCCGACCGGACGTGACCACTCCGCACGCGAGCGGTGGGGCTCCTTGAAGCGCAGGTCGGTGTACTCGACCAGGCGCCGCGTCGACCAGTTGAGCACCGCCGTCGCGAACGGCGGGAAGAGGTCGGCGCCACCGGCCGGATCGGGACGCAGGACGAACAGCGGCAGGCGGGCGTACACGTGGGGCGCGCCGTCCTGGACGACCGGCACGGGCAGGGGCCAACCGATGCCCGCTTCCATGGGGACGAGCTGGCGAAAGGCCCGAGTGCGGCGGAACTCCCGGCACAGCGCTTCGGAGCGCGGCACGGCGGGGTCGTCCTTGGCGTCGCTCAGCGCGACGCCGGGGTCGTCCGTGGCGTCATTCATCGGGCGTGCCGCCTCCCTCACTCGCCCCACTCATCGGGCGTGCCGCCTTCCTCACTCAGCTCACTCGCCTCACTGGGCTCCGGCTCACCAGGCAGTACGTAGGCGACGACCTCCTGCGGACGCAGCAGCGCCTCGCCCCACAGGTAGCCCGGCCGTACCGTCTCCGCGATGGCGTCGCAGCGCAGCCCCGAGGGGGCGTCACGGGTGGCCACCACGCTGTGCCGCGCGGGGTCCACGGGGCCGGAGTCCTCTACGGGGACGACGCCGGACGCGGCAAGGGCGGCCAGGACGCTGCGGCGCACCCAGTCCAGGACGGGCTCCTCGGGCGGATCGGGCTCCGCGGTCAGCCCGGCGAGCCGGTCCAACAGCGCGATGAGCGGTGCCGCGGACGCCGGTACGTCCGGCTGCGTCGCCGGTCGCCGAGTGTTGTCGTCCTTCGCCGTCATGGGCGCACCGCCTGCGACGAGCCCGCGGCGACGAGGAGATTGCCGGAGTCCTGCCAGGCGCCCATGAACTCGTCAAGGGGCACCTGCAGGCCCTGGCCCTCGGGGTGGCCGGAGTCGTTCAGGACGACCATCGGGTGCGCCGGGTCGCTGTTGTCGATGCCGGTGACCCACACGGCGTGGTTGGCGTCCTGCCCGGGGATGCCCGAGGTGTCGCCCACGGCGGTGTCGTCCCCCGGGCCGTGTCCGGGCGTCCAGATCTCGTCCGCGTCCAGGCCGACGATGGCGGCGCCGCCACCCGCGAGCACTCCCTCCAACTGTTCCAGGGACGCGTCCTCGACCTGCTGCACCGGGACACCGTGCCGCTCGAGGAGGTTCCCCAGGTCGTCCGGCGCGGTGCCCGTCCCGTCGAAGCCGTCCTTCGCGGCGGCCTCGGCGATGAGTTCCTCCTCGCTGATCCGCTGGCCCGTCAGGTACTCAAGGACCATGCCCTGGGCGCCGATGGCACAGGCACCCTCGCCCTGGTGCTGCTGCCACACCCCCATCGCCTCGCCCGGGTCGCCGAGGACGGCACCGGGATCGCTCCGGGCGGGGTCGAAGTTCGCCAGGCCGGGGCCGCCGTCAGGAGCGGGTTCGGCCGCCACGGCCGCTGCCGGGTCGTCGAAGGGGTACGCCGGATCCGCCAGGACCGTCGTTTCCTCGCCGGGCCCGGTGTCCACCTCCGGTGCGACGCCGGGGTCGACACCGGGGTCGTACGGATCCCAGCTCATGGCTTGCTCCCTCCGCCGTCCTGTCCGGTAGGCGTGTCGTCCCCGTACAGCAGCGCCTGCGCACGAGCGACGAGGTCCGCCACGCGTTCGTACGAGCGCAGCACCACCCGCGCCACGGTGAGCGTGGGCCGGTCGAGCAGGGGATCGCCCGCGCGTGCGGCCCAGTGGCCGACGTGGGAGCGGGCGGTCGCGAGCAGGACGTCCACCGGGGTGCCGGGCGGCAGGCCGAGCCGGGCGGCGCAGCTGGTCCCCAGCTCTCCGGTGACCGCGAGCAGTTGGGACTCCTCCCGCGCCGTCAGGCTCAGCCGCCCGCGGTAATGGGCGCCCAGCGCGGCGAGTTCGGAAGGGCCGGGGTCGGTCACCCGCATGCTCTCCAGGAGGTCCGCGACCTGGTCGGCGACCGCGGGCGGCCGCCGCCCCGCACGCTGGGCGGCGGCCCGCAGCCGGGCCACCTCGTCGGCGATCTCCCGCTGTCCGTGGTCCAGTTTGATCAGTGCCGCCCGGTTGCCGAAGTGCCGCAGGACCAGCTCCCGCAGTTCGGTCACCCCGCTGCGTTCGAGGAGCGCCCGGCGCACCGCGTCCTCGCCGAGGCCGTCCCGGAGGAACGCGCAGGCCAGGAACACCCCCCAGGCCCCCAGGCGGTCCACCAGGGTGGCGCGGACTCCCGCGGGGACGGGCAGGTCCGGATACTCGCGTACGCAGAAGAGGTTGACGTCCTCCATGCGGTCCGCCAGCCGCCGCGGCGGCACCTTCGCCAGGTCGGCCAGCGGGTCGAAGCCGTTGGACGCCATGCACTGCGCCCCGGCCCCGAGGAGGCCCGCGACCGGGACGACGGTGCGGAACACCCGCTGGACGGAGGGGCGTTCCAGGTAGGAGTCGGCGATGCGGCGGGCGGTCGCCATCGGGTCGTAGCCGTACGGGTCGGCGGGCATGCCGTCGGAGTCCGTCTCGCCCACCGGGGGCCAGTACTGGTCGCTGCGGGAGAGCACGCCGAACGCTTTCAGGGGGCTGACCACCTCCCCGTAGGTCCCGGCGAAGGAGTCCACCGCCTGCTGGTCGGCGCGGCCGAGGCCCCGGCTGAAGACGAAGACGACGGCGTCGGCCCGGTCCATCTCGGCCGCGCTGTCTGCGTGGACCGAACGCGCGTCCTGCCCCAGCTCGTCGAGCACCCGCGCGGCCTCGTCGCGCTCCACGGGGTCGTCGATGCCGAGGAAGGCGAGGGTGTTCTCGGCGTCGGTTCCGTGCACGCTGCCGAGGCCGGGGGTGTCCACGAGCCGGAAGCGGCGCAGCAGGGCGCTGGGGCGCCCCACCTCCACCTTCCGCACGGAGCGCAGGAGACGAAGGCCGCCGGGGTCGCGCACCGTCAGCCGGGACAGCGCCGCGGGAGCCCACTCCTCCGGCGTCCGGCCGTCCTTGAAGTGGACGAGCAGCCGACGGCGTTCGGCATGGTGGAACTCGCAGACGTTGAACGTCAGCTCCAACTGCCCGGTGTCGGAGACCTCCTCGCCGAGCAGCGCGTTCACCAGCGTCGACTTGCCGCGCTTGATCTGTCCGGCCACCGCCACCCGCATCGGCTGCGCCAACCGGGCCCGGGCGGCGCGCACCACGGCCGGGAGGTTCCCCGCCGCAGGGTCGCCGGGGCCCACCGTCCTGGCGATCCGGTCGAACACCTCGCCGTGGGGCGACGCGGGGTCCGGCAGGTCGGACATGCCCTCACCACCCCGCGGCTGTGCCATGTGATCCCCCGAAGCCGGCTCGGGGTCGAGGCTCGCCCCGTGCGTCGGCCAGTCCAGGGTGGCAGCCCGACGGATCGCGGGGGAGGGGTTGTCGGCAACTGTTCCCGGCCTGGGGCGCATGGTGCGAAGAGGGGGGCGTATGGCGGAAGTCCGCGCGCTCGGGCAGCGCCCTGTGCGTATTCCCTCTCCACCGCACCGAGTCGTACGGTGGTTGCTCTGGGTGATCGGGGGATACCGGGTGGACGTCCACGACCCGGCAGCGCGCTGCTGGGAACTGTCGAGGGAGTACTGGCAGGCGGCGGGCGCCGGGCTGCCGACCCGGCAGCTCTTCGAGCAGCTGGTCGAGCACGGACGGCTGGCACTGGCGGCCCGGCGGGAGGCCGGATCCGGCGCCTTCACCGCGTACACGGAGGCGGACGTCGCAGGGGTGCTGCTCGACGCGTACGGCCGCGAGCTGACGACACATCAGGCCAAGGGCTGGACATACCAGCAGGTCAGGGCCCACGCAGCGGCCGCCGACGAGTTCACCCCCTTCGTCGGACCGGACAAGCTGCGGCACTACCTGACGGGCCGGGCGCACTACGAGCTGGAGGAGGGCCGGGCCGACGAGGCACTGGCCCTGGTGGACGAGGCCGACCGGCTGCGGTGCGAACCCGCCACCGGCACCATGGCGGGCTACGCGCACGGCGACCTGCGCGCGCTGAAGGCCGCGGCCCTGCATCAGCTGTACGACTCGGACACCGCCCTCGACGTCCTGGCTCCGCTGGAAGCCGAGCTCGGCGCTCTCCTCCCGCGGGGGCCGGTGCTCGCCACTGACGACGAGGCGGTGCGCCGCCTCCAGGAGGAGTTCGCACGGGACGGGGGCGGCGCGGTGAACCTCGCCCACGCCCTGGCGGCCTCCACCGTCTACCACCAGATCCTGGACACCAAGGCGGGCGCGCTGCGTGACAGCGGCCGCCCGGCGGAGGCCGAGCAGGTGTATCTGATGCTGATGCCGCACTACGCGGCGTCGGGGCTTTCGGAGGTCGGCCACATCCAGCTGGCCCGTGTCGCGCTGGACCAAGGGGCGACGGAGCGCGCGCGACAACGCCTCGACCTCGCCGCGCCGCTGTTCGAGGACCCCTCGGAGAGCGACCGTACGTCGATGCGCGCGCACCTGCGGCTGGTCCGCGGCGCGGCGTACTGCCGCATGAGGGCCGAGGTGGCCCGGCAGTCCGGACGCCATCGCGAGGCCCTCACCTGGTGCGACCGGGGCGAGACCTTCCTGGCCGCCCGCCGTGACGACTCCCTCGGCGCGATGCTGCAGACCGAGAGGGCCAGGGCCCATCGCGCCCTGGGGAACGCGAACCGCGCGGCGCAGGCGTACCAGCAGGCGGCCCACGCCCTCGACCGGGTCCTGCGGATTCCCCTCGGGCACCGCTTCGACACGCTTCATCTGCGGTACCGCAGGCCGGTGTTCGAGGAGGCGCTGGCCGCCGCCGAGGAGACCGGCCGCGCGCGGCTTGCCGCCGTGGTCACCGATCTGCTCAAGGCGCGGGCCTTCTCGGCCCGCCTCTCGCTCGCGCGCTCGGCCGGGCCCGGCGAGTCCGGTGAGCGGGGCGGTCCGGACAGGGCGCGCTTCACCGAGCTGACCGGAGCGATCAGCCGGGCCGAGGGCCGGGGCCGGCCGGAAGAGGCCCACCGGCTGTACGAGCAGCGGGCCGCGCTGCTCCTCAAGATCCGTGCGGTGGACACCCGATGGCATTTGATCAGGGACGATCCACCCTTCGACCCCGCCACGCTCACCGGCTACCTGGCCGCGTACGGAGGCGACGCACCGGGCGGCAGGGGCCGCTGCGTCGCCCTGAGCCTGTACGAACGTCCCGGCGGAGTCCTCGCCCTGCTCGCCACCCCCGACGGCTGCCTGCGGATGGGCACGCGCGTATGGGCCAAAGGCACCCGTCGCGCCCTCGACGCGTACGAGCGCATGCTGGACGAACCACAACAGGCGCCCGAGGACCTGGACTTCTGGGGCCGCAACGGAATCACGCTCGGCGATCTCGTCCCCCAGGCCTTCGCCGACGAGGTCGCCGCCAGCGGCACCTGCCTGCTGGCGCCGCACGGCCGCCTGCACGCCCTGCCCTGGACGGTGGTACGTCACCGGGACCGCCACCTGGTCCGGGACACGGCCCTCGGCGTCGTCCCCAACCTGGCCTGCGTACCGGCCCTCGACCACCGCACCGACGCACCGCTCCATGTGGCACTGCTGGGAGTCACCGAGCCGCCCGCAGGCAGTACGCCGATCCCGCAGGTGGGCCAACTGGTGACGGACCTGGCCGAATTCCTGGGACCCGAGCGGCTGTTCGGCGAACCGGCCGTCGGTCCGGCCGCCGATGCCGCCGCCCTGCGGGCCCTGTTGGACTCCGGGCCACCGCCCCCCGACCGGACGGCCGTGCTGCACATCGCCACGCACGGCATCCGCGACCCGGGGGCGCCCTTCCGCGCAGGCGTGCAGATGGCCGACGGCGAAGTCGAGACGGGCGAGATCCTCATGGGACGCATGTGCTTCGAGGAGGTCGTCCTCACCGCGTGCAGCACCAGTTTCCGCGCGGCGGCCGACCTCAGCGGCGGACACGGGGCGCTCGTCGGAGCGCGACCGGGGGCGCCGCGGCCCCTGGCACTCGCCGGAGACGTGGCCAACGCGCTGGTCCATGCCTTCCACGAGGCGGGCGCGGCCTTCGTGCTCGCCAGTCCGGTTCCGGTGCGCGCGCGACTCGCGAGCCACCATTCCCTGACGTGGTTCGCCCACCGGGCCGCGGGCCGCGACCCGTTGGAGGCCGCCCGGAGCGCCGCCGTGGCGCTGCTCGACGCGGGCGACGCGCCGCGACAGGTCGGAAACTGGGCCGGGATCACGGCCTACGGAGCACGATGACCCATGACCCCCTGGGGGACGACGATGACGGAGAACACACCGACACCGGAAGAGGCGGCGCGGATGATGCGCGACCGGTTCGACGCGCGGACCGGACCCGTCCCGGCCGCGGTCGACCCGGACGCATCCAAGCCAGACACATCCCACCCGGACGCACCCGACCCGGATGTATCCGAACCGGACGCGGCCGACCCGCCGCTGGGCCATTCCAAGGGCCACTGGACCCCCGCGGACCGTCCGCCCCCGCCGACGAGCCCGCCCCCCGCCCCGCCGCAGCCCGCGTGACCCCGTGCCATCGGGCCTGATCGGACTGGTGGCCCTGCTGTTCGTGGCAGTGCCCGGCCACCTCTACCTGGTGCGCTACGAGCGGCACAGCGTGCGCGAACGGCCGGGCGCCGCCCGGGAGATCGCCGAACTCTTCGCGGTGGGCACCTTCGTGACGCTGGCCTGCGTGGCGGGCGTCTTCGTCCTCGCCGAGGCGGTCCCCGGCCTCGCCACGCTCGACGGCACGGCGTCCGGCGCGGCCTACGCGCGCTCGCACCCCTGGCGGTTGGCGCGCTCCGGCCTCCTGGCGCTCGCCGTCAGCGCGCTCGCCTGCGCCGCGCTGGGGGAGCTCCGTGGCCGCCGCAACGGCGGCACCTGGTCCAACGCGGCGGGAACCGTGTGGTCCGAACTCCTCAAGCCGTCCCGCGGAGAGGCCGACCCGCACGTGGAGATCCTGATGGACGACGGCACGCGCGTCCACGGGAGGGGCCACATGGTCTCCGACGAGCGGGACCCCTACTTCCGCGACGTGGCCCTGCACCACCCCATCGTGATCCACACCGAGGGCGAGGAGCGGCCGTACCCGTCGGACGCGGACTACGTGATCATCCCCGGCGCGCATATCCGGCTCATCCAGATCACCACCGTCCGCGCGGACCGGCACTGACGCCTTGCCGCGCCCTGCCCCGCAACGGTCTGTGCCTCCGGTCCCCTCGGCCCGGAACGCGTGGCCGCGACCGCCTCACCGCAGCTGTCGCCGCACCAGTTCGTGCAGGCGCCCACCCGTGTCCGCCAACAGCGCGGCGGGCGCGCCCTGTTGGACGATGCGGCCCTCTGACATGACGACGACGCGGTCGGCGTCCATGACGGTGGAAAGACGGTGGGCTATCACGACGCGGGTGGCGTCGAGGGCGCGTGTGCTGTCCGTGACCGTGCGCTGGGTCTCGTTGTCGAGGGCGCTCGTCGCCTCGTCGAAGAAGAGGACGCGGGGGCGGCGGATCAGGGCCCCGGCGATCATCAGGCGCTGGCGCTGGCCGCCGGAGACCGCCCCGCCGCCGGAGATCATCGTGTGCAGGCCCATCGGCATGCGCTCGATGTCCTCGGCGAGGCCCGCCATCGCGGCGGCCTCCCACGCCTCCTCCTGCGTGAACGACTCGGCGCCGCAGATGCAGTCCAGGATCGAGCCGGTGAGCGGCTGGGCGTCCTGCAGGACCACGCCGCACTGGCGGCGCACCGCCGACCGGTCGAGAGCCGCCAGGTCCTGCCCGTCGTAGAGCACGCTGCCCGAAACCGGCTCGTCGAAGCCGATCAGGAGGCGCAGCAGTGTCGACTTGCCGCAGCCGCTCGGGCCGACGACGGCGACGAACTCGCCGGGCCGGATCGCCAGGGACACGTCGTCGAGGACCAGCGGGCCGTCGTCGGCGTACCGGAAGGACAGGGAGCGCGCCTCGATCCCGCCCTGGAGCCGGCCCGGCTGGGTGCTCCCGGTGCGGACTTCCGGCACCGCGTCGAGCACCGGCTTGATCTGCTCGAACATCGGGAGCACCGCGGCCGCCGAGAGCAGCGCGCCGGTGAGCTGCGTGACGGACGTCAGGAGCATCGTCACGGCGGTGCTGAAGGTGAGGAACTCGCCCGCGGTCAGGCTGCCGCGCTCCGGGCCCGCGAGCAGGACGAACATGATGAGCGTGCAGAGCGGCAGGTAGACCGCGTTCAGGACCGTGGTGACGTTCTTGATGCGCCCTGCCCGGCGCTGCAGCTCCCGGCTGCGCGCGAACTCCCCGGCCCATGCGGCGTATGCGAAGCTCTCCGCCCCGGCGACGCGGAGTTTGGGCAGTCCGCGCAAGGTCTGGAAGGCCTGGTTGTTCAGCTTGTTGCCGAGCTCCACCAGGCGCCGCTGCCAGCGCAGTTCCCACAGACCGAGGGTGAGGAAGACGGCGGCGATGACGGCCAGCATCGCCAGTGCGGTCAGGGCGAGGGGGACGCTGTACAGCAGGAGGAGCAGCACGTTCATCGCGCCGATCGAGGCGGACTGCAGGGCCACCGGGGCGAGGCCCGAGAAGACCCGGCGGATCGCGCTGACGCCCATCGCGGCGCTCGCCAGTTCCCCCGTGGAGCGGGCGGCGAAGAAGCGCGTGGGCAGCCTCAGGAGCCGGTCCCAGACCGCCGGTTGGAGCGCGCTCTCCATGCGCCCCTCCATCCGCAGGACGGTGAGGTTCTGGAGCAGCGTGAACGCCGCGGAGACCACGCTGGTGACCATGACGGCCAGGGACACCTGGACGATGAGGCCCTTCTCGGCGTTCGGCACGAGGACACCGAGCACCTGCCCCGTCGCGATCGGCACCAGCGCGCCGATCGCGACCGTCACCAGCGAGGCCAGCGCGAGCCTGCGCACGTCCCCGCCACTGCCGCGCAGACCGAAGCGGGCGAGGCGCCAGGGCGTCAACGCCCGGTCCGGCAGCGGGCGGTAGAACATGACCGCCCGCGGTGCGAACTCCTCGGCATTGGCCGCGTCGACGCGGCTGCGCCGCCCGGACGTGGGATGCACCGACTCGTAGCCGCCGCGACGCCACAGCAGCGCGACCGGCGCGCCGCTCGCGGCACGGTGTCCCACCAGCGGACCGGAGTTCTCGCGCCACCAGCGGCCGTCGAGCCGGACGGCGCGCGTACGGATCCGCGCGGCCACCGCGATCTGCTCCACCGGGTCGATCCGGTCGCTCACCGCACCGCTCTCCGCGGCGTCGGCCAGCGTGATGCCCGCCGCCTCGGCGACCAGGCGGCACGCCGCGTACGTCGCGTCGTGGCCGCCACGGAACCCGGTGGTGCGCGCGCCCCGCCCGCCGGAGCGGCCCATGGAGGCGATCAGCGTCCTGTCGGCCTGCTCGCGGACGCTCTCGCCCGCCTTGATTCCGGCGGCCGTACGGTCCTCGTGGGCCCGCTCCAGACGCTCGATCCAACGGTCCAGGGTGGCGAGAAGCCGGTACTGCTGGTCGACCATCCGCTGCCACATCGCCGCGTCGACGAGCAGGTCGCCCGCGGCCTGTTCGCTGTAGGCGGCGCCGTACTGCACGCTGCCCGGAGCGACCGGCATCCAGAGGATGTCGTCGTCGGCCACGGCGCCGTCCGCCGCGTCGGGAACCTCGCCCGTGCCGCGGCCGTCGAGCGGCGCCTCGAACAGGACCCGGTGGCCGCGCCCGATGCCGAGCGCGAAGGCGTGCTCCAGGAGGCTCAGCGCCGCGTCCTGGGTGTCGTATCGGCTGGGGTACTGCTGCTCGTACGACCAACTCCCGCCGTATTCCGGCCGGTACAGCTCGCGCAGCGGGATCCGGCGCAGCGCGCAGCCGTGCAGGGGGCGGCCGACGAGGGTGTGCTGGGGGCCCTCGACCGGGCCGAGGAGCAGCGTGCCCGGTTCGAGGCGGCCCAGGTAGTGCCAGTGGCCCTGCTGCGCGGCATCGACGGCGAACAGGTCGAGGGCGCCGGCCTCGACGAGCCACAGCACCTGGGGGCCTTCCAGGTGCGCGCTGCGCAGCCCGGCGCAGTCGACCGGTGTGCCGAGGGCGCCGAAGGCGGTGGCGACCGGGTCGGCCGTGGGGTCGGGGTATCCGTGCCGGCGCGGTGCGGACGTCACCTCAGTGCTCCTTGACCAGGTGGGCGTAGGGGCCGCCCGCGGTGACGAGGTGTTCGTGCCGTCCGCGCTCCACGACCCGGCCGTGGTCGAGCACGACGATCTCGTCGCTGTCGCGCACGGTGCTCAGGCGGTGCGCGATGACGACGCAGGCGCAGCCGCGGCGGCGCAGATTGTCGATGATGGTCTGCTCGGTCTCGGCGTCGAGCGCGCTGGTCACCTCGTCGAGCACGAGGATGCTCGGGCGCCGTACCAGGGCCCGTGCGATCTCCAGGCGCTGGCGCTGCCCGCCGGAGAAGTTCCGCCCGTCCTGCTCGACCCGGCCGTGGATGCCGCCGGGCCTGCGGGCCACGACCTCGTACAGGCAGGCGTCCTGGAGGGCGGTGACGACGGCGTCGTCGGGGATCGACGGGTCCCAGAGGGCGACGTTGTCGCGGACCGTCCCCTCGAAGAGGAAGACGTCCTGGTCGACGAAGGAGACGGAGGCGCAGAGCGCGCCGCGCGGAATGTCCTCCAGGCGCTGCCCGTCGATGCGGATCGTGCCGTCCCACGGCCGGTGGAGCCCGGAGAGGAGCCGGGACACGGTCGACTTGCCGCTGCCGGAGCCGCCGACGAGCGCGACCTGCTGCCCCGGGCCGACCGTCAGGGAGAACCCGGTCAGGAGCGGCTTGTCGAGGGGGCTGTAGCCGAAGGTGATGTCGTCGAGGGTGACGTGGCCCTTGAGGCGGCGTGTGCTCGCCGCCGGTTCCGGGCGGGAGTAGAGCGCGTCGACGGGGAAGTTCTCGACGTCCTTGAGGCGGGCGACGTCGGCGGCGAAGTCCTGGACGCGGCCCGCGACGCCGTTGAGGCGGGTGATGGGCGCGGTGAAGCGGGTCACCAGCGCCTGGAAGGCGACGAGCAGCCCGATCGACAGCTGCCCCTCGACGGCACGCAGGCCGCCGATCCACAGGATCAGCGCGCTGTTGAGGGTCGCCAGGGTCGGCGCGACCACACCGAGCCAGGCGCTCGGCACGCCGAGGCGCTGCTGCTCCTCGAGGGTGGTGGCGTGCTGGCCCGCCCAGCGCCGGAAGTACCCGTTCTCGCCTCCGGTCGCCTTCATGGTCTCGATCAACTGGAGTCCGGTGTACGAGGTGTTGGTGAGCTTGGCGCTGTCGGCGCGCAGCTTCTGGGTGCCCGTGGCGCGCAGCCGGATGACGACGCGCATCGCCACGACATTGAGCAGGGCGATGCCGACGCCGACGAGGGTGAGCTGCGGATCGTACGTCCACAGCAGGGCCGCGTAGAGGAGGACGACGATGCCGTCGACCCCGGCGGCCGTGAGGTCGCGGGCGAGGGTCTCGGCGACCGCGTCGTTGGACGCCAGGCGCTGCACGAGGTCGGCGGGGCCGCGCTGGGCGTAGAACGTGACGGGCAGGCGCAGCAGATGGCGCAGGAAGCGGGCGCTGCCGAGGGTGGAGGAGATGATGCGGCCGCGCAGCAGATTCGCCTGTTGCAGCCAGGTCAGCACCGCGGTCAGGGCGACCATCGCGCCCATCGACGTGAACAGCGCGCCGAGCAACGATGTCTGATGACCTATCAGGAACAGATCGATGTACGTCCGGCTGAGCGCGGGCAGCGCGGCGCCGACCGCGACGAGCAGCAGGCTGGCCAGGAGCGCGGCGAGCATCGTGCCCGTCGTGCCGCGCAGCCGCGCGGGGAGGGCCTTCATGAGGCCGGGCCTGCGGCCTCCCGGGCGGAAGTCCGGGCCCGGTTCGAGGACGAGGACGACTCCGGTGAAACTGGTGTCGAAGTCCTCGGCGGGCACGAAGCGGCGCCCCTTGTCCGGGTCGTTGACGTACACGCCCCTGCGGCCGAGACGGCGCCCCGTGCCGTCGTAGACGACGTAGTGGTTGAACTCCCAGAAGAGGATCGCGGGCGCCTCGACCTCGGCGAGCGCGGCGGGCTCCATCTGCATGCCCTTGGCGGTGAGCCCGTAACTGCGCGCGGCCTTCAGGACGTTGCTGGCCCGGGAGCCGTCGCGGGAGACGCCGCACGCGATCCGCAGCTCCTCCAGGGGGACGTGCCGTCCGTGGTGGGCGAGGACCATGGCGAGGGCGGCGGCCCCGCACTCCACGGCTTCCATCTGCAGGACGGTGGGCGTGCGAACGGTGCGCGGGCGCCTGACCTTCGGCGCGGCGCGCGGTGCCGCACGGCGTCGTCCGCGCCGCGGGGGTTCGGGGCGGTGTCCGCGTCGGCCGCCGGGGGGTGGCAGCGGCTGTTGGTGCGCGGGGGAGGGAAGGGGTGCGGTCACGGAAGCAGCCAATCGATCGGGCGCTGCTCGGCGAGGTGGAAGGCGCCGGTGGCCGGGGTCAGGGAGTCGAGCGCGAAGGGGGGCCCGCCGGTGGTCGACCAGGCGTAGCCGGACCTGGTGCGCGAGGACTTCTCCAGCCGTACGAGCACGGCGACGGGTGCTCCGTCCTTCGTGAACTGCCGGGCCAGTTCCTTGTCGCCGAGGAAACCGGTGATCCTCTGCCTGCTCTGTGCCGCCCGTCCGACGGCCTGCACCCGGCCGCGCAGCTTTCCGTACTCCTCGGTGGGCACGGACTGGACGGTGAGATCCACCGGGGCGCCGACGGGGACACCGGCCGCCCTGTCGGCGGGTACGTAGAGCATCGCGAGGAGCGGGTCGTCGGTGTCCGCCACGCGCTCCAGGGTCGCGACGTCGGCGCCGGTGGTGACCACGGTGCCGATCCTGGCCACGAGTGCGGTCACACGGCCCGCGGCGAGCGCGCGGACGACCTTGTCGCCCCGGTCCGTACGGACTTTCAGTACGGGAGCGCCCGCGGCGAGCCGTTTGCCCTCATCGGCGAGGACGCGGGTCACCTGACCGGTGACGGGGCTCTGCAGGACGTAGCTGCCCTTGCCGTACGTGAGGATTCCGGGCGCCCGGAGCGTCGAGGAGACCGAACCGGTCACGGCCCAGACGCTCGCGGCGGCCATGACGACCACGGTGACGGCGAGGACGAGCAGGCCCTGCGGGCGGGCGTAGCGCACCGGCACGTCGAGTTCCTCGGGCGACTGCAGCTTGGACAGGGCCTGTTGGCGGAACTGCACGGAACGCTTCCCTTACTGTGCCTGGCCGGTGGCGGCACCGCCCAGCTGGTGCCGGTGGCGTCCGTACGCCCCGGAACCTGAGGCTCCGGGGCGTACGTGTCATGCCGTCTCGGTGAGCGGAGGCTCAGAGACCGGCGGTCAGGCCGGAGGCCAGGCCCGTGACGGCGCCGGTGTTCACGCCGGTGACACCCTCGACCGTGCCGACGACGCCGCCGACGACGCCCGAGACCGGGGCGATGGAGTCGACGGTGCCGGTGACGTTGCCCACGACGCCGGAGACGAGGCCGCCGGCGACGTTGTCGAGGTCGGCGTCGGAAATCTCGAGGGTCTCGACCTGGGGGACGTTGTTCATGATGTGAGCTGCCCTTCTCATGAGTGGTGCACAGGTGTTTCGAAAACCGTGGAACCTGGGGATTCGAATTCCGCGGCGGCCTGGATCAAAGCATGTTCGCAGCTCGCACATCCAATCGGCCAAGTGACGGTCAGCCGCGGCTGCAGCATCGAATCACTGCTGCGTGCAGGCAGGTTCACCGCGCGGTGGCAGCTCCTTCACAACATTCACAGAAGGAAATGCGGCACCCGGAACGACTCATTCCAGCAAATCGGACACTCTCCCTCCAAAGAGCACGCCCTGTGGTCGATGCACGGAAATGCGAGAGGCGCGGGGACGGAATGGCATGACGGGGGTGCGCATTCGATGTGCAGGTTTACTGAAGGCGTGCGCAATCGGGGCCGAAGGGGACACCGGGGAACGACGGACCCGCGCGGCGCCGCGCCGACCCGTCGAGCAGGCCCGCTACCCCACGCGCTGCAACGCCCTCTCCCGGCGCTCCGCCACCCCCGACCCCGACTCCCGGCGCGCCATCCTGCGCAGCACCACGGGAGCGAGGGCCAGACCGAGCACGGCCCAGACACCGAGCACCGCGGCCGTCTCCAGGTGGCGCCAGGAGTCGGCGATCTCGACGTGCGCCGCGGCGTCGGGGAGCAGGGCGGAGCGCATGCCGAGGCCGAGCCAGTAGATGGGGGAGCACTGGGCGACGATCTGGAGCCAGTCGGGGAGGGCGGTGACGGGGTAGAAGATGCCGGAGATCGTGATCATGCCGATGACCGGGAGTTGGATGAGGCCCTGGCTGCGGGCGCTGGGGAAGAGGGAGCCCAGGATCGCGCCGACGGGCAGCGTCGCCACCATCCCGAGGACCAGGATCCACAGCAGTGTCAGCCAGGCCCCGGCGCTGTCCGCCGCCAGGCCGTCGATCAGGAACATGCCCGGAACGAGGAGGATCGTGAGGTCGGCGAGGAGGCCCCCGGCGACGGAGATCACCTTGCCGATCAGATAGCCGCGCATGCCGCCGGGCGTCGCCTTGGCCCGCAGCAGGGTGCCGTCCTCCCGCTCGGCCGTCAGGACCTGGCTCATCGTGACCATGCCCATCGCGGCGTTCATGCCGAGGATGCTCGGCAGCGCGAGGGTGCCGAGCAGCAGCCCGCTCGCCCCGAACTCCGTGTCCCGCATGAAGAACAGCGCGATGAGCATCAGCACCGGCCAGAGCAGGTGCGACACCAGCTCCGCGCCGTTGGTGAACGACTGGCGCAGTTCGATCGCGCCGCGGTCGCAGCCCGCTCGCAGAGCCGTGAGCGTGGGGTTCGCCGGGCGCGTCCGGCGCGCGAGGACGCTCATCGGGCCACCTCCGTCGTGCGCTCCCCATGCGCGGCGGCGGCCGGGCTGTCGCCGCCTCGGCTCCCGGGCTCGCGCACCAGCGCCAGGTACGTGTCCTCCAGCGAGGCCCGGCGGACCGTGAGATCGCCGATCGCCTCCCCGTGCTCGGCGAACAACTCCCGTACGAACCGCGTCGAGTCACCGGTCGTGCGAGTGAACTGCCGCCCGTCGCGCGTCCAGCTCACCTCGTCCGCGGCGGCCGTGCGGCGGGCCAGGTCCGCCGCGGAGCCGTCCGCGACGATCCGGCCGCCGGACAGGATCATGATGCGGTCGGCGAGCTTGTCCGCCTCCGCGAGGTCGTGCGTGGTGAGCAGGATCGTGGTCCGGTGGTCGGCGGCCAGGCCGTGGACCAGGTCGTGGAACTCGTAGCGGGCCCGCGGGTCCAGGCCCGCCGTGGGCTCGTCGAGGAAGAGGAGTTCGGGGCGGCCGACGAGGCCGATCGCCACGTCGAGGCGGCGCCGCTGCCCGCCGGACAGCGTCCTGACCTTGTCGCCCGCCTGCGCCGACAGGCCCACGGCGGCGAGGAGTTCATCGGCGTCCCAAGGCCGTGGCACCGGCCCCGTGGTGTACGGGACGTAGTACCTGCCGAAGTGCGTCAGGAGCTCCCGCACCCGCCACTTGCCGTGGTCCCGCCAGGACTGCAGGACGACACCCACCCGCGCCCGCCACTCCTCGTCGCCGCGCGCCGGATCCGTGCCGAGGACGCGGACCCGGCCCGCCGAGCGCATCCGGAAGCCCTCCAGGATCTCGATCGTGGTGGTCTTGCCCGCGCCGTTCGGCCCCAGCAGGGCCAGCACTTCGCCGTGCCGGGCGCGGAACGTCACGTCCCGCAGGACGTCGGTCGTGCCGTACCGCATGCGCAGCCCTTCGACGTCGAGCACGACGTCGTCCTCGCCGCTCGTGGTCATCATCGTCATCAATTCACCGTGATCGCAGGGGGGGTGGGGTCAGGGGGTGTCGCTCGCCGGGATCGGGCGTCGGCCTACCGGGGTTGAGCGGATGTGAAAGCTACGTTGCGTTCATGGGGGCGTCAATCGATGGCGGAGGTGTTCCGGTCCTTGGAAATGGCTATTTCTACCGTTCGGTGCAATGGAGTTGACGGTGAATGCAACGTTGGCCGGCTCGGCGTTGCAATGGCATGTGCGTGAAGGCACACTGTCCACGTCATCGACCGGCGGCGGGGAGCGGAGTGCTTGACGATGCCCGGAGGCAGGCTGACCCACGAGGACCGGCGGCGGATCGCGACGGGGCTCACCGACGGGCTCGGGTACGCGGAGATCGCCCGGGGGCTCGGCAGGCCGACGTCCACCGTCAGCAGGGAAGTGGCCCGCAACGGCGGCCCCCGTGGCTACCGCGCCGAGCACGCCCACCACGCCACCGCGCGCCGCGCCCGCCGGGCCGCCCCGGCCCCGTACGAGACGCCACCCACCGACCCCACCACCCGCGCCGACCCGGAGGCGGCGCACGGGCGCGACCCCGAAGCGGTACGCGGCTTCGTGGACCAGTTCGCGGAGCTGATGGTGCACACCGGGCTGCCCCGAATGGCCGCCCGCGTCCTCGCGAGCCTCGTCACGGCCGACTCCGGCGCGCTGACCGCCGCCGACCTGACGCACCGTCTGCGGGTCAGCCCCGCCTCCGTGTCGAAGGCCGTCGCGTACCTGGAACGCCTGGAACTGCTGCGCCGGGAGCGGCACGCCTCCGGGCGGCGCGAGGCCTATCTCATCGACGACGACGTCTGGCTGCGCACCTGGCTGACCAGCGCCCGTACGCACGCGATGATGGCCGACACCGCCCGGGCGGGCGCCGACATCCTCGACCCCGGCACACCCGCGGGCGCCCGCCTCGACCACATGCGGCAGTTCTTCACGAGCCTCAGCGACGACATGGCGGGCGGCACCACCGCCGACGCCTTCGCCGACGCCCTCACCGTCCTCGCGGCCCTCGCCCACGCCGAAGTCCCGCTGACCGCGGGGCAATTGGCGACGGCGCTCGGATGGACCGGGGAGCGCGTCGCCACCGCGTTGCACGACGCGGAGCAGCACCCGGACATCGCCGATCCGGTGGCCCTGCGCCACGAGGCGCCGGACACGTACCGCGTGGTCGCGAGGCCGGGACGGCTCAGCGCCGCCCAGCGCGCGGCTCTGACCCGGCGCTGACCCCCGCGGCGGCGCACGGCAGGGCCGGTCGGCCCCCTCATCGGGCCGGTTCGGCTCTGCCCCGGCACGGCCGGAGCATGTCAACGTCGGGGTGGGATCCGCCGGGCGAGCGGCGGGCCCGGGCAGCGGGCGCGGACACGACGCCGAGGAGGCCGAACGCCGTGGACGGGACACTGATCGTCGGAGTGGACGGCTCACCGGCGAGCCTGCGGGCCCTCGACTGGGCCGCCGACGAGGCCGTGCGCGGCCCGTTCGCGCTGCGGATCGTGCACGCCTCGGGCTGGGAGTGGTACGAGGGCCACGAACCGTCGTTCGGCATCAACCGCGAGGCTGTGCGCGCCCAGTCCGACCGCGTCCTCGCGGCCGCCAGGACACGGGTCGGCGAGCGGGCCCACGCGGCCGACGTCACGAGCGAGGTCCTGGACGAGGACCCGGCCGCCGCCCTCGTCCGCGAGAGCCGCGGGGCGGCCGGGGTGGTGGTCGGCAGCCGGGGGCGCGGCCGTCTCGCCGGGCTGCTCCTCGGCTCGGTCAGCCTGTCCGTGGCCGCCCGCGCCTCCTGCCCGGTCACCGTGGTGCGCGGCGGCGAACAGAGCCTGCGCGGCGGGTTCCGCCGGGTCGTCGTCGGCGTCGACGAGGCGGCGGGGGCCGCGGCGGCGGTGGGGTACGCCGTCCGCGCGGCCCGGCGGCGCGACACGGAACTGCTCGCCGTGCACGCCTGGCGCCGCCCCGTGCCCGAGGCGGGCGGCGGGGCTCACCCCGTCGGCGCCGCCGACCCACGACGGCTGCGCGCGGAACGCGAACTCGACGCGGCCCTGCGCTCGGCGGTACGCGACCACGGCGCCGTCGCCGTGCGCCACGAGGCCGTCGAGGGCCAGGCCCGCGCCGCCCTCCTCGACGCCTCCGCCACCGCCGACCTGGTCGTGGTCGGCGCCCGCCGCCGCCCCGGCCATACCGGCCTCCAACTCGGCCCCGTGAACCACGCCGTCCTGCACCACGCCGCGTGCCCGGTCACGGTGGTGCCCGATGCCTGAGCGGCGCCCGCGCGGCGCGCGCACCGGACGTACCAGACGTACCAGACGCACCTGCGCCCGACCTGTCTGAACCGCGCCGCACGTGGAACCCGGCCGCACACCCGGACACGCACGAGCCCCGGACACGCACCACGACGCGGACCCGGCCACGAACCCGGACAGAATCGAGGTCAGTCACCCATGGCCAAGGATCACATCGGCGCCCTGGACGCCCACTGGCGCGCCGCCAACTACCTCGCCGCGGGCCAGCTCTACCTGCTCGCCAACCCGCTCCTGACCGAACCGCTGCAACCGCGCCACATCAAGCCCCGCCTCCTCGGCCACTGGGGCACGTCCCCCGGCCTCAACCTGGTCCACACGCACCTGAACCGGCTGATCAAGGAGCGCGACCTCAACACCCTGTGCGTGTGGGGGCCCGGCCACGGCGGTCCCGCGATCCTCGCCAACTCCTGGCTGGAGGGCAGCTACACGCAGACGTACCCGGACGTCACCCGGGACGCGGCGGGCATGGAGCGGCTGTTCCGGCAGTTCTCCTTCCCCGGCGGCGTACCCAGCCACGTCGCGCCGGAGACGCCGGGCTCCCTCCACGAGGGCGGCGAACTCGGCTACTCCCTCGCGCACGCCTACGGCGCCGCCTTCGACAACCCGGACCTGCTCGTGGCCTGCGTCATCGGCGACGGCGAGGCCGAGACCGGGCCGCTGGCCGGATCCTGGCACTCGAGCCGCTTCCTCGACCCCGTGCACGACGGCGCGGTCCTGCCGATCCTGCACCTGAACGGCTACAAGATCGCCAACCCGGCGCTCCTGGCCCGCATCCCCGAGGCCGAACTCGACGCCCTGCTGCGCGGCTACGGCCACGAGCCCCTGCACGTCACCGGCGACGACCCGCGCACCGTCCACCGCGACCTGGCCGCCGCCCTCGACCGGGCCGTCGACCGCGTCACCGCCATCCAGCGGGAGGCGCGCTCCACGGGCGGGCGCGGGCGCCGCCCGGCGTGGCCGATGATCGTCCTGCGCACGCCCAAGGGCTGGACCGGGCCCGCGCACGTCGACGGCGAACCGGTCGAGGGCACCTGGCGCGCGCACCAAGTGCCGCTCGCGGGCGTGCGCGAGAACCCCGACCACCTGCGCCAACTGGAGGCCTGGCTGCGCTCCTACCGCCCCGAGGAGCTGTTCGACGCCGAAGGACGCCCCACCCCGAAGGTCCTGGCCTGCGTGCCCCAGGGCGACCGGCGCCTGGGTGCGACGCCGCATGCCAACGGCGGCCTGCTCACCCGCACCCTGCCGCTGCGCCCCCTGGAGGACTTCGCGGTCGCCGTCGACAAGCCCGGCTCCGCCCTGCACGAGCCCGCCCGGGTCCTCGGCGGGATGCTCGCCAAGGTCATGGCCGACACCGCCGAGCGGCGTGACTTCCGTGTCGTCGGCCCCGACGAGACGGAGTCGAACCGGCTCGGCGCCCTGTTCACCGCCACCGGCAAGGCCTGGCAGTCCGAGACGCTGCCCACCGACGCACACCTCGCCACCGACGGCCGCGTCATGGAGGTGCTGTCCGAACACCTCTGCCAGGGCTGGCTCGAAGGCTATCTCCTCACCGGCCGCCACGGCCTGTTCTCCTGCTACGAGGCGTTCGTCCACATCGTCGACTCCATGGTCAACCAGCACATCAAATGGCTGCGGACATCACGGCAGTTGACGTGGCGTGCGCCCATCCCCTCCCTCAACTACCTGCTGACGTCGCACGTCTGGCGCCAGGACCACAACGGCTTCTCCCACCAGGACCCCGGCTTCGTCGACCACGTCCTGAACAAGAGCCCCGAGGTCGTACGCGTCTACCTGCCGCCGGACGCCAACACCCTGCTGTCCGTCGCCGAACACGCCCTGCTCAGCCGGGACTACGTGAACGTGATCGTCGCGGGCAAGCAGCCCTGCTTCGACTGGCTGACCCTGGACGCGGCCCGCGCCCACTGCGCGCGCGGCGCGGGCGTGTGGGAGTGGGCGGGCACCGACGACGGCCTGCGCGACCCCGACGTCGTGCTGGCCTGCGCGGGCGACGTCCCCACCCTGGAAGTCCTCGCGGCCGCCGCTCTGTTGCGCGAGCATCGGCCCGAACTCGCCGTGCGCGTCGTCAACGTCGTCGACATCGCCCGGCTGTTGCCGCGCGAGGAACACCCGCACGGCATGGCCGACTTCGAGTACGACGCGCTGTTCACCCGCGACAAGCCGGTGATCTTCGCGTACCACGGCTACCCGTGGCTGATCCACCGCCTCACCTACCGCCGCACCGGCCACGGCCGCCTCCATGTGCGCGGCTACAAGGAGGCGGGCACGACCACCACGCCCTTCGACATGGTCGTACGCAACGACCTCGACCGGTACCGCCTGGTCATGGATGTCATCGACCGCGTCCCCGACCTGTCCGTCCGCGCCACGGCCCTGCGCCAACTGATGGCCGACCAGCGCACCCGCCACCACGCCTGGATCCGCGAGCACGGCACCGACCTGCCCGAGGTCGCGGACTGGTCCTGGCCGTACTGACCCGTCCCCGCACCGCATCCGAGCAGCGCCCGAACCACCCGCACAGCATTGGACCGCACACCCGCCGAGGCACCCCATGAATCGCCACCGCACGTCATCCCGTCCCTGCCCGACGACCCGCACCCGCCGTGCCGCCGGTGACCGCACGCGCGCGGTCACCGCGGGCGTCGACGGCACCCTCGCCGGCATGGACGCCGCCGACTGGGCGGCCCGTGAGGCGCTGCGCCGCGGCGTGCCGCTGCGGCTGCTGCACGTCGCGGCCGATCCGGACCAGCAGCCGCGGATACGCCGGGCAGGACCCGCCGACCGGGCGCGCGGCGTCCTCGACCGGGCGGCGATCACCCTGTCGTACGTGCACCCGGCGCTGCGGATCCACGCCCAGCAGCCCTCGGGGCCGACGGCCGCCGCCCTGCTCGCGGCGGCCGCCGACGCCGAGACGCTGGTCCTCGGCTCCCGGGGGCTGCCCGGGTTCGGCGGCTTCCTGGTCGGCCCGGTCGCCTCGGAGGTGGCCGCCCGCGCGGAGCGGCCGGTCGTGCTGGTCCGGGCCGGGGAGTGCCCCGAGGACGCCCATGTCCCGGACGCCGACGGCGGACCCTCGCGCAGCACGCCGTACCGGCCGGTCGTCCTCGGCCTCGATCTGCCGCTCCCCGGCGAGGAGTTGCTCGGATACGCCTTCGAGGCGGCGGCCGTCCGCGGTGCCGCCCTGCACGTGGTGCACGTGTGGACCGTGCCGCCGCTCGACGCCTACGCCCCGGGCCGGGCCATCCCCGACGTGCTCGCCGGGCGCGAGGAGGACGCGCGCCGTGATGTGGCGGCGGCGCTCCTGCCGTGGCGTCTCGCCTACCCCGCCACGAAGGTCGTCGAGCGCGTCCGGTTCGGGCGCACGGGGCACCACTTGCTGAAGGCCGCGACGGGCGCCTCGCTCCTGGTCGTCGGCCGCCGCGCGCAGGCCGGGCCGCGCCTGGGCGGGACGGCGGACTCGGCCGTCCGGCACGTGGCCTGCCCCATCGCGGTGGTGCCGCACGGGTGACCGACAACAGTCGTGGGGATGCGTATAACTGACGATCTGTCAGACAGTGCCGGTTGTCTATCAAAATCATGAAAAGTGCTCCAGGCTGAATGGCCTGGAGCCGCCGCCCACCCACCGGGGCCGGCGGTGTTCCGCGCGTTCGGGGTGGTGCTCCCCGCACGCCGAGGGGGGAGGCACCCGATGGGGGACACCTATCTCGTCAGGAAGCTGGAGAAGCTCGCGGCGAGTCTGGAGCGGCTCGCGCTGCCCGACGGCTCGCCCGTGCTCCTCGACCGGATCGACCAGCTGAAGCACGTCCTCGAGCGGATGCGGCACACCACCGCCGGCGAGGTCAGGATCGTGGCCCTCGGGGCCAACTCCTCGATGAAGTCCACCACGTTGCGTCTGCTCCTCGGGCGTCACGACATCCTCTCCGTTGGCCCGGGCGCGGTCAGCGCGGTCTCCACGGAGCTGCGGCTCGTCCAGGACGAGGGACCCGTGGGCCCGCCCGACTACACCGTCGTGACACTCACCGAGGAGGGCGCCCGCCGCCGGGCCCGCCGCCTGCTGGACCTGGACGAGGACGACTCCCGGAGCCTGGAGGAGCTGAGCCGGGCCGTGCATCCGCACGTCGGGCTGGTCCAGGAGATGCTGGAGGCCGTGGGGCGGCTCGGCTACGGCTCGACCATGACCCTGGAGGAACTCGCCGCCCGCGACGGCACCCTCACCTTCAGCGCCGGGCGGGGCAGCCCGCTCATCGCCCGGGTCGGCGCGCGCCTGCGCGTCCCGGCCGAGGTGTGGCCGCTGGACTGGGCGGCGGGCCGGTCCGTGGTGATCGTCGACACCCCCGGCACCCGCCAGGGCGGTCCGCTGGAGGACGTCGTCATCGCCGAGACGCAGAGCCGCGCGCACATCGCCCTGCTCACCGTGGCCTGCGGCGGCGGCACCCAGTTCACGACGCCGCGCACCGCGCCCGACCCGCACTGCGTGTTCGTCGCAACCCGCCTCGACGCCGTCGACAACCCGAGCAACGCCAACTCCCTGGGCGTCCTGGAGACGTCCATCGCCTCCATGGTGCGCGACATCGGCGCGCACGGAAGGCCCGGCCGCGAGACCCGCGTCGCCGCCGTCAGCGGGCCCTGGGCCGCGGCCGACGAGGCCGCCTGGCACGCCTTCGACCCGGACAACCCGCACATCTGGAAGAGCACCCAGCCCGCGCGCGAGCAGTGGCGCGCCGCCCCCTGGGACCCGTCCGGGGCGACCGGCGGCCAACTGCGCGTCGCCGTCGAGGGCGCCCTCGACGACGGCGGCGTCGGCCGTCTGCGCGCCCTCATCGCCGAACTCGCCGACAAGGACACCGCACACGTCGACTCGCAGGAGTTCGAGCAGCTCATCGAGGACGGCATCCGGCTGCTCAAGGAGGCGGGCGGACACGTCCCCGTCGCCGGGAAGCTCGAACTCCAGGCGGCCGCGGCCCGCGACGACGCCCGCCCCATCGCCGACCTGCGGCGCATCGCCAGGGAACAGGCCGACACCGCCGTGTACGCGGCCGACGCCTGGTCGGAGGTGCGGCTCGCCCTGGAACCGAGCGGCACCGGGGGCAGGGCCGACGCCGACACGCTCCAGCCGCTGCGCGCACTCGACATCGGCGGCCTCGCCGCGGCCGCCGTCGACGGCACCCGGGCCGAGCTGACCGACGCCCTCGCGGGCTGGTGGGCCTCGCACACCCGCGAGGACTTCGCCGACCGGGCACCGTGGGCCCGGCTCACCGCGCCGCCCGGAGCCGACGCGCACGACGGCCCGCGGCAGCTGCGCGCGGATGCCGACGCCGAGGAGGTCGCGCAGATCGACGCCATGGCGGGGCGCCTCCTCGACCAGCTGGCGGGGCGGCGCGGGGGTGCCCGAGGGGCCGCGTACCGCCCGGCGGCGCGGCTGTACTTCCGGCAGGTCGCCCGGGTCCGCGAGGAACTGGCCCGGCTCCTGGAACGGCGGCTGATCGACAAGTTCGAACCCGCCGTCGTCCAGACCCAGAAGGCCCTCGGCGAACTCCTCGTCCAGCAGCGGCTCGCCCTGGTGAGCGCCACCGGACCGCTCGCCGTGCTCAACCAGATCGGGGCCGAGCTGCAGCAACTGTCGACGGCGAGGGCGGGACGTGCCTGATGACCGGCCGTCGCTGGAGCTCTACGGCCGGTCGGGCGGCGCGGGCCTCGTGCTGCGGCGCGGCACCGTTCCAGGGCGCATAGAGCGCGTCGACGTGCTGGACGGTTCGGCCGTCGTCAGCACGACCACCTTCACACCGCCCGTCGACGGCGCGGCGGCCGACGCCGACCTCGCACTCACCCCGTGGCGGCGCAGGCCCGGCGAGCCGACGGTCGTCGTCCACTACCGCCGCCACCAACCGGAGTCCCGCGTCCCCGCGCCGTCGGCACGCGGCAGTTTCCGGCTCGACCCGGACCAGATCGGAGACCGTCCCATGACCCAGGCCACGCCCGACGGCAGTCCCGCGCAGACACAGGGCCCCGACGTCATCGGCGCCTTCTTCGACTTCGGCACCAGCCGCGCCGTGTGCGGCGTGTTCGACCGGCGCCGGGTGAGCGGCAGCGACGCCGCGCTGCCCGCCGCCGGTGTGGAACGGGCCAGGAGCCTGCTGCCGGTCCAACTGTTCGCCACCGACGAATCCCCGGATCCGGCGCAGGAGATCGAGGACCGCACCGCCGGCATCCCCCGGGCCCGGGGCGAGGCCTGGCGCGAGATCTTCGGCTGCGCGCCCCTGGACGTGCACCACGTCAGCCACACCAGGCCCCGCACCAGCGATCTGGTCGTGACCGGCGACAGCGTCGACTTCGCGTCCGACGCCACCGGCGAGCGCGTCCGGGGCGCCAAGCGCCATCTGTCCGACCTGGAGCACGAGGTGCCGGGCACCGAGCTGAGCGGCCGGGAGCTCTTCCGCCGGGTGTACGCGCGGTTCGCCGAGCTGGTCGCCGACGAACTGGAACTGCCGCGTGCCATCGGGTCGTTGAGCGTCACCTTCCCCACCAAACTGCCGCCGGACAAGCGCGACGAACTGCTCGACGTGCTGCGCACCCTCGCGCCCAAGGTGGAGATGAACATCGACGAGGCCGTCGCCGCCGCCGGGTTCGCGATGATGAAGCGGCTCGGCGCGGACTTCCTGCTCGGCGTCGAGGCGTTCACGCTGAACGCCCGCTGCCCCGAGGGCGGCCGGGCCTGGGAGCAGCCGCGCGCGTGGGCGAAGGCCCGCGCCTGGCACGAGAACCTGCTGGTCATCGACGTCGGCGGGGGCACCACCGACTGCGCCCTGATCAAGGTGACCATTGTGGACGCGACCCCGGCCGCCGCCGGGGACAGCCCCGGCCGGTTCTACAAACTCCAGCCGCAGGTCCTGGCCTCGGGCGGACGGCTCAACCTAGGCGGGGACCGCCTCACCGCCCGGCTCTTCACGCTGCTGCGCGGCAAGCTCGGGATCATGGCCGGTGACACCCGGTTCCAGGGCGTGGAACAGGCCCTGCTCCGCAAACAGAGGTTCCACGCCCTGTGGGAGGCCGCCGAAGCGGTGAAACGGCAGGGGCTCGGAAGGGAGAACCCGGCGACGGTCAGGGTCTGTGCGGCCGCCCCGGGCGGCGCCGCACCGGACTCCGGTGCCGTCCCCTTCGTCTGGCCGGAGTCCCCGGACGGTGCGGCACCCGCCGAGCTGTCCGTCGCGGAGGCGACCGTCACCGCCGACGAACTCGGCGAGCAGGTGCGCGACCTCGTCGCGGAGATCGCCTGGCTGGCCGGGGGCATCGCCCGCGGCGGCCTCGACGTGTCGGGCGGCGGTCACGAGAGCGTCGACCGGGTGCTGTTCTCCGGCGGCTCCATGCAGTCGGCGGCGCTGCGTCGCGGCATCGAGGACGCACTGCGCCGCCGCTTCGAGAGCGACCAGCTGGCGCCCACCTTCGAGGTCGAGTTCGACGCGGAGTTCGCGAAGACCGGGACGGCGGTGGGCGGCGTGTACCTGGACGCGGTGGCCGACCTCAGCCCGGACGCCGACGACCCCCAGGTCATCCCCGAACTGCTGAGCGGCATCTCCTACTTGGACGTCGACGCCAGCCGCCTGTACGTGAACCTGGCGGCCGACTTCCACCTCCGCAAGGGCTCCCAGGAGACGTACGAGGAACCGGTGTTCAGCCGGGGCCAGCGCCTCGAACTGGAACCCGGCGGCCGGGCCTACGCCGAGGGCCGCTCCACCTACCCGGTGCGCGCCGTACTCGCCGTGCACCGCTACGACGTCTCCGACGACGACGGCGGTCGCGACGCCGACTCGCTGTGGGCGACCCACACGATGCTCCAGGAGGAGGCGAACCAACTCGCCGCCGCGGGCGTCAACGTCCGTTTCGAGATCGACCAGGAGGAGCGCATCACGCTCCTGCTGTGCAAGGGGACACCGGGCTGGCTGCTCGAAGGCGCCTCGGTCGACACCACCGACGTACCGCACGGCCTCGTCGCACCGCCGGAGCGCGAGGGCGCGCCCGCCACCCTGCGCTACTCGCTCTACCAGGAGGTGTACCAGGTCGGCGTGGGCCTGCGGGAACGCGAGCCGCTGGCCTTCGCGGGCGACGAGGTCCCGGCGGGCGGGCTGTTGCTGCATGTGGCCGCGCGGCGCATCACGCTGTACTGGGGGCTGCCCAGTGCGGGGACGAGGACGAGTACGGGCCAGGAGGCCGGTGCGGGGGCGGACATGGGGACCGGGGTGGAACAGGACGCCGGGCCGGGCCCGGCACCCGCCGACGACCCGTCACGCCGGGAGTTCGGGACCCTCGCCGATGTGCCCGAGGGCTACGTCTGGGTGTCCCTCGACGCCACGGGCGCGCTCCGCTTCCACAAGGAACGGCCCCGCCGCCGCACCGTGGCCGCGCCCCTCGACCTGATCGACGCCGCACCCGGCGAGGTCTTCGAGGAGGTCATGAAGTCGGGCTTGTACTACGACGAGAGCAAGGACCCGTTCAGTGGCACCCTCTGACGCCGTGAAACCCACCGAAGGTGCCCGGCCCGAGGCGGCCCGCACCCCGGGAAGCGACCCTGGGAGTGTCTCCGGCGGCGCCCCCGACATCGGTCCCGAACACGCCCCCGCCCCCCTCGTCCGCGCCCTCTGCGACGACCTCGCCACCGTCCTGCGCACCCCCGTCGACCCCGCCGACCTGCACCCCCGCCACGACGGGGCAGCGGCGCCCCTGCTCGGCCTGGTGGGCGTGGCCGCCGCGGGGCCGCGCCAGGTCGCCTGCCGACTGCTCGCCGAATGGGTGCGGGCCGGGACGGCGGAGCGCGGCGAACAGCCGGAGCTGTGGGGGCCTTCGGCGGTCGACATCGCCACCCTCCGGCTCGGCGGGGAACGGCTGCTGCCCGGCCTGACCCTCACCCCGCTGCCGTCCGGCCTCGCGCCGCGCGAGGCCGTCGAACGCCTGCTGCCGACCGTCGCGGAACTCCTCGGCGCCATGCGCCGGGTGGCCCTGGTCGACCGCACCCAGGCCGCCACCGTGCCGGGCTGGTCGGCGCGGCTGCGGCTGCTCGCCGAGTGCGACGCGCTCGGCCCGGCCGCCGCGGCCACCGGCGACCCGGGCGCCTGGGTGATCGCCGCCCACCACCTGGCCGCGTCGGCGTTCGTGCCCGAGGCCGCCGAGGGCAGCGTCTGGGCCCAGCTGATGGCGGCGGTGCGGGCGCACGCCGTGCGCGCACTCGCCGAACTGGGCGAGGCCAGGGAGGGCGAGGGCGAGCTGGACCGCAGGGGCTCCGCCGACTTCACCGCGCTCGTCGACATGGAGCGCAGCGTGACGCTCGACGGGTATCCGGCGCGCTCCGGCAACGTCCTCCAAGTCGTACGGCTGCCGCGGGAACGGGCCGGACGGATGGAGAAGGCCCTGGTGCTGCTCGCCCCGAGGAGCGGCGGATGAACGTGCTGCCGCTCTACGTACTCGCCGACAGGTCCGGGTCCATGGCCGAGACCGCCGGGTCCGCCACCGCGATCGAGGTGGTGAACACCGTGCTGCGCGAACTCCTCGCGCGGCTCGCGAAGGACCCCACGATCCGGCGGGCGGTCCGGCTCTCGGTGATCTCCTTCGCCGAGGACGCCCGCGTGGACCTGCCGCTCACCAGCCTGTCGTCGACGACGGCCGTGCCCGACCTGGAGGCCTCCGGGCCGACGTCGTTCGCGAGGGTCTTCGAGGCCACCGCGCACACCGTCGCGCACGACCTGGCCGCGCTCGGCCCCGCGGCGCGCCCGCCGCTGGTGTTCATGCTCACCGACGGCCGCCCCACCGCCCACCGCGACCGCGCCGGGGGCTGGTACGCGGAGCATCAGGCGCTCCTGGCCAGCGCGGGCCAGGGGCGGCGGGTCCTGCTCGTGCCCTACGGCTACGGCCGCGTCGACCCCCGCACCCTCGCGTCGATCGCCGCCGACCCGAGCGCCGCGTACCTCGCGGGCCGCAGCGACTCGCCCGCGCAGGCCATCGAGCGCTTCGCCGAGCTGGTCTTCGGCTCCGTGGCGCGCAGCGTGGCGATGGACTCCGAGCAGGTCGTGCCGCCACCGGGGACGGTGCGGTCCTACGTCGAGGACTACTGACCATGTCCGACTTTCCGGCTGTCGACGCCATGGACCAACCCTGGTACGAGCCACCGCTGTTCACCGGCGACGCGGAGGCGGCCCTGCCGCTGCTCGCGTACGACGGCGGACAGGCGGGCGCGGTCACGGTGCGGGCGGGCGCGGCGGCCGCGGAGACCTGCCGTCCCCGGGACAACTGCAACGACGCCTTCGCCCTGTGGTCCGACGCGGCGACCGGCATCTGCTTCCTGGCCGTCGCGGACGGCGTGGGCCGCTCGGAGGACGCGGGCCGCGCCGCCCGCGCCGCCGCCCGGGTGGCGGTGAAGGCGTTCCGCGCGCAGTGGCTCGCGGCACCGGACCCCTCCGGCGACCACCTGGCGGGCCGGGTGCGCGAGACGGTCGCCGACGTGGCGGTCACCCTCGACTCGCTGTCCCGGCGGCGCACGGGCGGCGGGCACGAGCACGGCGAGTACCGCACGACACTCGTCGTGGCGGCGCTGCCGACCCGGATCCCGCCGGGCGGCGGCGTCGCGGCGGTGGTCGCCCGCGTCGGGGACTCCACCGCGTGGCGGCTGCGCCCGGGCTTCCTCGCGCCCGTCTTCCCCGGCCGGGCCGAGGACCTCACGCCCACGGCCGCCCTGCCCGGCAACTACGCGGCGCTGCAGATCCAGGTCCTGGACCTCGGCGACGGCGAGGTCCTGGCCCTGACCACCGACGGGCTGGCGCGCGACGGCCGCGACGAGCAGGTGCGGGCCTTCCTGGGTCGGCTCTGGGCGACGCCGCCGACCCCGCTGGAGTTCCTCGGCTCGCTGGCCGTGCGGCGCAACGACCGCAGCGACGACCGGGCCGCCGCGGTCGCCTGGCTCGGCCACTACGAGGCGGGGCCCGACGGCACGTTCGGCGCCGGCGCGGGGTGAGGGCCGTTGGACGTGACGCCCGGCTGGTGGCTGGTGCTCGCCGTCGCCGCCGCCCAGCTCCTCGCCGAGGTGGTGCGCCGCGCGATGGGCGGCGCGGCGGCCGACACGCTGCGGTTCGCCGCCGCCGCGGCGGAGTTGAGGCGGCGCGCGGACACCAGCGGAAGCACCACGCGGGGCGCGGAGCTGGCCGGACACGCGCACCGGCTGCGCGGCCTCCGGTGGCGGGCCCGGCGCCGCCGCGCCGCCGGGTGGCTGCTGCTCACCGCGGTCTGGGCGGGCAGCCAGGCGGCGTGCTGGCTGTGGGACGTCAACGCGCGCTGGGCGGAGCCGAGGCGCTGGGACGAGGACGTCGTCGTCGGCCTCGCCGTCGGCGGCCCGGCCGTCCTGCTGGTGGCGCTGTGGGCGACGGCCAGGATCGCCGGGCAACCCGCCGCCCTCGACCGGTCGGTGGCCTTCCTCGTGTACGTGGCGGCGGGCGCGCTGCTCGTGGCGGGGCTCGCGGGGGCGGACGGCGCGGCCGAGGGCACGACGGCGAGCGTGGTCGCGATCGCCGCTTCGCCGCTGGTACGCCGGGTCGTGGCGACGGTGCCGAGGCGCCCGGGCCGGGTGCCGCTCGACGCGGAGGCCACGGCCCTGGTGGACACGATCGACCCGCCCGCGCGGCTCGGTCCGCACGGGACGGCGGCAGGCACCCCGTCCGGGGCCGCGCCCGCGCCCCGCTCCGACACCCTGCCCGACATCCCGCTCGGGCCCCTGCCGCACACGTCACCCATGCCCCCGGTCTCCCCGGGACGCACGCCCGGACCCACGCCCGTGAAGCCGCGCCGGACACCGCAGGGCAGCCGGTCCCGGCCGGACCAGGCCTTCGGGCGCCCCCCACCCGCCCACGGCTACCCCATGATCGACCTCGTGCCCCTGGCCGACCTGTGGATCGGCGACCCCCGGCCCGGCGTGCCGCCGCACATCCGCCCGGCCCGCGCCGGGGCCTCCACCGAGGAGTTCCTGGTCAAGCTGTTCGACGAGGACAGCGCGGCGGGCCCGTCGGCCGGGGGAGAGCGGCAGCGCAATCCCGTCCGCGCCCTCGCCCCGTACCGCGAACTCCTCTCCCGCGTCGGCACGTTGCCCACGCCCGGGCGCCGCACGGCCGACCGGGTCCTGCTGTGGCCGCGTGCGGTCGTCGGCGCAGGCGAGCGGGCCAAGGGCGTCCTGTACCCGCCGCTCGCCGCGCCGTTCCTGCTCCGCGAGGGCGGCGCGCAGACCGGCGACCACCTCCTTGCCGAGGAGCCGGACTTCGTCGGCTGCCAGGTGCCCTCGTCGCGGCAGCGCGCCGAACTGCTCCTGGACGTGGTGTCGGCCCACGCCCTGCTGCACGGGATGGGGCTCGCCCACGGCGACACCAACTGGAAGAACTTCGTGTACGGCATCGAGGCGGGCCGGGGGCGCGGGCGGCTCATCGACATCGACAGCGTGACGCCCCTGGACGACCCGCGGCCCCTCCTGATGCACCAGCCGGACTGGGGCGACGACCCGCGCATGCCGCCCCTGGTCCGCGATGTCCACCGGGTGGCGCTGCTGGTGGCGCGCCTCGCCGGTCCCGTACCGGACTGGGACGCGCGACAGCCGCCCGTCCAGGGCGAGTTCTGGTTCACCCCGTGGCTCGGACAGCTCACCCGGGGCGCCCTGGCGGGACCGGAGGAGGCCACGGCGGCGGAGTTCGCCGAGGCGCTGACGGCGGCACTGCGCGCACACGGCTGAGGCTTCCCGCAGCTACCGCTCCGGCACCCGCACCCCCACCCGCTCCCACGCGTCGAGCACGGCCCGGTGCTCGGTGCTCCCCTCGCCGTACCTGCTCACGGCCGCGACCGCCGTGAAGCGCGCCCAGTCCTCGAAGAGCAGATCACCGCCGATCGCGTGCACGGTCAGCGCGTCCCACCAGATCATCCCGGCGCGCTGCCACGCGTACCCGCCGAGGCGCTCGGCGACGAGGTAGAACGCGTGGCCGGGGATGCCGCTGTTGATGTGGACGCCGCCGTTGTCGCGGCCCGTGCGGACGTAGTGGTCCATGGCCGCGGCCTGTGGGTCCTTGCCGAGGACGTCGTCGTCGTACGCGGTGCCGGGCGCCTTGAGGGAGCGAAGCCCCGAGCCGCGGACGCCCGGTGCCAGCAGGCCCGCGCCGACCACCCAGTCCGCCTCCTCGACGCCCAGGCGGTGGGTGTACTGCTTGACGAGCTGGCCGAAGACGTCGCAGAGCGAGACCGAGAGCGCACCGCTCTGCCCCGCGTGGGAGAAGAGCGCCATCATCTCGCGCACCCCCATCCAGACGCCGCCGGCGACGACGTCCAGGCACTGGCTGAACCGCCCGAAGACCTTGCCGTCCCCGTCACCGAGGACCAGCAGCTCCCCGTTCCAGTACATGTTGCTGAAGGAGTCGCCGTAGTGCACGACCGCGGTCATGGGCCGTTTGACCAGGGGGTCGCGGCCCAGGACGGCACGCGCGAAGGCGGAGGTGGCGAGGAGCGCGTCGTACGCCTCGTCCACGGCCGTGTCGTCCGTCGGCGGCTGTCCGGTGCGCCGGGCCACGGCCAGTCCCGTGGTCTCCCGGCTGTGCCCGGCGTCGTACACGACCTGGTCGGCGTCCTCGACGGAGGCCGGGCCCGTGGCCGGGGGCAGGGGCGCGGGCTCGCTGATGAGGCGCGCCACGTCCTCCGGGGCGAGGCGCGCCTGGAGCGCGAGCGGGACGACGCCCTGGAGCAGCCAGGTGAGCGCGCCGGTCTCCTCGGCGGGCGCCGGGTAGGAGCCGTCGAGCAGGCCCGTGGCCTCGCGGACCAGCTCCGGCGGGATCCGCGCCATCGCGGCGATCTCTTCGAGCGCCCGCACCAACTGGCGTACGGCCCCGTTCAGGAGCCGGTCCCGCACGGCGTCGCTGAGTCCGTCCGCCGCGAGTGCGGGGGCGGTCTCCAGCGCCTCGTAGCCCTGGTGCACGGCGACGAAGGCCGTGCTGCCGCGCCTGCGGGCGATGACCGCGGCCTGCTCGTCCCACGCGGTCCGCGACAGCGCGGGCGCCGTCCAGTGGCCGGTCTGCCGGAAGTAGGCGACGGCCGCGCTGTTCCTGGCCAGTTCGGCGTAGATGAGGCGGGCGGCGGTGCGGGTGTTGCTGCGGTGGCTCAGCATCGCGCCGCCCCCGCCGAGCAGGCCACCGCCCACGGTCGCGATGACGGTGCTGATCAGACCGCTGTCCATGTCCCGGCCTCCCCCGATGTGCCCGGCCCCTGCACGCATCATCGGGGCGCGGGGGAGTGCGGCCAAGACATCGGGGCGTCCGGTGGCGATGAGTTTCGACCGGAGCGAGGGTCAGTACAGACAAGCGAAGGCCATGCGGACGACAGGAGAGCGCCATGCCCAAGATCACGCCCAACCTCTGGTTCGACACCCAGGCACTGGAGGCCGCCGAGTTCTACGTCTCCGTGTTCCCGAACTCCAAGGTCACGAACGTGTCGTACTACGGCGAGGCGGGACCGCGCCCGGCCGGTACGGTCCTGACGGTCGAATTCTCCCTGGACGGCCAGGACTACACCGGCATCAACGGCGGACCGGAGTTCACCTTCGACGAGGCCGTCTCCTTCCAGATCGGCTGCGCCGACCAGGAGGAGGTCGACCACTACTGGACCGAGTTGACCGCCGACGGCGGCCAGGAGAGCCAGTGCGGCTGGCTGAAGGACAAGTACGGCCTGTCCTGGCAGGTCGTCCCCGACGAGCTCGGCGCCCTGATGACCGACCCCGATCCGGAGCGGGCGCAGCGGGCCATGGCGGCGATGCTCACGATGCAGAAGATCGACGTGGCGGCGCTGCGGGCGGCGGCCGACGGCGCCTAGGCCCGGCCGGTCGGGGGCGGGTCCTGAGTCACCCCGGTCCCGAGGAGCAGATCGAGGCCGTGCTCGAAGCGACCCTCGAACGACGGGTCGCGGAAGTACGGTGCGAGGCGCCGCAGCGACGGGTACGCGCCCGACTCCAGCGACCGGGTGAAGCGGGGGTCGGTCGTCTCCGGCAGCGACTGCTCCTCCTGCGTCAGGCCGAGGACGAAGTAGAGCAGGCTCCAGGCCGTCCACGCCGCCTCGCGCTCGCCCGCCGGGCCCGCTGGATCTGACCGGTCTGATCGGTCTGACCGGTCGGCCGAGTCCGCCGGGCTGCCTTCCAGGAGTGCCGTCGTGAGCGTTTCGGCGAAGAGGAGGGTGGCGGGCTCGGCCGCGTAGGTGCCCGCCACGATCCGCGCGCCGTCCCGGTGCGCGAGCAGCGCGCTCCGGTAGCGGCGCATGAGTTCACGCACGCGCGCCCGCCACTTGTCGGGCAGGCCGTCGAGGGAGATCTCGGCGACGATCGCGTCGGCCATCAGCTCCAGGAGCCTGGTCTTGGTCTTGGCGTGCCACAGCACGGTGTTCATCCGCACGCCCAGGCGCTCCGCCGTCGCCCGCACCGAGAGTCCGTCGGCGCCCTTGTCGGCGAGTACGTCGAGAGCCGCGCGCGCCACGGCGCCGGGCGTCAGGCCCGCGCGGTAGCCGCTCTCGGTCCGGGCGGGCGTCCCTTGCTTTTTGGTCACTGACCTAGTCTACTGACGGTCAGGCTACTTGGTCACTGACCAAGTGTGACTCGAAGGAGAGGCCCGTGCGCACGAAGCACGCAGAAGAAGCGAACCGCCGAAACCGGCAGCACCAGCACGTCCTCATCGCCGGAGCAGGCCCCGTCGGCCTGTGGCTCGCCGCCGAACTGCGCCTGGGCGGCGTGCCGGTGACCGTCCTGGAGCAGCGCGCCACGCCGTCCCCGCACTCCAAGGCCCTGACCGTGCACCCCCGCACCCTGGAGGTCCTGGCGTGCCGCGGCGTCGTCGAGCCGTTCCTCGCCGAAGGCCTGCGCCTGCCCGACGGGCACTTCGCGGCCCTCGACCACCGCCTCGACTTCGGCGTCCTCGACACCCCGTACCCGTTCACGCTCGCCCTGCCGCAGGCCCGCACGGAAGCGCTCCTGGAGGGGCACGCGCGCGCCGCGGGCGCCGACATCCGGCGCGGCCACCGCCTGACGGGCCTGACCGAGGATCCGTCCGGCGTGCGCGTGGAGGTCATGGGCCCCAGTGGCCCGTACGAGACGGAGGCGGCGTACGTCGTCGGCTGCGACGGCACCCGCAGCACCGTGCGCGACGCGGCGGGCATCGGCTTCCCCGGCAGCGACGCCACGGTGTGGGGCTGGCTCGGCGACGTCGTCCTGGACGCGCCGCCCGCCCGGCCCGTCCTCAGCATGTCGACCCCGCGGGGCGGACTGCTCTGCGTGGGCCTGCCCGGTGGCGTCCACCGCTTCGTCGGCCACACACCGGAGGACCAACAGCATGACTGGCCGGGGGAGTTGACCTTCGATGAGCTGCGGGCGAAGGTCCTGCGCATCAGCGGCGACGACTTCGGCATGCGCGACCCGCGCTGGCTCTCGCGGTTCGGGAACGCGGCACGGCAGGCGGAGACGTACCGCAAGGGCCGGGTGCTGCTCGCGGGCGACGCCGCGCACATGCACTTCCCGGCGGGCGGGGTCGGCCTCAACGTCGGGGTGCAGGACGCCGCCAACCTCGGCTGGAAGCTGGCCGCGACCGTGCGCGGCGAGGCGCCGGACGGGCTCCTCGACACCTACCACAGCGAACGCCACCCGGTCGGCGCCGAGTTGATCGAGAACACCCGCGCCCAGACCGCCCTGATGACGGCGTACTCCGGTGACGGAGCCGCCCTGCGCGACCTGCTCAGCGGCGCCATCGCCGCCGTACCGGAGTTCTCCCGGCGCCTGGCCGAAGGGCTTTCGGGCCTGTCGGTGGCGTACGCGGCCGACGCCGACAGCCACCCGCTCACCGGCCGCCGTGCCCCGAACCTGCGGCTCGCGGGCGGGCGCGCCCTGTTCGACCTGCTGCGCCCGGGCCGCCACGTGCTCCTCGACCTCACCGGCGCCGGGCACGCCGACGGCCCCTCGCCGGACGTCGTCGTCCACGAGGGGCCGCTGGCCGAGGCCCACCCCGACTGGGTGGGGGTGGGCTCGGCGCTGATCCGTCCGGACGGGCATGTGGCGCGGGTCCGGGTGTGAGGGGTGTGCGGCGCGGGTCCGGGAGGGAGGGGCATGATGGTTCGTCAGCCGACCGTGATGACCCGGCAGTCGACCGCGATGGCTGTCAGTCGACCGCGATGGCCGTCAGGCGACCGCGATGGCCGTCAGCCGAACGCGACCGAGCTGGTCTTGTTGTCGAAGCCGATGGTGGCCAGGTCCGCCACGTCGCCGTTGATCACCTTCGACTCGCCCTTGCAGTCGGCCTTCGACCAGAGCTTCAGCGAGCCGCTCGCCGAGATGGAGGACGCCACCTTCGGGCGCGCCACGTTCTGGCAGCCCTTGCCCGCCACGCCCTGCGCGACGCCGTCGCCGGGGAAGTTGGCGTCGTCGAAGAGGATCGCGCTGGTGGCGGGGGCGGCGGCCTGGCCACCGCCCGCCTGGCCCGAGCCCTCGCCGGAGCCTTCGTCGGCGCCCGTGCCGCCGCCCGCGGGCTGCCCCGACTTCTGTCCGTTCGGCGTCACGCCGAACCAAGTGCCGCCCACGCCCTGGCCGTTGGTGTCGCCGGGCTTGGTGTCCTTGCTGAAGCGGTAGACGGGCCAGCCGCCGATGGTCACCTGGCGGGTGCCGTCGTCCCGCTTGATGACGCCGACGTCCGAGGGCTTCACGCCGTCGACGAAGATCTTGCCGCCCGGGTTCACCAGGACGGGCGGCCAGGTGGTGGCGCAGGCGCCGGCGCAGTTGGACCTGGACGGCCGTGCCGTGTCCTTGTCGAAGCGGTAGAGGGTGAAGCCCGCGCCGTTCACCACGACCGGGTTCAGGTCGCCCGCCCGGCCCGCCGACAGCTGGACCCACTTGCGCTGCACGGGCTTGTCGGCGGGCTTGCCCGGAGGGTTGGCCCAATCGCCGGTGCGCCGCTGGGCGTTGTTCTGCTCGGCGGTGCCCGAGCGCAGCGAGAGGTCCATCGTGCCGCCGCCGCCCGACTGGCCGTCGGCGGCCGGGGCGTTGGCTGCGGGGGCGTCGCCCGCGGCCTTCGAGTCGCCGTCGTCGCCACCGCCGCCGCACGCGGTGAGGAGCAGTGCGCCCGCCGCTGCGAAGGACGTGAAGAGCATGGCCGGCCGGGTGTTCTTGCTGAACATGAGAGGTCTCCTAGTGATGTGGTCGCTCGGTCGCCCGGGCTTTCGTGGGCCTTCGTGGCGTGAGTACGGGCGCCGCGCTCACGCCTGTTCAGCCTTTTGGGGGCTGTGACCAAACCGAGACAATGTCTAAGCTAGGAGTGCGTCTTGAAACCGCGCGTGTCGGACTAGGGGCCCGACTCCTCAGGAGTCACCTCCGGCCTCTCGCGATACACGCAGGCCACGACCGTCACCGCCGCGGTGCCAACGAGCAGCGGCCAGCCGATCCCGTGGTGCAGAACGAGCCAGGCGCCGGGCAGCGCCCCCGCGATCATCGCGAGGGTCGCGCCGACCCGCCGGACCGCGAGCCGGTCCGCGCCGCCCGCGAGCCGGGACTCGGCGGCGAGCCCGGTGAGCGTGCGCGTCAGGACGGTCGTGGTCAGGTCCGGCACGTTCAGCTTGAGGACGGTGCCGTTGCGCAGCCCCATCGCGAGGGCGAGCAGTGCGATCAGGGCGTACGTGGCGTCGGCGGCGCCCGCGAACGCGAGGGCGGTCGCGGCCCCCAGCAGCACCGCCTCGCCGACGAGAGCGGCCCGCACCCACGGCACCCGGCGCCGCCCCCGGAACGCCCGCGCGAGCCGTCCCGCCCCGGCCGCGCCCACCAGGAACGCGCCGAGCGACACCAACGACCCGGTGACGGAGAACCCGGGCGCCCCGGCCGTGGCGAAGCCGATGACGACGACGTTGCCGGTCATGTTCGCCGCGAAGACCCGGTCGAGCCCGAGAAAGGTGACGGCGTCCACGAACCCGCTGACCGCGGTGAGCGCGAAGAGGACCAGGGCGAGGGGGTGCCGATTGCCGACCCGCGCCCCGGGCGTCTCGGCGCCCGCGTCCGCCCCCGGCTGATCATTCGTCATGCGGCCAGCCTCTCAAGGGGGCGGGCCGCAACGAGGCTGCGACAGGGCGGGGGCCACCGGACGCGCTCGGGAACGGACCCGACCGTGAACGGACCCGACCGGCGGCAGGCGCCCCCCCCGAGCCGCCGCCCTCCCTCCCCCCCACCCGCCCCCATCCCCCTTCCCCCTTACTGAAACACGTTCTACTCTGTCCGCCGTCAAGCCGCAGCGCCACGGCAGGGTCGGGCGCAGGGACGACAGGAGGGCCCGTGCACCTCGAATACACCCCCGAGCAGCAGCGGTTGCGCACCGAACTGCGCGCGTACTTCGCCGAACTCGTGCCCGACCGCGCGTACACCCGCTACGGCGAGCCCGCCGCCCAGAAGCGGTTCTACCGCGAGACGATCCGCCGCCTGGGAGCCGACGGCTGGCTCGGCGTCGGCTGGCCCGAGGAGTACGGCGGCCGCGGGCTGACCCCGATGGAGCAGTTCATCTTCTTCGACGAGGCGGCCCAGGCCGGGGTGCCGCTGCCGCTGATGGCCCTCAACACCGTGGGCCCGACGCTCATGCGGTACGGCACGGACGAGCAGAAGGCGTACTTCCTGCCGCGGATCCTGTCCGGCGAGATCGACTTCGCGATCGGCTACAGCGAGCCCGACGCGGGTACCGACCTGGCGGCGCTGAAGACCCGGGCCGTCCGGGAGGGCGACGAGGACACGGGCCACTACACGGTCGACGGCCAGAAGATCTGGACGACCAACGGCGACACGGCGGACTGGGTGTGGCTGGCCGTGCGCACCGATCCCGACGCCCCGCCGCACCAGGGCATCACCATGCTGCTCGTGCCGACGTCGGACCCCGGCTATTCCTGCACCCTCATCAACACCCTGGCCTCGCACGACACGACGGCCAGCTACTACGAGAACATCCGCGTGCCCGTCTCCCGCCGCGTCGGCGAGGAGAACAAGGGCTGGCGCCTGATCACCAACCAGCTCAACCACGAACGCGTCACCCTCGCCGCCCACGGCACCATGGCCATCCGCGCCCTGCACGACGTCCAGCGCTGGGCCACCGAGACCAAGCTCGCCGACGGCCGCCGCGTCATCGACCTGCCCTGGGTGCGCCGCCGCCTCGCCCAGACCCACACCAAGCTCGACGCGATGAAACTCCTCAACTGGCAAATGGTGAACGCCGTCCAGGACGGCACCCTCACCCCCCAGGACGCCTCCGCCGTCAAGGTCTACGGCTCCGAGGCCCGCCGCGAGGCCTACGTCTGGCTCATGGAAGTCATCGGCGCCGCAGGCGCCCTGAAGGAGGCCTCGGCGGGCGCCGTCCTCCACGGCGAACTGGAACGCGGCTACCGTTCGGCGGTCATCTTCACCTTCGGCGGCGGCAACAACGAGATCCAGCGCGAGATCATCTCGTGGATCGGCCTGGGGATGCCGCGGGTGCGCCGCTGACACGCCGTGCGGTCACGTGGCCCGAACGACCCAGTGCTCCCGCGCAGGGACAGGCGTCGGACGACGCCCCCCAGGGAAACCTGCCCGTGATCAGTACGGGTCGTCGTCCAAGGAGAATCGCCATATGCGCACCCTGACGTTCGTCGTCGGTACCGGCCGCAGTGGGTCGACCGCGTTGTCCGGGATCGTCAACGCGCATCCGGATGTGCTGAGCCTCAACGAGCTGTTGTCGTCGGTGCAGAGCAGGGGTTTCCCGGAGGGGGTGTTCGGGGGCGGGGAGTTCTGGCGGTTGCTCGCCGAGCCCAATCCGTTGTTCGAGCGGATGATCCGGAACGGCGTGCCGATGCCGGAGTTCGTCTATCCGCGCCGTCCCGGACGCTTCGCGACGGAGACCACGGGGATACCGGCGCTGTCCCTGATGGTGCTCCCGCACCTGACCGACGACCCGGACGGGCTTTTCGACGAGTTGGAGGAGCAGGTGCCCCGCTGGCCGGAGCGCACGGCCGCGGGGCACTACGAGGCGCTGTTCGACCTGTTGGGTGCGCGCTTCGGGCGCACGGTGGCCGTCGAGCGGTCCGGGTATTCGCTGGAGCGGGTGCCGCTGTTGCGCGCGGTGTTCCCGGAGGCGCGCTTCGTACATCTGTTCAGGGACGGGCCCGACTGCGCCCTGTCCATGAGCCGGCACACGGGCTACCGGCTGATCTTCCTGCTGCGCGAGATTCTCGCGCGGACCGGTGCCGAGCGCGTCGAGAACCTGACCGAGGACCAGGTCCGCTCCCTGCCGCCCGAACTGGCGCCCCTGCTGGGGGAGCGGTTCGACCCCGCCCTCGTACTGGAAAGCGATCTGCCGCTGACCGGATTCGGGGCGCTGTGGTCGGAGCTGGTCACCCAGGGCGTGGACCGTCTCGGCGAGGTGCCCGCCGGGATGCGGACCACGCTCGCGTACGAGGACCTGCTCGACGAGCCCCGCGCGGAGCTGGCGCGACTGGCCGAGTTCATCGGTGTCGAGCCGCTCCCGCAGTGGCTCGACACCGGGGCCGCGCGGCTCGACGGCAGTCGCCGTGGCTCCTCCCGTCGGCTGCCCGCCGCCGAGTTCGCCGCGCTGCGGGAGTGTTGCGCTCCCGGAGCACGAGCCCTGGCGGACAGCCGACAGTAGACAGTAGGGGGGGCCTGCGGTCTGCTCAGGGGGTGTTGACGGAGAACACCACCCGCTTGCCCACCGTGGAGTTGATGCGTTCGTTGACGCCCCACAGCCTGTCCGTCGTCCAGGAATAGGCGAGGTTCTGGGTGTAGACGGGGGCGGCCGTCATGACGTGCGGCGCGGCGTTCGCCTGGGCCTTGTGGACGCAGGAGTACGGATCGCTGGGGGTGCCGCCGCCCGAGCCCGTCGGACAGGTGCCCGCCAGGTACCAGTTCGTGCCGTCGGTGGCCGCGCCCTGCATGGACCAGACCGGGGACGAGTACGCGGCCGAGGCGGTGCCCTTGGGGAGCTTGGTGGTGGCGTCGAGCGGCCAGCGCACGACGCGGCCGCCCGCGGCGTCCTTCTTGTACTCGGCCGAGACGAGGGAGTCCTGGCCGCCGGCGCGGTCGAGGCTCAGGGAGTTGAGGCAGGGGGTGGTGCCCGAGGTGACGGAGCAGGGGGCGTCGCCGGTGGTGGTCCGGTACATCGCGACCATCGGGACGGCGTAGTTGTGCCACAGGCCCGACGAGGTCGTGCCCGAGATGCCGACCTCCTTGCCCTGCTTGTTGAGCTTCCAGATGTGCCGCAGGTCGTAGACCTGGAGGTAGCGGCCGTTGGCGACGAAGGCACGGTCGCCGTACCAGACGACACCGTCGACGTGATTGCGCGGGACCACGCGGAAGTCGCCCTTGCCGTCGGCCTTCTTGACGGGCTGGACCAGAAGCAGGTTGTGGTAGTTGGGCGCGGCGTTCTTCGCGTTCACCAGCGTGAGCCGGGCGTACTCGTCACCGCGCCGCTTCGCCGGGTCGGGGTTGCCGAGGTCCGTGCTGTGGTGCCAGGTCACGGCATGGGCGGGGACGCCCTTCCACTTGCCGTCGGTGGGCGCGCCGCTGTCGCTGTACGGCAGGGAGAGGCCCTGCGGGGTCCAGCCGCCCTCCGTGGCGTTCCAGCTGCTCGACCGGTCGTCCTCCTTCTTCCAGCAGTGTCCGGCGGGCTTGAGGCCCGCGGACAGGCCCGTGTCGTGGCAGAGGCCCGCGATGCCGGTGCTGCCGCCCGTGTTGAGGACGGTGCCGACGTCGACGGTCGTGACGGCGCCGGTCCGCTCCACGGCCGCGACCGCGGCGTCCGTGCCGTCGGCGCCGCCCCCGGCGACGACCTGGTGGAGTCTGAACTGCGCGACGGTGGCGGGGTCCACCGCCCCGAACGGCATCGCGGCGGAGGCCGGTGGGGCGTTCACGAGCATCGTGGCGACGACGGCCGCCGCGGATCCGGCCACAGCGAGGCGGGTGCTCCAAACAGAAGTCATGCGGCGGACAATATGCCGTTCTGTGCGCTTGTCCGACCACGCGGGCGCGGCCCGACTCGGGCGCGGCAACGGGGAGTTCACCGCGCGGCCGTCTCCACGTGGCCGAAAGTCGGTCCCGGCCGGGCCGTGTTCACGGGAGGCGTGGCCGGTTCCTTGCCCCGCCGAAAATGCCGGGCAACCGTCGGACGGCAGCCTCACGTCTGGTCCCACAAGGGCACATCGGCAGCAGGAAGAACGCGGTCGCATCCCCGCGACGGCGCTCGGCCGCGGTGCCCGGGACCATCGATCCACATGCAACGTATGGGAGAAACACATGGCTGCCTTCGAAGCCCCGGCCACCCCCCTGGAGCAGCTCCTCATCGCCACCCTCTACGACGGCAGCCAGGTCGGCGCCGCCTTCGATGAGCTGCGTCAGGCCGGCCTCGGCGACAAGGTCGACTCCTGGCTGAGCACGGGCGAGAACCTGCCCGTCACCGCGGACGAGCTGGGCAAGGTCCTCGGCGGGCACATCGCCCGGATAGCCACGGTCACCGGCTCCACCGCGGACGAGATCGCGCAGAAGGTCGCCGAGATGCTGCCGCTCGCCGTGGACGCGGCGAGCCCGAACGGCGAACTGGGACAGTAGTCCCGAGTCCTCCGGGCCAGCCAGGCGACCGTCTCGTGCCCGTGCCGCCGCACGGACACGAGGCGGGCCGCTCACGGCCGTATCGCGGGCCGCGCGGTGTGCGTAACCTGCGAGAGGGAGGTGACGGCATGCGCGAGGCGGACGCCGGGCTCTTCGGGCCCTCGTCGGTGACCTGGCAGGCGCACGGAGACCCGATGATGTGGGTCGCGGGCGTGCGGGCGCTGTACTTCCAGGCGCTGCACCCGCGCGCGGTACGCGGCGTCATGCAGAACTCGGACTTCAGGAAGGACGCCTGGGGCCGCCTGATGCGCACCGCGAACTTCGTGGGCACGACGACGTACGGCACCACGCAGGCCGCGGAGAAGGCGGGCGCCCGCGTCCGCAAGATCCACTCGATGCTCTCCGCCACCGACCCGGACACCGGCGAGCGCTACGGCGTCGACGAGCCCGACCTGCTCCTGTGGGTGCACTGCGCGGAGATCGACTCCTACCTCCACGTCCTGCGCCGCTCCGGCTACCCCCTCGACGACGCGGCCGCCGACCGCTACGTGGCCGAACACCGCGAGAGCGCCCGCCTGGTCGGCCTCGACCCCGACGGCGTACCGTCCTCCACCGCCGAACTCGCCGCCTACTTCGAGAAGGTGCGCCCCCAGCTCGCCGTCGGCCCCGAGGCCCGCGCCGTCGACGACTTCCTGCGACGGCCGCCCACCCGGACCCTGCTGATCCCGGCGCGCGCCCTGCTGTGGCGGCGCGTGGCCAACCTCGCGTACGCGTCCCTGCCCCGCTACGCCCACGAGCTGTACGGCAGGCCCGCGCCCCCGCCGCCGACGGTCACCCGCCGCCTGGCCGCCACCGGCACCCTGCTGCGCCTCGTGCCCGCCCGGGTGCGCTGGCAGCTCCCGCCGAAGCACATCCTGCGCGCCATGGCCCGCCTCGGCCCCGGCAGCCGCCCCGACCCGCGCCGTGTGCCGTACAAAGTCGACAGACGGGACGCCATACTGGACGGGCCGGGGAGGGCGCAGCGAGGCAACGGGGGCGACGGCACGCGATGGCGGACACCAGGCTGATCCAGGGCCGGTACCGACTGCTCGACCTGATCGGGCGCGGCGGCATGGGCGAGGTGTGGCGGGCACGCGACGAATCGCTCGGCCGCAAGGTCGCCGTCAAGTGCCTCAAGCCGCTCGGGCCCCAGCACGACCAGTCGTTCACCCGGGTCCTGCGGGAGCGGTTCCGGCGCGAGGCGCGGGTCGCGGCGGCGCTCCAGCACCGCGGTGTGACCGTCGTGCACGACTTCGGCGAGAACGACGGCGTGCTGTTCCTGGTCATGGAGCTGCTCGAGGGCCGCAACCTGAGCCAGCTCCTGGAGGACAACAGACAGCACCCGCTGCCCGTCACCGACGTCGTGGACATCGCCGACCAGGTCGCGTCCGCGCTCGCGTACACCCATGAACAGGGCATCGTGCACCGCGACCTGAAGCCCGCCAACATCATGCGGCTCGTCGACGGCACGGTGAAGATCTGCGACTTCGGCATCGCCCGGCTCGGTCACGACATCGGCTTCACCTCCCGCCTCACCGGCACCGGCATCGCCATGGGCACCCCGCACTACATGTCGCCCGAGCAGATCAGCGGCGCCGAGGTCGACCAGCGCAGCGACCTCTACTCGTTCGGCTGCGTGCTGTACGAACTCGCCACCGGCGCCCCGCCGTTCGACATGGAGGACGCCTGGGCGGTCCTCGTCGGCCACCGCGACACCGCGCCCGAGCCGCCCCGCCGCCACCGCGGCGAACTGCCCGTGTACTTCGACCGGATCGTCCTCGACCTGCTCGCCAAGCACCCCGACGAACGCCCCGCCGACGCCCGTGAACTCGGCCGCCGCATCACCGCGGGCCGCAGCGCCCCCGCCGCCTACGTCCCCACCGTCGTCTCGCCCTGCCTGCGCCGCCCCGAGGCCGCACACCCCGAGCGCCGGGCGCGCCCCGAGCCGCACCGCGAGCCCGCCCTGCCGCCCTGGACGCGCGGCATGACCACCGGCCACAAGGCGACCGGCGCCGGTCTGCGCACCACACCGCCGGACGCCGCCGCGGGCCTGACCGGCGAGTGGATCCCGCGCCCCACCGGCCGGCACACCGTGCTTCCCGCGCCCGCGCCGGAGCGGCCCGCGCCGCCGCCGTCGGTCGTCGCCGCCCTCGTCAGCCGCCACAACGCGGGCCTGAGCCTCGGCCGCCTCAGCCGCTGGGCGGAGGCGGGCGAGGTGCACCGGGCCGTCGCCGCCGAGCGCGAGCACATCCTCGGCCCCGACCACCCCGACACCCTCGCCAGCCGGTACGAGGTCGGCTTCACGCTCAGCCGCACCGGGCGCCCCGCGGACGCCCTGCGCGAGTACGGCCGCGTCGCCGAGGGCCGCGAACGCGCCCTGGGCGCCGACCACTTGGACACCCTCGCCGCCCGCCAGGAGATGGCGTACGTCCTCGGCCAGCTCGGGCGGCACTTCGAGGCGCACCAGGTGTACACGCAGGTGCTCGGCGCCCGGGAGCGCACCGTGGGCCCCGACCACCCCGACACCCTGCGATGTCGCCACAACCTGGCGTTCAACCTCAGCCGCCTGGGCCGCCTCGAGGACTCCTACCGCCTGGCCCGCGACGTGGCCGCCGCCCGGGCCCGCGTCCTCGGCGCCACCCACCCCGACACCCTCGTCACCCGCTACGAAGTCGCGTACGCCCTCGGCCAGTTGGGGCACTGGCCGGAAGCGCTGCAGACGTACCGCGACGTGGCCGAGGCGCGGACGCGGGCGCTCGGCGCCGACCACCCCGACACCCTCGCGGCGCGCTACGAGGTCGGCATCAGCCTCGGACGGCTCGGCCGCAGCGCGGAGGCCCTGGAGCTGTACCGCGCCCTGATCGAGGACCGCACCCGCGTGAACGGCCCCGCCGACCCCGAGACCCTGCGCGCCCGGCACGGCCTCGGCGTGAACCTGGGCCGCCTCGGCCGCTGGGAGGAGGCCCTCGCGGAGGCCCGCGACGTGTGCGCGATCCGCGAACGCGTCCTGGGCGCGGGCCATCCGGACACTCTGGTCAGCCGCCGCGAGGTCGCCGTCGGCCTCGGCTGGCTCGGGCGGTGGCCGGACGCCCTCACCGAGTACAGGAGGGTGGCCGCCGCCCGCGAACAGGTCCTCGGCCCCGACCACCCCGACACCCTCGCGAGCCGCAACGACGAGGCCCACTGCCTGGAGCAGCTGGGCCGGGGCACGGAGGCGGTGGAGCTGTACCGAAGGGTGGCGGCACTGCGGCAGCAGCGGGCGTCCGGGGCGCACTGAGGCGCGGGGCGCGGCCTGCCCGTCCCGGTCAGCCGCGGAGCTGGACGGGTGCGCGCATGGCGGCGAGTTCCGGATCGCCGTCCATGTCCATCGGGGTGCCCTTGGGGTAACGGGCGCAGTCGGCGTACGCGGAGACCTCCAGGCGGCCGCCGGGGTAGGCCGTGATCGCGACCGACGTGCCGTCCTTCGGGGGCCGCATGCTCAGCTCCAGGCCGTAGCGGTCGTTCTGGTGCTCGGCCACCCGCCAGCCCTGGCGGGTCAGTTCCTCGCGCGCGTGCTGGAGGGCGGTCACCGCCCGGGCGCGGGGGACGTCCCGCAGGGTCCAGTCGTAGCTGACGCTGACCACGTGCGGCTCGCTCGGCGGCGAGGGGTCGAGCGCGTCGGACCAGGTGCGCAGGCCACGGCGGTCGCAGTTGTAGGCGTCGGTGTACGCGCGCGGCCCGGACCGCGCGGCGTCGAGCCGGGCGTCCGGCAGCGCCAGCGCGTCGTAGACCGTCTGGCTGCGCTCGTCCAGGTGCCGGGACGTCGCCGCGGGATCGGCGACGGGGTACGGGTCGCCCTGCCAGACTCCCTCGAACCACCGGGCGAAGCCGATGAGACCCGCGAACGCCGCGACGATCCCCAGGCCCGCCGCCGTCGCTCTCACGGCCTTGCGACGCTGCTCGGGGGCCATGCTGATCTTTGCCATGGAGGGAATCCTGCGTCGGCGCGGCGCGACGGGCATGAGTACCCGTACTCAAGCGGTACCTGGGTCGTACGGGACGAACGGTGCCGGGAACGCACCCCGGCCACCGCTTCGCTCCCGCCCCCGGACAACCGCTCGATTCCGTGCTACCAAGGATCATGCGATCCAGCTACGACGCAGTGGTGGTCGGCGGCGGCCACAACGCCCTGGTTGCCTCCGCCTACCTGGCCCGCGCGGGCCACTCCGTGCTGCTCCTCGAACGGCTGCCCGACACCGGCGGGGCCACCGTGTCGACGCGCCCCTTCCCCGGCATGGACGCCAACCTCTCCCGCTACTCGTACCTGGTGAGCCTGCTGCCGCGGAAGATCGTGCGGGACCTGGACCTGGACTTCCGGGTGCGCACCCGCACGGTGTCGTCGTACACGCCGACGGTCCGCGAAGGGCGCCCCACGGGGCTGCTCGTGGGCGGCGGCGAGGCCCGTACCCGGGAGTCGTTCGCCCGGCTCACCGGCGACGACCGCGAGTACACGGCCTGGCGGGACTTCTACGCGCGCACGGCCCACGTCGCCACCCGGGTGTTCCCCACCCTCACCGAACCGCTGCCGACGAAGAAGGAACTGCGCGGCCGTGTCGACGACGAGACCGCCTGGCGCATGCTGTTCGAGGAGCCCATCGGCCGGGCGGTCGAGGAGCGGTTCGCCGACGACCTGGTGCGCGGTGTGGTCCTCACGGACGCGCTGATCGGCACGTTCGCCGACGCCCACGACCCGTCCCTGCGCCAGAACCGCTGCTTCCTCTATCACGTGATCGGCGGCGGAACGGGCGACTGGAACGTCCCCGTCGGCGGCATGGGCGCCCTGACCCGCGCCCTCACCGAGGCCGCCCGCGCGGCCGGCGCCGACCTGCACACCGGCCACGAGGTGACCCGCGTCGAGACCGACGGCCGCCGTGCCGAGGTGACGTACCGGACGGCGGACGGCGAGGGCACGGTCGGGGCCCGGCACGTCCTGGTGGGGGCCTCGCCGCAGCAGCTCGCCGTGCTGACCGGGGACGCGCCGCCGCCCCCGGCCGAAGGCGCCCAACTCAAGGTGAACATGCTCCTCGACCGGCTGCCCGCGCTGCGCGACCCCGACGTCGACCCGCGCGAGGCCTTCGCCGGGACCTTCCACATCGCCGAGGGATACGGGGAGCTGGCGCGGGCCCACGCGCAGGCGGAGGCGGGCGGACTCCCCGTGGCACCGCCCTCCGAGATCTACTGCCACTCCCTCACGGACCCGACCGTCCTCGGCCAGGACCTCGTCGACCGCGGCTGCCACACCCTGACGCTCTTCGGCCTGCACACCCCCGCCCGCCTCTTCACCGACGCCACCAACGACGCCCTGCGCACCGAACTCCTCTCGTCGGCCCTCGCCCAGCTCGACGCGCACCTGGCCGAGCCGATCGCCGACTGCCTGGCCACCGACGCGGACGGCCGCCCGTGCGTCGAGGCGAAGACCCCGCTGGACCTGGAGCGCGATCTGCGTCTGCCCGGCGGCAACATCTTCCACGGCGACCTGTCCTTCCCGTACGCGGCCGAGAGCGCCCCCGACCAGCGGGGACAGGCGGGCCGTTGGGGCGTGGAGACCCGGCACGCGAACGTCCTGCTGTGCGGCGCGGGCGCGCTGCGCGGGGGCGGGGTCAGCGGCATCCCCGGGCACAACGCCGCGATGGCCGTACTGGAACGGTGAGGCGAAGCCGCGCGGAACGGGCTGGTGTACGGTCGGACACCGTTCGATGCGCGAGGAGGACCCACGCGTGAGTGACGGAGACAAGAGGTGCTCACCATGGCTTCCCGACGCGCCGGTCGCAGCGGGGACTCCCCGACGTTCACCGAACAGGCGCGCCGCCGTCAGCTCATCGAGTGCACGATCGACCTGATCTCCACCAAGGGCTACCCCGCGACGTCCCTGTCCGCCATCGCGGAACAGGCGGGCCTGTCCAAGGCGGCCGTCCTCTACCACTTCTCCTCGAAGGACAACCTCACCCGCGCGACCCTGGACCACGTCCTGGAGGAGTTCACCGCGTACGTCGGCGCACGCGTCGCGGCCGAGGCGGACCCGCGCGCCGCCGTCATCGCCTACGTCCGCGCGATGATCGGCTACCAGCAGGCGCACCGCCGCCACGTCCGGGTCATCACGGAGATGCTCCTGGACGACCACGGCGGCACCCGCCTCAAGACCCCCGGCGCCCACGACACCGCGGGCCGCTGGCAGGCGCTCGCCGACCTCCTGGCCGCGGGCCAGCGGGCGGGCAGCTTCCGCCCGTTCGACGTCCGCACCGTCTCCCTCGCCGTCGGCGGCGCCATCGACGGCGTCATCGGCCACTGGCTGGCCCACCCCGATCTCGACCTGGACGCGGCGGCGGACGAGCTGGAGACGTTCACGCTGAACGCGATCGGGGCGGGGGACGGCGACCGCTGAACCGGGTGTGCGGCGGGCGCGAGGGCGCACAGGTGTGTGACTGGTGGGCCGTGGGCAGCACTTGGGAGGCGTGAGCCGTCGGCCGCCGGGGCCGCGGGGCGACGCCGCAACCGCGTGCCGAAGGAGCGTCGCATGGGCGTCAGCAACTCCCCGTCCCAGCCGCAGGATCCGCCCGCCGGGTCCCCACCCCCCGCCCTGCGCGGCCTCGACGCCGCCCTGCCCGAGCTCGTCGCCCTGTACCAGGACCTGCACGCCCACCCGGAGCTGTCCTTCGAGGAGCACCGCACCGCCGCCGAGATCGCCCGGCGCGCCACGGCGTACGGCTGCGACGTCACGCCCGGCGTCGGTCGCACCGGCGTCGTGGCCGTCCTCGACAACGGCGAGGGTCCCACCGTCCTGCTGCGCGCCGACTTCGACGCCCTGCCCCTAGTCGAACGCACCGGCCTGCCCTACGCCTCCCGCACCGAGGGCGTGATGCACGCCTGCGGCCACGACATGCACGTCACCTGCCTCCTTGGCGCCCTGAAGCTGCTCGCGGAGGCGCGCGCGAGCTGGCGCGGGCGGATCGTCGCCGCGTTCCAGGCCGCCGAGGAGATCGGCGAGGGTGCGCAGGCGATGGTCGACGACGGCATCTTCGAGCGCTTCGGGACGCCGGACGTGGTGCTCGGCCAGCATGTCGCGCCGCTGCCCGCGGGCATGGTGGCCTGTCACGCCGGAGCGGCGTTCGCGGCCACCGACTCGCTGAAGGTCGTCATGTACGGCAAGGGCGCGCACGGCTCCCGGCCGGAGGCGTCCGTCGACCCCGTGGTGATGGCCGCCGCGACGGTGATGCGGTTGCAGACCGTCGTCTCGCGCGAGGTCCCGGCGGGGGAGACGGCCGTGCTCACCGTGGGGTCGCTGCGGGCGGGCACGGTGGACAACGTCATCCCGGACGAGGCCGAGCTGCGGCTGAGCATCCGCTCCTACAAGGAGGACGTCCGGGCCCGGATGCGGGCCGCCGTCGAGCGGATCGTGCGCGGTGAGGCGTGGGTGGCGGGGGCCGCGCGCGAGCCGGAGTTCACGCAGCTCGACGCGTTCCCCGTGCTCGTCAACGACGAGGTGGCGGTGGCCAGGACCATGGGTGCGATCGGCGCGGTCGTCGGCGAGGGGCAGGTGATCGACCCGGGGCCCGTGACCGGCAGCGAGGACGTGGGGATCCTCGGCACGGCGGCCAAGGCCCCGGTCTGCTACTGGCTGTTCGGCGGCTGCGACCCCGCGACGTACGCCGCGGCACAGGCCGCGGGCGCCGTGGACCGCGACATCCCGTCCAACCACTCGCCGCGCTTCGCACCCGTGCCCGAACCGGCCGTCACCACCGGCGTGACGGCGCTGACGGCGGCGGCGCTGGAGTGGCTGGGGCGGCCGGAGTGAGGGTCGGCGGCGGGGAGTTCGGCCGGGGCGGGCGGCATACGGCCTGAGCGTCAGCGCCAGTCGGGAGCGCCCGGCGCCGGTGCGGCGGCACTCTCGATCCGGGCCCGGGTCTCCCGCATGACCGCGACGATCCGGGCCTCGTGCTCCTCGCTGAGCCGTGCCACGGGCACCGAACAGCTGAGGGCGTCGATGGCCGGTACGTCGTAGCGCAGGGCGAAGCCGAAGCCCGCGATGCCCGTCACCGTCTCCTCGCGGTCGATGGAGTAGCCGCGCTCGCGCACCCCGGCGAGGTCGGTGAGGAGCGTCTTCCTTTCGGTGTGCGTGTTCTCCGTGTACGCGGCCAACGGGCCCTCGGGGAGCGGGAGTTCGTCGTCGGGCCGCTCGGCCAGCAGGGCCTTGCCGAGGGCTCCCGCGTGCGCCGGGACCCGGCGGCCGACGCGGCTGAGGCTGCGCGCGTACGCGTGGGACTCGCGCGTCGCGAGGTAGACGACGTTCGGGCCGTCGAGCCGGGCCAGGTGGATCGTCTCGCCGAGCGCGTCCGAGGCCTGGTCGAGCGCGGGGCGGACCCGGCGCACGCGCGGGTCGCTGTCCAGGTAGCTGGTGCCCGTGAGCAGGGCGCGGATCCCGATGCCGTAGAGGGACCCGGTCGTGTCGGAGCGCACCCAGCCGCAGTCGACGAGGGTCTGGAGCAGCTGGTACATGCTGCTGCGCGGTACGCCGAGTTCCGCGGCCAGTTCGTCCAGGCGGGCGGGCCGGTCGCCCCGGGCCGCGAGCAGTTCGAGCAGCTCCACGGTGCGGGCCGCCGACTTCACCCCGCGGGTCCCGCTCGTCTTCGCCATGGCCTCATCGTAATTCCGCGCGATGGCCTGCTGTCCGCGGCCGTTCACGTCGCCGCGCCCCATCGCGGAGCCACGCCCTCATGGACGGTGCCGCACCCATTGACCCCCGCCTGTTCAGCCCCATAATCTCCGTTCTCATACGTGTACATCATCTGCATACGGGGATGAGGTCCGGGGCGTGCCCGGCGGACCCTGGACGTCCTCGACCTCTGAGAGCACCGGACCACCACGACCTCGCGCACCCCCTCCCTCTCTCCCGAAAGGACCTCGACCGGCATGAGCAGCCAGCCGACCGTCACGAACTTCGCCGTCTACCCGGTCGCGGGCCGCGACTGCATGGAGCTGAACCTCTCCGGGGCCCACGGCCCCTACTTCACCCGCAACATCGTGGTCCTGGGGGACTCCGAAGGCCGTACGGGCCTGGGGGAGGTGCCGGGCGGCGAGAAGATCACGCAGACGTTGCGGGATGCCGAACCCCTCGTCGTGGGCGCCCGGTTGGGCGACTACAAGCGAGTGCTGCGCGCGATCGGGAGCCGCTTCGCGGACCGTGACGCGGGCGGACGCGGTGCCCAGACCTTCGACCTGCGGACGACCGTGCACGCCGTCACGGCCGTCGAGTCGGCCCTGCTCGACCTGCTCGGCCAGCACCTCGACGTCCCGGTGGCCGCGCTGCTCGGCGACGGCCAACAGCGCGACTCCGTTCGCGTACTCGGCTACCTCTTCTACGTCGGCGACCCGGACCGCACCGACCTGGACTACGTCCGGGAGCCGGACTCGGACGTCGAGTGGTACCGCCTCCGGCACGAGGAGGCCCTGACGTCGCAGGCCATCGTCCGCCAGGCCGAGGCGGCCCACGCCCTGTACGGCTTCCGGGACTTCAAGCTCAAGGGCGGGGTCCTGCCGGGCGTCGATGAGGTCGAGGCGGTACGCGCCCTCAAGGACCGCTTCCCCGAGGCGCGGATCACCCTGGACCCGAACGGGGCCTGGTCACTGCGCGAGGCCGTCGACCTGTGCGCGCCCCTGGTCGGCACCCTCGCCTACGCCGAGGACCCCTGCGGGGCCGAGGACGGCTACTCGGGCCGGGAGATCCTGGCCGAGTTCCGCCGCGCCACCGGCCTGCCGACCGCCACCAACATGATCGCCACCGACTGGCGGCAGCTGACGCACGCCCTCGCCCTCCAGTCCGTCTCCATCCCCCTGGCCGACCCGCACTTCTGGACCATGCGGGGCTCGGTGCGCGTCGCCCAGCTCTGCAACGCGATGGGCCTGACCTGGGGCTGCCACTCCAACAACCACTTCGACATCTCCCTGGCCATGGTCACGCACTGCGGCGCCGCGGCCCCCGGCCCCTACAACGCCCTGGACACCCACTGGATCTGGCAGGAGGGCCTGGAACGCCTGACGGTCACCCCGCCCCGGATCAGCAACGGCGAGATATCCGTCCCCGACGCCCCGGGCCTCGGCATCACCCTCGACCCGGACCGCCTCCACGCGGCCCACGACCTCTACCGGGAGAAGGCCCTGGGCGCCCGCGACGACAGCGCCGGGATGCGGTACCTCGTCCCGGGCTGGACGTTCGACGCGAAGCGTCCCTGCCTGGTGCGCTAGCGCGGCCCCCGCCGCGCGAACCCGGGCGCGTGCTCCGGACGCACCCCCACCCCGCCCACGTACCCCGCCACCATCCGCAGCAGCGGCACCCGTCGGAGCAGCCGGAGCGGGGTCGGCAGGCGGCCGGGGCGGAGGGTGCCGTCGAGGGCGGGGCGGAGGAGGGTCTCGTGTTCGGCGAGTTGGGAGCGCTGGGTCAGGGCGGCGGGGAACTCGCGGCGGCGCTGGACGCGGTGCAGATCGGTGGTCGTGGGGCGACCTCGGCGCAGGGGCGCTGCCAGGTGGCGGGCCGCGGCCACGGCGTCCTGGACGGCGAGGTTGACGCCGACGCCGCCCACCGGGGACATGGTGTGGGCGGCGTCGCCGATGCACAGGAGTCCGTCGCGGTACCAGCGGGGGAGGCGGCCCATGGTGACGTCGAGGAGCAGCACGTCGTCCCAGGACCCGATCGCGAGCAGCGCTTCGTCGTCCCAGCCGAGAAGGGCGCCCAGACGGTCGCGGAACCAGGCGATGTCGTGGGCGCGCAGCCGGGCGTCCGTGCCCTTCTTGATGAGGTAGGAGGTCTGGTAGTAGTCGCCGCGGTCCATCGTGGCGGCGACCTGGCCGTCGCGGACGCTCAGGAACACCTGGCCGCGCTTGCGGCGGTCGCGCGGCGCGGGGACCCTGACCTGCCACACGTCCATCGGCACCTCGAACGACCGGGGCACGAGTCCGGCCGCCGCCCGGACCACGGAGTCCCGGCCGTCGCAGGCCACGGTCAGATCGGCCGCCAGCTCGCCCGGCACGCCCTGTTCGTCGGTGTACGTCACGCCGGTGACCCGCCCCGCCGCGTCCGTGCGCAGTCCCGTCACCGCCGTGCGCATCCGCAGCCTGAACGACGGCTCCTCGGCCGCCGCCGACGCGAGCAGGTCGAGGAAGTCCCACTGCGGGACCATCGCGATGTACTTGCGGCGACCGGGCACCCGGCGCAGGTCGGCCGCCACGAACGTGGTGCCCTCGACATGCATCCGCATCTGCGTGAGCCGCTGCGCGGGCAGCCGGTCGAACCGCTCGCCCAGGCCCAGTTCGTCCAGGAGCCGCAGCGTCGACGGGTGCACCGTGTCGCCCCGGAAGTCGCGCAGGAAGTCCCCGTGCTTCTCCAGGACGGTGACCTCGACCCCGGCCCTGGCGAGGAGCAGGCCCAGCATCATGCCCGCCGGTCCGCCGCCCACCACACAGCACGTTGTGCGTTCCATCCCGGGTCCCCTCGTGAGTGTCGTGCGAGCCACCCTAACCGATCGGTCAGATGGCTGACCGTACGGTCAGGTCCGTGCTCGCGTAAATTATCTGACACTGCATCAGAAATCTCTTCCCTCGTCCGGGCCGCTGCGGCATCCTGCGCCCATGCAGACGGAGCTGAGCAAGCAACTCGGATTCGAGTACGCCGTCTTCGGCTTCACGCCGTTCCCCGCCGTGGCGGCCGCCATCAGCCGGGCGGGCGGGTTCGGGGTGCTCGGCGCGGTCCGCTACACCGCGCCCGACGACCTCGCGCGCGACCTCGACTGGATGCAGGAGCATGTGGACGGCCTGCCCTACGGGCTCGACGTCGTCATGCCCGCGAAGCGGGCCGAGGCTCCCGGAGGGCAGTCGCCGACCGAGGCCGACGTGGAGGCGATGATCCCCGCGGCGCACCGGCAGTTCGTTGAGGAGACCCTCGCCAAGCACGGCGTGCCCGCGCTCGCCGAGGGCGAGGCGTCCGGCTGGCGCATCACCGGCTGGATGGAGCAGGTGGCGCGCGGCCAGCTCGACGTCGCCTTCGACTACCCCATCAAACTGCTCGCCAACGCCCTCGGCTCACCGCCCGCCGACGTCGTCACCCGCGCCCACGACCAGGGCGTGCTCGTCGCCGCCCTCGCGGGCAGCGCCCGGCACGCCCGCAAGCACGCGGACGCCGGCATCGACATCGTCGTGGCGCAGGGGTACGAGGCGGGCGGCCACACCGGGGAGATCGCCTCCATGGTGCTCACGCCCGAGGCCGTCGAGGCGGTCGCGCCGCTGCCGGTGCTCGCGGCGGGCGGCATCGGCGGCGGCGAACAGGTCGCGGCGGCGCTCGCCCTCGGCGCGCAGGGCGTCTGGCTCGGCTCGGTGTGGCTGACGACGACTGAGGCCGACCTCCACTCCGCCGCGCTCACCCGCAAGCTGCTCGCCGCCGGGTCCGGGGACACCGTCCGCTCCCGGGCCCTCACGGGCAAGCCCGCACGCCAGTTGCGCACGGAGTGGACCGACGCGTGGGACGACCCGGCGGGCCCCGGGACGCTGCCGATGCCGCTGCAGGGGCTGCTCGTCGCCGAGGCCGTGTCGCGCATACAGAAGTACGAGGTGGAGCCGCTGCTCGGTACTCCCGTCGGGCAGATCGTCGGCCGGATGAACAGCGAGCGCAGCGTCCAGGCCGTGTTCGACGACCTGACCCGCGGGTTCGAGCGGGCGATCGACCGGTTGAACCGCATCGCGGGGCGGGCCTGAGGGGACCGCCCCGCACCTCCCGCCGAGCCGCCCCGCGCCCAACCCCCGAGGAGACCCGATGAGCACCCCGCCCAACGGATTCTGGGCCCAGGCCGGTGCCGACCCCGGCCGTACCGTCCTCGTCGACCCCGGCGGCGAGGAGTGGACGGCGGGCCGCCTGCACGCCGACGTCAACCGGCTCGTGCACGGCCTGCGCGCTGCGGGCCTGGAGCGCGGCGACGCGTTCGCCGTCGTGCTGCCCAACGGCGTGGAGTTCCTGACCGCGTACCTCGCCGCGAGCCAGGCCGGGTTCTATCTCGTCCCGGTCAACCACCATCTGGTGGGCCCGGAGATCGCCTGGATCGTCGCCGACTCGGGCGCCAAGGTCCTGATCGCGCACGAGCGGTTCGCCGACGCCGCGACCTCTGCGGCCGACGAGGCGAAGCTCCCCGCGACGCACCGCTACGCCGTCGGCGACCTGCCCGGGTTCCGCCCGTACGCCCAACTCGTCGACGGGCAACCGGAGTCGGTGCCCGCCGACCGCACCCTCGGCTGGGTCATGAACTACACGTCCGGCACCACCGGACGGCCCCGCGGCATCCGCCGCCCCCTTCCGGGCAAGCCGCCCGAGGAGTCCTATCTGGGCGGCTTCCTCGGCATCTTCGGCATCAAGCCCTTCGACGGCAACGTCCATCTGGTGTGCTCGCCGCTCTACCACACGGCCGTGCTCCAGTTCGCGGGCGCGGCCCTGCACATCGGCCACCCCCTCGTCCTCATGGACAAGTGGGCGCCCGAGGAGATGCTCCGCCTCATCGACGAGCACGCCTGCACCCACACCCATATGGTCCCCACCCAGTTCCACCGCCTGCTCGCCCTGCCCGGAGGGATCCGGGCGGCGTACGACGTGTCGTCGATGCGGCACGCCATCCACGGGGCCGCGCCCTGCCCCGACCATGTGAAGCGGGCGATGATCGAGTGGTGGGGCGGGTGCGTGGAGGAGTACTACGCGGCCAGCGAGGGAGGCGGCGCCTTCGCCACCGCGGAGGACTGGCTGAAGAAGCCGGGGACCGTCGGAAGGGCCTGGCCCATCAGTGAGTTGGCGGTCTTCGACGACGACGGGAACAGGCTGCCGCCCGGTGAGCTCGGCACCGTGTACATGAAGATGAGCACCGGCGGCTTCTCGTACCACAAGGACGAGTCGAAGACGCGCAAGAACCGCATCGGCGACTTCTTCACCGTCGGCGACCTCGGCTATCTGGACGAGGACGGCTATCTCTTCCTGCGCGACCGCAAGATCGACATGATCATCTCGGGCGGCGTCAACATCTACCCGGCGGAGATCGAGTCCGCGCTGCTCACCCACCCCGCCGTCGCCGACGCCGCCGCGTTCGGCATCCCGCACGACGACTGGGGCGAGGAGGTCAAGGCCGTCGTCGAGGCCGCCGAGGGGCACCCGGCGGACGAGGCGCTCGCCGCCGACATCCTGCGCCACTGCGAGCGCCGACTCGCGGGCTACAAGCGGCCGAAGAGCGTCGACTTCATCGCGTCCATGCCCCGGGACCCCAACGGCAAGCTGTACAAGCGCCGGTTGCGGGAGCCGTACTGGGAAGGGAGGGAGCGGGCGGTGTGAGACCGCCGCGCTCCCGCCCCGCCCCGTGGGCGTCAGCGCTGGCGGACCTTCACCACCTTCAGGCCGGGCGCGCTGCGGATGTCCTTCTCGCAGAAGCGTGACGTCACCCAGCGCTCGTCGGAGTACAGCCGCGTCTGGTCGCGGTAGTGCGGCGAGTTGGGATTGGACGACTGGGAGTACGACAGCAGGGTGCGGGCCTTGGGGCACGACGACTTGTCCCAGCCGACGGCCTGGATGTGGCTGGAGCCGTGCGCCACCTCCGTGTAGCCGCCGCCGCCCGCGTCCCACCGCGGCTCGATCTTGTTCCAGACGCCGAGGGACTCGGTGCCGCCGTGGATCGGCAGCCGCTTTCCGCCCCGTACGACGAACTGGTGGTCGCCGAGCCGGGAGTCGAGCGGAATCCCCGCCGCCGTCAGCTCAGCCACCGTGTCGGCGAGGGCCGTCGCGAAGCCGGGCGCGCCGGTGTCGAGGGTGTTCGGGGTGCGCACCGGATCAGCGGCGGAGAAGGGCACCCGCCACAGCTGGGCGCTCGGCACCTTCGCCGTCAGGGCCCGCCAGAACCGGTCGAAGAGCAACGCGCCCCTGCTCGATGTGTCCATCGTGCGGTCCCAGGACTTGATCACCCGGCAGGCCCCGGACACGTCGACGGCCCTGCCGTCGGTGGTCCGCGCGGCCCCGGGCGGCAGCGCGGCGCAGGCGCGGGCCACGTCGGCGGCGGCGAGGTCACCGGCCGGCGCGCGGTTCGCGAACTGCTGGCGCTGGAGGTCCTCGACCGTCAGACCGCCGCGCTCGGCCATCGCCGCGACGTCCTCGATCGCGCCGCGGGTGCGCATCGAGCGCTGCGTGCCGATGGTGCCGAAGACCCGCTCGTACCCGGTCAGCGGCCGGTCGGCGTTGCTCAGCCAGGGGCTGTCGTTGGAGTTCTCGGCGTACGGGGCGTTCTCAAGCGTCGGCATCCGCGACGGGCCGAAGGTGCCCGGCTGGATCGCGTCCTTGTCCTTGCCGAGCGCGCACCGGGAACGGGACCCGTCGAGGACGGCGACGCCCGCCGCCGGGTAGGTGGCCTTGCCGAGGGCGGTGGAGCAGCGCCCGATGAGCTCGTCGGTGAGCCGGGGCAGCACCTGCGACTGCGTGTACAGGGAGTTGCCGTGCCGGTCGGCGGCGACGGTGTTGACCCACGGCAGGCCCTGGGTGGCGTTCAGCGCGCGGAGCACCCCCTTGGCCGAACGAGCCCGGCCGAAGCGGAGGTCGGCCTCCCCGGTGCGCAGATTGCGGGAGTTGGGGTCGTTGAGGGCGTACGCCGTCGTCTTCGTCCACGGCAGCGGCAGCTGGCCGCCGAAGGAGGTCACCACCGGACCGAAGCGGGTCCAGTACTGCGTGCGCGTCACCGGGGCGCCGTCCTTCACCGGCACGGTCACGGTCCGCTTCGTCATCCGCTCGCGCTTGCCGTCCACGAGGTACGCGGTCGGGTCGGCGGGGTCCAGGGTCAGCTCGTGCACGTTGAAGGGGACGCCCGTCGCGACGGTGTGGCTCCACGCCACCTGGCCGTTGAAGCCGACGTTGATCACGGGGGTGCCGATGAGCGAGCCGCCCGACACGTTCAGCTCGCCGGGGATGGTCAGCTGCGACTGCCAGAAGCGCCGGCCGCCGTGCCAGGGGTAGTGCGGATTGCCGATGAGCAGGCCGCGGCCGTTCGCCGTGGTGCTGCCGTTGAAGGCGACGGCGTTGGAGCCCATGTCGGCGTTGCCGGGGCCGGGGGAGACGAGGTCGCGCGCCGCCTCGGCGGCCCGGCGCGGCTCCGGCGCCCGGCGGGTGGCGTCCGCGCCCGGCGGCTTGGCCGCCACGATGCCGTCGACGGCGCGGCCCTCGCCGCCGAGCACCGACACCGCGTAGCCGAGCCGCGCCTGGTCGAGGGTGGTCACCGGACGCACCCAGGCGGCCTTCGCGCACGCCGGGTCCGTGATGCGGTTCTGCTTCAGCCAGGCGTTGTAGCCCGCGGCGAACCCGCGCGTCAGCTCCTTGCTCGCGCGGCTCATGCCGAGCGGGGCGGACTGCTTGAACAACCGCTCCACGGTGCCCGCTTGGCGTACGCCCCGGAAGTACTGGTCGCTCGCGAGATTCGTGGCGGCCGACGACAGCGCGCCGCCGGGGTCGCCGTCGGCGCCGAAGTACCGGGAGCGCTCGCCGCGCACGGTGGCGAACCCCTCGGCGAGCGTGCACACCTGGTCGGCTGCCTGGGCCCAGCCGCTGCCGAAGCCGAGATCCGCGTAGTCGTCGGCGCGGATGTGCGGGATGCCGTACTCGGTGTAGCGGATCGTGGCGGACAGGCCGCCGCCGGACGGATGGGCGTCGCGGGAGCGGTCGTCGTCGCGTGCGGACGCCATGGGCGACAGCAGGGCCGATGCGGTGAGGAACGCGGCGACCGACGCCACGACGGGTCTCGTGCGGATGCGCATGGAGCCTCCCAACTGGTGTGAGAGCAGTGGCTGTTGGAGCGTACCAAGCGGTATGTATCTTGTCCGGAGCGCCTGACGTGGGGCGACAGTGCCTGACGGGGCGCGACGCGTCCGGGGCGGGGCCCTTGACCGCCGCACCGGACCGCCCGCAGGATCACGCCCATGACGGGTGAACGCGACAGGGCGACAGCGGGCGACGGCACGGCCACCGCGGCGGCGCGCGGCAGCACGGTCGACGGCGTCCTGAGGCGCAGCGCGCGCCGGACACCGGCCCGCACCGCACTGCGCTACGGCGACCGCGCCTGGACGTACGCCGAACTCGACGACGCCGTCTCCCGCGCGGCCGCCGTCCTGCGCGCGACCGGCCTGGACCGGGGCGACCGCGTCGGCGCCTACGCCCACAACTCGGACGCCTACCTCATCGGCTTCCTGGCCTGCGCCCGCGCGGGCCTCGTCCATGTCCCGGTCAACCAGAACCTCACCGGCGACGACCTCGCGTACATCGTCCGGCAGTCCGGAAGCACCCTCGTCCTCGCGGACCCCGACCTCGCAGGACGCCTCCCCGACGGCGTGGCCGTGCTGCCGCTCAGGGACGCCGACGACGCACTCCTCGCACGCCTCGCGACCACCGCCCCCTACGACGGCCCCGCGCCGGACGCCGAGGACCTCGCGCAGCTCCTGTACACCTCGGGCACCACGGCCGCCCCCAAGGGCGCGATGCTCACCCACCGGGCCCTCGTCCACGAGTACATGAGCGCCGTGCACGCCCTGGACTTCAAGGAGTCCGACCGGCCGCTGCACTCCCTGCCGCTCTACCACTCGGCCCAGATGCATGTGTTCCTGCTGCCGTACCTGGCCGTCGGCGCCGAGAACACCATCCTCGACGCTCCCGATGCCGTGCGGATCTTCGACCTGGTGGTGGCGGGCCGCGCCGACAGCCTGTTCGCTCCGCCCACCGTGTGGATCGGCCTGTCGCAGCACGCCGAGTTCGCCACCCGTGACCTGAGCGCCCTGCGCAAGGCCTACTACGGCGCGTCGATCATGCCGGTGCCGGTCCTGGAGCGGCTGCGCTCGCGCCTGCCCGGCCTCGCCTTCTACAACTGCTTCGGCCAGAGCGAGATCGGCCCGCTCGCCACCGTCCTCGGCCCGGACGAGCACGAGGGCCGCATGGACTCCTGCGGGCGGCCCGTCCTGTTCGTCGAGGCGAGGGTCGTCGACGAGGCGGGCAAGGAGGTGCCGGACGGCACTCGGGGCGAAGTGGTCTACCGCTCGCCGCAGTTGTGCGAGGGCTACTGGGACAAGCCGGAGGAGAGCGCCGAGGCGTTCCGGGACGGCTGGTTCCACTCCGGCGACCTCGCGGTGCGGGACGCGGAGGGCTACTTCACGGTCGTCGACCGCGTGAAGGACGTCATCAACTCCGGCGGAGTCCTCGTCGCGTCGCGCCAGGTCGAGGACGCGCTCTACACCCATCCGGCCGTCGCCGAGACCGCCGTCGTCGGCCTCCCCGACGAGCGCTGGATCGAGGCCGTCACTGCTGTCGTCGTACGCGGCGGCGAGGTCACCGAGGCCGAACTCATCGCCCACGCCCGCGAACGGCTCGCGCACTTCAAGGCGCCCAAGCGCGTGGTGTTCGTGGACGCGCTGCCGCGCAACGCCAGCGGGAAGATCCTCAAGAGGGAGCTGCGGGACCGCCTCGGCTCGGGCTGACCGGCGGGCCGCCGCGAGCCTCGGGCTCCTCAGGGCGTGGCATGGGTGCTCCGGAGTTCGGCGAGCAGCTGCCACAGCGCCGCACGGGCGTGAGGGTCGAGGCTCACGTCCGCGGCCAGCTCGGCGCAGAGCGCGGTGCCTTGGCGGGGCGACCGGTACGCAAGGGCGCGGGCCGCCGCGACGCGGTGCCCGTCCCGCAGGCCGGTGTCGGCGGTGAGCGTCGTGGCCAGGGCGACGGCGCGGGCGTCGGGGCAGCGGGACAACAGGGCCTCGGCGGCGGCGAGGCGCACCTGAGCGCCGCGTGAGCTGTCCGTGGCCAGCTCGGCACAGAGGTCGGCGGCGCGGGGGAACGGGAGCCTGCTCAGCGTCCCGATCAGGCGCCGGCGGCGCGCGAGGTCGAGCCGGGCGTCACCGGCGAGCAGGGCGTACTGGTCGGCCCCGCGCGCGTCGCCGAGCGAGACCAGGAAGATGGCCATCCACGTCCGGTGCTTCGGGCTGAGGGTGCGCTTCGCACACAGGTCCGCGCACAGGTCGGCGGCGCGCGGGTCACCGAGCCGCGACAGGGCGCGCAGCGCCCCGACCCGGGCCTCGTCGTCCAGGTCGGTGTCCTGCCCCAGCGCGGCGCACAGACCCGCGCCGCGCGGATCCCACCCGGCCAGCGCGCGCGCCGCTCTGACGCGTACGGTCCCCGGCAGGTCGGGGTCCGAGGCGATTTGCACGCACAGCTCGACGCCCCGTGCGCCGCCCGAGCGGGGCAGGGCCCGGGCCGCCCACATGGCGGCGCGGTCGGCGAGCCGGAGGTCCCTGACGAGGTCCGCGCAGATCCCGATGGCGTCGGGATGCCCCACGCCGAGGAGGACATCCACGATGTCCTCGCCGTCCTCGTACACGTAGTGGTGGACGGGAAGGTCCCCGAGCAGTTGCAGAGCCGTGCCCACGACGGTGCTGACGACCTGCGGAGGCAGCGCGGCGCCGAACCGCACGAGCTGGACCATGAACTGGCAGGCGCCCAGCGGGTAGTCGGCGTCGACCAGGTGACACAGGCGCCCGTTGATCTGCTTCAGGGCGTCCAGGTCGCCGTTGTCCCAGGCCGCGTCCAGGAGGAAGGCGATGTAGGAGAGGTATTCGCTGGGGATGCGGACGCCGTACTGGAAGCGGCGCCAGCGCCACGCCTCGGTGCCCTCGCGTTCGAAGACACGCCTGAGCGCGGGCTCCAGTGCGTGGGCGCCGTCGGCCAGGGCGTGTTGTGCGGCCAGGAACTCCAGCAGCGTCTGGTGCCAGAACTCCAGGCGGCCCGCACCGGCCGTCAGCAGACCACTGCCCCGCAGCGCGGCCTCCAGGAACGCGCGCCACTCCCGCGAGGGGACCGCGCTCGGCTGCCTCGCGGCGGGCAGGTTCGCCAGGACGTCGGTCGCGGACAGGCGGTTGTCGCCGTGCAGGACGTCCGCCACCTGGGCGATCAGGGCGGGCAGACGGTCCAAGGTGCGCTCGACGGCCTTCAGGGCCTGGTCGCCGCGCCCCTGGAGGGCGGCGCGGGTCTGGGCCCGGACCCGGACGAGACCGGCGGGGCTGCGGCCGCTGTCGAGCAGCTCGATGTAGCTGCGGTAGACCGCGCCCCGGCTGCTCGGCAGCGTCCCGTCCGGCCCCGCCGCGTACAGGCGGCACAGCATGGTGGCCATCAGCGGACTGCTCGCCATCTCGGCCAGCTTCGCCCGCGTCAGGACGGTCAGGAAGCGGTCGGCCGTCCCTGGCGGATCGGCCAGGCCCAGGTAGCGGAACCACACCTGGGCGAGTTCTCGCACATCGTGGTCCTGGAAGGGCTTCAGGACGTAGTGGAGCTTGAAGCTCTCCAACTCCTGGTCGGCCAGCGGCCGGGTGGCGACGACGAACCGGAACGGTCCCGCGGACCCGCCTTCGCCGAGCGCGGCGAGATTGCCCAGAACGCTCCGGCGGACACCGACGTCGGCGATCTCGTCGAGCCCGTCGACCAGCACCGTCCAGCGGGACCCGGGACCGGGGCCCTTGCTGAACAACGTGGGGGAGAGCGTCTCCAGGAGCCCGAAGGGCGCCAACTCCGCGGTGGCCGCCGCCGCGAGGGCCTCGGCGAGCGGCTTCCCGGCCAGCGACGCCGCCGGAACCAGTACGGGGACGCTCACGCCGTCGGCCTCGCCGCGCCGCCGGGCCTCGATGCCGAGGGCGAGACAGCGGCGCAGCAGACTGGTCTTGCCGCCCCCGGCCCCGGCGACCACGACGCAGGGTTCCTCGCTGGTGAACACCTCCTCGGCGGAGACCTCTTCGAAGAGCCGGGCGGTCAGCCGATCGCGGCTGCCCACGGCCCCCGCTCCCTCGTTCCCCTCGCCCCCTTGCGGGTACTCGACGAGACGTCTCCTGACGCACCGGCGGAGGTAGACGTCCGCGAGCGGCGGGGTGCGGCCGAACGACACGTCGTCGTAGGGGTGCGTGCCCGCGTAGCGCTCGGCCGCCGCCAGATAGTGGTCGAGCTGACGGTCCGGCGTGTACGACGACGTCCGCGACGCCTGTTCCCGTACGGCCTCCAGGGCGTCGAGCGTCAGTGGGCAGCCCAGGAGCTCCTCCAACTGCTCCCGCTCGTCCGCCGACAGCGTCTCGGCCCAGCGGTCCACCCGGGAGGCGCCGAGCCGACCGGACCCGTCGCCGAGGTGATGGCGCGAGACGATGCCGACGATCCGCCCGTCGCTGAACACCGCGGCGCCGGACATGCCCTCCCAGGGCGACACCGGGCGCGCCCCGGCCGCGGTGGGGACGGCCTGGGCCACCCGCAGGTCCAGCGTGCCCTCACGGCGATTGGCCAGCACCGAACAGGTGGCGTGGACGTGCTCGCAGTCCCGGAAGCGCGAACCGTCGCTCCTCCTGCGCAACTTGAAGCGCGGGAAGCCCGCAGCGCTGCACCGCAGCAGCAGGTCCTCCTCGGGGACCCGGCCGAACCGCGCGGTGTCGACCTCCGCCCCCGCCCACGACGGCACACGGAGAACAGCGACATCAACTCCCTTGTGCCGCCAGCACACGTCGGTGGCCGCGCTGTACTCGCCCGGCCGGTCGGCGTCGAACCGCACGGCCGCGTGGCGGGCCCCCGCGACGACGTGCGCGGCGGTGAGGACGATGCCGGGGCCCGCCAGGTACCCGGACCCGCGGCGTTCGCCGGCGGCGTGCGTCACGAGGATCTCCGCCACCTGACCGGCCCGCAGTCCGGACACGTCCGCCACCTGTTCCGCCCGAGCCGCCGACTGGCTAGGCTCCACTCGATCAACTGCCGTGTGGCGCAAGCCACATGGATGAGGGTACGACGGCCCCGCACGCCAGGGAGACAGGCAGTGGAACTCGCCGAGATGATTCGCGCTCTGCGCGCGGAGCTGAACGAGGCCTTGGCGGACGGCGCCGACGAGCCGGTCCGGTTCGAACTCGGCCCGGTCGAGATCGAGGCGACCGTGGCGGCCGAGCGCACGGCGGGCGGGCAGGGAAAGATCCGGTTCTGGGTGGTGGAGGGTGCCGCGGACGCCACGCGCACCGCGGCGCGGACCCAGCGGATCACCCTGACCCTGCACCCCAAGGTCCGCGCCCACGACGGCACGTTGACGACCGCGTACATCGCGGGTGAGGCGGCGGACGACGAGCGGTGAGGGCCGTCGCGCGGCCCGGCCCGCGCGGCGGCACGGGTCCCGCCGGCCCGGGGCCGCGGTGGCGCCGGATCACGCCGTCCGCGTACCGGGGTCGGATGCGGGCCGTTCGGGCAGCCAGTCCCGGGCCGGGTCGTACTCCAGCCACCGGCTCCGCCCCGCCTCCCCGGCGCACGCGGCGGCGAGACCGCTCAGGCCGGGGTGGGCGTTCCCGGTGCGCCACAGCAGCGACCAGGCGTACAGCGGGGTGGGGTCGACCAGCGGGACGGAGCGCAGGCCGGGGATCTCCGGCAGGGGCACGTCGGCGGGCAGCAGCGAGAAGCGGCGCGGGTGTGCCGCCACCTCGGCGAGGAGGTGGGCGAGGCCCAGGTTGACGCCGACGGACCGGTCCCGGATGTCGAAGCGGTCCGCGAACTGGCGCAGGAAGTCGAGCCGGTCCAGGGTGCCGGGTGCCCACAGCACGCTGTCGCGCAGCTGCTCGGGCCGGAGCGCGGGCTCGGCCGCGAGCGGGTGGTCCGCGCTCAGGACGGCGTCGACGGGTTCGAGGCGGACGAGGCGGTGCGTCAGCTCGGCGGCCAGTGGTGGGTGGACCCGGCCGAAGGCCGCGTCGATGTCGCCGTGCAGCAGCGCGGTCGTCACCGTCGGCAGATCGCGCCCGTGGCCCAGCTCCAGCTCCTCGGTCCGACCGGCGACCTGGGCCAGCGTCCGCATGGGCGCGTAGAGATGGCCCCACACGTCGACGCGCAGCGGCCTGCCCTTCCGCGCCGTCGCCGCCACCGCGTCATCGGCGGCGGCCAGGGCCCGCCGGGCCGGTTCGAGGAAGCCGCGCCCCGCCTCGGTGAGGGCCACGCCATGGCCGAGGCGCGCGAACAGTCGCGCGCCGAGCAGGGACTCCAGCCGTCCGATCCGTTTGGACAGGGCCTGCTGCGTGATCGCCAGCTTCCCCGCGGCCCGTCCGAAGTGCAGCTCCTGGGCGGCATACACAAAGGCACGTACCTGCGCCATGTCCAGATCCACGCCCATCACCATAGGTGACAACCGATGGTTGTCGGATTTTCCGGTCCGTTGTTGGATCACCGGGCGGCCGACGGGATTGCATCGTCGGCATGCGAAGACTGATTCCCACGGGGGATGCGGCGCGTCCGGTGGAGTTCACCGACGTCCCCCAGCCCGCCCCGCAGGCCCATGAGGCGCTGATCAAGGTCGAGGCGTTCGCGCCGAACCGGGGCGAGACGTTCCTGCTCGAACGTCCCGCCCCGGGGCTGCTGCCCGGCAAGGACATCGCGGGGCTCGTCGTCCAGGCCGCCGCGGACGGCTCGGGCCCCGGCGTCGGCACCCGCGTGGCCGGGCATCCGCCCCAGGGCGGCTGGGCCGAGTACGCCGCCGTCCCCACCCACTCCCTCGCCGCCCTCCCGGACGGGATCGACAGCGTCCGCGCGGCGGCACTGCCCCTGGCGGGCATCACCGCCCTGCGCCTGCTGCGCGCGGCGGGCTCCCCGACCGGTCGGCGGGTGCTCCTGACCGGCGCATCGGGCGGTGTCGGCCACTACGTCACCGAGCTGGCCGCAGCGGCCGGGGCGGACCTCACCGTGGTGACGGCCACCCCGGAGCGCGGGCAGCGGCTCGCCGAGCTGGGCGCGGCCGAGGTGGTGCACGAGGTCGCGGCGGCTCGGGGGCCGTTCGACGTCGTCCTCGAGTCCACGGGCGGCACGCAGCTCCCGGCCGCGCTGTCCAAGGTGCGCCCGGGCGGCCTGCTCATCTGGTGCGGGCAGGCGAGCCGCACCCCGGTCACCCTCGACTTCTTCGAGCTCCTCGGCGGACCGGCTGGCGCCACGATTCAGCACTTCCACTACGCGGGCGCCCCCTACGGCCCCGACCTCGCCACGCTGGTGCGCCTCGTGGAGCGGGGGCGGCTGCACCCCGAGGTGGGCCGGGTCGCCGACTGGAGCGAGACCGCTGCCGCTCTGGTCGATCTCCGGGAGCGCCGCATACGTGGCAAGGCCGTCCTCACGACAGGTGTCGCCCGATGAGCGCCGCCGAGTTCTCCGACGCTGAATTCTCTGACGCCGCGTTCCCCGCTGCCGAGCTCTCCGACCCCGAATTCCCCGCTGCCGAGTTCGCCGACGCCGCGTTCTGCGCTGCCCAGTTCTCCGCCGCCCAGTGGAGCCGCGCCACCGGCGCGGGCCTCGACCCGCACGCGTACCAGCGCGTCACCGGGGACCTGGAGTCCATCGGCGACTGGGGCCCGGCCTTCGACCGCGCCGGACGCGACTACCTCCGGCGCGCGGCGGCCGCCGGATCCGCGCTGTCGGCGGGGGAGTACCTGCTGATGGCGGCGCGGTGGTTCCACGTCGCCACGCTGGCCCCGTTCGCCGGGGCCGACCGGGCCGCGGCCGCGGCGGACGACGCGCTCGGCCGGGCGCTCGCCCTGCTGGAGCCCGGTGCCCGGCGTGTGCGCGGCGCGGAGTTCACCGGCTTTCTGCGCGGCCCCGCGGACGCGCCGGGGACCGTGATCGTCGTGCCCGGCCTGGACTCGGCCAAGGAGGAGTTCCTCGACCTGGTGTCCGCGCTCCTGGCCCGCGGTCTCGCGGTGTTCGCGATGGACGGCCCCGGGCAGGGCGCGCTCACCGCCACGACGACCGTGCGGGCGGACTACCACCGGGTCGTCGGCCGCGTCATCGATGCCCTCGGCGTCCCGCGCGTCGCCGTCGTCGGCCTCAGCCTGGGCGGCTACTACGCGGCCGGGACGGCGGCGCGGGAGCCGCGCGTGGCCGCCGCCGCGACCGTCAGCGGCCCCTTCCGCCTCGACTGGGACGAGCTTCCGCAGCCCGTACGGGACATCCTGACTCGGCGCGCCGGATCGGCCGAGGCCGCCCGCGACTTCGCCCGCCAGGTGGACCTCTCCGCCCTGGCGCCCCGGATCGCGGTCCCGCTCCTGACCGTGGACGGCGGCCAGGACGTCATCCCCGGCGTGATCAACGGCGAACCACTGGCCCGCCTCGCGCCGCACGGCACCCACCTGTCCGTCCCGCACGGCGACCACCTCCTGGGCAACGCACGCCCCGACTGGCTGCCCCAGCTCGCGGACTGGATCACCCAAGCGCTGACAGGGAGCCCGGCATGACCCGCCCGCAAGAACCGACAGGAGCACCGGCGCGCACCGCCTCCGACCAAGTACCGAACAGGACCACCGACATGAACCGCTTCACCGGAAAGACCGCCCTCATCACCGGGGGCACCAGCGGCATGGGCCTGGCGACCGCGCACCGTCTCGTCGCCGAAGGCGCCCACGTCGTCGTCACCGGCCGCACCCGCGCCCGCGTGCGGGCAGCCGTCGCGGAACTGGGCCCGAACGCCTCGGGCGCCGTGGCCGACGTCGCCGAAACCGGCGCGGTGGACGCGCTGATGGACACGGTCAGGGCCCGGCACGGCCACCTCGACAGCCTCTTCGCGAACGCGGGCACCGGCACCTTCCTGCCGTTCGAGGACATCACCGAGGCGGACTTCGACCACGCCGTCGACGTCAACCTCAAGGGCGTGTTCTTCACCGTCCAGAAGGCCCTGCCGCTGCTCGTGGACGGGGGCTCGATCGTCATCAACGCGTCCTGGACCCTGCACCGGGGCAACGGCGTCCTCACCCTGTACTCGGCGACCAAGGCCGCCGCGCACAACCTGGCGAGGACCCTCGCCGCGGGACTCGCCCCCCGCGGCATCCGCGTCAACTCCGTCAGCCCCGGATACATCGACACCCCCATGTACCCCGCCGCCTCGCTGAGCGACGCGGAAGCGGCGGCGGTGACCGGCCGGATCGTCACCGGCCGCTTCGGCCGCCCCGAGGAGGTCGCGGCGGCCGTCGCGTTCCTCGCCTCGTCCGACGCGTCCTACGTCAACGGCCAGGACCTGATCATCGACGGCGGTCTGGTCGGGGCCGTACCCGCCTGACGGCGCTACCGTGGCCCGGACCACCGACACCCGAAGGAGCCCATGTGAACGCGCCGATCCGCTGGGGCAGCGAGGATCCCGGACCCTTCTTCCACGGCACGAAGGCCGACGCGGCCGTCGGGTCGCTCCTCGGGCCGGGCCACGGCTCCAACTACGGCAAGGGCGACCGGGCGAACTTCGTCTACCTGACCGCCACGCTGGACGCCGCCGTCTGGGGGGCCGAGCTGGCCGCCGGCGCGGAGCGCGAGCGGATCTACCTCGTCGAGCCCACCGGCCCCTTCGAGGACGACCCGAACCTCACGGACAAGAAGTTCCCCGGCAACCCGACCCGCTCCTACCGCACCCGCGAGGCCCTGCGCGTCGTCGCGGAGGTCCGGGACTGGCAGGGCCACCCGCCCGAGACCCTCCAGCACATGCGGGACCACCTCGCGGCCCTCAAGGCCCAGGGCGTCGAGGCGATCAACGACTGACCGGGCGGCCGAGGGACGCGTACCGGCGAATTACCATGAACCGGTGGAAACAGTTCGAATAGCGCTCGCTCGGCACCGGCGCCGCTCCCTGCACCTCGGCCTTGCGGTGCTCACGCTCACGCTGGGGCTCTTCGCTCTGTTCGTGCTCCCCGGCGCCTACGCGCACTCGACGAGCAGTGGCCGCACGGCCACCGCGGTGCTCGCCGGGATCTGGCTGCCGACCGCCTTCTACGCGCTGAACCGCGCCCGCGGCACGACCACGCTCACCCCCGAGGGGATGCGGCTCAGGACGGCGGTGAGCCGACGCCTGATCCCGTGGCACACGGTCACCCGCATCGAGGCGCAGCGACGCACCGGCCGCGGCGGTCTCTGCTGGTACGTCGCCCGCGCGCACCTGGTCCGCGGCCGCCCCGTCGTCCTGCCCGGCGTGCTGTCCGAGCACCAGCAGGACGAGGTGTTCCGGGCCGTCCTGGAGACGCTCGACCAGTACAGGGAACGCGCCCGCCCCTCGGCACGGGCCCCGCTCACTTCCCCCGCAGATCCACGATCCGCTTGAACTTCCCCACCGAACGCTCGATGGTCTCGGGGTCCACGACCTCGACGGCGACCGAGACACCGATGCCTTCCTTGACCGCCGCCGAGATCTCCCGCGCCGCCGTGACGCGCCGCCCGGGCGGGGTGTCCGCGCGGGCCTCCACCCAGACCGTGAGGGCGTCCATGCGGCCCTCCTTCGTCAGCCGCAGCTGGAAGTGCGGGGCGAGCCCGGGGGTGCGCAGGACGATCTCCTCGATCTGGGTCGGGAAGAGGTTCACTCCGCGCAGGATCACCATGTCGTCGCTGCGCCCGGTGACCTTCTCCATGCGCCGGAACACCCGGGCGGTGCCGGGGAGCAGCCGCGTCAGGTCCCGGGTGCGGTACCGGATGACGGGCAGCGCCTCCTTGGTGAGGGAGGTGAAGACCAGCTCGCCGTGCTCGCCGTCGGGCAGCACCTCGCCGGTGATCGGGTCGACGACCTCCGGGTAGAAGTGGTCCTCCCAGATGTGCAGGCCGTCCTTGGTCTCCACGCACTCCTGGGCGACGCCGGGCCCGATCACCTCCGAGAGCCCGTATATGTCGACGGCGTCGATCGCGAACCGCTCCTCGATCTCGCGCCGCATCTCCTCCGTCCACGGCTCGGCGCCGAAGATGCCGACCTGGAGCGAGGTGGTGCGCGGGTCGATGCCCTGGCGCTCGAACTCGTCGAGGAGCGTGAGCATGTACGACGGCGTCACCATGATGATCTCGGGCCGGAAGTCGAGGATGAGCTGCACCTGGCGCGCGGTCATGCCGCCGGAGGCGGGGATCACCGTGCAGCCGAGCCGCTCCGCGCCGTAGTGCGCGCCGAGCCCGCCGGTGAAGAGGCCGTACCCGTACGCCACATGAACCTTCTGTCCCGGCCGCCCGCCCGCGGCGCGGATGGACCGGGCCACGACGTCCGCCCACATGCTCAGGTCCTGCTCGGTGTAGCCGACGACCGTGGGGCGCCCGGTGGTGCCGCTCGACGCGTGCAGCCGCCGCAGCTCGGACTGCTCGACCGCGAGCATCCCGAAGGGGTAGTTCGCGCGCAGGTCCGCCTTCGTGGTGAACGGGAACCGGGCGAGGTCCGCGAGCGAGTGGCAGTCGTCCGGGCCGAGCCCCGCCGCGTCGAACGCCGCCCGGTAGAAGGGCACGTTCTCGTAGGCGTGCAGCAGCGTGTCCTGGAGCCGGTCCAGCTGCAGGGCCTCCAGCTCCGCGCGGGCGAGCCGCTCCCCCGCGTCCAGCAGTGCCGGTGTGCGCGCCATCTGGAGTACCCCCGTCCCATGCCGGGCGACCGGCCCTTGGCCGATCTTGTGTCGGGGTCAGTTATTCAAGGTTTCATGGCTTCTGGCAAGGGTTTCGTACGAGGTGGCATGGGCGGTGTCGCGGCGGGCGGGTGGTTCCCGGGACAGGGGTGGTGTTCCGGTTCCCGGGGCGATGAATCGTGCGGGTGGTGCCGGGGACCGGCGCCGGTCGGCGGACGTTCCGCGCCGGTCCCCGCCGGGCTCAGAAGTCGTCCGCGGTGCGCATCCGCTCGCGTATCCACGCCCCGGCCGGCTTCAGCGGCGCCGTGCCGGTCCAGGGGCCGCCCTTGTCGCAGGTGCCGGTCTTGAAGACGGCGCCGGAGCGGTTGTCGTCGGAGAAGTTCCAGTTGACCCAGCTGATCTTCTTGGCGGCCATCAGGTCCAGGTACTTCTGCGACATGGCGAAGTCGTTGGCGTCCTCGCCCGCGTAGTTCTGGGTGCCGAACTCCGTGACGAAGACGGGGAGCTTGGCGGCGGCGCGGGAGAGGGTGTTCAGGTACTCGTCGCGGTGCGAGGCGGCGTAGAAGTGGAAGGTGTACATGATGTTGGCGGCGTTCACCGGGTTGTTGACCACCTCGGACTCGTTCGCGCCCTCCGAGACGCCGAACGACGACCAGGCGCGGGTGCCGACGAGCACCGGGGCGTTGGAGTCGATGTTCCTGATCACCGGGATGATCTGCTCGGCGTAGGACTTGATGCGTGACCAGCTCACGCCGCTGGGTTCGTTGGCGATCTCGTACAGGACGTTGCTCTTGCCCTGGTGCCGCTTGGCGATCTCGGTGAAGAACGTCTTGGCCCGGGAGAGGTTGGCGTTCGGGTCGCCGGGGCTGAGCATGTGCCAGTCGACGATCACGTACATGCCGCGCGCGGAGGCCTGCTCGATGAGGGAGTGCGCGAGGTCGGTGTACTTGCGCGGGTCGGTTTCGTACCCGCCTTCCTGTACGTACGTGGAGACGCGCAGGACATCGGCGTTCCAGTCGCCGGACAGGGCGTCGAGGGAGCCTTTGGTCAGACAGTGCGCGTACCACTGGGTGCCGTGGCTGCTCATGCCGCGCAGCTGGATGGCCTTGCCGTTCTGGTTGCAGAGCTTGGTGCCGCACACGGTGAGCTGGCCGTTCGCGGCGACCGGGGTCGGCGCGGCGGCGCGCGGGGCGGTGGGGCCCGACGCGGTCGCGACAGCCGGTGGGGCGGCGGAGGCGAGGCCCGCGACGAGTGCTGCGGCGAGAGTGGCGGCCAGACGGGCTGGTCTCATGGGGGACTCCAAGCCGTTGAAGGTTAGGAACCTTTCCTAACCAAGAAATAGCAAAGGGCGAGTCCGCATCACAAGGTGCATGACAAGAGATACTTCAGCGGGCTGTCTGGCGGGCCAGCCCGCTGAACCGGAATGCCGGTCGTACGATGGCCGCGTCGTCGCGGGCGCCGTTCCGGTGCCCGCTCGCCCAACGGCCGCCGTCAGCAAGGGGACTTCCCGTGCGCGTTGCCTCATCCGTCGGACGTCTGCTCGCTGCCGGGGGCATCGCCGCGGCGCTGCTCGTAGGCGGGGGGACCGCGGTCGCCTCGCCCGGCGTGCCTGCGGGGTTGGGCGTGTGGAGTGCTGTCTCCGTGGACCGCCCGGCGCGGGGCGCCGCCGACGATCCGTACGCGCGACTGCACGCGCTCTCCGGCCTCTCCGCGCAGCGCCTCGCCACCGCCGACCTCGTCGCCGCGGCCAAGTACGGCACGGGCAGCCCCATCGACGACCCCGCGCGTGAGCGGCAGGTCCTGGACGCCGTGGCGCGGCAGGCCGAGCGGATCGGCGCGGACCCCGAGGTGACCGTGCGGATCTTCCGGGACCAGATCGAGGCCAACAAGGTCGTGCAGCGCGCCCTGCACCGGCGGTGGGACGCGGATCCCGCGTCGGCCCCGACCGAGCGCCCTGACCTGGCGAAGGTGCGCGAGGAGATCAACCGCGTCAACGGCGAACTGGTCCACGCCATCGCCGCGTCGGAGCCCGCCCGCACCGCCCCGTACTGCCGCGGCCTGCTCACCGCGGCCACCGCTCAGGTATGGCACGAGCGGCGCCTCGACGCGCTGCACGCGGTGGCGCTGGTGCGGGCTTCGCGGTCGGTGTGCGGCTGAGGGGGCGGGGTGTACGGGGGTGGGGCGTACGGGGCCGGGTGGCCGACCGGTCCTGAGGGCTATGCCCCGGCCGCCACCGTCCGCGCCCAGCGGTAGTCCGCCTTCCCGCTCGGCGAGCGCTGGATGTGGTCGGTGAAGACCACCGCGCGCGGGATCTTGTACCCGGCAAGGTGCGTGCGGCAGTGGGTCTGGAGGGCGGGGAGGTCCAACTGGTCGGCGCCATCGCGGAGTTGGACGACCGCGGCGACCCGGTTGCCCCAGCGCTCGTCCGGCACCCCGGCGACCAGCGCGTCATAGACGTCCGGGTGGGACTTGAGGGCCTGCTCGACCTCCTCCGGGTATACCTTCTCGCCCCCGGTGTTGATGCACTGCGAGCCGCGGCCGAGCACCGTCACGATGCCGTCCGCGTCGACCGTCGCCATGTCGCCGAGCAGCACCCAGCGTTCGTCGCCGCGCCGGAAGAAGGTCTCGGCGGTCTTGCGGGCGTCGTTGTAGTAGCCGAGCGGTACGTGGCCGCGCTGGGCGATGCGGCCCGGCTCGCCGGGGGCCACCGGGGCGTAGGTCGCCGGATCCACGACCTGCGTGCGGGAGTTGACGCGGAGCCGGAAGCCCTTCTCGGGGCCCGAGTCGTCCGTGGCGGTGCCGTTGAAGCCGGACTCGGACGAGCCGAAGTTGTTGAGGAGCATCACGTTCGGGGCGAGCGCGGCGAACTGGGCGCGGACCGTCTCCGACATGATCGCGCCGGACGAGGAGACACTGAAGAGGGCGGAGAGGTCGGTGCCCCGCAGCGGGCCGTTCAGCGCGTCGACGAGGGGCCGCAGCATGGCGTCGCCCACGAGGGACACGCTGGTGACCTTCTCCTTCGCGATGGTGCGCAAGACCTCTTCGGGCGCGAACTTGCGGTGGATGACCAGGCGCTGGCCGAAGTTGAAGCAGATGAAGGCGGTGAGCGTGGACGTGCCGTGCATCAGGGGCGGGGTGGGGAAGAAGGTGATGCCGTCGCCCCCGGCCGCCACCCGCTCGGCGACCTCCTGCGGGCTCGTCACCGGCTCGCCGGTGGGGGCGCCGCCGCCGAGACCGGAGAAGAACAGGTCCTCCTGGCGCCACATCACGCCCTTGGGCATGCCCGTGGTGCCCCCGGTGTAGATGATGAACAGGTCGTCCGCCGAGCGCTCGGGGAACCCGCGCTCGGGTGACCCGGACGCCTCCGCCTCCGCGAACGCCACCGCGTCCGGGCCCGGCGTGCCGGGGGGCGCCTCGCCGACCCGGATCAGATGCCGCAGCTTCTCCGCGCGCGGCAGCGCGGCGGCCACCCGCTCGCCGAACTCCGCGTCGAAGACCAGCGCGGCCAGGTCGGCGTCCCGGTACAGATAGGCCAACTCCTCCTCCACGTACCGGTAGTTGACGTTCACCGGCACGATCCGCGCCTTGAGGCAGGCAAGGACGGTCTGGAGGTACTCGACGCCGTTGTAGAGATGCAGGCCCAAGTGCTCGCCGGGCTTCACGCCGTGGTCCATCAGGTGGTGAGCGATGCGGTTGGCGGCCGCGTCCAGCTCGGCGTAGGTGAGTCCGTGCTCCGTGCCCGTGCCGGGGTGGTCGATGTACAGCAGCGCCGCGCGGTCCGGCACCACGTCCACGACCGACTCGAACAGGTCGGCAAGGTTGTACTCCACCGCTCCTCCTGACCCCGGCGCCATCTCGTGTGGCGGTCATGACAGCAGAGGCGCGCACAAGTGGGAAGGGTCCGCGGAGAAGAAAACTGACTACCTGTCAGAAAACTCTTGAACTGGCACCTCCCCTCCTGCAACCTGTTCCAGGTCTGACGACGGGAGGACGGCTATGGGTGGTACGGAACATCTCTCCGTGCGGCGCGAAGGCGCCACGCTGATACTCACGCTCAACCGGCCGGAGGCCAGGAACGCGCTCTCGCTTCCGATGCTGGTCGGCCTGTACGACGGGTGGGTGGCCGCCGACGAGGACGACGCGGTGCGCTCGGTCGTGCTCACCGGCGAGGGGTCCGCGTTCTGCGCGGGCATGGACCTGAAGGCGCTCGCGGGCGGCCAGATGGCGGGGGAGGAGTACCGGGACCGCCTCAAGGCCGACCCCGACCTGCACTGGAAGGCCATGCTGCGCCACCACCGGCCCCGCAAACCCGTGCTCGCCGCCGTCGAGGGCGCCTGCGTGGCCGGCGGCACCGAGATCCTCCAGGGCACCGACATCCGCGTCGCGGGGGAGTCGGCGACCTTCGGGCTCTTCGAGGTCAAGCGGGGGCTGTTCCCCATCGGCGGCTCCACGGTGCGCCTCCAGCGGCAGATCCCCCGCACCCACGCCCTGGAGATGCTGCTCACCGGCCGCCCCTACACGGCCGCGGAGGCAGCCGCCGTCGGCCTGATCGGCCATGTCGTACCCGACGGCACCGCCCTGGAGCAGGCCCTCGCCATCGCCGAGCGGATCAACGCCTGCGGGCCGCTGGCCGTCGAGGCCGTGAAGGCCTCGGTGTACGAGACCGCCGACATGACGGAGGCCGACGGTCTCGCGGCCGAACTGGAGCGCGGCTGGCCGGTGTTCGACACCGCCGACGCGAAGGAGGGCGCCCGCGCCTTCGCCGAGAAGCGCCCGCCCGTCTACCGCCGCGCCTGACGCGAGGAGCCACCCCCGTGACCGAAGTCCTGCGTGCCCCACTGGTCGTCGAGTTCCCCTTCACCCGCTCCCTCGGCCCCGTCCAGTCGGCCTTCCTCACCGGTCTGCGCGAGCGCACCGTGCTCGGCGTGCGCACCGGCGACGGCCGAGTTCTCGTGCCGCCCATCGAGTACGACCCGGTGACCGCCGAAGACCTGCGCGACCTCGTCGAAGTCGCCGCCACCGGCACCGTCACCACCTGGGCCTGGAACCACGAGCCCCGCCGCGGCCAGCCCCTCGACACCCCCTTCGCCTGGGTCCTCGTACGCCTCGACGGCGCCGACACGGCCCTGCTGCACGCCCTCGACGCCCCGGGCCCCGACGCCGTCCGCACCGGCATGCGCGTCCGCGTCCGCTGGGCCGCCGAACGCACCGGCGCCATCACGGACATCGCCTGCTTCGAGCCGTACGACGGTGTGATGGGCCATCACGTCACCTCGCACGACGGTGAGTTCGCGGGAGGGGCCGTCACCGGCATCGTCGCCCCCGCCCGGCTGGACTACACCTACAGCCCCGGCCGCGCCCAGTCCCAGTACATCCACGCCCTGTCCGGGCGCAGGACCGTCGGCGAGCGCTGCCCGTCCTGCCGCAAGGTGTACGTGCCGCCGCGCGGTGCCTGCCCGACCTGCGGCATCGCCACCGCCGAGCAGGTGGAGGTCGGACCGCGCGGCACCGTCACCACCTTCTGCATCGTCAACATCAAGGCGAAGAACCTCGACATCGAAGTGCCCTACGTCTACGCGCACATCGCCCTCGACGGCGCCGACCTCGCCCTGCACGCCCGGATCGCGGGCATCCCCTACGACCGAGTCCGGATGGGCCTGCGCGTGGAGCCCGTGTGGAGCGAGAGCGGCCGCTACCCCGACCACTACCGGCCCACCGGCGAGCCCGACGCGGACTACGACACGTACAAGGAGCTGGTGTAGATGGCGCCCGCCGCGCACGGGGCACGGGACGTCGCGATCGTCGCCTTCGGGCAGAGCGACCACCGGCGCACCACCGACGAGCTGTCCGAGGTCGAGCTGCTCATGCCCGTCCTGCACGAAGTCCTCGCCGCCACCGGCCTGAAGAGCGGCGACATCGGCTTCACCTGCTCGGGGTCCTGCGACTACCTCGCCGGACGCGCCTTCTCCTTCACCATGGCCCTCGACGGCGTCGGCGCCTGGCCGCCGATCTCCGAGTCGCACGTGGAGATGGACGGCGCCTGGGCGCTGTACGAGGCGTGGGTGAAGCTCCGGACCGGCGAGTGCGACACCGCGCTCGTCTACTCCTACGGCAAGTCGTCGCCCGGATCGGTGCGCGACGTCCTGACCCGCCAGCTCGACCCGTACTACGTGGCGCCGCTGTGGCCGGACGCCGTCGCCCTCGCGGCGCTCCAGGCGCGGGCCCTGATCGACGCGGGCGACACGGACGAACCCGCCCTGGCCGGGGTCGCGACCCGGAGCCGCACCGCCGCGCGCGCCAACCCCCATGCCCAGCTGCGGGGTTCGGTGCCGCACGGCGACTATGTCGTACGTCCCCTGCGCACCGGCGACTGCCCGCCGGTCGGCGACGGCGCCGCCGCCGTCGTCCTCGCCGCGGGGGAGCGGGCCCGTGAGCTGTGCGAGCGGCCCGCCTGGATCCGCGGCATCGACCACCGCATCGAGGCGCACAGCCTCGGCGTGCGCGACCTCACGGACTCGCCGTCCACGCGCCTCGCAGCCGAACGGGCCGGTGCCTTCGAACGGCCCGTCGACACCGCCGAGTTGCACGCGCCGTTCACCTCGCAGGAGGTCGTGCTGCGCAAGGCGCTGCGGCTCGGCGACGAGGTGACGGTCAACCCCTCGGGCGGCGCCCTCGCCGCCAACCCGGTCATGGCCGCAGGGCTCATCCGGCTCGGCGAGGCCGCGGCCCGCGTCCACCGCGGCGCGTCCGAGCGTGCCCTCGCCCACGCCACCTCCGGCCCCTGCCTCCAGCAGAACCTGGTCGCCGTACTGGAAGGAGACCCGCGATGAGCAACGCGCCCGGCAAGGAGCCGGTCGCCGTCGTCGGGATCGGGCAGACCAAGCACGTCGCCGCCCGCCGGGACGTGTCGATCGCGGGCCTGGTTCGCGAGGCGGCGCAACGCGCCCTCCTCGACGCCGAGTTGACATGGGCCGACATCGACGCCGTCGTCATCGGCAAGGCGCCCGACTTCTTCGAGGGCGTGATGATGCCCGAGCTGTACCTCGCCGACGCGCTCGGCGCCGTCGGCAAGCCCATGCTGCGCGTCCACACCGCGGGCTCCGTCGGCGGCTCCACCGCGCTCGTCGCCGCGAACCTCGTCGCGGGCCGCGTCCACGGCACGGTCCTCACCCTGGCCTTCGAAAAGCAGTCGGAATCCAACGCGATGTGGGGACTTTCGCTGCCCGTGCCGTTCCAGCAGCCGCTGCTCGCGGGCGCGGGTGGCTTCTTCGCGCCGCACATCCGCGCCTACATGCGGCGCACCGGCGCCCCCGACACCATCGGCTCGCTCGTCGCGTACAAGGACCGGCGCAACGCCCTCAAGAACCCCTACGCGCACCTGCACGAGCACGACATCACCCTGGAGAAGGTGCAGTCGGCGCCGATGCTCTGGGACCCCGTCCGCTACTCCGAGACCTGCCCCTCGTCCGACGGCGCCTGCGCGATGGTCCTCACCGACCGCGCGGGCGCGGCCCGGGCGCCGCGCCCGCCCGCCTGGATGCACGGCGGCGCGATGCGCAGCGAGCCCACCATGTTCGCGGGCAAGGACTTCGTGTCGCCCCGGGCGGGGAAGGACTGCGCGGCCGACGTCTACCGGCAGGCGGGCATCGCCGACCCGCGCCGTGAGATCGACGCGGTGGAGATGTACGTGCCGTTCTCCTGGTACGAGCCGATGTGGCTGGAGAACCTGGGCTTCGCGGCGGAGGGCGAGGGCTGGAAGCTCACCGAGTCCGGCGTGACGGAACTGGACGGTGACCTTCCGGTGAATATGTCGGGCGGTGTCCTGTCCACCAACCCCATCGGGGCGTCCGGGATGATCCGCTTCGCGGAGGCCGCGCTCCAGGTGCGGGGACAGGCCGGTGAGCACCAAGTGGCCGGTGCGCGCACGGCACTTGGGCACGCCTACGGAGGGGGCTCGCAGTTCTTCGCCATGTGGCTGGTCGGCGCGGAGCCGCCCACGACGTGACGCGCGCTCCCGGCGGGCGTGATTCCGCCCGTTCTCGTGGCCTGTGCCGCGGCCTGTGCTGCGCCGGGGGTGAAAGCTAGGCTGGCGGGCGGACGACGCATCGGGAGGAGCACGGACGTGGCCGACAGCACCATCACCCAGCAGCATCCGCTCGCGGGTTGGGACAAGCCGGACCTCGACCTCAGCAGCGCCGAATGGCGGTCGAGCAGCGAGGGTCGCGGTGACGTGGAGATCGCCTTCGTCGAGGGATTCATCGCGATGCGCAACGGCGGCCGGCCGGAGAGCCCGTCCCTGATCTTCACGCCCGCCGAGTGGGGCGCGTTCGTGCACGGGGCCCGTGAGGGGCGGTTCGACCTGACGTAGGAAGCGCGCCCGGCGCGTGTGCGCCGCGACGGCCCGTGGCCCCGGCCCCCGCAGTGCGGGGGCCGGGGCCACGGTGGCTTCCAAAGGGGCCCGCGGGGAGGCCTTTCGGGAGGCGGGGGGACGTGGTCAGTCGGCGGCGGGCGCGGCCAGGTCGTCCTCGCCCTCGACGAAGGTGCCGAGCACCTCGATGTCCCCGATCCGCCCCGGCTCCACCTCCCTCGGGTCCTCGCCGAGGACCACCAGGTCGGCGCGCTTGCCGGGCGTGATGCTGCCCGCGCTGTCCTCCCAGTGGCAGGCGTACGCGGCGTCGATCGTGTAGGCGCGCAGCGCCGCGTCCACATCGACGGCCTCGTCGGGTCCGATGGCCTGCCCCGACGCGGAGGCCCGCTCGACCATGAACTGGACGGCCCGCAGCGGCGCCCCGTCGGCGACGGGCCGGTCCGAACTGCCCACCAGACGCACCCCGTGGTCGAGGAAGCCCCGGCCCCGGTACATCCACGGCGCCCGTTCCGCGCCCATGATCGTGGCGTAGTCGTCGCCGAAGTACCGCAGGAAGCTGGGCTGGACGACGGCCGTGACGTCGAGCTCGGCGAACCGGCGCAGCTGGTCCGGGCGCACCAGGCCCGCGTGCTCCACGCGGTGGCGGGCGTCGGGGCGTGGCCGGGAGCGCTGGGCCGCCTCCAGGCCGTCGAGGGCGACGTCGACCGCGCGGTCGCCGATCGCGTGCACGGCGAGCTGCCAGCCCGCGCGGTGGCCCGCCACGATGGTGTCCTTGAGCAGGTCGGGGGCCATCTGGAGCTGGCCGTTCGACTCGCTGCCGACATAGGGGTCGGTGAGCGCCGCGGTCCGCGCCATCATGCCGCCGTCGGTGAACACCTTGAGGGCGCCGAGGGAGAGTCCGCCGTCGCCGAAGCCCGTGCGCAGGCCGAGACCGAAGGCGCGGGTCGTGGTGTCCTCGCGCGCCGCCTCGACCGGGCGCAGCGCGTCCGCGGCCACCATCAGCTGTACGCGGACGGGCAACCTGCCCGACTCGTGGGCGAGTTGGTATGCCGCGGCCTCGATGGGGCTGTGCGCGAACAGCTCGCTGCCGATGCCCGCCTCCGCGACCGCCGTCACGCCCTCGGACCGGCACACGCGCGCCGCGTGCTCGATGGCGTCGGTCAGTTCGCCGAGCGCGTGCGGCGGCCGCAGTCGCAGCACGGCGCCCATGTCCTCCTCCGCGAGGAAACCGTCCGAGCCCGCGACATGCGCCGGGAGCAGGTCCAGGATCGCCGTGTTGACCAGGCACGCGTGCCCCGAGATGTGCCCCAGATACACCTTGCGCCCGGCGCTCACGGCGTCGAGTTCCTTGGCGGTCAGGGGCCGGTCCAGTCCGCGCTGGTCGTAGTCGGCCAAGGTCACCCAGCCGTCACCGGGGGCCGCCGCGACGGCGTCGGCCACCACCCTGAGGACGTCGTCGACGCGGCTGCTCGGCGCCACGCTCGGGGCCTTGGCCGCCAGTCCCGCCCAGACGAGATGGACATGGCTGTCGATGAAGCCGGGCAGCACGGTCGCGCCGCCGAGGTCCAGGACGCGGCGGGCCGGGAGGTCCGCCACATCGGAGTCGAGCCCCACGATCCGCCCACGCCAGATGCCGAGTTCGCGGGCGGTGGGACGGTCCGGGTCCATCGTGACGACGCGGGCGTTGGTGATCCTGGTGCAGAGCACGTACAGATCCCTTCGAGGCAGCGGGGTGTCGGGTCCGGTCTTCGTCCGTACGGGATTCCGACGGGCTATTGTTCTATTGTTAGGTGAGGCTAGCCTAAGTTGCTTTGGTGGTGAGTTGGTGGAGGACGAACGGGTGGAGCGGCGCACGGCCGCGGTCAACCGCCTTGAGGCCTGGGCCGATGGTGTGGTCGCGGGCCTCGACGCGCAAGAAGATATCGATCGCTCCTTGCTGCGGGCCCTGCGGGTGGACCCGAGTCTGCGCGAGGAGACCGCGGTGCGCAGGGCCGACGCGTTGCGCGCGGCGGCGCTCGGCCTCGGGCAGGCGGGCTGCGCCGCGGCGGCCGGGGTGACGGAACGGCTGCTGCTCAACTGGCAGGCCCAGGACCCCTCGTTCGCGGAGGCCATGGCGGCGGCGAGCCTCATGGCGGCGGGCGAGCGCGAGCGGGGGCGTCCGATGGCGGTCTCGGCCGGGCCGGGTGCGGCGGCGCTGCGGGTCGTCCTGCGGGCCGTGCGCGACGGGGTCGCCCAGCCCTCGGCCGCGGTGCTCGGCGGCTGGTCGGAGCGGTCCTTCCTGCGGCTGCGCCGACGCAGTCCGGAGGTCGCGGCGCTGCTGGCCGCTGCTCGCCGGGCCCGGGCCCGGGCGCGACGGGCGGAGCGGCGCGGGGGCTCCGGGGGCGGGCGGGGGTACCGCCTTGTGCGGGTCGACGACGGGCCGCTGGTGCATGCGCGGGGCGCGGGGGATGCGTGAGGTGCCGGGGATGCGTGAGGTGCTCGGGGTGCGTGAGGCGCCCGGGGCGCCCGGGGTGCCGCCGTGGGATGGAGCGGCCCGCGTCCTGAGGGCGCGGGCCGCCGTGCGTCAGGCGCGCGTGGCCTCCCGCAGGCTCCTGGGCCGCAGGTCGGTCCAGTTGGCCTCGACGTGGTCCAGGCAGGACTGCCGGTCGGCCGGGCCGTGGGCCACGGTCCAGCCCGCCGGGACCTCGGCGAACTCGGGCCACAGGCTGTGCTGGCCCTCGTCGTTGACGAGCACGGAGAACCGGCCGTCGGCGTCGTCGAAGGGGTTGCTCATCTGCGGTCTCTCCTCGATGTCGGTGGTCCGGAGATCGGTGCGGGCGCCGTCCGGAGATCGAAGCCATAGTAAGGTAAGGGTTGCCTAATCAGGTGGTCGGTCCGGGCGGGTGGACGGGGGAGTCCGGTGGGCGCCGTCCCGCGCACCTCCCGTACGGGCCCGGCGGCACGCCGGTGGACCTCGCGCCCGCAGAGGGCGGGCCGCCCGCTGATGTGTCCGGCCGGATCAGGACGGACGGGCCGTCAGATACCCGCCCATCGTGCGGAAGTAGTCCGTCGCCGCGTACTCCGTCCCGTCCTCCGTCCGCACCCGCTTGACCGCGAGCCCGCGGCGGCGGCCCGTGCGCGCGTCGGCACCGGCGACGATGACGACCGCGTCGCCCTCACGGATGAAGACGCGCCCGGGGGTGCCCCCGTACCGGCCCTCGGACACCGCCGCCTCCACGATCCGCAGCGGCTTGCCGCGGTGGTGCGTGAAGGCGTTCGGGTACGGGTCGCACTGGGCGCGCACGAGCCGGTCCAGGTCCTCCGCGGGCCAGGTCCAGTCGATGCGGCTGTCCTCCGGGGCGCGTTTGTGGAAGAAGCTGGCCCGCGACCGGTCCTGCGGCGTCCACACCGCCGTGCCCGAGGCGATCAGGTCGAGCGACTCGCGCACGATCGGGGCGATCAGGTCGACCGTCGCGCGGAACAGGTCCGCCGCCGTGTCCCGCGGGCCGACGGCCACCGCGCGCTGGAGCAGGACGTCGCCCATGTCCAGGTCGGCGTCCATGCGGTGGGCGGTGACGCCGACCTCGGGCTCGCCGTTGATGAGGGCCCAGATCAGCGGGGAGAAGCCGGCGTAGGTCGGCAGGAGCGAGTCGTGTACGTTCAGCGTGCCGTGCCGGGGGAGGTCGAAGATCTCCGGGGGCAGCCAGGTGCGCCAGTTGTTGGCGACGTTGAGGTCCGGTTCGACCGACTTGAGGGTTTCGAGGAGTTCGGGGTCTCCTGGGCGGTTGCGCAGCAGCACGGGCACGCCGTGCCGCGCGGCGAGGTCGGCGACCGAGTCGTCCCAGATCTTCTCGTACGCGTGGTCGCTTCTGGGGTGGGTGACGACGAGGGCCACGTCGTGCTCGGAGTCGAGCAGGGCCTGCAGTGTGCGGTGACCCCACGTCTGATAGCCGAACATGACGACCCGCATGTGAATCCTCCTCAGACATTGCAAGGTAAGGCTAACCTTATCTAACATGTGCCTGCTTAGGGAGGCGATGACGCGGGTGAACACTCTGCACAGCGAACAGGATTCGACGTACGGCGGCACGGAGCCGGCGAGCGGCGGCACGGGGTCGGCACATGGGGGACCGGAAGTGACGTACGACGTCCTGGGGATCGGCTTCGGGCCGTCCAACCTCGCCCTCGCGATCGCGGTCGAGGAGCACAACGCGCGGGCCGCCGAGGGCGACCGGATACGCGCCGGGTTCCTGGAGAAGCAGCCGCGGTTCGGCTGGCACCGGGGGATGCTCATCGACGACGCGACGATGCAGGTGTCCTTCCTCAAGGACCTCGTCACCATGCGTGACCCGAAGAGCAGCTACAGCTTCCTGTGCTACCTGCAGGAGCGTGACCGGCTCGTGGACTTCCTCAACCAGAAGACGCTCTTCCCGCTGCGCATCGAGTTCCACGACTACCTGGAGTGGGCCGCGGGTCGTGTCGCCGGGCTCGTGGAGTACTCCTGCGAGGTCGTCGCCGTGAAGCCGGTGACCGAGAACGGCGAGGTCGTCGCCTTCGACGTGGTCAGCCGCGCCCCGGGCGACCCGGAGCGGAAGATCGTGCGCCGGGCCCGCAGCCTCTGTGTCGCCACCGGCATGGAGCCCCATCTGCCGCCCAGCGCGGCCCGCTCCGAACGGGTCTTCCACAACAGCGAGTTGATCCCCCGGGTCGGCGCGCTCCTCGACGCGGGCACCCCGGTGCGCCGCGCCGTCGTCCTCGGCGCCGGCCAGAGCGCCGCCGAGAGCGTGGACTACCTGCACCGGCACTTCCCCGACGCCGAGATCTGCTCGGTGTTCGCGAAGTACGGCTACACGCCCGCCGACGACAGCCCGTTCGCGAACCGGATCTTCGACCCGGAGGCCGTGGACATCTTCTACAACGCGCCGCCGGAGGTGAAGCAGTCCCTCTTCGACTACCACCGCGGTACCAACTACTCCGTGGTCGACATGGACCTCATCGAGTCGCTCTCGCGCACCATGTACCAGGAGAAGGTGCAGGGGCGTCAGCGCATGCGGATGCTCAACATCTCCCGTATCCGTGAGATCGAGACCCACGACGACGGCCTGCGCCTGGGCATCGAGTTCCTGCCGACCGCCGAGCGCGACGTCATGGACGCCGACCTCCTGGTGTGCGCGACGGGCTACCAGCCGCGCGGCATCGACGAGCGCATGGGCGAGCTCGGCAAACTGTGCCGCCGCGACGACGAGGACGCCCTCGTCGTCGGGCGTGACCACCGCGTCGCCACGCACGCCAACGTCGCCGCCGACATCTACCTCCAGGGCGGCACGGAGCACACCCACGGCCTCACCTCGACGCTCCTGTCCAACACGGCGGTCAGGGCGGGCGAGATCCGCGCCTCGCTGATCGAGCGCCGCCGACGGGAGCCCGCGCTGAAGGGGAGCTAGCGCAGCACCACGCAGCCCCGCGCCCGCAGGGCCGCCAGGGTGTCCTCGCCGCCTCGCACGTCGTTCCAGCGCAGATCCAGCTTCTCCAGGGACGGCAACGCGGCCAGCCAGTGCGGCACTTCGCGCAGCCGGTTGGCCCGCAGGTCGAGGCGGCGCAGGAGCGGCAGCCCGCGCACGGCGTCGGGCACGGTCGCGAACGCGTTCTCCCGCAGCTCCAGTTCGCGGAGTTCCCCGAGGTGGCGTACGTCGTCGGGGAGCGTGGTCAGCTCGTTGCCGCGCAGCCACAGCTCGCGCAGCCGACGCAGGCCGCCGAGCGTCGCGGGCAGCGTGGTGAGCCGGTTGTGCTGGGCGCGCAGCTCGACGAGGGACGTCATGCGGCCGACCGCGCCGGGCAGTGCGGTGAGCCGGTTCTCGCCCACGTTCAGGTAGGCGAGCCGGCGCAGGCCGCCCAGCTCTTCGGGCAGGGCGGTGAGGCGGTTGTCGTGCAGATAGAGGAAGTCGGTCAGCGCGGGCAGGGCGCCGAGTTCCGGCGGGACCTCGGTCAGCAGGTTGTGGCCGAGGTCCAGGGTGCGCAGGGCCGGGAGGGCGGCGATGCGGGCGGGCAGGTGCGTGAGCGCGTTGTCGGCGAGGAGCAGGGACTCGACGCGGGGGTGGTCCCACACCGCTTCCGGTACGGCGTCGAGTCCGGCACGCCAATAGTCCAGTACGGTCCCGTCCGGCACCCCGAGCCACCCCCTGTTAATGGTTGCCGGGGAACCTATCATTAACCGCATGCCCGCCCCGCCCGAGCCGTCGGCGCCGCCCGCCACCCTCCTCACCCTCGACCTCGCCGCCACCCTCCGCCACGACGGCCATGGCGGTGTCGCCGACGACCTCGACACGCCGGACGGCCTCACCGCCTGGGTCCGCGCCCACGCGGCGGCGCTGCCCGGAGCCCTCGCCGCCCGGCGCTTCCGGGCCGACGAGAGCGCACTGGAAGCAGTACGGGGGGTGCGTGCCGCCGTCCGCGCGCTGTTCGCCCGCGCCGTGCGTCCGGGAGCGCCGAGCCCCGCCGACGCCCGGCGGCTGCTGCCCCTCGGCCAGGCCGTGACCAGGCTCAACGAGGCCGCCGCCCGGGTGCCCGCCGTGCCCGTCCTGAGCTGGCCGCGCGGCGGCGCGCCCGTCGTCCGTGACGAGCCGGTGGCCCAGGCGGAGACCGTCGTACGCGCCGACCTCCTGAACGCCGCCCTGGCCCGCGCCGCGCTCGCCTTCCTCACCGGACCCGACCGGGAGCGGCTGCGCGCCTGCCACGCGCCCCGCTGCGTGCGGTACTTCCTCAAGGACCACCCGCGCCAGGAGTGGTGCCGACCCGCCTGCGGCAACCGTGCCCGGGTGGCCCGCCACCACGAGCGCAACCGGGGGCACGCCTGAGCCCGCCCGGCCGGGAACCACACCCTCACCGGCGCTTTCCCGCCGCCGCCCCCGGGCAGGGGTGAGCGCGCCGGACACGTACCATGGCGGCATGTCCTTCCTCCGCCGCCGCAGCTCCGCCACTCCCGCGGGCCCGGACTTCGACGTCCTGGCCATGGACCCGGGTGACTGGCCCGGCAATCTCGGCGCCGGCCTGCTGCCGGCCCCCGACGGCAGCTGCCAGGGCGTCTTCCTGCGCTACGACCTGTTCGGCGGCCGCGGTCCGGCGATGGTGATCGGCAATCTGCCGGAGGGCGCCCCGGCCCGCGAGCTCGCCGACGGCGAGGTGCCCTTCGAGGTGGCCCAGCTGCTGCTCGCGCTGGAGAACGACGAGGAGGTCACCGTCGTCGCCAGCGAGGACGTGCCGGTGATGCAGGGCGACAACCTCCTGATCGTGCGCCGTCTGCGGCTGTCCGAAAGCCGCGTCTCCTGCGTGCAGTTCGACCGCAGCGACAACGTCCTGGTGACCATCGCGGCCTGGGACCGCCCGATCACCGACGACCTGTACGCGCTCCTCAAGCCGCTGCCCGCGGAGCTGTTCCAGCAGGGCTGAGGGCACCGGAGGCCCATCGCCGCCCGCGAGGTCACCGCGCCCCGCCGCCCCGAAGTCCAAGTGCCCACCCACTCCGTCCAAGGAGTGGGTTTGTCATGCTCCTTGTCGGGCGAGTCATCGGACTTTTAGCGTGGCGGCCCATGAGGCCACAGTTCCTGGAGTTCATGCGGCAGGGGATCACTCGAAGAACCACCATTCAGTCGGCCGTAGGGGCGGGAGCCGCTCTGGCCCTCGGCGGACCGGCGTCCGAGGGCATCGCCGCCACCGGCGAGTCCGCTCAGTCATCCGATGACCTGAGGCTCTGGTACCGGGCCCCGGCCGCCGACTGGGAACGCGAGGCGCTGCCCATCGGCGGCGGGGCCCTGTGCGCCATGGTCTTCGGATCCCTCACCAGTGAGCGGCTACAGCTCAATGAGAAGACGCTGTGGACCGGCGGCCCCGGCGCCGAGGGCGGCTACGACCACGGCAACTGGCGCGCACCCCGCCCCGACGCCCTCGCCGCCGTCCGGGGGGACCTCGACGACCGCGGCCGACTCGCCCCGGACGCCGTCGCCGCCGCCCTCGGCCAGCCCCGGCGCGGCTACGGCGCCCACCAGACCCTCGGTGACCTGCGCATCGACGTCGCGGGCGCGCCGGACGCGCCCGACGCCTCGTACCGCCGCGCCCTGGACCTGCGCGAAGCCGTCGCGACCGTCGCGTACACCCACCAAGGCACCCGCCACACCCGGGAGTTCTTCGCCTCCCACCCCGACGGCGTGCTCGTCGGACGGCTCGGCGCGGACCGCCCCGGAGCCGTCACCTGCACCCTGCGCACCACCTCACCGCGCACCGACGTCACCGCCGCGGCCGACGGCGACCGCATCACCGTACGCGGTGAACTCGCCGACAACGGCCTGAAGTTCGAGACCCAGATCCGGGTCGCCCACCGGGGCGGGACACTCGCCGCGGGCCCCGACGGCAGTCTCACGGTCACCGGCGCCGACCAGGTGTGGTTCGTGCTCGCGGCCGCCACCGACTACGCCGACACCTTCCCTCGCTACCGCGGCGACGACCCGCACCGGACCGTCACGCGCACCGTCGACGCCGCGCTCGCCCGCGGCCACGAGGAGCTGCGCGCCCGCCATGTGCGCGACCACCGGGCCCTGTTCGACCGCGTCACCCTGGACCTCGGCACGGCGGCGGCCCCGGACGTCCCGACCGACCAGCTCCTCAAGGAGTACGGCACCACGCCCGCCGCCGACCGGGCCCTCGAAGCGCTGTTCTTCCAGTACGGGCGCTACCTCCTCATCGCCTCCTCCCGCCCCGGCTCGCTGCCCGCCAACCTCCAGGGCGGCTGGAACCACAGCACCGCCCCGCCGTGGTCGGCCGACTACCACGTCAACATCAACCTCCAGATGAACTACTGGCCGGCCGAGGCCGCCAACCTCGCCGAGACCACCGCCCCCTACGACCGCTTCGTCGAGGCCCTGCGCGAGCCCGGGCGGCGCACCGCGCGGGAGATGTTCGGGGCGCCCGGCTGGGTGGTGCACAACGAGACCAACCCCTACGGCTTCACCGGCGTTCACGACTGGTCGACCGCGTTCTGGTTCCCCGAGGCCGCCGCCTGGCTCACCGCACAGCTCTACGAGCACTACCGCTTCGGCGGGTCCACGCACTATCTGCGGCACACCGCCTACCCCGTCATGAAGGAGGCCGCCGCGTTCTGGCTCGACCAGCTGCGCACCGACCCGCGCGACGGCACCCTCGTCGTCACGCCCAGCTACTCGCCGGAGCACGGCGACTTCACCGTCGGCGCCGCCATGTCCCAGCAGATCGTGCACGACCTGCTCACCAACACCCTTCAGGCCGCCCGCGTCCTCGGCGACGACCCCGCCCTCCGCACCCGCCTGGAACAGACCCTGGACCGGCTCGACCCCGGCCTGCGCGTCGGCTCCTGGGGACAGCTCCAGGAGTGGAAGGACGACCTCGACGACCCCGGCGACGACCACCGGCACGTCTCCCACCTCTACGCCCTGCACCCCGGACGGCAGATCCGCCCCGGCAGCCAGTGGGCGAAGGCCGCCGAGGTCTCCCTGAAGGCACGCGGCGACGGCGGCACGGGATGGTCCAAGGCCTGGAAGATCAACTTCTGGGCGCGGCTGCGCGACGGCGACCACGCGCACAAGATGCTCGGCGAACAGCTCAGGTCCTCCACGCTGCCCAACCTCTGGGACACCCACCCGCCGTTCCAGATCGACGGCAACTTCGGCGCCACCTCCGGGATCGTCGAGATGCTGCTGCAGAGCCAGCACGACACCATCGACGTGCTGCCCGCCCTGCCCGCGAGCTGGCCGGACGGCTCGGTGCGTGGCCTGCGGGCACGGGGCGGCGCCACCGTTGACATCACCTGGGCCGACGGCCGCGCCACCCACGTCGTCGTGCAGGCCTCGCGCACCCGCGAACTGACCGTTCGCTGCGCCCTGTTGACGGGCGGCGAGCGCACCTTCAAGGCGGTGGCGGGCCGCCGCTACGTCTTCCGCTAGCCCGCCCCGTAGGACTGTCCCCGTACGACTGTGTGGTCCCCGTACGACGTCGGGCCCGGAGCCTGCCCCCACGCAGGTCCGGGCCCGACGAGCTCAGGTCGTCGGCATCGCCGTCACGATCCGGACGGCATCACCTTCACGTCGGCGGCGCGCACGAACGCCACCCGGTGGCCGAACTGGATCTCGTAGTACATGTCCTTGCCGCGCACCACGCGGTGCGGGGCGAGGTCGAACGTCGGCGAGTAGAAGTACTCACCGGGCAGCTTGTCGCCGACCGCGTACTTCTGGCCCGCGAGGAGCTTGTACGGCAGCGGCGAGACGGCCTGCACCGGCACCCCGGCCGGGTAGGCCTCCTTCTCCGGATAGGCGCGGCCGTACACCGGGACGTCGCTCGCGCCGTCCTTCGGCGTCAGGACCCAGCCGCGCGCGTCGACGGCCGTCGGTTGCTCCTTCGGGTTCTTGAACCAGGCCTTCTGGCCCAGGTACCAGACGGCCGTCCAGTCGCCCTGGCGGTCGGCGACCGCGTACTGCTGGCCGGTCGACAGGCGCGAGCCCATGTCGTTGACGTCGATCGTCGACGGCTCACCGCCCGGGCGCAGCCCGATGTCCTGGATCAGCGGGGCGTCCTCGCGGGGCTCGGTGTGGACGCGCACCGCGCTGGAGCCGTGCGGCACGCACTTCTCGCCGGGCTTGGCGCAGCCCGTGAACTCCGGCTGGTTCTTGCTGAACTCGGGCGCCACGGTGACCAGGCCGCCCTTGGGTCCCGCCGTGCGGTGCAGCGGCTTGCCGAGCAGCTTGAAGTAGTGCTGCCAGTCCCAGTAGGGGCCGGGGTCGGTGTGCATGCCGCGGATCGTCGCGGCCGTCGTGCCCGGCACCGTGTCGTGGCCGAGGATGTGCTGGCGGTCCAGCGGGATGCCGTACCGCTTGGCGAGGTACTTCACCAGGCGCGCCGACGAGCGGTACATCGCCTCCGTGTACCAGGTGTCGGGCGCCGTCAGGAAGCCCTCGTGCTCCAGGCCGACGGACTTGGCGTTGACGAACCAGTTGCCCGCGTGCCAGGCGACGTCCTTGGTGCGCACGTGCTGGGCGACATGGCCGTCGGAGGAGCGCAGGGTGTAGTGCCAGGACACGTACGTCGGGTCCTGCACCATCTTCAGGACGCCCTCCCAGGTGCCCTCGGTGTCGTGCACGACGATGTACTTGATGCCCTGGCTCTTGGGGCGGTCGGCCTTGTCGTGGTTGCCGTAGTCGTTGTCGCCGAACTCCTCGTACGGCGCGGGGATCCACTCGCACGCGAGCGTCTTCGGACAGTCCGTCCCGGCATCCTTCGCCTTGCGCAGCCCCATGCCGCGCAACTGGGCGTTCTCCGGGGCGAGTCCGGGCCGGGCGGCCAGCGTCACGCGCTGCCCCGCGTCGGTCGTCCGCCGCTGCCCGTCCCGCATGACGGCGAACACGTCATTGGCGTACGTGGCCGCGCTCGCCCGGTCGTCGGCTCCGGAGAAACGCGCGATGGCGCCGTACCAGTCGGCCGGGTCGTCGCTGAGCGGCTTGCCGAGCTGCTTCTGCGCGGCGGCGAGCAGGGCCGCGCCGCCCCGGACGTTCGCCGCCGAGTCCTCGCGCAGCCGCTCCGCGGGAAGGCCGCTGAGCTTCGCGGCCCGCTTCAACGTCTTGAACCGGTCCGGGAGCTGGGACTCCGTCGGCGGCTTCGCCTGGGGCCGCAGCGTGGCCCGGGAGGCGTCCCCGCGCGGGTCCTCCGCGCCGTCGGCGTGGTGCGGCGCGGTGGCGAGCGCGGTGCGGGCGTCGGTGAGGTGCATCGGGCCGTAGCCGCCGGTGACGCTCGGGGCGCCGCCGTGCGCGTCCCAGCGGGACTGGAGGTAGGAGACGCCGAGCAGCACGCTCTGCGGCACGTCGTACTCGGCGGCCGCCGCCGCGAAGGCGCTCTGCAGGCTCTCGGGCCCGGCGTCCGACGCGGGCCGGGACGCGGAGGACGACGGCGCGGCGCCGAGCAGGGGCACCAGCAGGGCGGCCGACGCGAGAGCGCCCGCCGCCCTGGCGGCACGTCTGCGCGTGGGCGGGACGGATGCGGTGACGGATCCTCGCAAGGCAGCCTCCTGGGACTTCCGGGCCAAAGCGGCGTGACGGGGCGTGCGGGGCCGGGCGTGCGTCAGTGGTACCGGCTCGCCGACGATCCGTCAATCATGCCCAGGAGAAGGGATTTCCCATGTCAGCGCCGGTCTGGCGTGTTTTCGCCACGGGCGGTGTCATCGCCTGCGGTGCGTCAGTGGAGTGGACCAATGAGCGGGCGGAGCCGCAGGTCGGAGCACGAGGTGGAGCGGCGTGGGGGAGCTGGCCCCACCTCGACCATCCGGTGTGCCCCAGTGACGAGGGGGCCGCCGGTGCGCGAGGGTGATCGGCATGCCGATGAGAGCGTGCCCCGTCCGTGGGGCCGAACAGTCCCGTACTCGACCTGCTCACCGTCGTCGCCGCGTCGGCCTTCTGGCGGTGTCTTCCGTCCTGGCCGTGACCGGGGTCGTCGGCACGCTCGGGCAGCCGGGCCAGGCCGTCGCGAAGGCGGGCGGCACGTCGAACGCCGCGGGGGCCGATCAGCGGGACCGACTGGAGCGGCTGGCGCGGGAGGTCGTGGCCGCCGGGGCGCCCGGTGTGGTCGTGCGCGTGGACGACGGGCGGGGGCGGCCGGTCGAGGTCGTCGAACAGGCCGCCTGGAGCCGGGCGGAGCAGCGGCTGCGGGCGGGGGACGAGTTCCGGATGGGGTCCAACACCAAGACCATGATGGCCACCGTCGCCCTGCAACTGGTCGCCGAGGGCAGGCTCGCGCTGACCGACCCGGTGGAGAAGTGGCTGCCGGGCCTGGTGCCCAACGGCCGGGCGATCACCCTGCGGATGCTCCTCAACCACACCAGCGGCCTGTACGACTACACCCTCGACCCGGCGCTCCTTCCCTCGATACTGGGCCGGGAACAGCGGCGCTGGACGTCGGAGCAGCTCCTTGCAGTCGGCGTGCGGACCGATCCGGAGTTCCCGCCGGGCGCCGCCTGGTCGTACAGCAACACCAATTACGCCGCGGTCGGCGCCGTCCTGGAGAAGGTCACCGGGAAGAGCCTGGCCGAGCTGGTCCGCGACCGGATCACCCGGCCGCTCGGCCTCAAGCACACCTACTTCGCCACGGACTCCACCTGGCGCGGCCGACACGCCCGCGGCTACGAACCCGACGCCGCCCATATGCCACCGGGAGTACCGCCCGAGTTCAGGGAGTACGCAGGGGTGCCCCGCGACGGTCACGTGGACGTCTCCGACAACGACCCCTCGTGGGGCGGGGCGGCCGGAGCGGTGGTGTCCAGCGCCCGTGACTGGGACCGGTTCTACCACGCCTTGATGTCGGGCGAACTGCTGCCCGCCGCCCAGCTGGCCCAGATGCGCACCACCGTGCCGGTCCGCCCGGACCAGCCGAACGGCCCCGGCGGCGGCCTCGGCATCCAGACCCTCGAGGGCCCGTGCGGCAGGGTGTGGGCCCACGACGGCGGCATCCCCGGCTACTTCAGCACCAACTTCACCGACCCCAGCGGCAAGCGCACGGCGACCGTCCTCATCCCGACGGAGGCCTTCGCCGAGCACCCGGAAGCCTTTCCGAAGCTCAACGAGGTGTCCAAGGAGCTGCAGACCGCCGCGATGTGCGCCATGGCCGACAAGCCGGTGCCGACCGCGGGTCACACCGGCTGACCAGCTCGGGCAGGCCGATGAGCGTGGGCCCGCAGGGCCAGTCGCAGTGGATCGGGGTCAGGTCAGCCGGTGTAGACCGGGGGAGTGCGGTCCGCCCAGGGCGTCGCCTGTTCCAGCTGCGCGGCGACCTGCAGCAGCAGGTCCTCGCGGCCGTGCGCGGCGACGAGTTGGACGCCGATCGGCAGGCCCTCGCGGCTCTGGCCGAGCGGCAGGCTGATGGCCGGGTTCCCCGACACGTTGAAGGTGGCGGTGAAGGGCCCGTAGGTGAACAGGCGGCGCAGCCAGGAGCGTGCCGTGTGCCCGGAGTGGTCGTAGTCGAGGGTGCCGTGCGGCGCGGGCAGGCGCCCGAGGGTCGGCGTGAGGAGGAGGTCGTACTCCTGGAAGAACCGGCCGAGGGACCGCGTCACCTCGTTCTGGGCCTGGGTGGCGCTCATCACGTCGAGGAGCGTGAACTCCTCGGTCTCGCTGAGCACGCGCCGGGACACGGCCTCCAGCTTCCCGGGGTCGGGCCTGCGGGGCGCGCCGCGCAGCACGGCGCCGCCGGTGGTGACGACCGTCAGCATGGCCGCCTCGACGACCGCGTCGCCGTCGAGGTCGAGACGGGTCTCGGTCACGGTGTGCCCGATCCACTCCAGGACCTGGCCCGCGGTGACCGCCGCGGCGGCGACCTGGCCGTTCACGGTGCCGCCCGTCCAGGGCTCGGTGGTGAGGGCGACGCGCAGACGGCCGGGATCGGTGCGGATCGCCTCGGTGTAGGGGCGCGCCGGCCGCGGCGCCTGGTACTTGTCGCCGACAGTGGGCGCGCTGACGGCGTCGAGGAGGTGGGCGGTGTCCCGGACGGTACGGGTCACGGCGAACTCGACTAGCTGACCGAAGGCGATCTCCCCGCTGGTCGGCCCGCACGGCGTACGGCCGAGACCCGGCTTCAGGCCGACGAGGCCGCAGGACGCGGCCGGGACGCGGATGGATCCGCCCGCGTCGCTGGCGTGCGCCACGGGCACCGCGCCCGCGGCGACCAGGGCGGCCGCCCCGCCGCTCGACCCGCCCACGCCGAGCTTGGGGTTCCAGGGGTTGCGGGTCGGGCCGTACCGCACCGACTCGGTCGCGAAGCTCAGCCCGAACTCCGGCGCGGTGCTCTGCCCGAGCGCCACCAGACCGGCGGCCCGGAACCGGGCCATCAGATCGTGGTCGACCTGGGCGTACGCGCCGTTGATGGCCCGGCTGCCGATGGTGAACGGCACGCCCTGCGCGAAGGGGCCGCTGTCCTTGATGACGAAGGGCACCCCGCCCAGCGGCCCGTCCGGATCATGGGCGAGGGACGGCTCGAACAGCGGCCGGGTGAGCGCGTTGAGTTCGGCGTGCGCCCGCTCCAGCGCCCGGCGCGCACAGTCCTCGACCTCGGCGGGGGTCACCTCACGCGCCCGGATCAGCTCCCGCAGTCCCACCGCGTCGAAGGACGCGTACTCGTCGAGCTCCAGCGGTCCCAGCTCCTTGGTCTGTCCTGGTGGTCGTGCGGGCGAGCGGGCAGGTCAGCGGCGCGGGGCCGCGGCGTCGAGGTGGTCGGTGATCTCCCGGGCGACCGTCTCGGTGTGCTCGCTCAGGAAGAAGTGTCCGCCAGGCAGGACCCGCAGCCGAAACGGGGCCACCGTGTGCTGCGCCCAGGCCCTGGCCTCGGCGACCTCGACCAGCGGGTCGCTGTCGCCGGTCAGGGCGAGGACGGGGCAGTTCAGGGGCGGTCCGGGCTGGTAGCGGTACGTCTCGATGGCGCGGTAGTCGCCGCGCATGGCCGGCAGGACCATGCTCAGGACGGCCTCGTCGGCGAGGAGTTCCCCGTCCGTGCCGCTGAGGCGCCGCAGCTCCTCGACGAGACCCTGGTCGTTGCGCAGGTGCACGCTCTCCTCGCGTCGACGTGATGGGGCGCGCCGCCCGGAGGCGAACAGGCCGAGCAGGACGATGCCCCGCGCCTCCAGTCTACGGGCCACTTCGAAGGCCACCGTCGCCCCCATGCTGTGCCCGAGGAACGCCAGCGGCCGGTCCGCCCAGGGCAGCAACTCCTCGGTGACGCGGTCCACGAGTGTCGAAATGTCCGTGATGCAGGATTCGTTCATGCGGTCCTGGCGGCCCGGATACTGCACGGCCAGAACCTCCGCCGCAGGTGAGACCACGGCGGAGAGCGGGAAGTAGAACGTCGCCGAGCCGCCGGCGTGCGGGAAGCAGACGAGGCGGGTGGCCGCGTCCGGCGCCGGATGGAACCGCCGGACCCAGGAGCTGCCGGTCGATGCCATCGTGCCGCCTCTTCCTCGTGATGCCTCAGTGGCTGTTGTGAACGAATCGTGACCGTTGTGTGTAACTCATGGTCGAACAAGGGCTACTCTAAGCTCCCGGCGCACTCGGCGTGACACCGACGGGGGGTCACGTGCGCTGGGGTATATTTCGAGCCACTGTAACGACCGACTGGTGCTGCCGTCTCCGCAGCTCGTACCCACTCGATCCCGGATCCACCGTGAATTCCGGACAAGTGGGAACAGGAGTGGTGGGCCGGGTGCGGCAATCGGCGCTTGACGTTCCGCCCATTCCTACCTCAATGTGGCGGGCAGTCGTCGGTGCGTGAAGTGGGCGACAGTTCGACGGTGATGAAGCGCCGGTGCACGGGGGACGGGGCGTACGTACACATGGTTCAGCAGCACGATGATGTCATTCGTCACGCCCGTCTCTCGGATATGCCCAGGCTTCTCGAACTCGAGGAGTTGTGCTGGCCCGCGCCGTTGCGGATCTCCGAAGAAGTCATCCGGCAGCGGCTTTTCTCGCATCCGGTCGGCCAGTTCGTCGTCGAGGCCGACGGTGCCGTCCAGGCCGTCGTCTACTCCCAGCGCATCGAGAGTCCGGAGGGCCTCTACGCCGTTTCGTTCGACACCGCCGATCGGCTGCACCGCCCCGAGGGTCCGGTCGCCCATGTCCTTTCCCTGAACGTCGATCCATCGAAGCAGAGCTTCCGTTTCGGCGACACGCTGCTGGAACATCTACTGACATGGGCCGAGGAGCAGGTCGGCGTGCGGACCGCGGTGGGGGTGACCCGGTGCCGTGACTTCCGGCGGCATCCCGGGTTCGAGCCCGCAGAGTACGTCCGCGCGACCAACGCGCAGGGGCGCTGCCTGGACACGGTGCTGCGCATGCACCAGCTCCACGGCGCGGAGATCAAGGGCCTTGTCCCGGGATATCGGCCCGGTGATCTGGCCAATGCGGGAAACGGCGTGCTCGTCGTCTACGATCTGCCGGACCGTCAGATACGTATGGGTCTCCTGACGAGTACGGAGGAAACCTCCGTGTCCGTCGCCATTCCTTCCGCGGAGCAACTCTCCGTGGAAATCCGGGATTTCTTCGACGAGATACTCGGGGGTGACTACGAGGGAATCGAGCACCCCCTTGAAAGCCCGCTGTTCGAGCTGGGATTCGATTCAGCGGGCCTTTTGGATCTTCAGGAAAAGATCGAATCCGGCTATGGCATTTCCCTCGCGCCCCTCTTCTTCTTCGAGCACAACACCGGCACGCAGATCATTTCCCACCTGGCTGGTCTCAGTGGGGTCGAGGCGGGCGAAACCAGCCAAGCACCGGACGTCCCACCGGCCCCCGAGGCCACCCCCGACGCCGAGACCCCGCACGGCTCCGACGCCTCCCGCGACGCGGCCACCGACCGCGACGTGGCCATCATCGGCATGGCATGCCGCCTGCCCGGCGGCATCGAGGACCGCACCGGCCTGTGGCGGCTGCTCGCGTCCGGCGGCAGCGCGATCGGATCACTGCCGGAAGGCCGCTGGCAGTGGCCCGACGGCACCGGACCCGACACCCACCCCGGCATCGACCGCGGCGGATTCGTCACCGACGCCGGGGCGTTCGAGGCGGCCCTGTTCCGCGTCACGCCGTACGAGGCGCGCCACATGGACCCGCAGCAGCGCTGGCTCCTGGAGCTGACCTGGGCCTGCCTGGAGGACGCCGGATACTCGGCGAGCGCCGTCGCGGGCAGCAGGACCGGCGTCTTCGTCGGCGCCAGCGGCTCGGACTACCAGCGGCTCATGGACACCCGGAAGTTGCCCGTGCGGGCCCACAGCGGCCTCGCGACCTCCATGGCCGTCATCGCCAACCGCGTCTCGTACTTCTACGACCTGCGCGGACCGAGCGTGCAGTTGGACACGGCGTGCTCCAGCTCGCTGGTGGCCGTGCACTCGGCGCTGCGCGCGCTGCGGGCGGGGGACTGCGACACGGCCCTGGTCGGCGGCGTCAACGTGCTCTGCCACCCGGCCAACACCCTCGCCTACCACCAGGCGGGCATGCTGGCGCCCGACGGCCTGTGCAAGACGTTCGACGCCGCGGCCGACGGCTACGTCCGCTCCGAGGGCGGCGTCGTCCTGCTCCTGAAGCCGCTCGCTGCCGCGCTCGCCGACGGCGACCCGGTGCACGCCGTCCTCAAGGGCAGCGCCACCAACCACGGCGGCCAGGCGGGCGGCCTGACCGTGCCCAGCGCCGCCCTGCAGGCGAGCCTCGTCGAGGCGGCTCTCGCCGACGCGGGCGTGAGCGCGCGCGACATCGGCTACGTCGAGGCGCACGGCACCGGCACCGCGCTGGGCGACCCCATCGAAGTCCAAGGGCTCACCAAGGCGTTCGCCGACAGCGACGCGACCTGCGCCCTGGGCTCGGTGAAGACGAACCTGGGCCACCTGGAAGCCGCCGCGGGCATCACCGGAGTCCTGAAGACCGTCCTGGCCCTCCAGCACCGGCAACTGCCCGCCACGCTGCACTACGCACGCCCCAACCCGCACATCGACCTGGACGCCTCGCCGTTCTCCGTGGTGACCGGGCTGTCCGACTGGGACCTCGACGGGCGCCCCGCCCGGCTCGCGGGGATCAGCAGCTTCGGGTCCGGGGGCAGCAACGCCCACGTGATCGTCGGTGAGTTCGCCGGAGCCGGAGCCGGAGCCGGAGCCGGTGTCGGTGTCGTGTCGGGGTCGAGGTCGGGGTCGGATGACGGGGGCCGCCGTCCGGCCGCCACCGGTGCGGACGCGGCCGGGGCGGCGCGCCCGATGGTCGTCCTGTCGGCCCGCAGCGAGCCCCAACTGGTGCGTCAGGCCCAGAGGTTGCTCGACCACCTGCGCCGGGAGCGGCCCGGCGACGCCGACCTGCGGGACATCGCGTACACCACGCAGGTCGGCCGGGAGGAACTGCCCGAGCGGCTGGGGCTGTTGCCGACGGGCGTCGACTCGCTCGCCGAGCTGCTCGAAGCGTTCGTGGCGGGCGAGAGCCGCCCGGCGGACGTGGTGCGCGGACGGGTCCGGCGGGACGCCGTGCCGGACGTCGCCGCCGACGCCGCGCCGGTGGACGCGCTGGCCGGGTGGGTGCGCGGGGCTCGGATCGACTGGCGGGACCGCTACGCGGGCGGTCCGGCGCCGCGACGGATCGCGCTGCCCACGCATGCCTTCGACCGGGATCACTACTGGATCGACGATGACGCGGCCGGTGGCCGGTCGCGGGACGGGGCGGAGTCGGGTCCGGCCGGTGCGGCGCCGGGGTCGGCAGGGGTGGAGCCGGGCCTGGCGGGTGCGGCGCCGGGGTCGGCAGATGTGGAGCCGGGGCCGTCCGGTGCGGCACCCGTGCCCCAGCACCCCTTGCTCCAGCGTGCGACGACGCCGGACGCCGACGGCGCGACCTGCTTCGCGTCCACCCTCGGCGCCGATGACCACTTCCTGCGCGACCACCGGGTCACGGGCGAACCCGTGCTGCCCGCCGTCGCCTCCCTGGAGATGGCGCGCGAAGCCGTCAGCCGGGTGCTGCCCGCTGCCGATGACGCGGACGGGCCGGAGAACGCCCAGGTGCTGCGGCTGGAGAACGTGGTCTGGTCGCGGCCCGTCGTCGTACGCGACGGGGCACGGACCGTGCGGACGGTCGTGACGGAAGAGGCGGACGGCTCCGTCGCCTTCGAGATCCGCGCCGACGGCGCCGACGGAACGGCCGAGGCGGCCGACGGAACGGCCGACGTCGTCCACGCACGCGGTGCGGCGTCGCGCCACCGGACCACCGTGCCCCGGCCCCTCGACCTCGACGCCCTCACGTCCCGCACGGACGCGGCGGTCGACATCGACGACTTCTACGCAACGCTCCGCACGACCGGCCTCGACTACGGCCCCGCGCACCGGGCGCTCCGCGGCATCCGGCTCGGTGACGGCGAGGTCCTCGCCGAGCTCGCCGTGCCGGACGACGTGGCGGACACCCTCGACGACTACGTCCTGCACCCCAGCGTGCTCGACGGCGCGCTCCAGGCGGCGTTCGCGCCCGAGCTCCACACGGCCGAACAGGGCGGTGTCGCCCTCCCGTTCGCCCTCGACCGCATCGACGTCCACGGGGCCACCCCGCGCTCCGCCCACGCGTGGATCCGTGCGGTGCCGAGCGCCTCGCGTCACGTACAGCGGTGGGACCTCGACCTCTGCGACGCACAGGGAAGGATCTTCGCGCAGCTGCGCGGCTACTCCATGCGGAAGACCACGGAGCCCGCCGAGACGGGGGCCACGCACGACGTGACGCTGTTCCGACCCGTGTGGCGCGAGACCGCCGCCGGGGACGCGGTGGTGGCAGCGGCGGGTCGCGAGACTGCCCACACGGCGCGGCTCGTGCTCGCCTGCGGGTTCGACGACCGGCTCGACGCGCTGCGTGAGCTGCTCCCGGACGTGACCGTCCTGGAGGCCGTCGAGGGAACTGCCGTCGAGGGAACTGCCGCCGAGGGGACCGCCGCCCCGGTCGCCGACTCCGTGGCCGCGCACGCGGTCGAGCTGCTGCGGGCCGTGCGGGGGCTCCTGCTCGGCAAGCCGTCGGGGCCGGTCCTGCTGCAGGTCCTCACGCACACCGACGGCGAACAGGCCCTCCACCAGGCCCTGTCCGGCCTCCTTCGGACCGCACGCCTGGAGCACCCTGCCCTCGTCGGACAGCTCGTCGCGGTGCCCGCCGACGCGTCCACGGCGCACCTCGCCGATGTCCTGGAGGCGGAGAGCCGCCGTCCGGGCGATCAGCGGATCAGCCACGACGGCGAGGCCCGCAGGGTGCTCGGCTGGGAGGAGCTGGACGAGAGCGCCCCCCTGCCCCCGGCGGCGCCCGTGCCGTGGCGGGCCGACGGCGTCTACCTCGTCACCGGCGGCGTCGGCGGCCTGGGCCGGATCTTCGCCCGGGACATCGCCCGCCGGGCCCCCGGAGCCGTGCTGTGCCTCACCGGCCGGTCCCCGCTGAGCCCGGCGATCGAGGCGGAGCTGGCCGCCCTGCGTGCCGCCGGTGCGCGACCCGAGTACCACGTCCTGGACGTCACGGACCCCGCCGCCACCGCGCGCCTGGTCACCGAACTGACGCGACGTCACAAGGCGTTGCACGGCGTGCTGCACGCGGCGGGCGTGCTCCACGACAACTTCCTCCAGCGCAAGTCCGTCGCCGAGTTCCGCCGTGTCCTCGCCCCCAAGATCGACGGCTGCCGTGCCCTGGACGAGGCCACCCAGGACGTCGACCTGGACCTCTTCGTGCTGTTCTCGTCCCTGATGGGCGCTACGGGCAACGTGGGCCAGGGCGACTACGCCGTGGCCAACGCCTTCCTCGACGAGTTCGCCCGACAGCGCGCCGCCCGCGTGGCCGCCGGTGAGCGCGGCGGGCGCACGCTGTCCGTCGCGTGGCCGCTGTGGCACAGCGGCGGCATGGGTGCGGACGAGGCCACGCGGCGGACCCTGCGGCTGCGGGGCGGGCTGCTGCCGATGGCCACGGAGGCCGGGCTCGACGCGTTCCGTCGCGCGCTGGCGTCCGACGAGCCGCACGTGGTCGTGTGGGCCGGGGACCAGGCGGCGGGGCGGACGCTCCTGGACGGGGAGGCCGCGCGGGCGCAGGACGTCGCGGCCGAGCAGTCGCCCGACCTGGCGGACGAGGGCGCGCTGCGCGCACGGACGCTCGGGTTCCTCAAGGAGGAGCTGTACCGCCTCACCCAGCTCCCGCCGGGCGAGATCGACGACGGCGAACCCCTCGGCTCGTACGGCATGGACTCGATCCTCGCGACCGAGCTGACGGCCGGCCTTGAGAAGACATTCGGGTCGCTGCCGAAGACGCTGATGTTCGAGTACCACACCCTCGACGAGCTCGGCGGCTACTTCCTCGACGACCACCGGCCGGTCCTGGAGCGGCTGTTCGGGGACGTCGTCCCGGAGCGAATACCCGCGGCGGCGGCACGGCCGACGCGCGCGAACGCCGTCGAACCCGTCCGCGACACCTCCGAGGCGGCGCAAGGTGACGACGTCGCCCCGGTCGAGGACACCGCCCTGGACATCGCCGTCATCGGCCTGTCCGGCCGCTACCCCGAAGCGCGCGACGTACGGGAGTTCTGGGACAACCTGCGCGCCGGACGCGACTGCGTCGTCGAGATCCCCGAGGACCGCTGGGACTGGCGGGAGCACTACGAGCAGGACCGCTCCGTGCCCGGGCGGCACTACAGCAAGTGGGGCGGCTTCATCGCCGAGGTGGACCGCTTCGACCCGCTGTTCTTCAACATCGCGCCGCACGAGGCCGACTACCTCGACCCGCAGGAGCGGCTGTTCCTGGAGCACGCCTGGACGGCGATGGAGGACGCCGGATACACCCGCGAGCGGCTCGGGCGCGCCACGGGCGGGCGCGGCGCCGGGCAGGTCGGCGTGTACGCCGGGGTGATGTGGGGGCAGTACCAGCTGCTGTTCCCCGGGGAGGGCGCGGGCCGCGGCAACCCCCATGCCCTCGGCAGCAGTTACGCGAGCGTGGCGAACCGTGTCTCCTTCGTCCTGAACCTGCACGGCCCCAGCATGACCGTGGACACCATGTGCTCGAGCTCGCTCACCGCCGTGGAGCTGGCCTGCCGCGACCTGCGCCGCGGCCGCACGGAGCTGGCCTTCGCGGGCGGCGTCAACGTGACCGTCCACCCGAACAAGTACCTGGGCCTCAGCGCCGGCCAGTTCATCTCCGGCAAGGGCCACTGCGAGAGCTTCGGCGTCGGCGGCGACGGCTACATCCCGGGTGAGGGCGTCGGCGTCGTCCTGCTCAAGCCGCTGCGCGACGCCGAACGCGACGGCGACCACATCTACGGCGTCATCAAGGGCAGCGGCGTCTCCCACGGCGGTCGCACCAACGGCTACACCGTGCCCAACCCACGCGCCCAACAGGCCGCGATCCAGGAGGCGTTGAGCGAGTCCGGCGTCGACCCCAGGGCCATCGGCTACATCGAGGCGCACGGCACCGGCACGAAGCTCGGCGATCCCATCGAGATCACGGGCCTGAGCCAGGCCTTCGCCGCCGCGGGTTCCGCCGCGGGCTCGGTCGCGGGTTCCGTCGCGGGCGGTAACGGCACGAGCGGTACGGGGGCCTCCGGCCATGACCCGCGCTGCTACGTCGGCTCGGCGAAGTCCAACATCGGCCACTGCGAGAGCGCCGCGGGCATCGCCGGGCTCACCAAGGTCCTCCTCCAGCTCCAGCACGGGCAGATCGCGCCCTCGCTGCACTCGTCGACGCTCAACCCGAACATCGACTTCTCCCGCACCCCGTTCGTCGTCAACCAGGAACTGCGCGACTGGGAGCGGCCCGTCGTCGACGGCCGCCCGCACCCCCGCGTCGCCGGAGTCTCCTCGTTCGGCGCGGGCGGCGCGAACGCCCACCTCGTCGTCGCCGAGCACGTCGACCGCCGCCCGGCCCCGACCGAGGGCACCCCGCAGCTGTTCCCGCTCTCCGCGAAGGACGACGAGCGGCTGCACGCCTACGCCAGGGAACTGCTGAGCTACGCCCGGGAACAGGAAGCGGCCGCCGACGTGACCCCGGCCGACCTCGCGTACACGCTGCAGACCGGGCGTGAGGCCATGGACGAGCGGCTCGGCGTCGTCGCCGACTCCTTCGCCGCGCTCGCCGAGAAGCTGGAGCGCCTGCTGGCGGGCGACGCCTCGATCGAGGGCGTCTGCCGGGGCAACGCCAAGCGGGACCGGAAGGCGCTTGCCGTCGTCCCCGCCGAGGAACTCGCCGAGACCGTCGCCACGCTGGCGCGGCGCGGCAAGCTGACGGAGCTGCTCGAACTGTGGGCGCGCGGCGCCGCACCCGACTGGCAGGCCCTGCACGCGGCGGCGGTCACCGCGCCGCGCAGGATCAGCGCGCCCACCTACCCGTTCGCACGGGAACGGCACTGGGTACCGGCGGCCGCGCCGACAGCGGCGCAGGCCGAGCCAGTGGTGCGGGCGGCCCCCGCCGCCACGGTCACGGCGGCCGACGCCGTGCCGCGCGGCACCCTCTTCCTGACCAAGCAGTGGCGCCAGGCCCCGGCCGCCGCCGAGGGGCCCCGGCCCACCGGCACCCTCCTCCTGCACGACCGCGCCACCCGACGGCTCGCCGAGGCGATCGCCGACCTTGCCGTCGACGCCACGCTCGTGGACGTGGCCGATCCGGCGGCGGACCGGCTCATCGCCCGGCGTGCCGCGTCCTGCTCGGCCCTGATCGACCTCACCGGCCTGGGCGACGCCGCGGCGTCCGGCGGGATCGACCGGATCACGGAACACAGCGCCGCCGGTCGTGCCCTCGCACTGCTGCGGCAGGTGCTCGACGTCAAGGCGACGCGGGACGTGCGGGTGCTGTTCGTGACGCAGGGTCTGGAGGGACCCGTCGGTCTGGAGGCTTCCGTCGGTCTGGAGGCTTCCGTCGGTCTGGGGGGACCCGTCGGTCTGGAGGGGCCCGTCGGCCTGGCGGCCTCCCAAGGCGTGCGGGCCTCCGCAGGCCGGACGGCCGCCGGGACCGGTGCTCCTCTCGCGGGCCGCGTCCCGCTCACCGGCGCCGCCCGCGCCGCCCTCTACCGGCTGCTCCAGAGCGAGTACCGGCACCTCCGCTCCTGCCACCTGGACCTCGACCCCGCCGTCCGCGACACCGCCGACCTCGCCGCCGCCGTCCACCGGGAACTCCTGGACACCGGAGGCGCCCCGGAGGTCTGCCACCGCGACGGCACCCGGCTCACGCCCGTCCTCGCCGAGCCCTCGACCGGCACGGCCGGGCGCGGTCGGCCCGCGCGGGCCACCCAGGCCGCCCCGGCCCCCTTCGCCGCCGACGAGGTGCTGCTCGTGACCGGCGGCACCCGCGGCATCGGCCTGCGGTGCGCCCAGCACTTCGTCGACCGTCACGGCGTACGACGTCTCGTCCTGACGGGCCGTGAGGCCCTGCCGCCGCGCCACCTGTGGGCGGACCCCGACGCCTGCCCGCCCCCGGTGCGGGCGAAGACCGACGCGGTCGCCGCGCTGGAGGCCCAGGGCGTCGAGGTGCGCGTGCTCGCGCTGCCGCTGGACGACGCCGACGCGGTGGCCGCGGCCGTCGCGACCGTCGAGTCGACGCTCGGGCCGATCGCGGGCGTGCTGCACGCGGCGGGACTCGTCGACACGGAGAACCCGGCGTTCGTCCGCAAGCCCCTGTCCGGCATCTCCCGGGTCGTCTCACCGAAGATCGACGGCACCGTGAACCTGCTCACGGCCCTGGACGCCCGCACGCTGCGCTTCGCCGTCCTGTTCTCCTCGGTCTCCGCGGCCCTGCCGACACTCGGCGCCGGACAGAGCGACTACGCCATGGGCAACGCCTTCATGGACTACTTCGCCCGGGCGCACGCCCGCGAACTGCCCGTCACCAGTGTTCAGTGGCCGAGCTGGCGGGACACCGGCTTCGGCGAGGTCACGAACAAGGCGTACACCGACACCGGCCTGCTCAGCATCACCGACTCCGAGGGACTCGCCCTGCTCGACGAGGTCCTCGCCGCCCCGCGCGGCCCCGTGGTCATGCCGGTCCGCGTCGACCCGGACCGCTTCGACGCGGCCGCGCTGCTCGACGTACGTCCCACGGCCCCCGCTCCGGACGCCCGTCCCGCCGACCCCGCGCCCCGGGCGCGTACCACCGAACCCGCCCCTGCGGCCCAGCAGGACGCCACACCCGGGAGCGGCACCCTCGCCGCCCGCCTCACCGCCTTCCTCGGCACCACCTTCAGCGGCGAACTCGGCCTCAAGCCGGGCCAGTTGGACGATGACACCTCGTACGCGGACTACGGCGCCGACTCCATCCTGCTCGCCCAGATCCTGCAGCGGATCCGGCGGCGCCTCGACATACCGCTGGACCCGTCGGTGCTCCTTGAGTACCCGACGCTGAGCGAGCTGGTGGCCTGGCTCCTCGACACGTATCCGGACGAGATCGGCGCGCAGTTCGCCTCCGCATCGGAGCAGGAGCAGGAGCAGGAGCAGGAGCCGGAGCTGAAGCAGGCGACGCAGTCGGAGCCGACGACGGAGCCGGGCCCCGCAGACCGCACCGGTGGCCGTCGCGGTGCCGCCGTCGCCGTGATCGGCATGGCCTGCCGCCTGCCCGGCGCTCCCGACCTGGACGCCTACTGGGAGCTGCTGTCCCAGGGGCGCAGTGCCGTGCGCGAGATACCCGCCGAGCGCTGGGGGCGGGCGACGGGCTTCCGCGCCGGTCTCGTCGACGACGTGTACGGCTTCGACGCCGGGCACTTCCTGCTGCACGCCGAGGACGTCCGCGCCATGGACCCGCAGGCCCTGGTCCTCCTGGAGGAGAGCCTGAAGGCCGTGCACCACGCGGGCTACCGGACGGCGGACCTCGACGGCACCCGTACCGGCGTGTACGTGGGGGCCCGCAGCCGCCCGGCGGCCGACGGGGAACTGGTGGGCGCGGCCCGCAACCCGATCATGACGGTGGGGCAGAACTACCTGGCGGCCAACGTCTCCCAGTTCTTCAACTGGCACGGCCCCGCCATGGTCATGGACACCGCCTGCTCGTCCGCGCTGACGGCGCTGAAGGTCGCCACCGACGCGCTCGCCGCCGGATCGGTCGACCTTGCCCTGGTCGCCGGCGTCAGCCTGCTCGCCGACCCCGAGGCGCACGAGCTGTTCCGGCGCCGGGGACTGCTGCGCGAGGACGGGGAGTTCCACATCTTCGACCGGCGCGCGGGCGGCGTCGTCCTCGGCGAGGGCGCGGGCGTGGCCCTGCTCAAGCCGCTGGCCGACGCCGAGCGCGACGGCGACACGGTGTACGCGGTCGTCGAGGGCGTCGCCCTCAACAACGACGGCCGCACGGCCGGACCCGCGACCCCCAACCTCGCCGCCCAGAAGCGGGTGATGCAGGAGGCGCTGCGGCAGGCCGGATGCGCACCGCACCAGGTCGGCCACCTGGACGTCAACGGCTCCGGATCGGAACTCACCGACCTGCTGGAGCTCAAGGCCGTCGCCGCGGTGTACGGGGCCGAGCGGGCCGAGCCGCTGCGCCTCGGTTCGATGAAGCCCAACATCGGGCACCCGCTGTGCGCCGAGGGCATCGCCGCGTTCCTCAAGGTGGCGCTCATGGTGCACCACCAGCGGACGGTGCCGTTCCGCTCGGGTGCGCAGCCCATGGAGCACTTCACCCTCGACCCCGCCGTGCTGTCCCTGCCCCGGCGGGCCGAGCCGGTCGACCTGGAGTACGCGGCGGTGAGCAGCTTCGCCGACGGCGGCACGAACGGACACGTCGTCCTGCGCCGACCCGCGGCGCCCCCGGCGGGTGCGGAACGTCGTGGTCCGGTGCCGCTGCCGGAGCTCGACCGGCGTGACGTGCGTACGGGCGTTCCTGTGGTCGGCTCCGGCGGCCCCGTCGTCCGTACCGGCGATCCCGTCCGTACCGACGCACCCGTCGGCGCCTCGGAGCCGCGCGTGTGGACGCGGCGCCTGGACGCCCGCGACGCCGTCGTGGACGGCCACCGCGTCTACGGCCTCCGCCTGCTGCCAGGACTCGCCTGGATCGACCTCCTGTACGGCTGCTGCGCCGACCTCGCACCGGACGCGCCCGCCACCGGGCTCACCCTGCGCGACCTGTCCATCTACCGGCCGTTGGCCGTGGCCGCCGACAGCGCTGTGGACCTTCGCGTCGAGGCGCGGCCCACGGCCACGGGCTCCTGGCGGCTCACGGTCACCGACGCGGTACGCGGCGACGACCAGGGCGCCGAGCCGTACGTGACGGCCGAGGTGCACCGGACGGACGACGGCGCGCGCTTCGGCGCGACGGTTCCCGCCGACGTCCTCGACGCCCTCGGCACGCCGCACTTCGCCGACGGGAGCGGCACGCGCGACCTCGGGGAGATCTACCGCGACTTCCGCTCCCGGGAACTCGTCCACACGGGCGAGATGAAGGCCGCCGGCGCGGTGCACACCACGCCCGACGCGATCTGGGTGCGCGTGGCCGTCGACGGGGCCACCGCCCCGGCCGAGGCGCCGGAGCACCTCTTCCACCCGGCGCTGATCGACGGCAGCGCGGTGGCCGCGAGCGCCGTGGCCCTCGGCGGCGAGCCGCGCCTGTTCCTGCCCCTGCACTACGCGTCGTTCCGGGCCGCGCAGACCCTCGGCCGGGCCTGCTACACGCGGGTGGCGCGTGCCGGGATCACGCGCGGCGGTGAACTGCTCACCTTCGGGATGGAGTTCTTCGATGTACGCGGACGACAGATCGGCGAGCTGACAGGGCTCACGACCAAGGCCGTGCGCGATGCCGGGCACATCGATCCGGCGCGGGCCGCCGATCCCGCGCGGGCCGCAACGCCGCAGCCCGTGGCCGCGTCCGGTGCCGAGGCGGTGTCCGTGGCCGCGCCCGCCGACGGGATCGAGGCGCTCGTACGTGCCGTGGTCGCCGGTCCGCTGGGCCTGCCCGCCGACCAGGTCGACGCGGGCGCGAGCTACTACGCGCTGGGCCTCGACTCCGCTTCGCTGCTGCGGATCGCGGCGGAGCTGGGGGAGCGGCTCGGCACGAAGCTGTCGCCGACGGTGATGTTCGAGCACGCCACGGTGACGGATCTCGCCGCGCATCTGGCCCGCGAGCACGCGTCCGCGGCGGCCGAAGTGCCCGTGGCGTCTGAGGTGTCCGAGGCGCACCGCGCACCCGACGCACCCGCGCGGCCGGACACCCCGCCCCCCGCCCCCGCCGGACCCTCCGGCGACATCGCCGTCGTCGGCCTCGGCGGCCGCTACCCCAAGGCGCCCGGCATCGCCGAGTTCTGGGAGAACCTGAAGGCCGGGCGCGACTGCGTCGGCGAGGTGCCGGAGAGCCGCTGGCCGCGTGACACCTTCGCGGGCGAGCGCACCCCGTCCGGACGGGAGATGTCCGCCTGGGGCGGCTTCCTCGACGACCCGGACTGCTTCGACGCGGAGTTCTTCGACGTCCCCGAGGGCGAGGCAGCTCACCTCGACCCGCAGGAGCGGCTGTTCCTCGAGGTGTGCTGGGAGGCGGTCGAGGACGCCGGGTACACGCCCGCGGGTCTGTCCGGGGCCGAGGGATCCGGGCCGCGGCGGACCGTCGGAGTCTTTGCCGGAGTCATGCACAAGGACTACGTCCTGGTCCAGCACGACGCGGCGGGCGGCGACGGAGCGTCCGTGCCGCTGGCCCTGAACGCCGCGGCCGTCGCCAACCGCGTCTCCCACTTCTGCGACTTCCGCGGCCCGTCCCTCGCGGTCGACACCGTGTGCGCGTCGTCGCTGAGCGCCGTGCACCTGGCGGTGGAGAGCCTGCGGCGCGGCGAGTGCGACGCGGCCCTCGCGGGCGGCGTGAACCTTTCGCTGCACCCGGCCAAGTACCGCACGTACGGCACGCTCGACCTGCTGGCGAGCGACGCGCCCGCGCGTTCCTTCGGCGCGGGCGGCGACGGGTACGTATCGGCGGAGGGCGTCGGCGCCGTCGTCCTGAAGCCGTTGGAGCGGGCCCTGGCCGACGGCGACGCCGTGTACGCCGTCATCAAGGGCACCGCGGTCAACCACTCCGGGCGCACCCCCGGCATCCGGGTGCCGTCCGTCGCCGCGCAGGCGGAACTGATCGAGGGCTGCCTGGAGCGGGCCGGGGTCGACCCGGCGACGATCGGCTACGTCGAGGCGCACGGTACCGGCACCGAGATCGGTGACCTGATCGAGGTCCAGGCGCTGCGCCGGGTGTTCGAGCAGCACACGGACGCCACCGGGTTCTGCGCCCTCGGCTCGGTCAAGTCGGCCATCGGGCACGCCGAGGCGGCCGCCGGGATCAGCGGGCTCACCAAGGCGGTCCTGCAACTGCACCACCGGACACTGGCACCGCTGGTGGGCGACGGGACCGCCAACCCGTACCTCGATCTCGACGACTCGCCGTTCCGCCTCCAGACGGAGCTCCAGGAGTGGACGGGCGACGCCGTCCGCCCCGGCGCGCCCCGCCGTGCCGCAGTGAGCGCGTTCGGCGCCACCGGCACCAACGCCCACATCGTCCTGGAGGAGGCACCGGCAGCGGCGGACCAGGCCCTGCGCGACGGTGCGACGGGACCCGTGCTCGTACCGCTGTCGGCGACGGACGGCGAACGGCTGCGCGCCTACGCCGAGAAGCTGCTGCGCTTCCTGGAGACCAAGGAGGGCGCGGCGCTCGCCCCGGCCGCCCTGGCCCGCACCCTGCAGACCGGACGGGTCGCCCTGGCCGAGCGCGCGGTGATCCTCGCGCACGACCTGGACGACGTCCGGGAGGGCCTTCAGGCGCTGGCCGACGGCACCGGCACGGCCGACGCCGGGGTGCGGGTGTGGCGCGGCCGGGTGGCCGAGCGGCCCCTGGAGGCACGGCTCCTGGACGAGGACGACGTACGCGCCGACCTCGTCGCCCGCTGGGTGGCGCGGGGCAAGTGGGACAAGGTCGCGGAGCTGTGGCTCGGCGGCTATGCGGTCGACTGGGACGGCACGCACGGCACGCACGGCACGGCGGTGCCGCGGCGCGTACATCTGCCCACGTACCCCTTCGCCAGGCGGCGGCACTGGGTGACGGCGTCGCCCGAGCGGGGTGCCGGATCGTCGAGCCGCCCGCCCGCGGCCGGGGGCACGCGCGCCACGGCTGAGCGGCCCGCCACGGGGAAGGCGCCCGCCACGGAGGCGACGTCCGACGCGGTGCGGTGGCGCTTCGTTCCGGACGGCGCCGAGCCGCCCGCGACCGCCCACCGGGGCGACCTCCCCGCCGAGGAGAAGGCCCGCGGCTACCTGCGTCAGCTCGTCGCCGCCCGCGTGGGACGGCCCGCGGGGGAGATCGGGCCGCACGCGGGCCTGATCGAGATCGGCCTGACCTCGCTCGGCGCCGTGGGGCTCACCCGCGACCTGGCGGCGACGGTCGCGCCCGGGTTCGTGCCCAGCGCGCTGTTCGAGTACGGCACCGTGGCCGATCTCGCGGCGCACCTGGCCGACCGCTGGCCCGCGGGCCTCGCGCGGCTGGTCGCGACGCGCTCCGAAGCGCCCGCGCCCGCCGCCCCGCAGGCCGACCCCGCCGAACCCGCCGTCTTGGACGTGCTGGAGCTGCTGCGCACCGGCGCCCTGCACCTCGACGACGCCATCGCGCTCCTCGACGAAGAGAGTTACGAGAAGTGAAGCACGAGCTCAGCGCCCTCATCGCGGACTACCGGGCGGGCAAGGTCGACGCCCGGGAGGTCGGCGACCTCCTGCGCGAACTGCGCGCCCAGGCGCAGGAGTCGCACCCGCAGGACGCGCCGGGGCCGACGGCCACCGAGGAGCGCACGGATCCTCCCTCCGGTGAGCGAACCGTTCCTGCTTCCGGTGAGCACGCCTACCCCCTCTCCGAGGGTCAGCGCGGTCTCTGGGCGCTCCAGCGGGCGTACCCGGACCTGGCCGCGTACAACGTGCCGCTGTGCTTCCGCGTCTCCGGCCTGGACGTGGCGGCCTTCGAGGCGGCCTGCCGGGCGCTGCTCGTGCGGCACCCCGTGCTCAGCACCGTGATCCGTCAGGAGGCGGACGCGCCGTCGCAGTCCGTCGACCCGCGCCGCACACTGGACTTCGCCCGCGTGGACCTCACGGGCACTGCCGACGAGGGCGAGGCTCTGGCAGTCGTCGAGCGCGCGGGCAAGCGGGTGTTCACGCTGGGCGGGGCGTCCGGGCGGGACGGCGAAGTACTGTTCCGCGTCCGTGTCTTCGACCGCCCGGCGGGCGAGTCGCTCGTCCTGCTCGTCGTCCACCACATCGTCTTCGACGGCACCTCGGCCGCCCTCCTGATGAGCACGCTCTTCGAGGAGTACGAGGCGCTGCTCGGCGCCGCCACCGGGGACCGTCCGACGAGCGCACCGCAGCCCCAGGACGCCGCGGGCTTCCACGACTTCGTGGCCGCGGAGCAGCGCACCCTCGCCGACCGCGCCGCCGCACGGCTGCCGTACTGGCGAGGCCGCCTCGCCGCGCCCCTGCCCGTCCTCGAGCTGCCCGCCGACCGCCCCCACACGGCCCTCGCCGACCGCTTCGCCGGGAAGACCCTCGTGACCGAGGTGCCCGCCGAACTGGCCGCGCGCATCGCCGAGTTCGCCTCCGGACGGCGCGCCTTCGCGTCGACGGCGATGCTCACCGCGTACGCGGCCACCCTCGCCACGTACTCCGACACCGAGGAACTCGTCGTCGGGATGCCCGTGAACGAGCGCGACGGCGAGGCCTTCGCCCGGACCATGGGCCTGATGATCAACATGGTGCCGGTGCGCGTCGCGCTCCCCGCCGACGAGCCCTTCGACCGGCTCGTCACCCGCGCCCAGGGGTATGTCTCCGACGACCTCCTGCACAGCCATCCCTTCCCTGCGCTGGTGCGGGAGTTGGCGCAGGACACCCCGGCCGGACGCTCCCCGGTGTTCCAGACGGCGTTCGTCTACCAGGACGTCCTCGACGGCCTCACCGCACCCGACCGGCCCTACCGCCTCGTCGAGGAACTGCACCAGGAGGGCGAGTACGAGCTGTCGTTGGAGGTGTGGCGCAGAGGCGCGGGCTACGCGCTGTACTGGAAGTACCAGCCCGAGCTGTACGGCCGCGCCTTCGTCGAGGGGCTGGCCGCGCGCTTCGTGCGCGTCCTGACCGCCGTCTGCGAAGCCCCGCACACCACCCTGGCCGAACTGCGCCGGACGGAAGGCGAGTTGTGCGTGCACGACCTCGTCGGGGAGGCCGCGCGCCGCACCCCGGACGCGGTCGCCGTGGCCGGGCAGGAGGAGGTCCTCACGTACGAGGCGCTCGGCGCCCGCAGCGACGCCCTCGCCGCACTTCTCGTGAACCGTGGTGTGCGGCGCGGAGACCTGGTCGCGGTGCTGCTCGACCGGTCCGTCGAGATGGTCGTGACGCTGCTCGGCGTCCTCAAGGCGGGCGCGGCCTACGTACCGCTCGACCCGGAGCTGCCCGCCGCCCGGCTCACCGACATCGTGACGGACAGCCGCACCCCGCTGATCGTGACCCGGGCCCGGCACCGGGCCCGCGCCCGCGACCTGGCGGCCGCGCCCGGCGACGGCCCCGCGCCCGCCCTGCTGGTCCTCGACGAGGAGCGCGCCGCCCTCGAGGCGGCAGCCGACTCCGGCCCGGTCGCCGTCCCCGTGACCGGCGACGACCTGGCGTACGTCATCTACACCTCCGGCAGCACCGGCCGCCCCAAGGGCGTGATGATCCCGCACCGGGGCTTCACCAACCTCCTCGGCTCACTGCGGCGCGAGCCCGGTCTGGACGCGGCGGACACCCTCTTCGCCGTCACCACCATCAGCTTCGACATGGCGCAGGTCGAACTGTTCCTGCCGCTGGTGTGCGGGGCCCGCGTCTACGTCTGCGACAGCCCGACGATCAAGGACGTCGACCGGCTCAAGGAGCGCGTCGGGCGGGTGCGCCCCACGGTGATGCAGGCGACCCCGGCGACATGGAGCATGCTGTTCCACTCGGGCTGGCGCAACCCCGAGGGGCTGCGGGTCCTCTGCGGCGGCGAGGCGCTGCCCCGCACCCTCAAGGAGTTCTTCCACGACACCGGGACCGAGGCCTGGAACCTGTACGGGCCCACGGAGACGACCGTGTACTCCACGGGCGGACCGGTCAGGCACGACCGGCCGACCACCATCGGCAGGCCCGTCGCGCACACCCAGGTCCACATCCTCGACGAACACCTGCGCCCGGTGCCCCACGGCGGGACCGGTGAGCTGTGCATCGCCGGAAAGGGCCTGGCGAAGGGCTACGTCAACCGGCCCGACCTGACCGCGGAGAAGTTCGTCGACCACGAGCTGGTCCCCGGCGGCAAGCTCTACCGCACCGGCGACCTCGCCCGCTGGACCGACGACGGCGAGATCGACTACCTGGGCCGCAAGGACTTCCAGGTGAAGATCCGCGGCTACCGCATCGAACTCGGCGACATCGACTACCACTTGGGCCTGCACGAGGACGTCGCCGAGTGCGCCGTCGTCGCGCGCGGCGAGGACGGCGCCAAGCAACTCGTCGCCTACTACGTGCCGCGCGAGCGGGGGGCCGGGAGCCCCGAGGCGTTCAAGGACCATCTGCGGGCGCTGCTGCCCGCCTACATGGTCCCGGACTTCTTCGTGCCGCTCGCCGCCGTTCCGCTGACCGGGAGCGGCAAGGTGGACCGGACCGAGCTGATGCGGCGGGAGGTGTCGGCGGCCGACGCCGCGGCCGCGGCGCCGCGTGCCTCGACGGCGACGAAGCCCCGTACCTCCATGAGCGGCGCGCAGCCGCGCACCTCGACGCCCGCGCAGGCGTCCCGTGACGTCGAACGGGAGGTTCTCGCCTGCTGGCAGGAGGTCCTGAAGGTACGGGACCTGACGCCGGGCGTGTCCTTCTTCGAGTCCGGTGGCAACTCGCTGTCCGCCGTCGTGCTCGCCGACCTGATCGGCCGCCGCCTGGGCGTGCCGTTCGCGGCCGCGGACCTGTTCAAGTACGCGACGGTGCGGGACGTCGCCGCGTATGTGCGGGGACAGCAGCCCGACGCGGACGCGGATCTGGGCCTGGACCTGGACGAGGCCGTTGCCGTGGGTCAGGCCGACGACGTGGCCGCCGACGAAGAGACCGCGCCGGAGCCCGAGGCCGCGCCCGTACCCGACGACGCCGTCGCCGTCGTCGGCATCTCCTGCCGCTTCCCCGGCGCCCGCGACCACTGGGAGTTCTGGGAGAACCTCAAGCGGGGCCACGAGTCCGCCGGACGCTGGAGCGAGGCGGAACTGCGCGCGGCGGGCGTGCCCGAACACGTCCTGCGCGACCCCGACTTCGTACCGCTGCGCTCCGGGCTCGACGGCAAGGACGAGTTCGACGGCGCGTTCTTCCGGCTGTCCCCGCAGCACGTCGAGCTGATGGACCCGCAGTTCCGTCAGGTCCTGCTGCACGCCTGGAAGGCCGTCGAGGACGCGGGCCGCGACCACCGCTCGATACCCGGCACCGGCGTGTACGTCTCCACCGGCAACCACCACTACGGCGCGCCCGACGACTCCGGTGAGATGCCCGCCGCCGTGATCGAGGACCCCCGGAAATACCTGTCGTGGGTGATGAGCCAGAGCGGCACCGTCGCCTCGATGGTGTCGTACCAGCTCGGCTTCGGCGGGCCCAGCATGTCCGTGCACTCCAACTGCTCGTCCTCGCTGAGCGCCCTCGCCCTCGCGGCCCGGGCCGTGCAGTCGGGCGAGACGGACTTCGCACTGGTGGCGGCGGCCTCGGCGAACAGCGTCGACGGCCTCGGCTACGTCCATCAGGCGGGCCTCAACCTCTCGGGGGACGGCCGGGTCAAGGCGTTCGACGCGGACGCCGACGGCATGGCGGGCGGCGAGGGCGTGGTGGCGCTGCTGATCCGGCGCGCGGCCGACGCCGTCGCCGACGGCGACCACATCTACGGGCTGCTGCGCGGCATCGCCACGAACAACGACGGCGGCGACGCCACCGGCTTCTACAGCCCCAGCGTCAACGGCCAGACCCGCCTGGTCCGACAGGTCCTCGACCGCACCGGCGTCGACCCGCGCACCATCGGCTACGTCGAGGCCCACGGCACCGGCACCAAGCTCGGCGACCCCGTCGAGGTCGCCGCCCTCACCGAGGCCTACCGCGCCTTCACCGACGACACCGGCTACTGCGGCATCGGCTCGGTGAAGACCAACCTCGGCCACCTCGACACCGCGGCCGGACTCGCGGGCTGCGTCAAGGTGCTCCTGAGTCTCTACCACGGGCAGCTCCCGCCGACGCTGCACTACCGCACGCCGAACCCCCAACTCCGCCTGGAGGAATCGCCGTTCCACGTCGTGGACCGACTGCGGGACTGGCCCGGGGACGCCGGGCCGCGGCGTGCCGCGCAGAGCTCCATCGGTCTGGGCGGGAGCAACGCCCACGCCGTCTTCGAGGAGTACGTCCCGTCCCGTGCGGCGCAGGACCGGCCGGAGGAGGAGCGTGCGCCGCAGCTCGTGCCGCTCTCCGCCCGCACGCGCGACGACCTCGTCCGCGCCGCCGCCGAACTGCGACGGCAACTGACCGGCCCCCGCGCCGCCGCGCTGCGCCTCGACGACGTCGCCCACACCCTGCGCACGGGCCGCGTCGCCATGGCCTGCCGGGTGGCCTTCGTGGTCCGGGACCTCGGTCAACTCGCCGCCGAGTTGGCCGAGTTCACCGATGGCCCCGACAGTGGCGACACCGCGCGTCGCTTCAGCGGCCCCGCCGCGGGCTGCGCCACGGGCGACGGCGACACCGCGCGCAAGCGCGCCGCGCAGCTCGCCCGCAAGCTCGCCGACGGCAAGCTGAAGAAGGCCGCGAAGGCCTGGGCGCGCGGCGCCGAGGCCGACTGGAGCATGCTTCCCGGGCAGCGGTCCGCCCGACGCGTGAGCCTGCCGGGGTACGCCTTCGCACCCGTGTCCCACCCGTATCCGGAACGCCGGTCACGCACCGGCGCCACCGCCGGGAGCCGCGCGGAGGCGCCCCCCGCGCCGCTGCCGTCCGGAACCCCGGGCGCCCCCGCGCACCCGCTGCTGCACGAGAACGTGTCGCGGCTCGACGGTCAGCGCCACCGCTCGTCCTTCACCGGCGATGAGTACGTCCTGCGTGACCACGTCGTCGACGGCAGGAAGCTGCTGCCCGCCGTCGCCAGCCTCGAGATGGCCTGCGCGGCCGTCCGGCAGGCCCTGCCCGAGGCGACCGGGCGGCGCACCGTCCTGAAGAACGTGACCTGGGCGCGCCCCGTCGTCGTCGGCGACGGCGGCCGACAGGTGGAGTTCACGCTCACCCGCGAGCGCGCCGCGACCCACCCCGGAGCGCTGGGCTTCGCCCTCCTCGCCGACGGCGACCGGCTCTGCGTCCAGGGCCGCGCGACCACCGAGGCCGCCGCGCCGCCGCCCTCCGTCGACCTCGGCCGGCTCCGCGCCGAGCTGCGCCTTCGCCCCCTTCCCGGCGACGACGTCTACGCCCACATCGCCCGCGCGGGCGTCACCTACGGCCCTGGCTTCCGCCTCGTCCACGCCCTGCACCGGGGCGAGCGCGACGGCCGCCGCGAAGTGCTCGCCGAGCTGCGCCTTCCCGCGCACCTGCGCGACACGGCGGGGGAGTACACCCTTCACCCGAGCTTCCTGGACGCCGCCGTCCACGCCTCGCTCGGCCTCGACCCCGCCTTCGACACCGAGGGGTCCACGACCGCCCCGGACGGGCCGACCCGGGTGCCCTTCGCGCTCGACCGCCTCGACGCGCACGCGCCGTTCGGCGAGACGATGTACGCCTGGGTGCGCCCGGCGCCGGGGGAGCGCGCCGCCGACGCGGGCCGCGTCCTCGACATCGACCTGCTCGACACGACGGGCCGGGTCTGCGCCGCGCTGCGCGGCCTCGCCTACCGTGCCCTGACCACGCCGGACCGCCAACAGGCCGCCCGCGTCTCGCAGTTGCGCACGCTGCTTCCGGTGTGGGAGCCGCGGCACCCCGCCGAGACGCCCGCCCTCGAAGCGCGGGGCCCGGCTGGCGCGGTGCTCGTGTTCGACGGCGAGCGCAGGCTGCACACCGAACTGACCGTGCTGCACCCCGGCCATCAGGTCGTCGACCTGCCCGAGGGGGAGTCGGTCGACGACATCGCCGGGCGGATCCGTACCGCCTGCGCGGCGACCGACGGACGTATCGACCGGATCGTCTGGGTCGCTCCCGCCGAGGTTCCCGACGACATGGTCCGGGGCCAGGAGCGCGGTGCGGTCGAGGTCTTCCGGATCGTCAAGGCGCTGCTGTCCCTCGGTCACGGCACGCGCGAACTCGCCTGGTCCGTCTACACGTTCGGCACCCAGGCCGTCCGCGACCAGGACCGGGTCGCGGCGACGCACGCGAGCGTCCACGGCCTCGTCGGCAGCCTCGCCCAGGAACACACGCGCTGGACGATCGACCTGGCCGACCTGGAGCACGCCGACTCCGGTGCACCCGTGGGCCACCTGCTCGGGCAGGAGCGGTACCTGACCGGCGTGCGGCCCGGCACCACGGTGGCCCTGCGCGGCGGCCGCTGGTTCTCCCAGGAGCTGCTGCCCGGCGACGCCCTCGAACCGGCGACCGGCACCTACCGGCACGGCGGCGTGTACGTCGTCGTCGGCGGCGCGGGCGGCATCGGCGAGCTGTGGAGCCGGTACCTGGTCGAGCGGTACCGGGCGACGATCGTGTGGATCGGGCGGCGCCCCCTGGCCGACGACGTCGAGCACCGCCTCGCCGACCTCGCCGCGCGGGCCCGGGCCGCGGGCGCGCCGGCGCCCGCCTACGTCCAGGCCGACGCGGGCGACCACGCGAGCCTGCTGGCCGCGTACCACCGCATCAAGCGGGACCACGCCCGCGTCGACGGCGTCGTGCACTCCGCGATCGTCCTCGCCGACAAGACCCTCGCCCACATGGACGAGGAGCGCTTCCGCGCCGCCCTCACCTCGAAGGTCGACGTCAGCGTCCGCATCGCCGACGTGTTCGGCGCCGAACCGCTGGACTTCCTGCTCTTCTTCTCCTCGGTCGAGAGCTTCGTGAGGGCGCCGGGGCAGGCCAACTACGCGGCCGGCTGCACCTTCAAGGACGCCTTCGCACACGCCCTGCGGCAGCGCGGCGCAGCCCTGGCCAAGGTCGTCAACTGGGGGTACTGGGGGGTGGCCGGTGTCGTCAGCGACGCCTTCTACCGCGAGCGGATGGCCGCCGCCGGAGTCGACTCGCTCGACCCCGACGAGGCCCTGCGCACCCTGGAGTCCCTCCTCGCCGGTGACCGCGACCAGGTCGCGCTGATGCGCACCTTCGGCGACGAGGCGCTGCGCGGGCTCACCCTGGCCGAGCACCAGGGCCGCCACCCGGCCGCCCTGCCCTCCGTACGCGACGCCGTCGTGTCCGCGCACCGCGCGCCGCACGGCGAGGTGGAGCGCCTGCACCGCTTCCTGCCGCACCCGCGCATGTGCGAACTCACCCTGAATCTGCTGTACGTGACGCTCCGGGAGCTGGGAGCCGAGCGGCCGGACAGCACCGGGCACCGGCTCCCGGCGCGGTACGCGCGGTGGCTGGAGGAGAGCCACCGGCTGTTCGCAGAGGCCGGGTCCGGCCTGCCCGCGCGGGATCTGGACGCCGCCGCCCTGTGGCGGCAGTGGTGGGCCGAGCGCGACGCGTGGCAGCCGAACGCCAACCAGCGGGCGCAGGTCGACCTCGTCGAGTCCTGCCTCCAGGCTCTGCCGGACGTCCTCACCGGCGCCCGGCAGGCCACCGAGATCCTCTTCCCCGGCTCCTCGCTGTCGCGCGTCGAGGGCATCTACCGCGGCGACCCCGTCGCCGACTACTTCAACGACCAGCTCAGCGTGGTGCTCGCCGACGCCGTACGCGCCTGGACCACGGCCGATCCCGAGCGCCGCCTGCGCGTCCTGGAGGTCGGCGCCGGGACCGGCGCGACCAGCATCAAGGTCCTGGAGGCCCTGGAGCCGTTCGGCGACCGCATCGCCGAGTACCACTACACCGACCTGTCCAAGGCGTTCCTGTTCCGCGCCGAGGAGCGCCTGAAGCCCCGGCACCCGCACGTGACCACCGGCATCTTCAACGCCGAGCACGCCCCGGGACCGCAGGGCGTCGACCTCGGCGGCTTCGACGTCGTGGTGGCCACCAACGTCCTGCACGCCACCGCCGACATCGCCCGCACCCTGCGCAACGTCAAGGCCACGCTGCGACCCGGCGGCCTGCTCTTCCTCAACGAGATGAGCCGCAACACCCTCCTCGCCCACGTGACGTTCGGGCTCCTGGACGGCTGGTGGCTGTACCGGGACGCGGCCCTGCGCATCCCCGGCAGCCCGGTGCTCTCCGCCGAGAGCTGGCACGAGGTCCTGGCCGACGAAGGGTTCCGCACCGGCGTCCAGCCGGACACCGACGCCCACGCCCTCGGCCAGATGCTGATCGTCGCCGAGAGCGACGGCTGGTTCCGCACGCCGGCCGGTCCCCAGGCCCCGGCCGCCGCGCCCCGGACCGCCGTCCACGACACCCGGGAGCCGGACGCCACGGCACCGCGCCCCGCGGACGACGGCGCCGAGCTGCGCGCGCGCACCGTCGCCTACTTCGAGCGGCTGCTGCGCGACGCCCTGCGGCTGCCGGACGGGCCCCTCGACCCGGCCAAGGACCTGCACGACTACGGCCTCGACTCCATCCTCGTGTCCGGCATGAACAGCGCCGTGGCCCGGGACTTCGAGGACGTCGGCAGCACCCTGTTCTTCGAACTGCGCACGCTGGACGAGCTCGTCGACCACTTCGTGGAGCGGCGGGCGGCGGAGCTGCGGAGGCTGTTCCGGCTCGACGGCCCGACGCACCCTGTGGCCGACGGCCCCGGTGCGCCCGACCTCCGGGTCGACGAGGCGTCCCTCACCGAACGTGCCCTCGCGTACGTCACCGGCCTCGTCGCCGACACCCTGAAACTGGCCCCCGAGCAGCTCGACGCGGACGCCGACCTCTTCGACCTCGGCCTCGACTCGATCCTCGTGGTCCAGCTGAACAACGCGCTCGGCAAGGACTTCGAGGACCTCGGCAGCACGCTGTTCTTCGACCGCCGGACGGTCCGTGAAGTGGTCGACCACTTCACGGGGACGCAGCCGGAGCGGCTCGCCGAGGTGGTGGGCATGGGCGCCCGGTCCGTGCCCGCGGCTCCCGCCGCGCGGGAGACGCTCGCGCACGAGTCCGCACCGCGGCGGCCGGAACAGCGTTCCGGCGACCAGCACCGGGCCGCCCGGCGTTCCGGTGACATCGCCATCGTGGGTCTCGCCGGGCGCTACCCGGGCGCGGACACCCCCACGGAGCTGTGGGAGAACCTGGCCCGCGGCGAGAGCGCGACCGCGCCCTACCCGGCCGACCGGCAGTGGTGCGACTGGACGGGCCGGGAGCGCCCCTGGGGCGGCTTCCTCGACGACGTCGCGGCCTTCGACGCCGACTACTTCGGCGTCGACGAGCGCGAGGCGGCGGCCATGGACCCGCAGGAGCGGCTGTTCATCGAGACGGCGCACGGCGCGGTGCAGGACGCGGGCTACACACCCGCCGCGCTGGCCGGACGCGGCCGCGTGGGCGTGTTCGTCGGCGTCATGAACGCCACGTACAACGGCCGCACCGCCTACTCCTCGATCGCCAACCGCACCTCGTACCTCTTCGACTTCCAGGGTCCCAGCGTCGCCGTCGACACGGCCTGCTCCGCGTCGCTGACGGCCGTGCACCTGGCCGCGCAGAGCCTGCTCTCCGGGGACAGCGACTGCGCGGTGGCGGGCGGCGTCAACCTGCTCCTCGGCACGGACCACTTCGACGTCCTGGAGGAGCACGGTCTGCTGTCGTCCGGCGAGCGGTGCCGTCCCTTCTCCGAGCACGCGGACGGATTCCTCGCGGCGGAGGGCGTCGGCGCCGTCGTGCTGCGGCCGCTGGCCGACGCGGTCGCGGCGGGCGACCACGTCTACGGCGTCATCAAGGGAAGTGCCGTCAACTCCGGCGGCCGCACCAGCCGTTACAGCATGCCGAGCCTCGACGCGCAGCGCGACGTCGTCGCCCGCGCCCTGGACCGGGCCGGTGTCACCCCCGACACCATCAGCTATGTGGAGGCCCACGGCACGGCGACGCCGCTCGGGGACTCCCTGGAGATCTCCGCGCTCAGCCGCGCCTTCGCCGGTGCCCGCCCCGGGCAGTACTGCGCGGTCGGCTCCCTGAAGTCCAACCTCGGCCACAGCGAGAGCGCCTCCGGCATCGCGGGGCTCACCAAGGTCCTGATGCAGCTGCGCCACGGCGCCCTCGCGCCCTCCATCAACGCCGAGGACCTGAACACCGGCATCGTCTTCAAGCAGTCGCCGTTCTTCGTCCAGCGGGAACTGGCCCCCTGGACCCCGGCCGACGCCGACGGGCGCCCGCTGCCGCGGCGCGCCGGCATCTCCTGCTTCGGCGCGGGCGGCTCGAACGCCCACCTGATCATCGAGGAACACATGGACGACGAGGCACGCCCCGACGCGACGGCGGACGACGAGGCCTGCCTGGTGCCGCTCTCCGCGCACACGCCCGCGCAACTGCGCACGGCCGCACATCAGTTGGCCAGCCACCTGGGCGACGCGGAACGAGAGCGGCGCCCGCTGGCGCTGAGCGACATCGCGTACACCCTCGGGACCGGCCGCGACGAACTGCCCGTACGCCTCGCGCTCGTCGTCCGCTCGACCGCCGAACTCGCTACTGCCCTCGCGGAGTTCGGCGCGCGCGGCATCGCGGGGCCCAGTCAGTACGCCGACCTCACCGAGGGCGCCGACACCGAGGGCGCTGTCGCCGTGGCTCCCGTGCCGGGCGACCCGGTCGCGGACCCGCACGCGGCGGCCCGGCGCTGGCTCGCCGGAGCGAGCGTCCCGTGGGGCGAGCGGCCCGCCGGACGCCCGGTACGTCGCGTCAGCCTGCCGACGTACCCGTTCGCGAAGAAGGACCACTGGTACGACGGCGTGGCGAAGGCGCTCCCTGTGGACGGCCCGGACCGTGCGGAGAGCACGGGTACCGGTGTCACCGGCGGGACCGAGGGCACCGGCACCGCCGGAGCGGACCGAGCGGACGGTGTGCGCGGCTGGCTGCGTGCCGCGCTCGCCGACGAGCTGGGGCAAGCTCCGCACGAGATTTCCACCGGCCAGGAGTTCCCCGCGCTCGGCCTGTCCTCGATGGGCCTGGTGCGCCTGGCCCGACGCGTACAGGCGGAGCTCGACGCGGACTTCGGCTCGGCCGCGCTCTTCGAGTACCGGACCGTGGACGCCCTGGCCGCCCACCTCGACGGCGTACGCCTGCCGCACCCGCCCCGGACCGAACTGCCGAACACGGACGGCGAGTTCGTGCCGCACCCGCTGTCCGAGGGGCAGCGGGGCCTGTGGAGCCTGCAGAAGTCCGCGCCGGACACGAGCGTGTACAACGTGCCGCTGTGCTTCCGCGTCTCCGGGCTCGACACGCACGCGCTGCGGGCCGCCTTCGAGGGCGTCCGCACCCGGCACCCGCTGCTCGCGGCGGTCGTACGACGTGACGGCGACCGGCTCGTGTTCGCCCGTCCCGATGCCGCGCGGCCCGCGTTCGCCGAGCACCGGCTGTCCGTGCCGGACCCCGACGCGGTGCTCGCGCGGGTGCGCGAGCACGCCCGGGAGCCGTTCGACCTGGACCGCGGCCCGCTGTGCGGGCTCAGCGTCTTCCACGCGCCCGACGGCGACGCGTGGATCCTCCTGAACGCCCACCACCTCGTCCTCGACGGAGCGTCCGCCGTCGTCCTCGTCAAGGACCTGCTGTCCGGCTACCGGAGCCTCGTCGAGGGCGGAACCCTGCCCGAAGGGCCGCGCCCGGCTGCCGACTTCGCGGAGTTCGTCGCCGACGAGACCGGCCTCCTGTCCGGTGCCGAGGGCACCGCCCGGCTCGCCCACTGGCGCGAGCAGCTCACGGACCTGCCGCCCGCCGCGGCCTTCCCCACCGACCGGCCGCGCTCGGCCCCCGACCGCGGGCGCCACGGTGCCACCGAGGTCACGCGGCTGCCGGTGGACGTCGGCGAGCGGATCACCCGCTTCGCCCGTGCGCACGGCGTCTACCCGTCCGCCGTGTTCCTGGCCGCGCACAAGGTCCTGCTGCGGCAGTACACCCTGCAGGACGACCTGGTCGTCGGCATGCCGGTCAGCGCCCGCCCCGGCCGCCGCTTCGACGCCACCGTCGGCCACTTCGTCACCATGGTGCCGGTCAGGAGCAGGCTCTCCGGCGACCGGACGTTCGCCGACCTGTGCACGGACGTCCAGGGGACGCTGCTCGACGCCCTCGCGCACACCTACCCGTTCGGCCCGCTGGTCCGCGAGCTCGGCTTGGGCGGGGCGGACGGCTCCGCGCCGGTGTTCCGGCACGCCTTCATGTACCAGGACTGGCTGGAGGACGTCACCGCGGGCAACCCGGGTGTCCGCCACGTCGAGGGCATCCACCAGGAGGGCGAGTACGACCTCGTCCTCGAGGTCATCGCGCCGCACGGCGACGAGGCGGCCTTCACCGTGAAGGGGAAGTACGACCCGGCCCTGTACGACGCCGCGACGGTGGACCGGCTGCTGCGGCAGTACGTCCACCTCCTGGAGTCGGCCCCGGCCACCGACCCCCACCAGCGGCTCGACGACTGCTCGCCGATGTCGCCGGAGGAACTCCACACCCTCACCGTGGAGTGGAACGACACCGCCGTGACCCAGCCGCGGCTCCGCGTCCACGAGTTGTTCGCCGAGCAGGCCGCGCGCACACCGGACGCCGTCGCGCTCGTCGCGGGCGCCGAGTCCGTCACCTACGCGGACCTCGACGCGCGCACGCGGCGGCTCGCCGCACGGCTGCGCCGCCTCGGCGTCGGCCCCGGCAGCCTCGTCGCGGTGCACCTGGAGCGCTCCGTCGACCTGGTCGTGGCGCTCCTCGGCACGCTGCGCGCGGGCGGCGCCTACATTCCCCTCGACCCGGACTACCCGCGGGACCGGATCGCCCACATCCTCGACGACGCGGCGCCCGCGCTGGTCCTCAGCACCTCCGCGCTGCGCGACCGTCTCGGTGTTCCGGACGCGGCGGGGCCGCGGGTGCTCGCGCTCGACGCACCGGAGGCCGACGCCCCGGTCGAGGGGGCCCGGGAAGCCGCGGGTGAGGTCACGTCCGGCGGTGAGGACCCCGCGTACGTCATCTACACCTCCGGCAGCACGGGCCGGCCGAAGGGCGTCGTGGTGCCGCACCGCGCGCTCACCAACTTCCTGTGCGCCATGGCGAAGCGGCCCGGTCTGGACGCGGGGGACCGTCTCCTCGCGGTGACGACGCACAGCTTCGACATCGCCGCCCTCGAGCTCTACCTGCCGCTGATCACCGGCGCCGAGTGCCACCTCGCCGACCCGGCCACCGTGCGCTCCGGCGACCGGCTCGCCGCACTCGTCGCGCGGGTGCGGCCGACCGTGCTGCAGGCGACCCCCGCGACCTGGACGATGCTGCTGCACTCGGGCTGGACCAACGCGGAGGGCCTGCGCGTGCTGTGCGGCGGCGAGGCCATGTCCGAGGCCCTCAAGGAGCGCCTGACGGCCCTGGGCGGCGAGGTCTGGAACCTGTTCGGGCCCACCGAGACCACCGTGTGGTCCACCGTCGCCCGCGTCGAGGCGGGCCGCCGCGTCACCGTCGGCCGCCCCATCGACAACACCCGGATCCACATCCTCGACGAGCGCGGCAGGACCGCGCCGATCGGCGTGCCCGGGGAGCTGTGCATCGCGGGCGACGGGCTCGCCCTCGGCTACCTCAACAAGCCCGAACTCACCGCCGAGCGGTTCCCCGCCGACCCCTTCACGCCCGGCGCCAGGCTGTACCGCACGGGCGACCTGGCGCGCCGCCTCGCCGACGGCTCCATCGCCTGCCTGGGCCGCATCGACTCCCAGGTGAAGGTGCGCGGCTTCCGCGTCGAACCGGGCGAGATCGAGCACGTCCTGACCCGCCACCCCGCCGTCCGCGAGTGCGCCGTCGTCACCAGGACCGAGCCCGCCACGGGCACCACCCAGCTCGTCGCCTACTGGACCGCCACGGGCACCGGTACGGACGCGTCGGTACGCGAACTGACCGCGCACCTGGGCCGGGACCTGCCCGCGTACATGGTCCCCGCCTTCATCCTGCCGATCGACCGGCTGCCGCAGACCCCCAACGGCAAGGTGGACCGGCTCGCCCTGGCGCGGCGCCCGATCACCCTGCCCGCCACGGCGTCCGCCACCGCCGCACGCCCCGACGCCGCGCCCGACACCGCCGACACCTCGACCGGTACGACGGGAACCGTGCGGGACGCCGACGTCCTCGCCCTGTGGTGCGAGGTGCTCGGCGTCGCCGGGCTCCGGCCCACGGACGCCTTCCTGGACGCGGGCGGCAACTCCGTCCTCGCCGTGGTGCTCGCCGACCGCATCGCCGCGCGCTTCGGTGTCCCCTTCACCTCGGCGGACGTGTTCGGCTGCGTCGACGCGGAGGGGACGGCCGCGCGGCTGCGCGCGGTGCTGAGCCCGGAGCGGGCGCCGCACGACGAGGCCCGCCCCACGGCACCGGTGTCGGCTTCGGTGCCCGCGCGGGCGTCGGCGTCGGCTCCGGCCGAGCGCACCCCCCGTACCGAAGCGCACACCCCCGCCACGGCGGAGAGCCCCGAAGCCCTCGCCCACCTCGACGGCAGCGTCGCCATCATCGGCATCTCCGTCGGCCTCCCCGGCGCCGACGACCACCGCGCGTTCTGGCGCAACCTCGTCGAGGGCGTCGAGAGCGTGGAGCTGTGCCCGCCGGACGAGCTGCGCCGCCTCGGCGTCGACGAACGGCTCGTCCAGGACCCGGCGCACGTACCGGTGCGCGCGAGCATGCGCGGCAAGGGGCACTTCGACGCCGCCTTCTTCCAGGTCTCCGCGCGCGACGCCGAACTGATGGACCCGCAGGCGCGCCAGCTCCTCCAGCACGCGTGGAAGGCCGTCGAGGACGCCGCGTACCTGCCGGCGGACATCGCCGACGCGGCGGTGTACATGTCCACCGCCAACGCCCTGTACCAGGCGCCCGTCACCGGCCCCGGCGTCCGCCGCGACTCCGAGGCCCTGGTCGGCTTCCTCCAGGCCCAGCCCGGCACCGCGCCCACGACCGTGTCGCACCGGCTCGGCCTGCGCGGCCCGAGCCTGTTCGTGCACAGCAACTGCTCGTCGTCCCTCGCCGGACTCGCCCTGGCCTGCCAGGGCATCCAGGCGGGCCAGACCACGCACGCCCTCGTCGGCGGCTGCGCGATGTACGGCGAGGAGACCGTCGGCTACCTCTACGAGGAGGGCATGACGCTGTCGCCGGACGGTCACTGCAAGCCGTTCGCGGCGGACGCCGCCGGGATGATCGGCGGCGAGGGCGCCGTCGTCGTCCTGCTCAAGGACGCCCGCGCCGCCGTGCGCGACGGCGACCACATCCACGCGCTCGTGCAGGGCGTGGGCATGAACAACGACGGTGCGCGCAAGGCGGGTTACTACGCGCCGAGCCTCGCGGGGCAGAGCGAGCTCGTCGCCTCCGTCCTGGACCGCGCCGGTGTCCACGCCGAGTCCGTGCGGTACCTGGAGGCCCACGGCACCGGCACCGTGATCGGCGACCCCATCGAGGTGAACGCCGTCGCCGCCGCCTACCGGCGGCACACCGACGCCACCGGCTTCTGCGGCATCGGCTCGGTGAAGGCGAACGTCGGCCACCTCGACGCCGCCGCGGGCCTCGCGGGCCTCGTCAAGTCCGCCCTCGTCCTCGGCCACCGCACGGTGCCGCCGACCATCAACCACGACGCGCCCAACCCGCGGATCGACTTCGCCAACTCGCCCTTCCACGTGGTGGACCGACTCACACCCCTGCCCGCATCGGCCGTCCCCCTGCGTGCCGCCGTCAGCTCCTTCGGCATCGGCGGCACGAACGTCCACGCCGTCCTGGAAGAGGCCCCGCCCCGTCCCGCCCGCACCACGGACCACGCCGGACCGCACCTCGTACCCCTGTCGGCCCGCACTCCCGAGTCCCTGCGCCGCTACGCCCGCGCGCTGGCCCGGCACCTCACCGACCAGCGACACGACACGGATCCGCCCCGCCTCGACGACGTCGCGTTCACCTTCCAGGTGGGACGCACCGCCATGGCGTGCCGGGTGGCGTTCGTCGTGGAGAGCGTGGCCGAACTCGTCGCCGCACTCGAAGACTTCGCGGCGCGCGAGGATCACCCCGCGGCGGCTGCCCCCGGTGCCGCGAGCGCCCTCTCCGGCGTCCTCGACGAGGCGGACCGGCGCGCCCTCGTCCAGCAGTGGCTCGCCGGGCGCAGGCTCGACAAGGTGGCCCGGCTGTGGGAGGCGGGGGAGTCCGTCGCGTGGCGGGAGCTGTACGCGGACGGGGCCCGGCCGCGTCGGCTCAGCCTGCCCGCGTACCCGTTCGCCGAGGAGCACTTCTGGCTGCGGGCGGAGCGTCCGGCCGCCGGGCCCGGTGCGGCCGAAGAGGCCGTCGCCCCGCGGTACTTCGAGGAACGCTGGGTGGCGCGGGCGGCGGAACCGGTGGCGGACGCCGTCGCCGTCGCGCCGTGCCTGGCCGTGGTCTTCCTGTCGGACCGCGCGGCCCAGGAGGCGTATCGCGCCGCGATGGCGCGGCAGGCGCCGGGCACGCGCCTTGTGTTCGTCGCCAAGGCCGACGCCCCGGCGCGGGACGACGCGGCCGACCCCACGGTGTACCGGCTCGACCCGGACGACGAGCACGCCTGGTCGCGGGTGCTCGCCGCCGTCGCCGACGCCCACGGACCGCTGGACGCCGTCCACTACCTGTGGCCCACCGAGCACGCGGGCGGCACGCCGCCGCTGCGGGAACTCGCCGACGTCGGCGAACTGGTGCGGGCCGTGGCCGCCACCGGCCACGTCGTCCCCGACGTGCTCGTCGCCGGACACTTCGAGGAGGCGGGCGAGGCCGACGGCGCCGTGGGCGAGGCCGTCCTCGACGCTCTGGTCGGATACGAGCGGTCCCTGGCCGGACCGCTGCCCGGCACCGCCCTGCGCATCGTGCTGCACGAGGGCGCCGCGCCCGCGAGCCGCTGGGCGGAGCTGCTCCTGACCGAGCAGCACCAGGAACACAAGGTCTCCGCCCTGTACCGGGAGGGCGAGCGGCATGTCTGCCACGTGACGGGCGTGCCCGAGCCGGGCCCCGCCGCGCACGGGCCGGACGGCCTGCGTGCGGGCGGCACACCCGGCCTGCGTGCGGGCGGCACGTACCTGATCACCGGCGCCTTCGGCGGACTCGGCCGACGCGTCGCGGAGCATCTCGCCCGCTCCTACCGCGCCCGTCTCGTCCTGCTCGGCCGCTCACCGCTGACCGCGGCCGACGAGGCCTGGGCCGCCGCCCTCGGCGAGCACGGCGGCGACGTGGTCTGCCGTCGCGCCGACCTCACCGACGAGGACGCCCTCGTCGCCGTGCTGAGCGACCTGCCGTCCGGGCTGCGCGCCTTCGACGGCGTCGTGCACGCCGCGGGCACGGCACAGCGACGGGCCGTGACGGACTCGACGCGGACGGCGGCCCGCCAGGTCCTCGCCGCCAAGGTCGACGGGACGCTCGCCCTCGAACGGGCCCTTGCCCGCGCCCAGGCCGTCCGGCCCGACGGGTTCGTCTGCCTCTTCTCGTCCAGCTCCGCGACCCTCGGCGACTTCGGGAGCTGCGACTACGCCGTCGCCAACCGCTTCCAGACGGCGTACGCCCGTGCCCTCGCCGAGCGCGGCGCGCCCGCGCGCCTGCTGGCCGTGGCCTGGCCGCTGTGGGAGGACGGCGGCATGGGCGCCGCCGCCCAGCGCGCGGCGGACCACGACTTCGTCGCCGCATACCTGGAGGGCAGCGGCCAGCGGCCGTTGCGCGCCGACACCGGCCTCGCCGTCCTGGAACGGCTGCTGGCGGCGCGGTCCGGCACGGTGGCGCCGCTGGTCCTGCACGCGCCCGCCGAGCGGGCCCGGGTCCTGGCCGAGCGCGCCGCCACACGCGTGACGCTCCGTCAAGAACCAGCTGCCGCGCAGGAGTTCGCCGCGTCGCACGGGGCACCCGCGACCAAGGGGGCGTCCGTCGCTGCGGAGCCGTCCGCCGCGCACGACCGGCGTCGCGCCGCCCTCGCCGAGGTCGTACGCGACACCGTCGCCCACGTCCTGAAGTCCCCCGTGGACCAGCTCGACGACGACAGCGGCTTCCACGACCTGGGCCTGGACTCCATCCGCCTCACCCAGCTCGCACACCGGCTCGCCGAACGCCTCGGCACCCCGCTCCAGCCCACCGTCCTGTACGACCACCCGTCCGTACGCCGCCTGATCGACCACCTCGTGGCCGACGCGGCCGTGACGGTGCCGGATACGGATACGGGTGCGGGCACGGCGGCCGGGGAGCGGGGCGCCGAGCGCGTCCCGACACCGGCGGCCGAACCCGTGCCGCAACCGGCCGCCGAGCCCGCCCCGGCCGCCAAGACCGCCCGGACCGCCGAGCCCGCCCCGGCCCCGGAGGTCGCCCCGACCGCCCCCGGTGCCGACGCCCCCGTCGCCCTCATCGGCATGAGCGGCATCTTCCCCGGCTGCCGCGACGTGGACGCCTTCTGGAGCGCGCTCACCGACGGCAAGGACCTCGTCCGTGAACTGCCGCCCACGCGCTTCGGCGCGGCGACGGCAACGGCCGACGGCGACGAGACCGGGCGCTACCGGTGGCTGGGCGCCATCGACTGGGCGGACGAGTTCGACGCCGCCTTCTTCGAGATCGCGCCCAAGGAGGCGCGCGCCCTCGACCCGCGCCAGCGCCACCTCCTCCAGGAGTGCTGGAAGGCGCTGGAGGACGCCGCCCTCGGCGCCCAGGAGCTGCGGGGCCGTCGCGTCGGCGTGTTCGTCGGCGTGGAGCAGGGCGACTACCAGCTCCTCGACGGGGCGGGCGGCAACGTCACGTCGAACCACGACGGCGTGCTCGCCGCGCGCCTGTCGTACTTCCTCGACCTCAAGGGCCCCGTCCTCGCGGTCAACACGTCCTGCTCGTCGGGCCTGGTGGCCCTGCACCAGGCGTGCGCGAGCCTGCGCGCGGGGGAGTGCGACATCGCCGTCGTCGCGGCGGCCAACTTCGTCCTCACCCCGCAGTCCCTCGCCGCCATGAGCGACGCCGGGATGCTGTCCGCCACCGGCCGGTGCGCCACGTTCGACCAGGACGCCGACGGCATGGTGCCCGGCGAGGCGGTGACGGCGCTGGTGCTGCGCCCGCTCGCGGCGGCGGAGGCCGACGGTGACCCCGTCCGCAGCGTGATCACGGCCAGCGGCCTCAACTACGACGGCAGGACCAACGGCATCACCGCGCCCTCGGGCGACGCCCAGCGCGACCTCCTGGAGTCCGTCCACGAACGCGGCGGCATCGACCCGGCCGACGTCGGCTACGTCGTGACCCACGGCACCGGCACCAAGCTCGGCGACCCCGTCGAGGTCAACGCGCTGCGCGCGGCTTTCGCCCGGCACACCGACGAGCGCGGGTTCTGCGCCCTCACCTCGACCAAGCCCAACATCGGCCACACCTTCGCCGCCTCCGGCCTGGTCGGCCTGATCTGCCTGTCCGAGGCGCTGCGCCACCGCACCATCCCGCCGAGCCTGCACTGCGAACGCGACAACGAGTACATCGACTGGGACGACAGCCCCTTCTACGTCAACAAGGTCACGAAGGAGTGGCCCGCACCCCGGCACGGGCACCGGACGGGCGCGGTCAGCGCGTTCGGCATGAGCGGCACCAACGCCCACGTCGTCGTACGGGAGTACACCGGCCCGAGCCCGGCGCCCGCCCCCGCGCAGCCCGCCTACCTCCTGCCGGTGTCCGCCAAGACCGGGACGGCGCTGGAAGCGGTCGTCGACGGCCTGCTCGACCGGGTCGCGAGCGGCTCCCTGACCGACGGCGACCTGCCCCGGCTCAGCGCCACGCTCGTCACCGGACGCCACCACTTCCGGCACCGCTGCGCCCTCGTCGTGGGCTCCCTCGACGAGGCCACCGCGCTCTGGACCCAGTGGCGCCGCGCCCGGACGACCCGCTCCGACGCCTGCTTCGAGGGCGTCGTGCCCCGCGGCTTCACCGCGACAGCGCAGGAACAGGCCCGCGTGACGGCGGCCGCCGACAGCGCCAGGGACACCGCGCTCGCCCCGGCGTCGCGGCGGGCGGCCCTCGTGGAGCTGGCCCGCGGCTACGTGGCGGGGCACACCGTCCCGAGCCCGGTCGTGCGGGCCGACGGACGGCGCGTGGCGCGGCTGCGGCTGCCCGCGTACCCGTTCGCGCGGAACCGGTACTGGGTGGCGGGCCCGGCCGTCGACGCCGAGCGGGCTGAACGGCGGCCGGAACCGGTCACTGAGCGGGCGGACCGGCAACCGGCCCCGGCCGCCGAGCAGCCGGAGCGGCAACCGGTCGCCGCCCCGGCCGCCGAGGCCACCCCGGTGCCGCGCAAGCCCGTCGTCCTGCGGGACCTCGCGGACGTACCGCACCGGCTCGACACCTCCGACGCCCCGCCCGTCCCCGTGCGGCCGCGCGTCGCGCTGACACCACTCGCGGCCCCGAAGGCGGCGGCACGCCCCGTCACGCGTGACCACGACGTCCTGGAGGACCTCAAGGCGGCGGCCTCCCTCGACTTCGGCGGCATGGTCGCGACCCTGAACCGCACCGGGGTGATGGTGGAGCGGCTGATCCCGTACTCCGAGGAGTTCGCCGAGTACGCAGGGGAGGGCGACGGCGAAGTCCTCGACCTGGGCTGTGCCTACGGCGTGGCGAGCATCGCCGCGCTGGAGCGCGGGGCGCGGGTGGTGGCGCTCGACATGGAGCAGAAGCACCTCGACATCCTCCAGCAGCGCGTCAACGACGAGGCGCGCGCACGGCTCTCGCTGCGCCGGGGCATGCTGCCCGACGTCGACTTCGAGGCCGGGCGGTTCACGGCCGTGCACGCCAGCCGCGTGATGCACTTCCTCACACCCGACGACGTGGGCGTCACCCTGCGCAAGATGTACGACTGGCTGGTGCCTGGCGGGAAGGTCTTCCTCAGCTCGGACTCGCCGTACTTCGGCTACTGGGCGTCCAAGGCCGCCGACTACGAAGCCCGCAAGCGCGCCGGAGACCCGTGGCCCGGCTACATCGACGACGTCGCCGCGCACTTCGAGGAAGCCCATGTGATCGGCGGCCCGCCGCGGATCAACGCCATCGACCCCGACGTGTTCCGCCGGGAGTGCGAGGCCGCGGGGTTCGTCGTGGAACGGGCCGGGTTCTTCGGCGCCGTGGGCGTGGACCGGGAGTCGTACGGGGCGCCCGCTCCCGACATGGAGCACGTGGGCGTCATCGCCCGCAAGCCGCTGGCCGGGGCCGCCGCCGCGCCCACCGCCGGGTCCGAGTCCGCGCCGAAGTCCCTGCCCGTCACCGACTCCGTGACCACGGCCGTCTCCGCGGACGGCAGCCGCATCCGCTACCGCCTGCGCGGCAGCGGGCCGACCGCCCTGGTCCTCGTCCACGGCCTCGGCTGCGACGCCTCGTACTGGGACCGTCAGCTTGAGCACTTCGCGGGCCGCCACACCGTGGTCGCCCTCGACCTCGCCGGGCACGGCGGGTCGGGCGGGAACCGGCGGCGGTGGACCGTCGAGGCCTTCGCCGAGGACGTCGCGGCCGTCGTGGAGCACGCCGGGCTCGACGACGTGATCCTCGTCGGCCACTCCCTCGGCGGGCCCGTGATGCTGGCCGCCGAACGGCTCCTGGGCGGGAGGGTACGCGGCCTGGTCGGCGTGGACACGCTGCACAACTTCGAGCCCAAGGCGCTGGACGGCGCGCAGCTCGACCGGTTCGTGCAGACCTTCACGGACCGGCCCGTCGAGCCCCGCGAACTGTTCCTGGACGGGGCGCCGGACGACCTCGTCGACCTGGTCGCCCGTACCCGCGAGGCGACCGGCGCCGACGTCGTCTCGGGTGCGTTCCGCGAGATGCTGACGTACCTCCAGGACCTGCCCAAGCACTTCGACGTACCGCTGGTGCTGATCAACTCGACGTCCTGGATGCCGACGAACCTGACCGCCGCGCGCCGCTACGGCGTCGAGGTGGAGCTGGTCGACGACGTCGGGCACTTCGTGATGCTCGAAGCCCCCGACGTGTTCAACGCGGCACTGTGGCGGCAGTTGGAGCGGATTGCTCCCGTCGCAGGTCAGGGCCATGGCGACGGCACCGTCGCGGGGGAAGGGGCTGGTTCCTGATGGCTGGTTCCCGTACTAAGATCCACGCGAAAAGCGACCTGCATCGGTTCCTGCGCGACACCCTGGCCGGCGTCCTTGGAACCGACGTGGCTCCGAGCCGTGACGACGCGTCCCTCGTCGAGCTGGGTCTCGATTCGTTCAGCTGCGCCCAGTGGCTGCACCAGGTCAACCGAACCCTCGGGCTTTCCCTCACGGTGGCCCAGGTCTGCGGTCACCCCACGTTCCGTTCGTTGTCCGCCCTGTTCGAGGGCGCCATGGGAGAACAGATGAGTGCCACACCCTCTGGGTCCTCGGCCGCCCGCGACGCGTCGGCGCCGGGGCACCCGGACATCGCCGCGTACCTCCGCGAGAGCCTCGCGGCGGAGCTGGAGCTGGTGGCGGCGGACATCGACGACGACGCGCCGTTCGTGGAGCTCGGCCTCGACTCGATCACCGGGGTCACCTGGACCCGGAAGCTGAACACGCACTTCCAGCTGTCGCTGTCCGCCACCCAGGTCTACAGCCATCCCACGGTCGACGAACTCGCGGGGCGTCTCGCGGAGCTGCTGGGCGGGACGGCACCGGCGGCGGCCGTGGCGGAGCCTGCCGCCGGGACCGTGCCCGAGCCCACCGCCGAGGCGCACCCCGCGCCGGAGCCCGCCCCCGGAGCGGAGGACGCCCTCGCCGCCTGGCTGCGCGCCGGCCTCGCCAAGGAGCTGGAGCTCGACGCGTCCGAACTCGACGACGACGCCCCGTTCGTGGAGCTCGGCCTCGACTCGATCTCCGGCGTCACCTGGACCCGCAATCTGAACACCCGACTGGGGCTCTCGCTGTCCGCGACGACGGTGTACGGCCACCCGACGATCAGCGACCTGGCGCGGTACCTGGCGGCGGAGCACGGCACGGTGGCCCCGGACACGGGGACCGCACCGCAGCCCGTGCCCGCCGCCGAGGCGGAGCCGGAGCCCCGGCCCACCGTCGCGGCCGAGCCCGCCGCCGAGCCCGAGCCCGAGCCCGCCGCCGAGGAGACCCCACAGCCCACCCCGCCCGGCACCCCCGCCCGCACGCCCGGCCTCGTCGACATCGCCGTCATCGGCATGTCCGGCGCGTTCCCCAAGGCCCCGAACCTGGACGCGTTCTGGCGGAACATCCTGGACGGCCGGGACTGCGTGTCCGAGGTGCCGCCCTCCCGCTGGCCCGTGCGGACGTACTACGACGAGCGGCCCGGCGTACCCGGAAAGTCCACCAGCAAGTGGATGGGCGTCCTGGAGGACGCCGACCGCTTCGACCCGCTGTTCTTCTCCATCTCGCCCGGCGAGGCCGAGCACATGGACCCGCAGCAGCGCGTCCTGCTGCAGGAGAGCTGGCGGTGCGTCGAGGAGGCCGGGTACGACCCCGACGACCTCTCCGGCACGCGGTGCGGCGTCTTCATCGGCTGCTCCGTGAACGGGTACGGCGGCACGGTCGGCGCGACCGGGCTGAGCGCGCACCAGAACCTCGGCACCAGCAGCGCCATCCTCGCCAGCCGCATCTCCTACACCCTGAACCTCAAGGGTCCCTGCCTCTCCATCGACACCTCCTGCTCGTCGTCCCTCGTCGCCCTCGCGCAGGCCTGCGACAGCCTCTGCCTCGGCGACAGCGACACCGCGCTCGCGGGCGGCGTCTGGGTCATCCCCGGACCCGGCGTCCACGTGGCGATGAGTCAGCTGGGAGCCCTGTCGCCGGACGGGCGCTGCTACGCCTTCGACGAGCGTGCCAACGGATTCGTACCGGCCGAAGGCGTCGGCGTCCTGCTCCTGAAGCGGCTCGCCGACGCCCGGGCGGACGGAGACCGCGTCCACGCCGTCATCAAGGGCTGGGGCGTGAACCAGGACGGGAAGTCCAACGGCATCACCGCGCCCAGCGCCGAGGCGCAGGCTCGGCTGCAGAAGCACGTGTACGACAAGTTCGGCATCGACCCCGGTGACATCGAGCTGGTCGAGGCGCACGGCACCGGCACGGCCCTCGGCGACCCCGTCGAGATCGACGGCCTCGTCGACAGCTTCACCGCGCGCACCGACCGACGCGGCCACTGCGCCATCGGCTCGGTGAAGAGCAACATCGGCCACAGCGCGTGCGCCGCCGGAGCGGCCGGTGCCCTGAAGGCCGTCCTGGCCCTGGAGCACGGGACACTGCCGCCGACCGCGCAGTACGAACGCCTCAACCAGCACATCGACCTGGACGGCACGCCCTTCTACGTCAACACCCGGGCGCGCGACTGGCGCGGTGGCGACCGGCCGCGCCTGGCCGCCGTCAGCTCCTTCGGGTACAGCGGCACGAACGCCCACATCGTGCTGGGCCAGGCCCCCGCGTCGACCGCCGACACGGGGGAGCGCGACGGCACCCGGCTCGTCGTGCTGTCCGCCCGCACCGCCGGTCAGCTCCGGGACCGGGCGGAGCAGCTCGCCGCGCACCTCGAAGCGCACCCCGACCTCGGCCTGCGCGACGTCAGCCACACCCTCGGCCGGGGCCGCAAGCACTTCCGGCACCGCCTCGCGCTCGTCGCGGACAGCACCGCCGAGACCGCGCGACGGCTGCGCACCTGGCTGGAGACCGGCAGCGCGCCGGACGCGTACGCGGGCGACCGCAAGCCCGAACGCCCGGCACGGCAGGACACGCGGACGGGCCACGAGGTGACCGACGCGGCGCGGCTGCGGGCCCTCGCCGAGGGGTACGCCCAGGGCGCGGCCGTCGCGTTCGCGCAGCTCTACGCCCCCGACCGGCGACCGGCCCGCGTCACTCTGCCGACGTACCCGTTCGCGAGGGACTCCTACTGGCTTATGAGTGACGGACCGTCACATGCCACTGTCGCGCGGCCTGTTGAGAAGTCTGACGGACCCGTCTCCGACCCCGGCGCGGTGCTGTCCCTGGAGCCGTGCTGGACGCCCCTGACGACGCCCGCCGAGCCCGCCGCCGAGCCCGCCGACCGGGTCGTGTGGCTGGTCGGCGGCGGAGCGGACGCCGGGGCCGGGGACGCGCTGCGCGCCCGGCTGCCCCGCACCACGGCGGTGCGGACGTTCGACGTCGACGCGATGGGCCCGCTGGACGCCGCGTACACGCGCCTGACGCAGGACGTGCTGGGGGAGCTGCGCACCCGCATCGCCGGTGGCGGGAGGCCGGGCGGGAGCCTCGTCCAGATCGTGGTCCTGGCGCACGCCGCACCGGCCGCCCAGGTCCTCACCGGGGTGTCCGGACTGCTGCGCACGGCGACCCTGGAGCACCCGTGGCTGCGTACCCAACTCCTTGAGCACCACGACCCGTTCGACGCCGCCGACGCCCGGTCCGCCGCCGCGCTCACCGACGCCGTCGAGGCGGGCGCCCGTACCCCCGCCGAGCACCACATCCGGCAGCAAGGCGGACAGCGGTACGCCAGGCGGCTCACCGAGACGGCGGCGCACCCGGCGCCCGGGGCCACTGCCGCGCCGTGGCGCGACGGCGGCGTGTACCTGATCACGGGCGGCAGCGGCGGGCTCGGCCCGCTCGTCGCCGGGGAGCTGTGCCGCACCCTGCGCACCGGCACCGTCGTCCTCGTCGGCCGCTCCGCCGCCGACACGGCACGGCAGCGCGTGGCAGCCCTCGCGGCCCCGGGCGTCACCGTCGAGTACCGGCAGACGGACGTCACCGACCGCCGGGCCGTGGACGCGCTCGTCCAGGACGTCGTCTCCCGGCACGGCGCGCTGCGCGGCGTCGTGCACTGCGCCGGAGTCCTCCACGACGGCTACCTCGCCACCAAGACGGACGCGGACCTGCGCGCCGTCCTCGCCCCCAAGGCCACCGGCCTGGTGAACCTCGACGAGGCCACCGCCCACCAGCCGCTGGACCACCTGATCGTCTTCTCCTCCACGGCCGCCGCCCTCGGCAGCCCGGGACAGGGCGACTACGCCGCCGCCAACGCGTTCCTCGACGCCTACGTCGACCACCGCGCCGACCTGGCCGCGCGCGGCCTGCGCTCCGGCCGCGCCCTGTCGATCGGCTGGCCGCTGTGGGCCGACGGCGGCATGCGCGTCGACGAGGCGGCCCTTGCCGGGCTGCGCCGGATCGGCGTCACGCCGCTGGCCACCGAGGACGGCCTGCGCGCCCTGTCCGCCGCGGTCGCGGGCGGGCGGAGCCACACGCTCCTGCTCTGCGGCGACCCGGCGCTGCTGCGCACGCGGCTGTCCGCGCGGCTCACCACGGACCCGCGGGCGCTCCCGCCGGTGCGGCGGACACCCGTCGACGCTCCGGTCGGCGAGCCCCACCCGGCCGACGCGGGCCACACCCGGCGCACCTGGGAACACGCCCTGGTCGCCGCCGTGTCGGACCAGCTGAAGGTTCCGGCCGAAGAGATCGACGGGGACGGGGAGTTCGGGGACTACGGCTTCGACTCGATCAGCCTGACCGAGCTGGCGCGGCACCTGAACGACACCCATGGTCTGCACCTCGCGCCCACCGTGTTCTTCGAGCACACCACCGTCTCCGGGCTCGCCGCCCACATAGCCGAGCAGGCCCCGGCGCCTGCCGCGCCCGCCCCTGTCGCCGCCCCGGCTTCCGCATCCCCGGTGGCCGCCGTCGCCGATCCGGACCGGCTCGACGCGATCCGGCACGCGGTCGTCGCCACCGTGTCCGAGCAGTTGAAGGTTCCGGCCGAAGAGATCGACGGGGACGGGGAGTTCGGGGAGTACGGCTTCGACTCGATCAGCCTCACCGGGCTCGCCGAGCGCCTCGGCGACCGGTTCGGGGTGCGCCTGGCGCCGACCGTGTTCTTCGAGCACCGGACCGTGGACAGCGTGGTGGCGCACCTGGCGGAGACGGCCGTACCGGAGCTGTCGGCCCCTGCGTCCCGCATTGTCCCCACCGCCGAAGTCCCTTCCGAGGAGCCCGGCCCCCTCAGCACCCCCGACTCCACCGGCACCCCCGACTCCACCAGCACCCCCGACTCCACCGGCACCCCCGACTCCACCAGCACCTCCGGCACCGAACCCATCGCAGTCATCGGCATGAGCGGCAGCTTCCCGCAGGCCCCCGACCTGTCCGCCTTCTGGGACAACCTGTACGAGGGCAGGGACTGCATCACGGAGATACCCGAGGACCGCTGGGACTGGCGTGCCCTGGCGGCGGACGCGAGCGGGTCGCGCGGCAGGAAGCCGGTGCGGTGGGGCGGGTTCCTCGACGGCGTCGACCGCTTCGACCCGCTGTTCTTCGGCATCTCGCCCCGCGAGGCGCGCACCATGGACCCGCAGCAGCGCCTGCTGCTCACCCACGCCTGGCAGACACTGGAGGACGCCGGGTACGCGCCGTCGGGCCTCGCCGGGAGCGACACCGCCGTCCTGATCGGCACCGCGCCCAGCGGCTACGGCACCCTCGTCCAGCGGGAGCCGGAGGGCGAGGACGGATACGCGGCGACCGGCGTCTCCGGCTCCGTCGGACCCAACCGCGTCAGCTACCTGCTCGACCTGCACGGCCCCAGCGAGCCCATAGAGACGGCCTGTTCGAGCTCGCTTGTCGCCCTGCACCGGGGCGTCGAGCTGCTGCGCTCCGGCCGCAGCTCCCTCGCGCTCGTCGGCGGCGTCAACACGATCGTGAGCCCCGACCTGCACATCGGCTACAGCCGCGCGGGCATGCTGTGCGAGGACGGCCGCTGCAAGACGTTCTCCGCACGTGCCGACGGCTACGTACGCGGTGAGGGCGTCGGCGTCCTCCTCCTCAAGCCGCTGCGCGCGGCCCGCCGCGACGGCGACCGCGTCCTCGGCGTCATCCGCGGCACCGCCGTCAACCACGGCGGCCGCGCCCACTCGCTCACCGCGCCCAACCCGCGCGCCCAGGCGGACCTCCTCAAGGACGCCTACCGCGACGCGGGCGTCGACCCGCGCACCGTCACCTACGTGGAGGCGCACGGCACCGGCACCGAACTCGGCGACCCCGTCGAACTCAACGGCCTGAAGAGCGCGTTCGGCGAGCTGTACGCCGAGACCGCGGGGACGCCGGACCGCCTCGACACCCCGGCCCGCTGCGGCCTCGGCTCGGTCAAGAGCAACATCGGGCACCTCGAACTCGCCGCGGGCGTCGCCGGAGTCATCAAGGTGCTGCTCCAGATGCGGCACGCCACCCTGGTCGAGAGCCTGCACTGCGCCGACCTCAACCCCTATCTGGACTTCGCGGACAGCCCCTTCGAGGTCGTCCGCGAGCGCCGCCCGTGGCAGCGTCCGCGCGACGCCGCGGGCCGGGAGATCCCGCGCCGGGCGGGCGTCAGCTCCTTCGGATTCGGCGGCGTGAACGCGCACGTCGTCATCGAGGAGTACGCCGACGACTCCACCGACACGGACACCGGCACGTACGAGCGGCACGACGAGCACGAGGAGCACACGGCCATGGGGTCGCACGCCGACGCGCACACGGGCACGCGGCGCGGGACGGCCCAGGCGCCCGCACCGGTCCCGGCGCTGATCACGCTGTCCGCGCGTACCAGCGCACAACTCCTCGCGCGGGCGAGCGAGTTGCGCGACCACCTGCAGGCCGGGCGCGTCGGCCCGCAGCGCCTCGCCGACCTCGCGTTCACGCTCCAGGTGGGCCGCGACGCCATGGAGGAGCGCATCGCGACCCGGGCCGACTCGCTCGCCGAACTGGAGCGCGTCCTTGAGTCGTTCGTGGCGGACCCGGACGCCCACGAGGGCTGGCACCGGGGGACCGTGTCCCGCCGTTCCACGGCCGCCGCCGCGCCGGACGCCGGGCGGCTCGCCGAGTCCGGGCGCGGTCTTGCCGCCGGGGCGTACGACCAGGTGCTCGCCGACTGGGTCGCGGGCCACCCCGTCGACTGGCGGGCGCTGTACGCGGCGGGCCCCCGGCCCGCGCGGATCGCCCTGCCGACGTACCCGTTCGCCGACGAGAGCTACTGGGCCGGACGCGACACCACCCCCAAGACGGCCGCCACGCCTGCGCCGCCCGTGCCCGAGCCGTCCGCGCCGCACCCGATGCTGCACCACGCCGCACCCGAGGTCGCGGGCGACGGCGGGCCGACGGCGTACCGCACCGTCTTCGACGGCCGCGAACCCTTCCTGAACGACCATCAGGTACGCGGCCACCGCGTCCTGCCGGGCGCCGCGCACCTCGAAATGGCGCGTGCCGCCGTCGCCCGCACCGCCGGGGCGGACAGCCGGGTCCGGCTCGGCGACGTGGTGTGGCTGCGGCCCGCCACCTGCGCCGCCGAGCGCCTGGAGACGCGGCTCGACCTGAAGCCGACGGCCACGCCGGACACGTACGCGTACACGCTGCACACCGTCGGACCCGACGGTGAACCGCTGCTGTCCAGTCAGGGCCGCGCGAGCGTGGCCGAGGCACCCGCCGAGCGCCCCGCGCTCCCGCTGGCGGACCTGCGGGCCGCCTGCGCCACGGCCGGCTTCGGCGCCGCCGAGATCTACGACCTGTACGACCGCGTGGGCATGGAGTACGGCCCGGCGCAGCGCTCTCTCGCGACGCTGAGCGTCGGCACCGACACCGCCGGACGCCCCCAGGCGCTGGCCGAACTGCGCCTGCCCGAGGCGGCGGAGGAGATCGGCGTCTACGGCCTGCACCCGAGCATCCTCGACGGCGCCCTGCAGGCGACCATCGGGCTCGGCCTCGGCGCACGCTCCGGCCCCGGCGAGCCGCCCGCCCGGCCCGCGCTGCCCTTCGCCCTGCAGGAGCTGGACGTCCTGGCCGCCACCCCGGCGACCGCGTACGCCTGGATCCGCTACCAGGACGGCAGCCGTCCCGGCGACACCTCCGCCAAGCTCGACGTGACCCTCCTCGACGAGGGGGGACGGGTGTGCGCGGAGCTGACCGGCCTGCTCGCCCGGGTGCTGCCCGCCGAGCCCACCGACGAGGCGCCCCTCGCCGAGCGCGCCCTGCCCTACCTTCGCGGCCAGCTCGCCGCCGCGCTCGAAGTCGCCCCCGAACGCCTCGACGCGGACACGCCGTTGGAGTTCTACGGCATGGACTCCATGATGGCGATGGAGCTCACCCGGCACCTGGAGGACACCTTCGGCGCCCTGTCGAAGACGCTGTTCTTCGAGGTCCGTACGGTCCGGGCGCTGAGCGAGCACTTCGCGGTCGAGTACCCCGAGCGGCTGCGGGCCGCGCTCGGCGCCCAGGCCGGGGACACCGGTGCGGGTGATCGCGCGCAGGCCGCTCCGGCGCGGTCGGACGCCAACAGCACGGTCGGCTCCGCATCCGTCTCCGCTCCCTCCGTCCCCTCCGCCGCACCCCGCACCGACGACATCGCGATCGTCGGCGTCAGCGGGCGCTACCCGCAGGCGGCGAACCTGGACGAGTTCTGGGACAACCTGCGCTCCGGCCGGGACTGCGTCACCGAGGTCCCTGCGGACCGCTGGGACCCCCGTGACCACGAGGGCACCTCGCGGTGGGGCGGGTTCCTCGACGGCGTCGACCGCTTCGACCCGCTGTTCTTCCGGGTGTCGCCGCGCGAGGCGGAGTTCCTCGACCCGCAGGAGCGGCTGTTCCTGGAGTGCGTCCACCACACCCTGGAGGACGCCGGGTACACCGGCGAGTCCCTGGCCCGGCAGTCCGCCGAGCCCGGCGCCACCGGGGGCCTGGTCGGCACGGGCAAGGTCGGCGTGTTCGTCGGCGTGATGTACGAGGAGTACCAGCTGCACGGTGCCCAGGCGCAGGCGCGGGGCCACCGCGTCGCGCTGTCGGGCAGCCCGTCGTCCATCGCCAACCGGGTCTCGTACTTCTACGACTTCCACGGCCCGAGCATGGCCGTGGACACGATGTGCTCGTCCTCGCTCACGGCGATCCATCTGGCCTGCGAGGCCATCAGGAGCGGCCAATGCGAGGCGGCGGTCGCGGGCGGCGTCAACGTGAGCGTCCACCCGAACAAGTACGTGATGCTGAGCCAGGGCAACTTCACGTCCAGCGACGGCCGTTGCCGCAGCTTCGGCGCGGGCGGCGACGGCTACGTGCCCGGTGAGGGCGTGGGCGCGGTCCTGCTCAAGCCGCTTGAGCGGGCCCTGGCCGACGGAGACCGGATCCACGCGGTCGTCAAGGGCACCGCGCTCAACCACGGCGGCAGGACCCACGGCTTCTCCGTGCCGAACCCGGCCGCCCAGGGCGACGTCATCGCCCGCGCCCTCGGCCGCGCCGGAGTCGCGCCGCACGAGGTGAGCTACCTGGAGGCGCACGGCACCGGCACTTCGCTGGGCGACCCCATCGAACTGGCCGGTCTGGTCAAGGCGTTCGGCCGCACGGCCGGTGCGCACGGGACGCCCGCGGCGACCTGCGCCATCGGCTCCGTGAAGTCCAACATCGGCCACTGCGAGAGCGCCGCGGGGATCGCCGGAGTCACCAAGGTGCTCCTCCAGATGCGCCACGGCGAGCTGGTGCCCAGCCTGCACGCGGAGGAGATCAACCCGAACCTGGACTTCGACGGGACGCCCTTCACCGTGCAGCGGAGCGTGCAGCCGTGGCACGGGCAGCGCGTCGCGGGCGTCTCCAGCTTCGGCGCGGGCGGCGCCAACGCCCATGTGGTCCTGGCCGCGTACCCGTCGCAGGACGAGGCCGCCTCCGCCCCTCGGCCGCGTACCGTCACCGTGCCCCTGTCGGCCGCGACCGAGCCCCAACTGGTCGAGGTCGTAAGGCGGTTGCGCTCCCGTGCGGACGAGCTGGCCGACGGTGATCTCGCTTCCCTCGCCTGGACGCTGCAGACCGGGCGGGTCGCGCTGGAGGAGCGGCTGGCGTTCACCGCAGACTCCCTGGCGTCGCTGCGTCGCACCCTCGACGCGTTCCTGGCCGACCCCGGCGCGCCCGGTGACTGGGTGCGCGGTCGCGTCCAGCAGGACCACGGCCCCGCCCGGGCCACGGGCGCGGGCGCACTCCTCGCGCCCGAGGAGTGCGCGGGCCGGTGGGTCCGGGGCGAGGCCGTGGACTGGGAGGGGCTGTACGCGGTGGACGGCGGGGCCCGTCCGCGGCGGCTGAGTCTGCCCGGTTACCCCTTCGCGCGAGAGCGGCACTGGCTCGACCTGGAGACGGGCGGCGGGGCCGTCCCGACCGCCGCGCCTCGTGCCTCCGCCGCGCCCGTCGGTTCCGCCGATCCGGTCGCGCGGCCCTTCGAGTCCGAGCACGTGCTCCTGACGTATCCCGTGTGGGAGCACGAGGAGATACCCGGCACGGGACAGCGCACGGAACAGGCCGCCGACGCGGCGCCCGTGCCGGTGGCGGAGCGCCACGTCGTCGTCGTGGGCCGCCTCGCACGGGACGAGGAGTCCGAGCTGACGGCGGCCCTGACGGCCGCGCTGCCGGGTGCGGTGCACCTGGAAGCCGTGCGGGTGGCGGACGACGCCCCCTTGGCCGAGGCGTACGCGGCGGCGGCGCGGGCCGTGTTCGCACGGGCGCGCGCCCTGCTGGGCGGTGGGGTGCGCGGCGGTGCGCTGCTCCAGGTCGTGCTCGTCGGCGACGACAGCGACGACAGCGGCGACAGCGGCGACGGCAACGGGGACGGCGGCCGGGAACCGGCGGGCCGGACCGTGTTCGGCGGCCTGAGCGGGCTGCTGAAGACCGTGTCCCTGGAGAACCCGAAGCTGCGTACCCAACTCGTCGACTGCCTCGACGGCGCGGCACCGGCCGTCGTCGCCGGGCGACTGCGCGCGGAGACGGCCCCCGAGACCGCCCCCGAGGTGCGGTACCGCGCGGGCCGCCGCCAGGTCGGGCGGCTGACGGAACTCGCCGCGCGGCCCGCGGAGCCCACCGCGCCGTGGCGCGCGCGAGGCGTCTACCTGATCACGGGCGGCACCGGAGCCCTCGGCCTGCACACGGCCGGGGACATCGCCGCGGCCACCCCGGGCGCCACCGTCGTCCTCACCGGACGCTCGGCGCTCAGCGACGCACAGCGGCGAGCCGTCGAGGACCTGCGGGCCGCCGGACTGACCGTGGACCACCAGCGCACGGACGTCACCGACCGCGCGGCCGTCGAGCGGCTCGTCGCGCACATCACCCGCACCCACGGGCCGTTGACCGGCGTCGTGCACGCCGCGGGCGCGGTGCGCGACAACTTCGCCGTGAACAAGACGCCGGAGGAGTTCGACGGCGTCCTGGCGCCCAAGGTCGCGGGCCTCGTGCACCTGGACGAGGCGACCCGGGACCAGCCCCTCGAACTGTTCCTCTGCTACTCGTCGATGACCGGCGCCCTCGGCAACGCGGGCCAGGCCGACTACGCGGCGGGCAACGCCTTCATGGACGCCTACGCCACCCACCGGGGCCGACTCGCGACCGCCGGGCTCCGGCACGGCCTCACCCTCTCCCTGAACTGGCCCCTGTGGGCCGACGGCGGGATGAGCGTGGACGCCGCCACCGAGGAACGGCTGCGGCGCATGGACCTCACCCCCCTCGACACCGAGAGCGGGCTGCGGGCCCTGCGCACCGGCGTCGCGGCCCGGCGCACCGGCCTGGACGACGCCCGGCTGCTCGTCGTCGCCGGACGGCGCGAGGCGCTGCTGCCGCGGCTGACCGTGCGCCCCGGCGGGACACCGGAGGACCCGCACCGCTCGGCTCCGCGGGCCGAGACCCCGGCCTCGGGTGCGGAGCCCCCAGCTCCGGCCGAGCCCCGCACGAGCGCGGCCGGGGAGGACCGCGCCCTGCTCGACCGCACCCGGCGCCACCTGCGCCGACACCTGGCCGCCGCCCTCAAGCTCGGCCAGGACCGGCTCGACGCCGAAGTGCCCCTGGAGCGCTACGGCATGGACTCCGTCCTGGCGATGAACCTGATCGCGCAGCTGGAGACGGACTTCGGCACGCTGCCCAAGACGCTGTTCTTCGAGGTCCAGACGGTCAGCGAGCTGGCCGATTACTTCGTCGCCCAGCACGAGGAGGCGCTGCGCGCGCTGCTCGGCGTGCCGGTGGCCGTCCCGGTGCCCGAGCCCGTCCCCGTGCCCGAGCGGGCTCCCCGGACGGCGCCCGCGTCGGCGTCGCGGCGGACCCCTGAGCCGGAGCCGACGTCCGCTCCCGCCCCGGCCCCCCGCCCCACCCCGCCCACGCGGAACCCCCGCGACGAAGGCATCGCGATCATCGGCCTCGCCGGGCGCTACCCCGGCGCCGCCGACCCCGACGCCCTGTGGAGCCTGCTGCGCACCGGCGCCGACTGCGTCACCGAGGTCCCCGCCGACCGCTGGGACCACGACGCGCTGTTCGACCCGGACCGGGACGCGCCCGGCAAGAGCTACGGCAAGTGGGGCGGATTCCTCGACGGCGTCGAGCAGTTCGACCCGCTGCACTTCGGCATCTCGCCGCGCGAGGCCGAGACCATGGACCCGCAGCAGCGGCTGTTCCTGGAGACGGTGTGGCAGCTCCTGGAGGGGAGCGGCGTCACCCAGGAGGCCATCGAGCACGGCTACGGGCGCCGGGTCGGCGTGTACGTCGGCGCGATGTACCAGATGTACCGGGCCGACCCCGCCGACGTGGTGCGCTCCGCCCTGACCTCGGCGGCCTCGTACAACCTGATCGCCAACCGCGTCTCGCACTTCTTCGGACTCGAAGGACCGAGCCTTGCCGTGGACGGCATGTGCGCGTCGTCGGCCGCCGCGATCCATCTGGCCTGCGCCGATCTGCTCAGCGGCGACAGCGAGCTGGCGATCGCCGGAGGCGTGAACCTGACGGTCCACCCCGACAAGTACCGGGCGCTGTCCCGCGCGGGCCTCCTCGGCAGCGGCCCCGGCAGCCGCAGCTTCCGGGACGGCGACGGCTATCTGCCCGCCGAGGCGGTGGGCGCCGTCCTGCTCAAGCCGCTGGCCGCCGCCCGCCGCGACGGCGACACCGTGCACGCGGTCATCAAGGGCAGCGCCTCGCTGCACGGCGGCCGCGCGGGCCAGTTCATGGCGCCGAGCCGCAGGACGCAGGTCAATGTGGCCCGCAGGGCCCTGGAGAAGGCGGGCTGCGACCCCGCGTCGATCGGCTACGTGGAGGCCGCGGCCAACGGGTCCGCGCTCGGCGACGCCGTCGAGGCGGGCGCCCTGCGCGAGGTGTTCGGCGACGTCACCGAGCCCGTCGCGCTCGGCTCGGTGAAGTCCAACCTGGGCCACCCCGAGGCCGCGTCCGGCATCGCCCAGCTCACCAAGGTCGTGCTGCAGCTGCGCCATCGGGAACTCGCACCGCGGACGGCGGTCGGTGCCCCCAACCCCGAACTCCGCCTGGACGAGGGGCCCTTGCGGCTGTGCGAGACCCTGACGCCGTGGGAGCCGCGCGACGGCGGGCCCCGGCGCGCGCTGCTCAACTCCGTCGGCGCGGGCGGCAGCCACGTCAGCCTCGTCGTGGAGGAGGCGCCGGACGACGAGGCCTCCGAGGCCCCGCGCCCCGCAACCGACGAGCCGCACCTGATCGTGCTCTCCGCCGGTGACACCGACCGGCTGCGCACCGCGGCCCGGCTGCTGCACGACTTCGTCGAGCGGGCCGACGGGGAAGGCGACGGAGCCGCGCTCGCGGACATCGCCCACACCCTGCAGGTGGGCCGGGAAGCCCTGCCCGCGCGCCTCGCGTTCGTCACGGACTCCCGCGCCGGGCTGCTCCGCGCGCTCGCGGAGTTCCTGGCCGGAAACCCGCCGTACGCCCAGCTGTACGTGGGCGACGCCGACGCCGGGGCGGGCACGCTCGGCGACCTGCTCGCAGGCGGCCACGGCGAGGCCTTCGTGCGCGCGCTCCTCGCCGACGGCGAACTCGACCGCCTCGCCGAGCTGTGGGTGCGCGGCGGCCGGATCCCGTGGCGCGACCTGCACGCGGGGCGGCCGCGCCGACTGGTGCCGCTGCCCACGACCGCGTTCCGGCGCAAGCGGTACTGGGTCGGCCACACGGGCACGCTCACGGCGCCCGCACCCGACACGGCCGCACGGGCCGAGGCCGAGGCGCGTCCCGAGGCCGGGAGCGACGTGCGCCCCGAGGCCGACGGCGCCGACATCCTGCGCTACCTCGCGGACTACTTCTCCACGGCCCTCGGCCTCGACCCGGGCGAACTCCCGCTGGACAAGGACCTGCACAGCGTCGGCGCCGACTCCATCCTGTGGGTCCGCCTCCAGCGCGCGGTCGACGCCGACCTCGGGCTGACGCTCACCACACGGGAGATCGTCGAACTGGCCACCCTGGAGCGCATCGCGGAACGGCTCACCGCCAAGCGCGCCCCCGACACCGGCCGACCGGACGTACGCGAAGCCGCACCAGCCGTACCGGAAGAACCAGCCGTACCGGAAGAACCAGAAGCACCAGCCGTGCACGAGGCACCAGCCGCACCGGACGCACGCCAAGCGCGGGCCAAGGCCCTGGAGAAGTTCCGCCAGGGCCACGTCGGACTCGAAGAACTCAAGTCACTCATGAAGGAAGCACCGGGCGCGTGAACGAGGATCAGATTCTGGCGGGCTTCAAGGCGGGCCTCTACTCCGCCGACGACGTGCTCGCGTTCTACGAGCGGCTCCAGGACTCCGCGGGGGCGGGCACCGGGGACCGGCGTCCCCTGTCCGCGGGGCAGCAGGGCCTGTGGCTGCTGCACAAGCTGCGGCCCACCGCCGACGTGTACAACGTGCCGGTGTGCTTCCGCACGTCCGCGCCGTTCGACGTCGCGGTGTTCGAGGAGGCCTTCCGGCACGTGACGTCCCGGCACACGCTGCTGCACAGCGTGATCGCCGAGGACGAGGGCACCCCGTACCTGGTGCGCCGCCCGGCCGACGCCGAGCTGCCCTTCCGGCACCAGACCGTGCCCCAGGGCCTGCCCGACGACGTCCTGGTCGCGCTGGCCCGCGAGCAGGCCAAGGCGCCCTTCGACCTGTACCAGGACGCCCCCGCGCGGGCCGTCGTGTACTCGGCGGGCACGCCCGACGCGCCCCGGACCCTCGTCCTGCTCGCCTTCCACCACCTGGTGTTCGACGGCGCCTCCACGCCCGTCCTGCTCCGCGACCTGCTGCGCACCTACGAGACGCTGCTGCGCGGCGGCACCCCCGAGCCCGCGTCGGCGCGGCACGACGCCTACGACGCGTTCGTGCGCTGGGAGTCGGACTTCCTCGCGGGCCCCGACGGCGCCCGCCACCGCGCCTTCTGGCAGGACACCCTGGCGGGCGACCTGCCCGCGCTGCGCCTGGACATCGAGCGCACGCCCGCGCCGGGCACCTCCGTGCGGGGCGAGACGGTCGCCCTGCCGCTGCCCCCGGAGCTCGCCGCGCGGGTACGCGACCTGTGCGCGGCCCGCGGCGTCAAGCCCGCGGTGCTCTTCCTCGCCGTGTACGAGCTGCTCCTGCACCGCTACAGCGGCGAGCGCGACCTGATCGTCGGCGTGCCGTCCCTGGGCCGGCCGGACGCCTCCTACGACGACGCCGTCGGCTACTTCGTGAACATGCTGCCCGTGCGCCACGGCGTGCGCGGCGACGTGCCGTTCACCGACTTCCTGCGCGAGCTGACGCTCGTCATGGCCGACGGCCTCGACCACGCCGCGTACCCGTTCCCGCGCATGGTGCAGGACCTGAACCTGCGCACCGACCCCGACACCTCGCCGGTCTTCCAGGTCTCCTACGTCTTCCAGAACCAGCGCATGATGCACCTGACCGGCGACGACGTGCGCGGCTCCGACCTCGCCCGGTCGCTGCGGTTCGTGGAGGAGATATCCCAGGAGGGGGAGTTCAAGCTCCACCTGGAGGTCGTCGAGCACGCCGCCGACGCCTACACGCTGCACCTCAAGTACGACGCCGAGCGGTTCGCCGCGGCCGACGTCGAGGGCTTCCTCGGCCACTACGGGACCCTGCTGCGCGCCCTGGCCGCGGACCCCGGACAACTCCTCTCGGACGCCTCGCACCTCTCGGACGGCGAACTCCGCCGGCTCGACGACTGGAACGACACCCACCGCCCCTACTCCGCCGACCGTGGCCTGCCCGACCTGCTCGCCACCGCCGTGGCCCGGCACGGCGACCGCACGGCCCTCGTGTACGGCGACCGCTCGCTGACGTACACCGAATTCGCCGACCGCACGGACGCGCTGGCCGCCGAGCTGCGCCGCCGCGGCGTCACCGCGGACACCGTCGTCGGCATCTGCATGGAGCGTTCCGTCGAGATGGTCGTCGCCCTGTGGGCGGTCATGAAGGCGGGCGGCGCCTACCTGCCGCTGGAGCCGGACTACCCGGCCGAGCGGATCCAGTTCATGATCGAGGACTCGGGTGCGGCCCTCGTCCTCGCCCAGACCGCCACCGACGCGTCCGCGCTCGGCGGGGCGCTCTCGGTGCTGCGCCTGGACTCCGAGGGGCGGCCGACGTCCGAGGGACCGCTCGGCCCCGAGGGCCGTCCGGACGAGGCGGCCGCGCCGGACCCGGGCCCCGCCCGCGTCGCCCCCGACCACCTCGCGTACGTCATCTACACCTCCGGCTCCACCGGCCGCCCCAAGGGCGTCATGGTCGAGCACCGCGCGGCCGTCAACCGCATCGAGTGGATGCAGCACGAGTACGCCCTCGGCGCCGACGACGCCGTGCTGCAGAAGACGCCGTTCAGCTTCGACGTGTCCGTGTGGGAGTTCGTCTGGCCCCTCGTCACGGGGGCCCGCCTGGTCGTGGCCGCACCGGGCGGACACAAGGACCCCGCCTACCTGGTGTCGCTGATCCGGGCCGCGCAGATCACCACCGTGCACTTCGTGCCGCCCATGCTGCGGCTGCTCCTCGACCACGAGGGGTGGGCCCGCTGCACGTCGCTGCGCCAGGTCTTCTGCAGCGGCGAGGCCCTGCCGCCGGAGCTGCCCGCCCGGCACCACGCCGTGCACGGCGCGGCCCTGCACAACCTGTACGGGCCGACCGAGGCCGCCATCGACGTCACCCACTGGACCTGCCCGCCCGGCGCGGCGGCGGACACCGTCCCCATCGGCCGCCCCATCCAGAACATCCAGTTGTACGTCCTGGACGACCTGGGCCGGCGCCAGGCCGTCGGCTGCGCCGGTGAACTGCACATCGCCGGTGTCGGCCTGGCCCGCGGCTATCTGAACAACCCGGACCTGACGCGCGAGCGGTTCGTCCCGAACCCCTTCGCGGACGTCCCGGACGCCCGCATGTACCGCACGGGCGACCTCGTCCGATGGCTGCCGGACGGCACCCTGGAGTACCTCGGCCGCATCGACAACCAGGTCAAGCTGCGCGGCTTCCGCATCGAGCTCGGCGAGATCGAGGACCGCCTCTCCCGCCACCCCGCCGTGCGGTCCTGCGCGGTCCTCGCCCGCGAGGACACCCCCGGCGACCCGAAGCTCGTCGGCTACGTCGTCCTCGACCCGGCGCACACCGGCGACCTCCACGACGTACTCCTGCGTCACCTCGGACAGTCCCTGCCCGAGCACATGGTCCCCGGCGCCCTGGTCCGCCTGGACGCCCTGCCGCTGACCGCGAACGGCAAGCTCGACCGCAAGGCCCTCCCGGCACCCGACGCCGACGCCTACGCCGTGTCCGGCGAGCGCGTCGCCCCCGGCACGGCCACCGAGCGGACCCTCCTCGCCCTGTGCGCGGCCCTGCTCGGCTTCGACGAGGACCGCATCGGCGTCCAGGACAACTTCTTCGCCCTGGGCGGCCACTCCCTGCTCATCCCGAAGCTGACCGCCCGCCTCCTCGACGAGGGCATCGACTGCGACCTGGGCAGCGTCTTCGCCGCCGCCACGCTCGCCGACCTGGCCGCCACCATCGACGCGGCGGCAGCGCACGACGCGGCGGACCCGGGTGCCCCGGACGCCGAAACCGCCGCCCCGGCGCGCACCGCGTTCACCGTCCCGCCGAACGGCATCCCCGCCGACTGCGACCGCCTCACCCCCGACATGCTGCCCCTGGTCTCCCTGACCGAGGACGAACTCGCGACGGTCGCCGCGGCCGTGCCCGGCGGCGCCCCCAACATCCAGGACGTCTACCCGCTGGCGGCCCTCCAGGAAGGCATGCTCTTCCACCACCTCAAGGAGGGCGGCCGCGACCCCTACGTCCTCTCCGGCGTGTTCTCCTTCGACAGCCGCTCCCACCTCGACGGCTTCGTGCGCGCCCTGCGCGCGGCGGTCGCCCGGCACGACGCGCTGCGCACCGCCGTCCTCACCCAGGGCCTGTCCCGGCCCGTCCAGGTCGTGGTGCGCCACGCCGAGCTGGAGCCGGAGGAGTTCGAGCTGCCCGCGGGCACCGACACCGAGGACGAGATCCGCGACCTGCTCGCCCGCCCGCAGCCGATGCGCCTGGACCGGGCCCCGCTGATCCGGCTGCGCGCCACCCGGCAGCCCGGCACGGCCACCTGGTTCGCGGCCCTCAACCTGCACCACCTCGTCGACGACGCCACCTCCCTCGGCCTGCTGTTCCGCGAGATCGTCGCCCATATGACCGGCCGCGAGGCCGAGTTGGCCCCGCCCGCGCCGTACCGCGACTTCATCGCCCACGTCCAGCACCGCGCCCGGCAGCTGGACCCGGCGGAGCACTTCGCGGCCGTCCTCGGGGACGTCACCGAACCCACCGTGCTGTTCGGGCTCCAGGACGTCCACGGCGACGGCCGCCGGGTCCTGGACCTGCGCCGCCCCCTGGACACCGGCCTCGGGGAACGCGTCCGGGCCTGCGCGAAGGAACTGCGGGTCAGTCCCGCCACCCTGTTCCACGCGGGCTGGGCCCTGGTCGCGTCGGCGTGCAGCGGCCGCGACGACGTGGTCTTCGGCACCGTCATGTCCGGGCGCCTCCAGGGGCCGCGGGGCATCGAGCGGATGCTCGGCAACTTCATCAACACCCTCCCCGTGCGCGTCGACCTGACCGGCGCCAGTGCGGCCGACCTGGTGCGCGCCACGGACCGGGCGCTGCGCGCGCTGGTCCGCCACGAGCAGACCCCGCTCGCCGTCGCCCACCGCCACAGCGCTGTACCGCCCGAGACCCCGCTGTTCAACGCGATCTTCAACTACCGGCACCTGGAGTCCGACGACCGCGTCGACGACAGCGAGCTGGAGCGCGCGGGCGTGAGGTCCCTGGCGGGTGTCATCGAGAGGAGCAACTACCCCATCGCCCTGTCGGTCGACGACCTCGGGCACTCCTTCTCCCTCGACGCCCAGATCGACCAGGCCCAGGACGCCGCACTCGTCATCGGCTACCTGGAAACCGCCATGACACGCCTCGTCGACGCCCTCACCACCGAGGACGCGGAGCGGCGTCCCGCGCTGGAGCTGTCCGTCCTGAGCGACGCCCTGAGCCGTCAGGTCGTGGCGGAGTGGAACGCGGTGCCTGCCGTGGAGCCGGTGGGGCGGTGCCTGCACGAGTGGTTCGAGGAGGTTGCGGCCGGAACGCCGGACGCGGTGGCGGTGGAGTTCGAGGGCTGCTGTCTTTCGTATGGGGAGTTGAACGCGCGGGCGAATCGGCTGGCGCGGCATCTGCGGGGGCTCGGTGTGGGGCCGGATGTGCTGGTGGCGTTGTGCCTGTCGCGCAGTGAGCAGCTGGTCGTGGCCGTGCTCGCGGTGTTGAAGGCGGGTGGCGCGTACGTGCCGGTGGATCCGGCGTCTCCGGCGGACCGGCTCGCGCACATCCTGACGGACAGCGCGCCGCGGGTGCTGGTGACGGACGGGGCGCTGCCCGAGGGGCTCGCCGTTCCGTCGGTCCCCGTCGTCGACGTGCGCACGGATGCCGACCAGTGGGCCGACCTCGCCGCCGACGACGTGGCGGTGCCGGGCCTGACGCCCTCCGCTCTCGCCTACGTCATCTACACGTCGGGGTCGACCGGCGTCCCCAAGGGCGTCATGGTCGAACACCGCAACGTGGTGCGGCTGTTCACGTCGACCGACGACTGGTTCCGTTTCGGGGAGCGGGACGTCTGGGCGCTGTTCCACTCCTTCGCGTTCGACTTCTCGGTGTGGGAGATCTGGGGTGCGCTGCTGCACGGCGGCCGCCTCGTGGTCGTACCGCAGGCCGTCACGCGCAGCCCGCAGGACTTCTACCGGCTGCTCTGTGCCTCGGGTGTGACGGTCCTGAACCAAACGCCCAGCGCCTTCCGGCAGTTGATCGCCGCCCAGGGCGACGACCCCGAGCCGCACGCCCTGCGCGCCGTGGTCTTCGGCGGCGAGGCCCTGGAGGTCGCGTCGCTGAAGCCGTGGCTGCGGCGCGCGGTGAACAAGGGCACCGAGCTGGTGAACATGTACGGCATCACCGAGACCACCGTGCACGTCACCCACCACCCGCTGACCGACGCCGATGCCGACCGCGCGGTCAGCCCCATCGGCCGCCGCATCCCCGACCTGCGCACCTACGTCCTGGACCCGCACGGCCGCCCCGCGCCCGTCGGCGCCGTGGGCGAGCTGTACGTCGGCGGCGCCGGGGTGGCGCGTGGCTATCTGAACCGGCCGGAGCTGACCGCCGAGCGGTTCCTGGACGACCCGTTCAGCGGCGAGCCCGGCGGGCGGATGTACCGCTCCGGCGACCTGGCCCGCTGGCAGCCGGACGGCTCGCTCGAATACCTGGGCCGCAATGACGACCAGGTGAAGATCCGCGGGTTCCGCATCGAGCTGGGCGAGATCGAGGCCCGCCTCACCGAACACCCCGCCGTCCAGGACGCCCGGGTCCTGGTGCGCGACTACCGCGACCACCGGGACTCCGATGCCTCCGGCGACCACGCCGACGACCAGGACCAGCGTCTCGTCGCCTACCTCGTCCCGGCGCCGGACACCGCCCCGGCCGTACGCGAACTCCTGAGCCTCGCCCGCACCGAGCCCGAGGCCCTGGAGCGGACGTACGAACTGCCCAACGGCCTGACGGTGTTCCAGCAGAACAAGAGCGAGACCGACTTCGTCTACGACGAGATCTTCACGCACCTCGAATACCTGCGGAACGGCATCACCATCGAGAACGGCGACACCATCGTCGACGTGGGCGCCAACATCGGCCTGTTCACGCTGTTCGCGGGCAGCCGCTGCCCGGACACCCGGATCTACGCCTTCGAGCCGATCCCGCCGGTGTTCGACTCGCTGCGCCGCAACGTCGCGCTCCACGGCCTGAACGCCAAGGTGTACGACTGCGGCCTCGCGGCGGAGGCGAAGGAGGAGACCTTCACCTTCTACCGCCACAACACCGTCATCTCCTCCAGCGTCACGACCGCCGACCAGGCCCACGACCTGGTCCGCTCCTACCTGCGCAACCAGGAGGAGGTCGGCAACCAGGAGGGGCCGGGCGGCCAGGAGGAGCTCGGTGGTCAGGGTGCGCCGAGTGGCAAGGAAGGGCCGGGCGGGGGCCGGGACGCCGCCGAGGACGCGCTGGTCGACGCGGTCGTCGACGCCCGCCTCGACAGCGAACAGTTCACCTGCCGCCTGCGCACCCTCTCGGCCGTCGTCGCGGAGGAGTCGATCGACCGGATCGACCTGCTGAAGATCGACGTGGAGAACGCCGAGTACGAGGTGCTCAAGGGCATCCACTGGCGGGACTGGCCGAAGATCCGCCAGCTCGTCGTCGAACTCCACGACGTCGACGGCCAGTTGGAGAAGGTCACGACCCTCCTGAAGGCCCTCGGGTACGACGTCGTCTGCGAACAGGGCAACCGGCTGCTGCGCAACACGACGCTCTACAACGTCTACGCCCGCCGCCTCGGCCATCAGAACGTCTCGCACGAGCCCGAGCCCGACCCCGTCGCCACCGTGCCGGGGCCGCGCTGGTCCGGCCGGGCCGCCCTGCTCGCCGACGTGACCGAGCGGCTGCGGACCGCACTGCCCGAGTACATGCTCCCGGCCGCACACGTCCTCCTCGAAGAGCTGCCGCTGACGCAGAACGGCAAGCTCGACCAGCGGGCCCTGCCCGCGCCGGAGGACCGGATGCGGCCCGCCGAGCGGCGCACCCCACCGAGCACCGACGCCGAGCGGACCGTCGCGGGCGTCTGGGCGGAGCTGCTGCGCACCGACGCCGACGACCTCGACGTGCACAGCGACTTCTTCGCCCTCGGTGGCAACTCGCTGCTCGTCACCCGCCTGGTCAACCGCATCGCCCAGGCGACCGGCGTGGAACTCACCGTCCAGTCCGTCTTCGAGGGGCCGGCGCTCGCCGCGATGGCCGCCGAGGTGGAGCGGCGCGCACCCGTGACACCCGCGGGCGGGGCGCTCGACGTCGCCACGATCCTGGAGAGCATCGACTTGATCGAGAACATGAGCGAAGCAGAGCTCGACGCGTGGGAAGGCCGGACCAAGTGACCACGACGCCGACGGCGAGCACCCCGAACGCCGACACGTCCCTGGACCTGATCCGCAAGATCAAGTCCCTGCCCGCCAACAAGCAGCGCGCTCTCATCGCGATGCTCAAGAAGCAGGGCGTCGACCTGTCCGCCCTGGAGGCCATCGGCCCGCGCCCGCGCACCGGCAGCGAGCCGGACCGGCTGTCCTTCGCCCAGCAGCGCCTGTGGTTCCTGGCGCAGCTGGACGGCACCAGCGCGTACTACAACATCCCCATGGCGATGCGGCTGCGCGGCCCGCTCGACCGCCCCGCCCTGCTGCGCGCCCTCGCCGAGATCGTCGGGCGGCACGAGGCGCTGCGCACCCGCTTCGTCGAGCGCGACGGCGTGCCTTACCAGGAGATCGGCGACGGCACGGACTTCACCGTCTCCCAGGAGGAGCTGACCGAATCCGCCGACCTGGCGTCGATCTGCGAGCGCGAGGCCGTGGCGCCCTTCGACCTCGCCCGCGACTCCCTGATCCGGGTCCGCCTGCTGCGCCGGTCCGAGCAGGAGCACATCCTGCTCGTGACCATGCACCACAGCGTCTCCGACGGCTGGTCGCTCGGCGTCTTCTTCCGCGAGATGGTCACGCTGTACGAGGCGTTCCAGGCGGGCGCCCCGTCGCCGCTCGCACCGCTGCCCATCCAGTACGCGGACTACGCGCACTGGCAGCGCCAGTGGCTCGTCGACGAGGTGCAGGACCGCCAGCTCGGCTACTGGACCCGGCAGCTCGACGGCGTCGACGCGCGCCTGCCGCTCCCGGCCGACCGCACCCGTCCGGCGGTCAAGACCTACCAGGGCGCGCACGAGCGCTTTCACCTCCCCGAGGAACTGCTGCGGCAGCTGAAGGCGCTCGCCGACCGGCACGACGTCACGCTGTACATGACGCTGCTGTCCGTCTACGCCCTGCTCCTGCACCGCTACAGCGAGCAGACCGACATCCCCGTCGGCACGCCCGTCGCGAACCGCCAGCGCATCGAGTCCGAAGGCCTGATCGGCTTCTTCGCCAACACCCTGGTGATGCGCACGGACCTGTCGGGCGACCCCGCCTTCACCGATCTCCTCGGCCGGGTGAAGGACGTCGCGCTCCAGGCCTTCAGCCACCAGGACGTGCCCTTCGAAGCGGTCGTCGACGCCCTGCGCCTGGAGCGCAGCCTCAGCCACTCACCGCTGTTCCAGGTCGCGTTCGTCCTCCAGGAGGCCCACACCGACCGCGAGGTTCGCCTCGGTGAACTCGACGTCTCCCTCGTCGAGTTCGACTTCGACATCACGAAGTTCGACGCCACCCTCGACCTGCGCGAGACCCCCGACGGGCTGATCGGCGCCTTCGAGTACAACACCAGCCTCTTCGACCGCGCGACTGTCCAGCGCTTCGTGCGCCACTACACCGCCCTGCTCCGCGCCGTCGTCGCCGCCCCCGAGGAGCGGATCTCCCGGCTCAGCACCCTCGAGGCCGCGGAGCGCCGTCAGGTCGTGGCGGAGTGGAACGCGGTGCCTGCCGTGGAGCCGGTGGGGCGGTGCCTGCACGAGTGGTTCGAGGGGGTTGCGGCCGGAACGCCGGACGCGGTGGCGGTGGAGTTCGAGGGCTGCCGTCTTTCGTACGGGGAGTTGAACGCGCGGGCGAATCGGCTGGCGCGGCATCTGGGCCGTCTGGGCGTGGGGCCGGATGTGCTGGTGGCGTTGTGCCTGTCGCGCAGTGAGCAGCTGGTCGTGGCCGTGCTCGCGGTGTTGAAGGCGGGTGGCGCGTACGTGCCGGTGGATCCGGCGTCTCCGGCGGACCGGCTCGCGCACATCCTGACGGACAGCGCGCCGCGGGTGCTGGTGACGGACGGGGCGCTGCCCGAGGGGCTCGCCGTTCCGTCGGTCCCCGTCGTCGACGTGCGCACGGATGCCGACCAGTGGGCCGACCTCGCCGCCGACGACGTGGCGGTGCCGGGCCTGACGCCCTCCGCTCTCGCCTACGTCATCTACACGTCGGGGTCGACCGGCGTCCCCAAGGGCGTCATGGTCGAACACCGCAACGTGGTGCGGCTGTTCACGTCGACCGACGACTGGTTCCGTTTCGGGGAGCGGGACGTCTGGGCGCTGTTCCACTCCTTCGCGTTCGACTTCTCGGTGTGGGAGATCTGGGGTGCGCTGCTGCACGGCGGCCGCCTCGTGGTCGTACCGCAGGCCGTCACGCGCAGCCCGCAGGACTTCTACCGGCTGCTCTGTGCCTCGGGTGTGACGGTCCTGAACCAAACGCCCAGCGCCTTCCGGCAGTTGATCGCCGCCCAGGGCGACGACCCCGAGCCGCACGCCCTGCGCGCCGTGGTCTTCGGCGGCGAGGCCCTGGAGGTCGCGTCGCTGAAGCCGTGGCTGCGGCGCGCGGTGAACAAGGGCACCGAGCTGGTGAACATGTACGGCATCACCGAGACCACCGTGCACGTGACGTACCGGCTGCTGACCGAGGCCGACACCGACCGGTCGGTCAGCCCGATCGGGGAACGCATCCCCGACCTGCGCACCTACGTCCTCGACGGGCACGGCCAGCCGGTGCCGGTCGGTGTCGTGGGGGAGTTGTACGTCGGTGGGGCGGGGGTGGCGCGTGGGTATCTGAACCGGCCGGAGCTGACCGCCGAGCGGTTCCTGGACGATCCGTTCAGCGGTGAGCCGGGCGGGCGGATGTACCGCTCCGGTGACCTGGCCCGCTGGCAGCCGGACGGCTCGCTGGAATACCTGGGCCGCAACGACGACCAGGTGAAGATCCGCGGTTTCCGCATCGAGCTGGGCGAGATCGAGGCCCGCCTCACCGAACACCCCGCCGTCCAGGACGCCCGCGTCATCGCCCGCGAGGACACCCCCGGCGACAAGCAACTCGTCGCCTACACCGTCCTGCGCGAGCGCGCCGCCGACCCGGACCTGCGCGCCGACCTCGCCCGCCACCTGCGCCGGACCCTGCCCGACTACATGGTCCCCGGCGCCTTCGTGGACCTGGCGCGGCTGCCCATCACCGGCAACGGCAAACTCGACCGCGAGGCGCTGCCCGCCCCCGGCATCGAGGCCTTCGCGCAGCGCGCGTACACCGCGCCGGGCACCGCCACCGAGCGGACGCTCGCCGCCGCCTGGGCCGAACTCCTCGGCTTCGACGAGGACCGCATCAGCGCGCACGACAACTTCTTCGCGCTCGGCGGGCACTCGCTGCTCATCACCGTCCTCATCGCCCGCCTGAAGGAGCAGGGGCTCGACGTCGCCGTCCGCAGCGTCTTCAGGAGCCCCACGCTCGCCGACCTCGCCGCCGAGATCGACAGCGCCGACCCGGACGTCACCGGCTACTCCGTGCCCGCCCGGGCGATCCCGGCGGGCTGCGAGCGGATCACCCCGCAGATGCTGCCGCTGGCCGCGCTGAGCCAGGCCGACATCGACGCCGTGGTGTCCCGCGTACCCGGCGGCGCCCCCAATGTGCAGGACGTCTACCCCCTCGTACCGTCGCAGGAAGGGATCCTCTTCCATCACCTGATGGATCCCGGCAACGACCCGTACGTCATCCCGATCCTGCTGACCGTCCCCGACGAGGACGTCTGCGACGCCTTCGTGGCCGCCCTGCAGCAGCTCGTGGACCGGCACGACGTGATGCGCACGGCCGTCGTCACCGAAGGCCTCGGCGAACCCGTGCAGGTGGTGCTGCGCGCGGTGCCCCTCGACGTCGAGCACCGCACGCTGGACGCGGCCGACTCCGACGCGGCCGAGGCCCAGGCCCGCGGCTGGCTCGCCGACCCGGGGAGCATCGCGCTCGACCGGGCACCGCTGCTGCGGCTCGCCGTCGCCGCCGACCCGCACTCCGAGCGGCGCTTCCTGCTGCTGCGCGTGCACCACCTCATCGAGGACGCGACCTCGCTGCGCCTCATCCTCGAAGAGCTCGCCGCCCACCTGGCGGGCCGCACCGCCGACCTCGCCGCGCCCCCGGCCTACCGGGACTTCGTCGGCCACACCCTGCACCAGCTCGCCACGAACGACGCCGAGGCGTACTTCCGCCGCGAGCTGGGCGACCTCACCGAGCCCACCACACCGTTCCAGCTCGTCGACGTGCACGGCGACGGCAGCCGCGTACGCGACCTGCGCCGCTCGCTGCCCGCCGACCTCACCGGACGGCTGCGCGAGCAGGCGCAGCGGCTGCGGATCAGCCCGGCCGCGCTGTTCCACGCCGGGTGGGCCCTGGTCACGGCGGCCACCAGCGGGCGCGACGACGTGGTGTTCGGCACGGTCCTCTCCGGCCGCCTCCAGGGCGTCCCCGGCGTCGAGCGGATGCTCGGCAACTTCATCAACACCCTGCCGCTGCGGGTCCGCCTCGATGGCCGCAGCGTCAAGGAGCTGGTGTCCGCCGTGGACACCTCGCTCAAGGAGCTGATCTCCTTCGAGCAGAGCGCGCTCACCCTCGCCCAGCGCTCCAGCGGCCTGGACAGTGACGCCACCCTGTTCAGCTCGATGATCAACTACCGGTACTTCGAACCGCGCCGCGGCGACCAGGGTGCGGCCACGCTCGACGAGCTCGGCATCCGCTGGCTGGGCTCCCTGGACCGCACCAACTACCCGGTGGGCGTGTCCGTCGACGACACCGGCACCGAACTGTCCCTGAATGCCCAGGTCGACGCGGCCCTGTCACCGGACGCCGTGCTCGGCTACCTGGAGGCCGCCGTGTCCGGCCTCGTCGACGCGCTGGCCGCCACCGACGGCACCGGCACCCGGGCGCTCGACATCGACATCCTCCCGGCGGCGGAACGCCACCGCCTGCTGACCGAGTGGAACGACACCGACAAGCCGTACCCCGACGACCACTGCCTCTTCGAACTCTTCGAAGAGCACGTCCGGCGGCGCCCCGACGCCATCGCCGTCGAGTACGGCCAGCAGCGGCTGACCTACGCCGAGACCGACGCGCGCGCCAACCGCGTCGCGCACCACCTGCGCGAACAGGGCGTCGGCCCCGACACGCTGGTCGGCCTGTGCGCCCGCCGCTCGCCGGAGCTCGTGACCGGTCTGCTCGGCATCCTCAAGGCGGGCGGCGCGTACGTGCCCATCGACCCGGACTACCCCCAGGAGCGCATCCGCACCCTGGTGGCCACGTCCGGCGTGGAGATCGTGCTCAGCCAGTCCCACCTGTCGTCCGTGCTCCTCGACGGCGACACCGACGGGGCGGGCGAGGGCAAGCGCCTCGAAGTCGTCCACCTCGACACCGGCGAACGCGCCGCCGACGAGGCCCAGGTGCTCGCCGACCGCCCGGAGCACGGCCTGTCCCGCGCCGCGCTCGGCCTCACGCCCGAGCACCTGGCGTACGTCATCTTCACCTCCGGCTCCACCGGGGTCCCCAAGGGCGTCCTCGTGGAACAGCGCGGCGTCGTCCGCCTGGTGCGCAACCCGGACTACTTCCCGACCGACCCCGACACCGTCGTCCTGCACCACTCGTCGATCTCGTTCGACGTCGGCTCCCAGGAAGTCCTCGGCCCGCTGCTGTGCGGCGGCCGGCTCGTCCTGCACGACGGGGACTCCAAGGACGTGGGCGCGCTCCTCGACCGCGTCGAGCGCTCCGGCGTCACGATGATGGCCCTGTCCGCGGCCTTCCTGCCCGCCTACGCCGAGGCCGCGCGGGGGCGGCGGCTGCCGCTCACCTATCTGGGCGTCGGCGGCGAGGCGTTCTCCGCCAAGGACGTACGCCGCCTGTACGCGGACCACCCCGGCCTGACCGTCGTCAACGCCTACGGCCCCACCGAGAACAGCATCGCCTCCACCTGCCACGTGATCCCCCGGGACCTCGCCGAGGACGCGGTCATCCCGATCGGCGGGCCCATCGCCCAGTCGACCGCCCACGTGCTCGACGCCCATCTGCGCCCCGTGCCCCTGGGCGTCGTCGGCGAGCTGTGCGTGGGCGGCCCCGGAGTGGCCCGCGGGTACCTCGGCAACCCCGAGCTGACGAAGGACCGGTTCGTCGCCGACCCCTTCGCCGCGGTGGCGGGGGCCCGCCTCTACCGCACCGGTGACCTGGTGCGCCGACGGCCCGACGGGGCCCTGGAGTTCATCGGCCGCGTCGACGACCAGGTGAAGGTCCGCGGCTTCCGGGTGGAACTCGGCGAGATCGAGAACGCGCTGCAGTCCCACCCCGGCGTCCGCGGCGCCGTCGTCACCACCCAGGCCACCGGCGAGACCAAGAAGCTCGTCGCCTACGTGCGGCCCACCACCGCATGGCTGGACGACACCGCGCGCGAGCAGAACGCCGAGCACCTAGAGCAGTGGCAGGAACTCTTCGAGGACCAGTACGGAACCGACGCGTCCGACGCCCGGGAAACGACCGAGGCGGCCGAGTCCGGCGACGACCTCAACCTGATCGGCTGGAACAGCAGTTACTCCGGCGACGCCATCCCCGAGGCCGAGATGCGTGCCTGGATCGACGGCACCGTGGAGCAGATCGAGGCACTGCGGCCCCGCAGGCTCCTGGAGGTCGGCTGCGGCACGGGCCTGCTCCTGTTCCGCTACGCGGGCGCCTGCGAGGCCGTGCACGCCGTCGACATCTCCGCGTCCGCCCTCGCCGGAGTGCGGCGCGGCGCGGACCGCCGTGGCTGGTCGCACGTCACCCTCGCGCAGGGCGACGCCCGGTCGGTGACGGTGCCCGAAGGCCCCGACGGTCCGCGGAAGTTCGACACCGTCGTCATCAACTCCGTGGTCCAGTACTTCCCGAACCGGCTGTATCTGGAGGAGGTGATCGAGCGGCTGCTGCCGCTGGTCGCAGACGGCGGCCGGATCCTCGTCGGCGACGTCAGGAACCTCGACCTGTTCGCCGCGCACGTGACGGCCGTGGAGCGCAGCCGCCTCGCCGCGCCCGTCACCGTGCCGACGCTGGCCCGCCAGGTGCAGCGCCGCCGCCAGCAGGAGGGCGAACTCCTCGTCAGCCCGAGCTGGTTCGCCGGACTCCCCGAGCGCTTCTCGGACATCGGAGCCGTCGACATCACCGTCAAGCGCGGCACCGGCGACAACGAAATGCTCAGCTACCGCTACGACGTCGTGCTCACCAAGGGCGGGACCGCTCCGCGCACCGGAGACCTGCCCTGGCTGCACGCCACCACGCCCGCCGAACTGCGCGCCCTGCTCGCCGACGGCGCGCCCGCGCGGTTCGGTGTGACGGGTCTGGACAACCCGCGGATCGCCGACGACGTGCGCGTGGCCGAGAGCCTGCGCGGCGCCACCGCGCACAGCCACGTGGAGCCGCTCGGCGCGAGCCGTCTCACGGCCGCAGCCGACCGGCGGGCGCGCGACCTGGAGGACGCCCTGGCGCACGCCGAGGACCTCGGCTACCGGGTCGCCGTGACCTGGTCCCAGGACCGCCTCGACGGCCTCGACCTGATCCTCGCCAAGGGGGAGCGGCCGGGCGCCAGGGCTCGCGCCGCCTACAGCGCGACGTACCTGGCGAACGTGCCGCAGGTGGCGAGCACCGGCCAGGCCCTGACCCGGGCGCTCAAGGACCACCTGGCGGGCAGGATCCCCGAGTACATGGTGCCCAGCGTCTTCGTGGCCCTCGAAGAGCTGCCGCTCACCCCCAACGGCAAGGTCGACAAGCGCGCCCTGCCCGCGCCGGACGAGACCGACCTCCACAAGGAGGCCTACGTCGCCCCGGCCACCGCCACCGAACAGGTGCTGTGCCGCCTCGTCCAGGACGTCCTCGGCCTGGAGCGGGTCGGGCTTGGCGACAGCTTCTTCGACCTCGGCGGGCACTCGCTGCTCGCCACCCGGCTCACCATCCGCGTCAAGCAGGAGACCGGCAAGGAGCTGCCGCTGCAGTCGATCCTCGCCGGGGCCACCCTCGGCGAGCTGGCCGCGGCACTCGACGCCGCGGCCCGGCCCACCGACGCCGGGACCGTCCCGCTGCTGCCCGGCACCGGCGGCGACGCCCCGCTCTCGTACCAGCAGCGCGAACTGTGGTTCCTGAACCCGCGCGAGCACCTCGGTTCGGCGTACGACAACGTGCAGATGGCCTACCGGATCATCGGCCGCCTCGACCGTGCCGCCTACGCCCGCGCCTTCGAGACGCTCGTGGCCCGGCACGCCGTGCTGCGCACCAGCTACCTGCGGACCGACGAGGGATACGTCCAGCGGGTCAACGACGCCACCGGCTTCGCCGTCGCCTTCGAGGACGTCGGCGGGGACAGCGCCGTCGCCGAGCTGCTGCGCGCCGAGCGGCCGCGCCCGTTCCGGCCCGAGGACCGGTACCAGCTGCGCGTCCACATCCTGACGCTCACGCCGCATGAGCACGTCGCCGTCGTGACCCGCCCCTGGGGCATCTTCGACGGCTGGTCGACCGGCGTCTTCGTCGCCGAACTGAACACCGCCTACCAGGCGCTGTCCCGGGGCGAGGAGCCGGACCTGCCCGAACTGCCCGTCCAGTACGCGGACTTCGCGCACTGGCAGCGGCAGGTCGTCGACGCCGAGGCACGCGCTCGGCAGGAGGCGTACTGGCGTTCCCGGCTCGCTGGGCTGCCCGCACGCGCGGGCCTGCGCACCGACTACCGGCGGCCCGCGACGAAGTCGTACCAGGGAGCCTCGGTCGAGGTGAAGGTGCCCGCGGACGTGCTCGGGCAGCTCAAGCGCGTCAGCCAGGAGAGCGGCGGCACGCTCTACATGACGCTCCTCGCGGCCTTCGCCACGCTCCTCGGCGCCCACACCGAGGACCGGGAGCTGGCCATCGGCTCGCCCGTGACCAACCGGCCGCACCCGGACCTCGAACGCCTCGTCGGATACTTCATCAACGTCCTGGTGCTGCGCCTCGACGTACGCCCCGACCAGGCCTTCGACGAACTGCTCGGGCAGACCCGGCGCGTCACCGCGGCGGCCCACGAGCACAAGGACATCCCGTTCGCCGACCTGGCCCAGGCCCTCGTGCCCGAGCCGGACCCGGCCCACTCGCCGCTGTTCCAGGTCATGTTCAACCTGGTGCCCGCCGCCGAGGGCGCGCCGCCCGGCGCCGCCGATCCGGGCGCCCTCGGCTTCCTGCCGCTGCCCACCGACAGCGGCACGGCGAAGTTCGACCTCAACCTCGTCGTCCGGGAAACCCCCGACGGCCTGCACGGATACCTGGAGTACAGCACCGACCTGTACGCCAGGAGCACCGTCGAGGAGATGGCGGCCGACTACCGGCGGCTGCTCCTCAAGATCGTGACGCAGCCGGGCGCGAGCCTCGCGAAGCTGCGTGACGCGGCGGCGGACGGAGCTCTCGGATGAGCCCCGGACCCGTCGGCACCCACCCACCCACCCCTCCAGCGAAGGCGCGCACATGACCAAGGACAAGACGTTCACCCTGATCACCGAGGCCGTCCGGGAGATCCTGCCGGAGCTCGCCGACCGTGACCTCGGCGAGTCCGACACCCTGGACGCGCTCGGCGCCAACTCCATGGACCGTGCGGAGATCGTGATGACCGTCCTGGAGGAAATGGACCTCGACATCCCCCTCGTCGAGACCCACGGCCCGCAGAACCTGGGCGAGCTGGCCCAGCACCTCAGCGACACGGCAGCGGCCAGGGCCCGGTGACATGAGGCATCCCGCAGGGCTCGTCGTCACCGGCCTCGGCGTCACCACCGCCGTGGGCCAGGGCAAGACCGCCTTCACCGACGCACTGTTCGCCGCGGCGCACCGCTTCGCCGTCATGGAGCGGCCCGGACGGCAGCTCGGCACCCGCTTCGTGGGCGCCGAACTGCCGACCCCGAAGCCGACCACCCGGCTCGGCGCCCGCGAGCTGCGCACCGCCTCCCTCACCGGACAGGTCGCACTCACCACCCTCGAAGAGGCGTGGACCGAGGCCGGCCTCGACGGCTACGACGCCGACCGCGTCGGGCTCGTGATCGGCGGCAGCAACCTCCAGCAGCGCGAACTCGTGCTCGCCCAGGACCGGCACCGCGCCAAGCCGCGCTTCCTGCGGCCCAGCTACGGCCTGTCCTACCTGGACAGCGACCTGTGCGGGCTGTGCACGACGGCCTTCGGGATCCGCGGCTTCGCGCACACCGTGGGCGGCGCCTCGGCCAGCGGACAGCTCGCAATCATCGAGGCGGCCGAGGCCGTCGCCTCCGGCCGCGTCGACGTGTGCGTCGCGCTCGGCGCGCTCGCCGACCTGTCGCACTGGGAGCTGCTCGGCCTGCACGCGATGGGCGCCATGGCGGCGGAGTGCCACGCCGACGCGCCCGCCGAGGCCTGCCGCCCCTTCGACCGGGGGCGGTCCGGCTTCGTGTACGGCGAGGCCTGCGCGGCCCTGGTCATCGAGCGCGCGGGCGCCCGCCCGGACGCCCCCGCCCCGTACGCGCGGCTCAGTGGCTGGTCCGTACGCCTGGACGGCAACCGCGACCCCAACCCGTCCCTGGACGGCGAGACCGCGGCGATCCGCCAGGCCCTCGACCACGCGGGCCTCACCGCCCGGGACATCGACTACGTCAACCCGCACGGCACCGCGTCCCCGACCGGGGACACCACCGAGGTGGCGGCGCTCAAGGCCTGCGGCCTCACGCACGCGGCCGTCAACGCCACGAAGTCGATCACCGGGCACGGCCTGACGGCGGCCGGAGCCGTCGAGGCGGCCGCGACCCTGCTGCAACTGCGGCAGGGCCGGCTGCACCCCACCCGCAACCTCACCGACCCCGTCGACGACGCCCCGCACTGGGTGCGCGACACCCCCGTCGAGGCCGACATCCAGCACTGCCTGAGCCTGAGCATGGGCTTCGGCGGCATCAACACCGCACTGTGCCTGAGCGCGTGCGACGCCTAGAGAGCAGAAGAGCGAACCCCATGTCCCGCGTCGGTATCGAAGCGATGAACGTGTTCGGCGGCTCGGCCGTGCTCGACGTCATGCAGTTGGCGCGCCACCGCGAGCTCGACCTCTCGCGCCTGAACAACCTGCTGATGAAGGAGAAGACCGTCGCGCTGCCCTTCGAGGACCCGGTCACCTTCGGGGCCAACGCGGCCCGGCCGCTCCTCGACCGCATGAGCGACGAGGAGAAGGGCCGCATCGAACTCCTCATCACCTGCACCGAGTCCGGCTTCGACTTCTCGAAGTCGGCGAGCACCTACCTCCACGACCAGCTGGGCCTGAGCCGCAACGTGCGGATGTTCGAGCTGAAGCAGGCCTGCTACGCGGGCACCGCGGGCCTCCAGATGGCCTGCAACTTCATCCTCGCCAACACCTCACCGGGCGCGAAGGCCCTCGTCATCGCCACCGACATCTCGCGCTACATCCTGGAGGACGGCGACGACGTCGCCGCGCAGGACTGGGCGTACGCCGAACCGAGCGGCGGCGCGGGCGCCGTGGCCCTGCTCGTCAGCGACACCCCGCACGTCTTCCAGCTCGACGTCGGCGCCAGCGGCACCTACGGCTACGAGGTGATGGACACCTGCCGCCCCGCTCCGGACAGCGAGGCCGGTGACGTCGACCTGTCCCTGATGTCGTACCTGGACTGCTGCGAGCAGGCCTACCGCGCCTACGCGGCCAAGGTCGAGGGCGCCGACTACCGCGACACGTTCCAGTACCTCGCCTTCCACACCCCCTTCGGCGGCATGGTCAAGGGCGCCCACCGCACGATGATGCGCAAGGTCGCCAAGGCCAAGGGCGCCGAGATCGCCGCGGACTTCGAGCGCCGCGTGCTGCCCGGCCTCGGCTACTGCGGGCGCGTCGGCAACATCATGGGCGCGACCGTCTTCCTCTCCCTCGCGAGCACCATCTGCAACGGCGCCTACCCCGATCCGCGGCGCGTCGGGCTGTTCTCGTACGGCTCCGGCTGCTGCTCGGAGTTCTACAGCGGCGTCGTCACCCCGGACGGCGCGTCCCGGCTGCGGGGTATGGGCATCGAGGACCACCTCGACGCGCGCTACCGGCTGTCCCTCGACGAGTACGACCGGCTCCTGCGGGAGAGCGCGTTCGTCCGCGTCGGCACCCGCGACACCGTCGTCAACCAGGACTTCGTCGACCGGACCGCACCGGGCACCGCGGGCACGTCGCCCCGTCTCGTGCTGCGCGCGATCAAGGAGTTCCACCGGGAGTACGCATGGATCGACTGACCTACTCCACCCTGCGCGTCCGCGAGCAGGGCAGCGTCCTCTTCGCCCGGATCCACCGGCCCGAGGCCGACAACGCCATCAACGCGACCCTCGTCCACGAGCTGGACGACGTGTTCGCGCGGGCGGCGCACGCGGAGCACACCACCGTGGTCGTCCTCGAAGGGCTGCCCGAAGTCTTCTGCTTCGGCGCGGACTTCGGCGTGATCAGCGACGCGGCCCGCTCCGGCCAGGACACGGCCTTCGACCCGGAGCCCATGTTCGAGCTGTTCCGGCGGATGGCGTACGCCGACGTGCTCACCGTCGCGCACGTGCGCGGCAAGGCCAACGCGGGCGGCGTCGGCCTCGTCGCCGCGTGCGACGTCGTGATCGCCGACGAGAGCGCCACCTTCAGCCTCTCCGAGCTGCTCTTCGGCCTGATCCCGGCCGTCGTCCTGCCGTACCTGATCCGCAGGACCGGCTTCCAGCACGCCCACTACCTCGCCGCGACCACCCAGACCGTCGACGCCCGGCAGGCCCACGCGTGGGGGCTCGTCGACGCGCTCGGCCCCGACAGCGAGGCGCTGCTGCGCCGCCATCTGCAACGCCTCGGGCGCCTGTCGAAGAAGGGCGTCGCCCGCTACAAGGCGTACCTGCGCGCCCTGTCCCCGCTGGCCGAGCACACCAAGGACGTCGCCCTCGCCACCAACCGCGAGGTGTTCGCCGACCCCGACAACGTCCGCGCGATCCGGCGCTACGCCGAGGACGGCGTCTTCCCGTGGGAGAGCCCGACGGCGGACACCGACCCGGCCCCGGCGGCAGCGCCCCGCCCCGAGCCCTCACCGATCGAGAACACCGTGACCGTGCCCCCTCAAGGCCAGCGCCCCGCTCCGCCGCCCGCCGTCTCGCCCCGCGCCCTCGGCAACCCCCGCTTCCGCGAGGCCCACGGCGTCGACTACGCCTACGCCGCCGGGGCGATGTACAAGGGCATCGCCTCCGTCGACCTGGTCACCGCGCTCGGCAACGCGGGCATGCTCGGATTCTTCGGCACCGGCGGCCTCGCCCTGGACGCCGTCGACGACGCGATCACCCGCATCAAGAAGGGCCTGGACCCCGGCCGCGCCTACGGCATGAACCTGCTCAGCAACCCGGAGGACCCCGACCAGGAGGCCCGCACCGTCGAGCTGTTCCTGCGCCACGGCGTCCGCTCCGTGGAGGCGTCGGCCTACCTCCGGCCCACGCTGCCCCTGGTCCACTACCGCCTCGCGGGCCTCGGCACCGACGCCGACGGACGGCTCACCCAGGACCACCACATCATCGCCAAGGTGTCGCGCACCGAGGTCGCCGAGCCCTTCCTGCGCCCTGCCCCCGCCCCGCTGGTCCGCCGCCTCCTCGACGACGGACTCATCACCCCCGAACAGGCCGAACTCGGCGCCCGGCTGCCGCTGGCCCAGGACCTGTGCGTCGAGGCGGACTCCGCGGGACACACCGACGGCGGCAACGCCTACGTCCTGATGCCCGCGATGCGCGCCCTGCGCGACCGCGTCACGCGCGAGGAGCGCTACACCGACGAGAGCGCCGTGCGCGTCGGCGCGGCGGGAGGGATCGGCACCCCCGAGGCGGCCCTCGCGGCCCTGACCCTGGGCGCCGACTTCCTCGTCACCGGCTCCATCAACCAGTGCACGATCGAGGCCGGGACCAGCGAGGCCGTCAAGGACGTCCTGCAGGGCCTCGGCGTGCACGACACCGAATACGCCCCCGCGGGCGACATGTTCGAGGTCGGCGCCCGCGTGCAGGCCGTCAGGAAGGGCACCTTCTTCCCGGCCCGCGCCCAGAAGCTGTACGACCTCTATCTGCGGCACGACTCCCTCGACGACCTCGACCCGCGGACCCGGGCCACCCTGGAGGGCAAGTACTTCAAGCGGTCCCTCGACGAGGTGTGGCGGGAGACCCGCGACCACCTCGCGCGCCGTCACCCCGTCCGGCTCGCCGAGGTCGAGCGGAGCCCCAAGCAGAAGATGGCCCACGTCTTCCGCTGGTACTTCGTCCACTCCACCCGGCTCGCCCTGCACGGCACCCCCGACCGGCGGGTCGACTACCAGATCCACTGCGGCCCCGCCCTGGGCGCCTTCAACTCCTGGGTGCGGGGCACCGACCTGGAGCCGTGGCGCGACCGCGGGGTCGCCGTCATCGCCGAGCGACTGCTGGACGGGACCGCGGCCCTGCTCGCGGAGCGCCTCGCCGCCTTCGGCGCCCTGACCACCGGAGCCACCGCTCCCGACAACGGCTGAGTGATCACATGACATCCGTGTACGTCTTCCCCGGGCAGGGCTCCCAGCGCAAGGGCATGGGCAAGGAGCTGTTCGAGAAGTACCCCGACCTGGTCGCGCGGGCCGACCGGCTCCTCGGCTACTCCCTGCGCGAGTTGTGCCTCGACGACCCCGACCGGGTCCTCAACCGCACCGAGTACACCCAGCCCGCCCTGTACGCGGTCAGCGCCCTGCAGTACCTCGACCACATCGACTCCGGCGAGGCACCGCCCGCCGTCGTCGCCGGACACAGCCTGGGCGAGTACAGCGCCCTCTTCGCCGCGGGCGTCTTCGACTTCACCACCGGCCTCGATCTGGTGCGCAGGCGCGGCGAGTTGATGAGCCGGGCCCCCAGGGGCGCGATGGCCGCGGTCGTCAACCTCGACCAGGAGCGGGTCGCGGAGATCCTCGCGGGCCTGCCGCACCACAACATCGACATCGCCAACATCAACTCCCGCCGCCAGTGCATCCTCTCCGGCGTCTACGACGAGGTCCACGCGCCCGACGTCCGCGCCGCGTACACGGAGGCCGGTGGCTCCTTCATCCCCCTCAACGTGAGCGCCGCCTTCCACTCGCGGTGCATGACCGACGTGCAGGCGGAGTTCGCCCGGCACCTGGCGGGGGTCGACTTCCGCGCGCCGCGCATCCCCGTGATCGCCAACTGCACGGCCCGGCCCTACCCGGCGACCGGCCACGCGGACCTCCTCGCCCGGCAGATATCGAGCCCCGTCAAGTGGTACGAGTCCATCTCCTGGCTGCTGGCGCGCGGCCACGAGGACTTCCGCGAGATCGGCCCCGGCACCGTACTCACCAAGCTCACCGGCAAGATCCGCGAGGAACCCCTGCGGATCGAGGAACCCCCGCGGATCGAGGCGCCCCCACGCGTCGAGGCGCCCGCCCCGCCCCAGCGGCCCGAGCCCCGCCCCGCCCCGCGGCGGACCTTGCGGCGCCCCGAGCTCGTCTTCATGTACGGCGGCCAGGGCACCCAGTACTACCGGATGGGCCAGGAGCTGTACGACACCCAGCAGGCGTTCCGGGACGCCATGGACCGCTGCAGCGCCCTGTACGAGGCGGCCCAGGGCACGTCACTCGTCGCCGCGATGCACGACGGCTCGCGCCGGGGCCAGGACTTCGACGACATCCTGTACACACACGCCGCGCTCTACAGCATCGGCTGGAGCCTCACCGAGGCCCTGCGCGCGGAGGGCTTCGAGCCGGACGCGGTCCTCGGGCACAGCCTGGGCGAGTACGTCGCGGCCACCGTCGCCGGGGCGATGTCCTTCGAGGACGGCCTCGACCTGGTGATGAAGCAGGCGCACCTGCTGAAGCTGCGCTGCCGCACCGGCGGCATGCTCAGCGTCCTCGCCCCGCCCGCCCTGCACCAGCGGCGCCGCGACCTGTTCGCCGGACTCGCCCTCGCGGGCGTCAACTTCGGCGCCGACACCCGCGGCAACTTCGTCGTCAGCGGCGACGCGGACCGGATCACCGAGGCCCGCGCCGCGCTCGACAAGGAAGGAGTGGTCGCCGTCCGCCTCCCGGTGCGCTACGGCTTCCACTCCGCCCTCGTCGACGACATCCGCCACGAGTGCCGCAGCCTCGGCCGCGCGGTCCGGGTGAGCGCGCCCCGGGTGCCGGTGTACTCGTGCGCGTACGCCGGGGAACTGGACGGGGAGACCCTGAACCGCTGGGACGACTACGCCTGGGACGTGATCCGGGGCCGGGTGCGCTTCGACGAACTCATGGCCACCGCCTTCCGCGACCCGGCGCGGCACTACTTCGTCGACCTCAGCGCCAGCGGCTCCTTCGTGAACTTCCTCAAGCACGGCTACGGCCCGGACCACCGCGGCACCTTCGCGATCAACCAGTTCGGCAACAACGCGGCGTCGATGGGGAGGCTGCGCGAGGGACTGCGCGAGGCCGCCGGGGGAGTACCCGCCCTGGTGTGAGGTCGCCCGGTGCGACGTCGAGGGGGTGGGACGGCGAGGGGGCTCACCGCACAGCGGTGAGCCCCCGATGCCTCTTCGGCCAGCGGCCGTATCAGCCGACCGCCACCGGCAGCGACACCACGCCGCGGACGTTGATCCGGCCGTTCCAGGACACCTCGCCGTCCAGGGCCAGCTTCGGGAACCGCGGCAGCATCCGCTCGAACGTGATGCTTGCCTCCAGGCGCGCGAGGGCCGCGCCGAGGCAGTGGTGCGAGCCGGAGCCGAACGCCAGGTGCCCGCGTGCCCCCTCCCGGTCCAGGCGCAGCTTGTCCGCGTCCGGGCCCCAGTGCGCCTCGTCACGGTTCGCCGAGGCGAGGCCGCCGATCACGAACGAGCCCGCGGGGATCTCGACGCCGCTGAGCACCGTCGGCTCGACGGTGATGCGGCGGCTGGACTGCAGCGGGCTGTCGTAGCGCAGCAACTCGTCGACGGCGTTGGGCAGCAGCCCGGCGTCCGCCCGGAGCGCGGCCAGCTGGTCGGGGTGGCGCAGCAGGGCCAGCGTGCCGTTGGCGAGCAGATTCACGGTCGTCTCGTGGCCCGCGATGTAGAGCAGCGTGATCTGGGCGATCAGCTCGTCGTCGCTGAGCTTGTCGCCGTCCTCCTCGGCCTCGATCAGGGCCGTCATCAGGTCGTCGGCGGGGTTCTTCCGCTTCCACGCGATCATCTCGGCGGTGATGCCCGCCAGCTCCTCGTCCGCGGCCTCGATGGCCTGCATGACGGCGGGGTCGGCGACCGGCTCCAGGGAGCGGACCATCGTGGCGCTGAGCTCACGGATCCGCTCGTGGTCGGTGGGCGGGGCGCCCAGCATCTCGGCGATCACCGCGAACGGCAGCGGCGAGGCCAGCTCGGGCACCAGGTCCGCGCGGCCGGAGGCGGCGATCCGGTCGAGCATGCCGTCGACGAGCTCGCCGATGCGGGGCGCGAGCGCCTGGATGGACTTGGGCGTGAACGCCTTCTGCACCAGGCGGCGCAGCCGGGTGTGGTCGGGGGCGTCCCGGTCGATCATCGAGAAGCCGTCGATGAGCGGGGTCCTGCGGGACTCGTCCTTCTGCCGCAGGTTCACCATCGCGCCCGCGGTGACGTTGCGCAGTTCGACCGAGGCGCCGGAGCGCAGCAGCGCGAACACGTCCGCGTAGCGGGTGACCACCCAGAACCCCATGGGGTGCGGATAGACCGGCGCGGTCTCACGGAGCATCGCGTACTGCGGGTACGGATTGTCGGTGAACCCTTCGGCGAAGGGGTTGAACAGCGGTATGTGCTCCTGAGGAGGAACGCCCCCGGTCATCTCGTACTCCTTGCTGTTGCCCCGGCAGGGGGGATCCCCCGCCCGGATTCGATGAGAGTTCGCAGGTCACAGTAGTGCGGCCGGGTGGCCCTGCGGTATGTGACCACGAGGAGAGCAGGAGGGTACCCGGCAGGGGAGGGAGTGACTACGCCGCCCAGTGCGCGGGGTGCTCCAGCGGGCTCGACACCTTCGTCCGGGCGTCGCCGCGCGCGGCGTTCAGCTGCGGCTGGGTGAGGAACAGGGCGCCCGTCAGGTCGGCCCCGCACAGGTTGGTGTCCCGCATGTCCGCGCCGATCAGGTCGGCGTCGCGCAGGTCGGCGTCCGACAGGTCGGCGGCGATGAGGAGGGCGCCGCGCAGGCTGGCGCCGCGCAGCTTCGCTCCGCGCAGGCGCTTGCCCATGAGGTTGGCGCCCCGGTGGTCCTTCTTACGGCCCGGGACGGCCGCCCGGGTCAGCTCGCTGGCCCGCAGCAGCAGCGGGTTCACCTCTCCGCGCAGCGCGTCCACGTTCACGTCGAGAAGCGTCTCGGGGGTGTCCCGGGTCAGCGCGTCGATCCGGGAGTACGCCCGGCGCAGCTCCTTGTGCACGGGGCGGGCGGCCGCCAGGTCCAGGGCCTGCGCGGTGTACTTCAGGAGCTCCTGCAGCTGCCGCACGACGGGGAAGACCTCGTACATCGTGCGGGCCGTGTCGGGTTCCTCCCGCCAGCTCACGCCCTTGAAGGTCACCTGGGAGACCTTCTGACCTGCGCCGAAGCAGTCGAAGACCGTACAGCCGTTGTAGCCCTTGTCGCGCAGCCGCTCGTGGATCCCGCAGCGGAAGTCGTCCTGGAGGTTGCCGCACGGCGTACCGGCCGCCTTGTTCACCGGGAAGTCCGACGAACGCGAGAACGGCAGCGCCACACAGCACAGCCCGAAGCAGTTGCCGCAGTCGGCCTGCAGTTCGGTCTTGGCGGCGTGCGAGGTGCGCTCGGACAAGGCGGTGGCTCCTGATGCTCTGGCGTGCGGCGGGCGTACACGTCCATTGTCCCTCGGCCGCGGACCTCCCGGGTACGCGGGCCGGGAGGGACGGCGAGTGTCGGCAACGCAGGGTGCTGGAGTGGTGACCGGGAGTGCTGTGGCGCCTGTGCCGGTACGTCCGTCACCTCCCGGCAGGTGCCCTAGGGGTGGACCTGCCCTGCTCCTTCTCCCTGGTGCAGCCGCCCACCGGCTCGCCGGGCCACTGCGGCAGGCACACCAGGTTCCGATCGCGCCGGTCGTGCGACAGATAGCGGCCCACGCAGTCGTCGGCCCCGGTGCGGCCGACGGACTCGCAGAACCGCAGCGCCCGGGTTCCGTCCCGGTAGGGGCCGGGCTCGTAGATGACCCAGTAGCCGGGGTTGAGCGAGGCGAAGTCGCTGCTGTCGAGGAGTTGCGCGTACGGGACGGACTCCCGTATCGCCGCGAGGGCCCGGCGGGCGTGCTGCTCGCCCTCCTGGTGTGGCACGGAGGCCAGTTGGGCGATCCAGCGCGCCTTGAGAGGGCTCGACAGCGGCTGCACTGCGCCCGGCACGGCGGATCCGGCCGGGGACGGACTGTGCAGGTCACGGGCCTGCCAGCCGATGGTGGCGCACGCCATCGCGGCCGCCATCCCCAGGCCCGCGAGCCAGGCGCGGCGCGCGGGTCGGACCTGCGCACGGGGCGGCGCGGGGGACTGGCCCATGGGGTGGAGCAGGACCACCGCTCCGGGCGCGGGGTCCGGCTCGGGCGGGTCCGCCGCGGCAGCCTCGGCCGCGTACAGCGCCCGCAGTTCGCTGTCGATGTCGCCGGGGTGATCCTCGTAGTGCCGGACCAGGGCGGTGTGCAACGCGTCGACGCTGTCGGCTCGACGGTCACGGTCGCGGGAATTCACTGTGATCCTCCCTCCATCCGGTGGGGCGGGCTTGACGGTTCGGCCTCGGCGGCGCGCTCGCGGAGCTTCTTCTTCGCGCGCCGCACGGAGGCGGAGACAGAGGCAGGGGCGATGCCGAGGACCTCCGCGGTCTCCGTACGGGACAGCCCCAGGTATTCGCGCAGGAGCAGCGCCCAGCGCAGTTCGGCGTTGAGGGAGTTGATCTCCCGGAGCACTTCGGCGATCTCAAGTGCCCGGTCCGGGCCCAGGGTCCGGCTCACCGACGTCCACTCCCCGTTGTCCTCGGGGAGTTCGCCCGCGGGCGCCCAGGGGCTGCGCCGGGCGGCGCGGACGGCGTCGACGGCCTTGCCGGACGCGATCCTGCGGAGCAGCGGCCAGGGGGACTCGACGGGCCCGTCCTCGCGCAGGATCTGGAGGTAGCGCAGGAACGTGTCGTGGGCGATGGCGTCGACGTCGGCTCCGGGTCCGGCCACCGTGTAGATCACGGAGCGCACTCCGGGCCGATACTTCTTGTACGTCTCGGTGAACAGGGCGTCCAGGTCGGTCCGGTGTGGAAGGGCACGGCGTATCACAGGGTGCCCACCCCTCGTCCGGGTCCACCCGAGCTCGTGGACCGTACCGTTTCGAGCGTGTTGCGCGGCTTCGCTCATGTCTATAAAGCCGACGGCGGCCCGGAAAAGGCGACTGCCCGAAAAAGGCGACTGCCCGACCGTCGGGCTGATTGACCGCCCGCCCGGTGTGCGCTTGCATCACCGAGGGCCCTGGCACCGGGCCGGGGCCCGAGCCTCGTGGGGGGACCACATGGCTGGAGCCGGCCTGCACAAGAGATTCGTCGTACGCGCGGCGAGCGCGGGCGCGCTCGCCGTCTTACTCTCGGCCGGGGTCCTGCCCCCGGCCGCCGCGGCACCCGACGGTGCCTCCGCACCGACGCCCCGAGGGCCCGCCGTGGCCCCCGGGACCACCCAACTGCTCAGCGTCGCCGTGGACGGCGGCCCGGCGGACGGCCACTCGGACCGGCCGGTCATCAGCGCCAACGGCCGTGTCGCGGCGTTCACCTCGCGGGCCACCAACCTCGTCGCCGATGACACCAACGACCGCTCCGACCTGTTCGTACGGGACCTGCGCGGCGGCGAGATCCGACGGGTCCTCGACCCCTACGGAGAGATCACCTCGCCGACGCTCAACGCGAACGGCCGGTACCTCGCCTACACGGCGACCAGCGCCGAGGGCTCCGCCGTCATGGTCAGGGACCTGTGGAAGGGCACCACCGAACGCGCCGACGTGGACCTCTCGATGGAGCACTCCGACGGCCACGCACCCGCCATCTCCGCCGACGGCCGCACCGTGGCGTTCGCCGTCCACGGCGACCCGGCCTTCCCCGGCGCCCTGGCGGTCTATCTGCGCGACCTGAGCGCCGAGCGCACCGAACGCGTCACCCTCCCCGCCGGTTCCGACGACGCCTTCCGCGGCTTCCGCGCCCCGGCCCTGAGCGCCGACGGACGGCGCGTCGCCTACCAGTACGTGCACGGCACCCCGCCGCGCGGCGACTGGTCCGACCTCTACGTCTACGACCGCGACACCGGCGGCGAGACCCAGGTCGACACCGCCCACGACGGCAGCCCCGCCGACGGCGCCGCCACCAACCCGCTGTTCAGCGCCGACGGCGACACCCTCGCCTTCGACTCCAGCGCCTCCAACCTGGTCCCGGGCCGCGACCCGAACAACAGCCACAACCCGTTCGTGTGCGACCTGCGCACCGGCACCCTCGAGCGGATCGACGCGGTGCTGCCCGGGCCCGAAGGCGTGCTGTCCGTGGACGGGGTGTCCGCCGACGGCTCGAAGCTGCTCCTCGACACCTGGCCCATCCTGACCGTCGACGACGCCGAGTACGTCCGTGACCTGCGCACCGGCTCGAACGTCCTGGTCTCCCCGGACAGGGACGGACGGCCCGGCAACGCCATCGACGCGCGGACGGACGGCGCCGCGCGGACCGTCGTCTTCTCCGGGTTCGACAGCGCGAACTTCGTGGCGGGCGACACGAACGGCTTCGAGGACGTGTTCGTGTTCGTGCGCAAGAAGCGCTAGTCACGTGTCCGGGGGCACCGTGGCGGACAGTGGACGTGGCGTGCGGGCATAGTCGATCATGGCCTGATGTCGCTGCTTACATACGAGGCCGATCTGTTCGAGAACTCCCGGGGCCGCCTGGAGGCGATCGCCTACCGACTCATGGGGTCGGCAGGTGACGCCGAGGACGCGGTGCAGGAGGCGTACCTGCGGTGGCACGCGGCCGACCGGGAGCGGATCGAGATACCCGAGGCGTGGCTGACGAAGGTGCTCACCAACATCTGCCTCAACCAGCTCACCTCGGCGCGGGTCAGGCGCGAGACCTACGTCGGGCAGTGGCTCCCGGAGCCGGTCCTGGCCGGGGACCGGATGCTCGGCCCCGCCGACACCGTCGAGCAGCGCGAGTCCGTCTCGATCGCGATGCTCATGCTCATGGAGCGGCTCTCGCCCAACGAGCGCGTGGTCTACGTACTGCGTGAGGCGTTCGGGTACGGGCACCGGGAGATCGCGGAGATCCTCGACCTCACCGAGTCGAACTGCCAGCAGATCTACCGCCGTGCCAAGCAGCACCTCAGCACCGACCGGGCCCGCGTCGAGGTCGACGCGGACGCCGCGCGGAGGGCCGTCGAGAGCTTCCTCACCGCGGCCCTCAGCGGCGACACCGAGCCGCTGATCCGGCTGCTCACCGACGACGCGGTCAGTGTTGCCGACGGCGGAGCCAAGGTCCCGGCCCGCAGGACCCCGGTCCTCGGCGCGCTCGCCATCGCGCGGTACCTGCGTGGCCTGTTCCGGCCGAACGAGGCCAAGCGGGCCCGTGTCGGCGACGACGGCGCCGGCCTGTACGCCGCCGTGGTCAACGGCGGCCCCGCCGCGCTGATCGTGGTCGGCGCGGAGATCCTCGGCGTCATCTGCCTCGCGCCGACCCCCGAGGGCTTCGAGGCGCTCCACATCCAGGTCAACCCCGACAAGCTCGAACGCATCACGCGCCAGTGGGCGGCCGACGGCCCGCACCGCCCCCTCATGAAGCTGTGGTGACCCACGTCACAATGGATTCCTGTCAGGGATCGTGCGGCTGTCCGGTTCAGGAGGTGAGTCCAACCGGATAGGGAGCCAGTCATGAAGCACCGCATCGTCGTCCTCGGAGCCGGATACGCCGGAGCCATCACCGCCGGCCGCCTCGCCAAGCGACTGCACCGCGACGACGTCGAGATCACCCTCGTCAACGGAGAAGCCGAGTTCGTCGAGCGGGTGCGCCTGCACCAACTCGCGACCGGGCAGGACCTGCCGAGCCGCCCCCTGCGCGACCTCTACGCGGGCACCGGGGTGCAGGTCCGGCAGGCATGGGTCACCGCGGTCGACGCCGACCGCAAGAGCGTCGCCCTCACCGGCGAGCACGGCGCCGAGACCCTCGGGTACGACACCCTCGTGTACGCGCTCGGCAGCACCGCCGCCGACCATGGCGTCCCCGGCGTCGCCGAGTACGCCCACAGCGTCGCCGGGAAGCAGGGTGCGCTGCGACTGCGGGCCCGCCTCGGCGAGTTGGAGCCGGGCGCGACCGTACTGATCGCGGGCGGCGGCCTGACCGGCATCGAGGCGGCCACCGAGATCGCCGAGGCCCGCCCCGACCTCAAGGTCACCATCGCCGCCCGCGGCGGCGTCGGCGACTGGCTCAGCGACAAGGCCCAGGGCCACCTCCGTGTCGTACTCGACCGGCTCGGCATCACGGTCCACGAGCGGGCCGACATCACCCGCGTCGAGGCGGACAGGGTCGTCACCGACGCGGCCGGTGAGATCCCGGCCCACGTGACGGTGTGGACCGCGGGCTTCGCCGTCCACCCGATCGCGGCCGCCAGCACCCTGGCGGTGTCCGACACGGGGCGGATCGTCGTCGACGGCACCATGCGCTCGGTCTCGCACCCCGACGTGTACGCCGTCGGGGACGCCGCGCTCGCCGAAGGGGCGGGCGGCAAGCACCTGCGGATGTCCTGCGCCACGGCCACCCCGATGGCCTGGCAGGCCGCCGACGCCCTCGCCGCGCGCCTCGCCGGCCGCAAGGTCCCCGAGACCACGATCGGCTACAACGCCCAGTGCATCAGCCTCGGCCGTCGCGACGCCATCTTCCAGCGCGTCACCACCGACGACCAGATGACGTCCAGCGTGTTCACGGGTCGGGCCGGTGCCCGCATCAAGGAACTCATCTGCTCGGGCGCGGCCTGGAGCGTCGCCCACCCGACGATGCTGATGCCGACCCGCCGCCACCGCATCGCGGCGACCGCCGCGGCGGAGCCCCGGCCCGTCACCGCGTGACGCGGCCGCGGCAGCCGAACGCGCGGGTCCGGCACCGGGCCGGGGCCGGACCCGCGCGGCGTACGGACGCGGCGACTTGCAAGTAATCGGCCAATCATGGCAACTGGCCTCATACCGCCGGTTTTCACCGTGCCGGGACGATGCCCCCGGGGTTACGTTCCTGGGCCCGGCTGTCCCGCCGGGACGACGCCCATCGGGGAGATGAGAGCGTATGTCCAAAGTCGAGACGTCAGGCACGTGGTCCGGGATCAGCGTGACCCCGCCCAATCTCACGGGGATCAGCACCGAGAACGTCACCTGGGGGATTCCCGTGGGTGCGGACAAGAGCGGGTACGTGTTCGCGGGCGGCACCATCGACGTGCTGCTCGACGGCACGGAGTTCACGCTGGGGACGATCACCCACCAGAACCATCCGATCCAGGGCATGCCGCAGAACCAGTTCGAGGTCGACCTCGCGGTGCGCGTCCTGTTCGAGGACCAGGTTCCGCACGACTTCAGCTTCCGCTTCCAGCACAACGAGACGCCCAACGTCGGTCCGAACCCCGAGGACATCGTCGACCTGCCCACCCGGGTGTCCCCGGAGACGGTCACCATCAACGGCACCCCCTACGCGGTCGTGATCACCGGGTTCAAGCAGGGCGGCCAGATCGTCACGCGGTTCATCAGCCCGGAGAACGGCTCCAACAGCGCCGAACTCGTCGCCGTGCTCTCCCGCGTCGGACAGCCCGACGTGCACATCACCACGGTGCGGTTCAAGGGCCAGGTCAAGCGCACCCAGGCCGACGAGTACGTGGAGGTCGTCAACCGGGGCACCGCGCCGGCCGACGTGTCCGGCTGGGTCCTCGGCGCCGGTGACACCGGGCAGAACATCACGTTCCCGGCGGGCACCGTGCTGATGCCCGGCCAGCGCATCCGCGTCTACACCAACGAGGCCCACCCCGAGTGGGGCGGCTTCGCCTACGGCAGCGGCCGACCGATCTGGAACGACCAGGGCGACACCGCCGTGCTGCGCGACACCGCGGGCAACCTCGTCTCCGAGTACCGCTACGGCTCGGACGCCACCAAGCCCTGACCGGCGGGGCTCTGTTACGGTGACCGGTATGAAGCGCGCCGCAGTGACGACGACGCCGGACAGAGTCCCGGCGCGCTGACAGCTGATCCGAAGCGAAGCCCCGGGGCGAGTGCCCCGGGGCTTCGTCGTACGTCCGGTCGCTCGCTCCGCCACCAGCGAGGAGACCCCGATGACCACCGCGCACGACCACCGCAGACTCGGCCGCGAGCTCGGCCTCTTCGACACCGACCCGTTGATCGGCGCGGGGCTGCCGTACTGGCTGCCCGACGGCGCGACCGTGCGGCACACCCTGGAGGAGTACATCCGCGCCGCCGAACGCCGGGCGGGCTACCGGCACGTGTACTCGCCGGTGCTCGGCAAACGCGAGCTGTACGAGATCTCCGGGCACTGGTCGCACTACAGCGACGACATGTTCCCGCCGCTGGACCTCGGCGGCGAGCAGGTCGTGCTGCGCCCGAGCCTGTGCCCGCACCACGCGGTGATCTACCGCTCCCGGTCCCACAGCTACCGGGAACTGCCGCTGCGCATGGCCGAGTTGGGCGGCATGTACCGCTCGGAGCTGTCGGGCGTGCTCGGCGGCCTGACCCGGGTGCGGGCCATCCAGCTCAACGACGCGCACATCTTCTGCACCCTCGATCAGGCCGCGCGGGAGGCGCGGGGCGCACTCGACATGATCCGTGACACCTACCGGGCGCTGGGCATCAGCCCCACCCGCTACCGGCTCTCCCTCCCGGGCCCCGGCGGGAAGTACGTCGCCGCGCCCGAGCTGTGGCAGCGGGCCACCGCCCTGCTGACCGAGGTCCTTGACCGCTCAGGGCTGTCCTACGAGGCCGTGCCGGGCGAGGCCGCGTTCTACGGACCCAAGATCGACGTCCAGGTCGCCGACAGCGCGGGCCGCGAGTCCACCCTGTCCACCGTCCAGGTCGACTTCCACCAGCCCGAGCGGTTCGACCTGCACTACATCGGCGCGGACGGCGCCAAGCACCGCCCGGTCATGGTGCACCGCAGCGTCATCGGCAGCGTGGAGCGGGCCGTGGCCCACCTCATCGAGCAGCACGGCGGTGCCTTCCCGGCCTGGCTCGCCCCCACCCAGCTGGTCGTCCTGCCGATCTCCGACAGCGAGCTGCCGAACGCCGAGGCGCTCGCCCGGCGCTGCGCCGACCTCGGCCTGCGCACCGAGATCGCCGGGCCCGAGCGGGGCAGCCTGGGCGCCCGGATCCGAGCGGCCCGCCTGGTCCCGTACCAAGCGGTCGTCGGCGCCAAGGAAGCCGCCGACGACCACGTCGCCCTGCGCCTGCGGGACGGCCGCCGCCTCGGCCCGCGCCCCGCGGCCGACGTCCTCGCCCGCGTCGGCGCGCTCGTCGAGGCCCACAGCACCGACTTGTGGGAGGACGAGGCCGGTTCGTAGCGTCCGCGGCGCGGCGGCCGCGGCTGGGGAGTCCGTCGACGCGGGTCGGCGGACTCTCAGCTCATCAGCTCGGGCGCGAAGTAGTCGCGCAGCCGTGCGATCTTCCCGTCGCGGACCCGGAAGATCTGCACGAGGGAGACGGTCACGTCCTCCCCGCCCGAGCCCGCATGCCCGTCCCCGGCTGCGTCCCCGCTCCCTTCTCCGTCGAAGACCGTGTCGATCTCCGCGATGAACACGTCGGGATCGGCGGTGGTGTGCAGCACGAATCCGGACTTCTCCAGGTTCGGCGCACGCTGGTCCTTCGCGTGCCGCTCGTAGTACGCCGCCATCACGCTGCGGATCTCCTCGCGCCCCACCATCCTCCGGGGGAAGGCGCCGTCGCGTGGCATCAGCGGCAGCTCGAAGACGCCGTCCGGGGTGAAGTTCTCGGCGAGGGCGGCGGCGTTCTGGGTCATCGCACCGGCGTACACGTAGCTCTCGAAGATCTGCTGCGGTGTGCGGGACAAGGGTGGTCTCCTTGGTCAGCTGGAGGTCAGGACGTCCGTCAGTACCCGCACATGGCCGTGCGGGAGGTCCTTGGTGGCCGTCAGGAGGGTGAGCCGGCCCGCGCGCGCCAGGGCGCGGAGCCGGTCGAGCTCCGCCGCGCGGGCCGGGTCCGCGAGCTCCCGCCGGTAGCGTGCGGCGAACTCCTCGTAGCGGTCGGGGTCATGGCCGTACCAGCGTCGCAGCTCGTGGGACGGGGCGAGCTCCTTTTCCCATGCCTCGAGCCCGGCCCGCTCCTTGGACACGCCCCGGGGCCAGAGCCGGTCGATGAGGACGCGGGAGCCGTCGTCCGGTGCCGTGCCGTCGTAGATCCGTTTGACCTGGATGTCGAGGGAGCGCCTTGTCGTCATGTCCGCATTGTGTGTCCTGTACGCGGACGGGGCCGCTCGGCGGCCGTCAGGGTGTGATGACGGACGCCGAGGTGCCGGATCGCATGACGTGGTCGATGTGGATCTGGCGCGCGATGAAACGCCCGTTCTCGACGTTGGCCGAGATGGCCACCGGGGCGAGCGAGTTCCCGTCCGGGAGCCCGGCGTAGTACAGGCCGGGGAGCGCGCCGAGGATGCCCTTCTGCTGGAGCGGCGCCCCGTGGTCGTCGAGCACGTGGGCGGGCAGGATGCGGTAGTCCGGGCCGAATCCGGTGCACCAGACGATGGTCGTGATGTCGTGCCGTGCCAGGTCGAGGCGCCTGCCGAAAGCGGAGATGTGGTCCAAGTCCACGACCGGCGCGGGGCGCTCCTCCGGCGCCACGAAACCCCGCAGGCGGATACGGGTGTCGATGATGTCCGTGGCCTCCCGGAAGGAGCGGGCGGAGTCCTCCGCGACGGTGACGACGTTGTCCTCCAGGAGGAGGGTTCCCCGGTCCGCCGCGCGCGCGGAACCGACGAGGACGACTCCCTTCGCCGCCAGGGTGCCGAGATTCAGGTCGCCGCTCTTGTCCCGCACCGCGGTCACCGGCAGGCCGGGCAGCACGGAGGTGCCGTTGCCGCCCACCGTGACGAAGTCCTCGTACAGGGAGAGGGCGAACATCCACTCGTGGAGGCCCCGGCCGCGATAGCGCCGCGGCCACGCGCGGTGGCGGCCGACCGACAGGAAGACCGCGCGCCCGGCGTCCACGAGCTCGTCGGCGATCTGCTGGCCGCTGATGCCCGCCCCCACGACGAGGACGGCTCCGTCCGGCAGGGACGCGGGGTTGCGGTAGTCGCGCGAGTGCAGCTGACGCACGGCCGGGTCGACGTCGGACGCCAGCGCGGGCACGCGGGGCGCCGCGTAACCGCCCACCGCCGCCACGAGGTTGCGGGACTCGATGATGCCGCCCTCGGACAGATGGGTCCGGAACCGCACCTCGTCGCTGTCGCGGGCGTCCGGCGGGCACTCGACCTCCCGCACGGGCGTGTGCTCCCGTACGCGCAGATCGCGTTCCTTGGCGTACCGGCGCAGGTGCTCCGCCAGCTCGCGCCCCGACATGAAACCGTCGACGTCGTCGCCGTCGTAGTCCCAGCCGGGGAACCGGACCGAGCGGTTCCCGCTGCCCACGAGCAGGCTGTCCCAGCGTTCGTGCGCCCAGGCCTGACCGATCTCCGCCCGCTCCAGGACGAGCGCCTCCCGGCCCAGCTCCCGCAGGGCCGCGGCCGCCCCGCACCCCTGTTGCCCGGCGCCGATGACGACGGTCTCCGCGTATTCGATGGCTGCCATGACAGACCCCTTCTGCTGCAAGGATGTTGCTACTTAGGCTTGCCTTACCTGAACCTTGCCTCGTGAAGTCGGCTTGATGTCAACGGGAGTTGTGATGCCTGGTGCGGTCTCCATCGGCGAAGCGGCGGCGCTGTACGGCCTCGCGCCGTCCACGGTGCGGTGGTGGGAGCGGCGGGGCGTGCTCAACGCGCCCGCCCGCCACGGGGGCAAACGGCGCTACGGCGACCCCGACCTGCGCCGCATCGGCGTCGCCTATCTGTGCTGCGTGGTCGGGACGATGCCGCTGGATCAGGCGGCCGTCGTCGCCTCGGGCAAGTCCCCGCACCGCGCCTGGCAGGCCACGGTCGGCGCACAGATCACAGAACTGGAGGAACGGATCGGGGAGTTGGCGGCGGCCCGGGACTACCTGCGGCATCTGCTGAGCTGCACGGACGACGACATGGCCGAGTGCCCCGTCCTGGAGGCCGAGCTGACCGCGCGCACTCCACGAGGACGCATCGCCGAGGCCGACCTCGTGAGCGCCGCACGCGCTGCCCGTGGCGGCGGGCGGCGGCGGGAAGGGGCGGGGGACCGTGACGGAAAGCCGAGCGTGGAGCGGCCCCCGCGCGACGAAAGTCCGATGGGCTGTCTCGGCTGCCGGGGGCCGCTGCCGCGGGGCTCGCGCGGGCGGCCCCGGAAGTACTGCTCGCGCGCGTGCCGACAGCGCGCCTATCGCGTACGCCGAAGCAACCAGGCCTGACCCGGCGCGCCTGGGGCGGGTATCGAGTGTCGGCCCCCGCCCCGGTCACGCTGCTTTCGCATCCTCACCGGCCAGGAACGGACGCAGCAGCGTGAGCAGGGCGCGTGGCCGGTGCAGCGGGATGATGTGGCCGCAGTCTTCGATGACGTGTCCGGTGAGATCGTCGGTGACCGGGCGGAGTTGGCGTTCCAGCGCGGCACCGACAGGGCGGGCGCCCAGCGCCATCGTGGGCACCGTCAGGCGGGCGGTGGCGACCGCCTGCTCGATCTGTGCCGCGCTCTCGGGCAGGGCCCGGTAGTACGAGAACGCGCAGCTCAACGCCTGGCGACCGGTGTAGGCGCGGACGAAGGCGTCCCGGAGGGCGGGGCGCACCCCGTGGCCGAGCGTGCCGGCGTGCAGAAACCAGTCGACGTAGGCGGCCTCGTGGCCCTCCAGCACGGTCTCGGCGAGGCCGGGCGCGGCGGAATGGAAGCCGAACCACCACGGCGGCCCGTCGGCGAGGAAGTCCTCGGCGCCGGGCAGCCTGCCCAGCAGGGACTCCATGACGACCAGGCGCCGGACGAGACCGGGGCGGCGCAGGGCGAGGAGGAAGGCCGGCGCGGTGCCCGCGTCGATGCCCACCACCGCGGCCGAGGACACGCCGAGCGTGGTGAGAAGCGCCGCGGCGTCCTCGGCCAGGGTGCCCGCGTCGTACCCGGAGGCGGCCCGGCTGCTCGCGCCGAACCCGCGCAGGTCCGGCGCGATGACGCGGTAGCGGCCGGACAGATCGGCCATGACGTCCGTCCACAGTTCCCAGGTGTGCGGGAAGCCGTGCAGCAGCAGGACTGCCGGGCCCGATCCGGCGAGGGCGACGTTCAGTTCCACACCGTTGACGGGGATGCGTCGAAGCTCGGGCATGGAGGGGCTCCAGGTGTGCGGTGAATGATGGTGACCAGGTCACGATAGGGAACTATCCTGGGCCGCCCCAGACGGCACTTTCCCTTCAGGTGGTGAGCCCCGGGTGACCACGTCGAGGCCCGGCGAACCCAGTCGGCGGCCCGGTGAGCGCGGCGATCTGCTGGATCCGCGCTGCCCGACCCGCCAGTTGCTCGACCGCATCGGCACCAAGTGGACGTCGATGGCGGTCAAGGTGCTGGCCGAGGAGGCTCCGGGCGAGCTCCGTTTCGCGGAACTGCGGCGCCGTATCCCGGGCATCTCACAGAAGATGCTGTCCGTCACCCTGCGGAGCCTGGTCCGCGACGGCCTGGTTGCGCGCCGCGTCGAACCCACCGTGCCGCCCGCCGTCCACTACCGGCTCACCGAGCTCGGCCTCTCCCTCGAAGGACCGCTCGCCGCCCTGCGGGTCTGGGCCGAGACGCACATGGCGGAGATCGACCGCAGCAACCAGCTCGCCGACGAGTCGGCCTCCGACTAGGGCATGCGTCGGTGGACCTGGCGCACCGCCACCGCGTTGTACGGCGTCGCGGGTGTGGTCTCCTCCGTGAAGCGGGAGTTGGGCAGGTAGAGGCGTCTGCCGAACGGGGCGACGGTGGTGGGGATACGGAAGCGGGGGTCGGTGATCCGCGCGATCGCCGTGCCGCGCAGGCCCGTGGCGTCCAGGTGGAACACGTCCACGGCGTTCTGGACCTGCTGGACGACGTAGAGCGTGCGGCCGAGGAGGAGGGCGCCGTCGCCGTCGGGGAGCCTGCTGCCGCCGAGGTCGACGCGGCGGGCGTCGCCGGTGCGGGGGTCGACGCGGTAGAGGCTGCCGCCGTGGGCGTGGACGTTGATGACGAGCAGCCCGCGGCCGTCCGGCGTCCGCTCCAGGCCGTTGGTGGTGAACCCGTCGGCGGGCGCCGAGACCCACTCGCCCGTCAGGGGCAGTGTCACGATCTCCCGGGCCCGGGGCAGCTCGCCGCGGGGGCCGAGCGGCAGGCCGTACAGCTGCTGCTGGGTGGAGTCGGTGAACCAGGCCGCGCGGGGCGTGAGGACGACGTCGTTCACGACGGTGCTCGGCTTGCCGACCTCGTACGTGGCGAGGACGCGGCCGGTGCGGGTGTCGAAGACGCGCAGTTGGCGGGTGAAGCCGCCCGCGATGAACAGGCGGCCGCGCCCGTCGGTCCTCAGGCCGAGGCTCATCGGGTCCATGTCGGTCGTGAGGGTCTCGCCCCGGCCGGTGGCGAGGCTCGCGCGGTACAGGGCGCCGCTGTTGCGGGAGCCGAACCAGGCGGTCGGCCCCGGCCCGATGGCGATGCCCTCGGGCTGGAAACCGTTCGGGAGGGAGAAGTCCGTGGGCCAGGAGGTGCCTGCGGGCTCGGCGCGGGCCGCCGTGGCGAGCGGCCCGAGGGCGGTCAGCGCCCCCAGGGCGGCACCGGCACCGAGCATCGTGCGACGGGAGGCGGCGGAGGCACGGGACGTGTCATGGTCTGCCATGGCGTACATCCTTACCCCGGTCCGGCCGCCGCGAAGGGCGCGACCTGCCGCCGGTTCGGCACCGGACGGCAGGCCGCGCCGTACGCCCGGGTGTTACGCCCGGTCGATGCGGTAGACGCTGCCGCCGATGTCGAGGACGTACAGCTCGCGGTTGCCGCCCTGGATGAACGAGACGACCTCACCGGCGTTGACCCCGAGGTCGCCGGTGCCGGTCACCTTGCCGTTCTCGATCTTCAGGGACCGGAGGGTGCCGTCGCAGTAGTCGCTGTACACGTACTGGCCCTTGAGGTCGGGGATCGCCTTGCCCCGGTAGACGAATCCACCGGTCACCGAGCAGCCGAGGCCGGTGCGGTCGTACTCGTAGACCGGCCGGACGTGGTTCGCGGGCTCCTTGCCGTCCCGGAAGGGATGGGTGCCCTCCATCTGGGACCAGCCGTAGTTCTCGCCGCCCTTGCTCTTCGCCGGGGCCCAGTCGATCTCCTCCCAGGCGCTCTGGCCGACGTCGCCGATCACCACGTCGCCGGTGCCCGCGTCGAAGGAGAACTTCCACGGATTGCGCAGCCCGTACGACCAGATCTCGTCCTTCGCCTTCGGGTCGCCGACGAACGGGTTGTCCTTCGGGATCGCGTACGGCCTGGCGCCCCTCGGGTCGATCCGCACGAGCTTGCCGAGCAGCGTGTCGAGGTTCTGTCCGTTGCCGTGCGGGTCGCCGCCCGAGCCGCCGTCGCCGAAGGCGATGTACAGATAGCCGTCGGGGCCGAACTTGATGTCGCCGCCGTTGTGGTTGGAGTAAGGCTGCGTCTGGGTGAGGACGGTGCGCCGGGTCTGCGGCTGGATCTTGCCCTTCCGCACGGCGAACTCGTCGATGGTGCTGGTGCCTTGGAGGTTAGTGAACGAGATGTAGAAGTGCGCGAACTTCTTGTCGAACGCGATGCCCAGCAGTCCGCGCTCGCCGTCGGTGGTGGTCTCCTTCGTGATGTCGACGACGGGTTTGCCGAGTCCTCCCTGGCTGTCCAGGACCCGTACGGTGCCCGCGCGTTCGGCTATCCAGACCGTGCCGCCGGGACCGGCGGTCCCGGCGATCGGATTCTGGGCCGTGGTCACCTTCGTGAGCGCCACCTTCGGCGCCTGCTTCGATGCGGCGGGTTCGTCGGCGGACGCCGTGGTGAGGGCGAGGGAGGCGACGAGGCAGAGGGCGCCGACGGTCGCCGAGCTTCTGGTGCGAACTTTCACCGTGATCCTCCTGGAGGCGGCGAATGGGGGAAGTCACCCAGCTGCTAGGGGCAGTTGTGAGGGGGTGTCGCCCGTGCCAGCACGCAACCTGGGTGGGGGATGGTGTGCAACTGGCCACGCATGAGAATACTGGGACCGGGATGGTTGGTGTAGACCAAGACTGCCGCCATCTGCCCGGGTTCCGGCCGCCGCGGCTCACCGCAGCCGTCGGATGTCCCCGCGCACGCGGTAGAAGCCCCCGGCGGCCGCGTGCAGCGCGTCCACCACATAGCGCGCCCCGGGCTGTCGTATCGCGCGCGGGAACTGGACGTTCCAGGAGCCGTCGTACCCCTCGGACACCACGTGCACGCGCAGGCGCCCCGCGTCCTGGACGCACTCGACGACGACCGCCCCGGCGGGCACCCGGGTCACGGTGGCCACCGCGGTCGCCGCCGTGGCCGGTGCGTACGTCGGCAGCGCCGCCGCCAGCTTGACGTCCCGCGCCTGCGGCACCGTGCCCTGCTGTGCCGCCGAGATGGCCGTCTCGCTCGCGTCCACGCACACCAGCGAGCCGTCCGTCGTCACCAAGTACAGCCGCCCGTCGCGGTACTGCATGGAGAGGGCCGAGCCGCCACCCGTGCCGAGCTTCCACAGACGTGTGCCGTCCCGGTCGAAGCAGTACACGGACGACGCGGCGTCACCGGCGAAGACGAACCGCCCGCTGGGCGAGGTGGCGCACGAGTACACCGGGCTGTCGCAGGCGTACGTGGCCTCGACCGCGCCCGTCGCCTTCGACAGGCGCTGGACCGCGCGGTGGGCCGTGCCCGCGTACACGGCGTCGTCCTCCTGCCAGCCGAACAGGACGCCGCCGCGAGTGGGCGTGTGCCACAACTCGCCGCCGCCGTCGGGGGCGTAGGCGGTGACGCCCCCGGTGTGGCCGTGGTAGACCGCCCGGTCGTCTGCGCGGACCATCCAGGCGTGCTCGCCCTGGCTGCGGCGCGCCCACTGGTGCTCGTCCTCGTGGTCGATGACGGTGAGGCGGCCCTCTCGGTCCGAGACGTTCAGGATGCCTTCGTGGATGTCCAGCCAGAAGATGTCGACGTCGGCGGCGATGTCGTACGCGGCGAAGGGCAGCTTCGACGACAGGTCGTAGACGCTGCCGTCGTCGCAGCCCGCGTAGATCCAGAAGTCGTCGGCGACCAGGCACTTCACGCCGTCGGGGAGCTGGAAGCGGGCGAGGACGCCGCCGTTGTGGTCCAGCGTGTACACATCCCCCGCCTGGTTGCCCACCCAGCAGTGGTCGTCGTCGACGTGGATGCCGAACGCCGACGAGCCGGTACGGAAGCGCCACAGCACCGGCGCCACGGCCCGCGCGGTGGACGGCGCAGACGCCACCTGGCGCCGCGTCACCGCGCGCGGAGCCCGCTGCCCGGGAACAGCCGGGGCGTACCCCTTGCGGACCTTCTCCGCGACCTTCTTCGCGGCCGCCGCCCGTGCCTTCGCCACCGACGCGAACGACGTCGTCTGCGTCTGCCCTGCGGCGCCGATGCGCCCGTACCGCACCGTCACCGACTGGTCGGCGACGGTCACTTCGTAGAACTTGTGCGCGCCCTCGCCCTCTTGCGACAGCTCCAGATACGTCGTCGACACCGTGGACGCGGCAGGCATGGCAGACCCCTCCCCAGGGCGGACCCGCGGCTTCTCCGGCGGGCCCCACTGCTCACACCGTAGGAGGAGCCACTGACAACGACCTTCCTGGTCCGCGCGGCCGGCCCGCCCCTCAGTACCCGCCGCCCGCCACCACCCGGTCCACCTCCCGCGGCGACAGCGCGTGCTCCACCGCGAGGATGCCGGCGCCGATCGCCGCCGCGTTCACGCCGGTGCGGCTCGGCTCGATGCGCAGGACATGTGTGGCCAGCGGGTGCGAGCGGCGGTACACCGCCTCCCGTACGCCCGCGAGGAGCTGGTCGTGGACCGCGGCGAGCGCGCCGCCGACCACCACCGTGTCGGGGTTGAAGAAGTTCACCAGGCCCGCGAGGACCTCGCCCACCGCCCGCCCCGCCTCCCGGACCATGCGGACCGCGTCCCGGTGGCCGGATTTCACCAGGCGTACGACATCGCTGCCCGACGCCGCCGCCAGGCCCAGGTCCGACAGTCGGCGGGCCAGCGCGGCGCCGCCCGCGACCGCCTCCAGGCAGCCGGAGTTGCCGCAGCGGCACGGGTCGTCCAGCTCACCGACGCGGATGTGGCCGATGTCGCCCGCGCTGCCCTGGGCGCCCCGGTGCAGTCTGCCGTCGGCGACGATCCCGCAGCCGATGCCCGTGCCGACCTTGATGTAGAGGAGATAGCGGGTGTCCGGAAACGCCCGGCGCTGCTCGGCGAGCGCCATCACGTTCACGTCGTTGTCGACGAGCGCGCGCACCTGGAACCGGTCCGCGAAGAACTCCGGGATCGGGTACTGGTGCCACCCGGGCATGATCGGCGGGTCGACGGGGCGGCCGGTGGAGAACTCGACGGGCCCCGGCACGCCCACGCCGATGGCCTGGAGGGTCGACGGCTCGCGCCCGGCCTCCTTCAGGAGCGCGTGCAGGGTGCGCTCCACGTGGCCGAGCACGGACTGCGGTCCGTCCGCGATCGACAGCGGGTCCTCGCGCAGGGCGAGCGTCTCGCCGCCGACGTCCATCAGGAGGACCCGGCAGTGCGAGGCGCCCAAGTCGACTCCCGCGACGGCGTGTTCACGCGTCCGCAGCCGCAGCTTCCGCGGCGGGCGGCCGCCGGTTGAGCTGCCGTCGGCCTCCTCCGCCACGAAGCCGTGCGCGATGAGCGCGTCCACACGCTGCGAGACCGTCGACCGCGCGAGGCCCGTGAGCCGGGCGAGGTCCGCCCGGGTGGCCGCCGCGCCCGCGCGAAGGAGGGCGAGGACGTCGCCGGGCGAGGAGGCCACCGGCGCGGGTGAGCCGTCCGGGGACGGGGCGGAGGGGGGAAGATCCGGCGCTCCAGGCATGCCAGTCACCCTAGGGACGACTTTCGCTGCTCACAAGGCCGATGATGTTTGATCGTCGACCTAAGTCACCGTCACATCCCTTGTAAACAAACGTGCTTGGACCCTTGACAGGCCAAAGGGTCCTCATCACATTGCTCTGCAGGCCGCTGCCGAAGGAGCTGAGGGTGCAGGCGATGCATGCGAAGCAGGCGACGCACACGATGTTGGCGATGCACGGCGTGTCCAAGAGCTTCCTCGGCGTGCGCGTGCTGCACGGCGTCTCGCTCGACCTCGCCGCGGGCGAGGTGCACGCCCTGGTCGGGGAGAACGGCGCGGGCAAGTCGACGCTCATGAAGGTCCTCGCGGGCGAACACGTACCGGACGAAGGCGTCATCACGCTCGACGGACGGCGCCACCACTTCAGCCATCCCGCCCAGGCGCAGGCCGCCGGGATCGGCATCATCCACCAGGAGTTCGCGCTCCTGGAGCACCGTACGGTCGCCGAGAACGTCTTCCTGGGCCGCGAGCCCACCCGTTACGGCCTCGTCGACCGCCGCGCCATGGAGGACCGCACCGCCCGGCTCCTGGCCGATCTCGGAGAGGCGGGCATCGGGCCGCGGACGTACGTGCGGGACCTGTCCGTCGCCCGGCAGCAGACCGTCGAGATCGTCAAGGCGCTCGCCTCCGACGTACGCGTCCTCGTCATGGACGAGCCGACCGCGCCGCTCGCCGACCACGAGGCGGGGCTGCTGCACGCCCTGGTGCGCCGCCTGGCCGCGCGCGGACTCGGCATCCTGTACATCTCGCACCGGCTGCGCGAGGTCTTCGAGCTGTCCCAGCGCGTCACCGTCCTCAAGGACGGCCGCCATGTGACGACGGTACGCACCGAGGACACCGACACCGACCGGATCGTACGGGCCATGGTGGGCCGGGAGCTCGGCGCCTACTACCCGCCGCGCGCCCGCCCCGAGGAGGCCGGCGGGACCCGCCTCGCCGTACGTGGCGGCGGCAACGCGCGACTGACCGGCATCGACCTGACGCTGCGCGCGGGCGAGATCACCGGCGTCGCGGGCCTCCAGGGGGCGGGCCGCACCGCCCTGGCCCGGGCCCTGTTCGGCGCCGCGCCCTTCACCACGGGGACCATGACCGTCGACGGGGCGGTGCTGCGGCCCACCTCGCCGCGGCACGCCATCCGCGCCGGTGTCGCCCTCGTCACGGAGGACCGCAAGGCGGAGGGGCTCGCCCTGCGCCAGTCCGTGCGGGACAACGCCCTGCTGGTCACCCGCGCCGTCCCCGACCACGAACGGCCCCCAGCAGCAAGGGAGTTGACCGCGCTCCTGGAGAAGGTCCGCCTCCAGGCGCGCGGCGAGCACCAGGAGACCCGCTTCCTGTCCGGCGGCAACCAGCAGAAGGTCGTCATCGCCAAGTGGCTCGCCGCCCGCCCCCGGGTGCTGCTCTTCGACGAACCGACCCGGGGCGTCGACGTCGGCGCCAAGGCCGCCATCCACACGCTGGTGCGCGACCTCGCCCGCGAAGGCCTCGCCGTCCTCATCGTCTCCTCCGAGCTGCCCGAACTGATCGGCATGAGCGACCGGATCCTCGTCATGGCCGAGGGGCGCATCGCCGGTGAACTGCCCGCCGGGGCGACGGAGGAGGCCGTGATGCGGCTCGCGACGACCACCCGGGACGGGGCCGCGACGACCGTCCCGGACAGCAGGGCCTGCGACTCCGCTGCTCCGGACGGCACCACCCCGCCCCCGTCCGCCGCGGACAGCGCTCCGCCCCCGTCCGCCCCGACCCCGCAGGAAGGAGCGGCATGACCGGCACCGCCCTCGCCCCGCAGCCCGCTCGGGCCGCCGCGAAGACCCGCGCCCCGCTCGGCCGCGGCCGCCTCGCCGACCCCGCCGTCGGCGTATGGCTCGCCGCCGCTGCCGTCACCGCGCTCGGCTGGATCGTCGTGGACGCCCGCGGCGGCGACTTCCTCACCCTCACCAACGTCGTCGGCATCCTGCAGAACAGCGTGGCCCTCGGACTCGTCGCCGTCGGCCAGACCGCGGTCATCCTCACCGGCTCCCTCGACCTGTCGGTGGCGTACCTCATCAGCCTCGGCACCCTCGTCGCCGCCACCACCATGGAGGACGGCTCCGTGGTCACCGGGATCCTCGCGGTCCTCGCGCTGTCCGCGGCCGTCGGGCTCGCCAACGGGCTGATCGTCACCGGCCTGAAGGTCAACGCGTTCATCGCGACCCTCGGCACCGCCTTCATCCTGCGCGGCTGGATCGAGGACAACTACACCGGTCCCGCGGGCAAGGTCCCCGCCTCCTTCCAGCACCTCGGCTACGACCGCATGGGACCGGTCCCCGTCTCCCTCTTCCTGCTCCTCGCCGTCACCGCGGCGCTGTGGCTGATCACCCGGCGCACCCGCTTCGGCCATCACCTGTACGCGACCGGCGGCGACGAGCACGCCGCCCGCCTGTCCGGCGTCCGCACCCGCCGCACCGTGATCGCCGCCCACGTCCTGTGCTCGCTGTGCGTGGGCGCCGCCGCCCTGTTCCTCGCCTCGCGCCTGGGCGCCGGAGCGCCGTGGGCCGGCACCGAGGCCCGCTACGACCTGGAGTCCATCGCGGCCGTCGTCCTCGGCGGCACCGTGCTCGCGGGCGGGCGCGGGGGAGTGGTCGGCACGCTCGGCGGCGTCCTCGTGCTCGCCGTCCTCGACTCCGTCTTCAACCAGCTCGGCGTCGACCCCTTCTTCAAGAACGTCGTGCGCGGCGTCGTCATCATCGCCGCCGTCGCCCTCTACGCCCGGCGCGGCGCCAGGAGGTCCGCATGAGCACCGGCACGGCCACGGACGCGGCGCGGGAGCGGACCTCGACGGCCGCCACCGCCACGTACCGGGCCCTCGCCCGCACCCTCGGCACGGGCGCCCCCGTCTACGCCCTCCTGATCGTCCTCCTCGTGGCGCTCGCCGCGACCGACCCCGGCTTCTACGAACCCGACCGCTTCCTCGCCTTCGTCAAGCGCGCCGCGCCGCTGGTGATCCTCGCCGCCGGGCAGTATCTGGTCATCGTGTGCGGCGAGTTCGACCTGTCCGTCGGCGCGATCGTCACCGCCGGGGTGGTCGCGGCCGCCGAGGTCTACGGAACGTACCCGGACGCCCCCTGGGCGCTGATGACCGCCGGACTGCTGCTCGCGGGCGCGGCGGCCGGGCTTCTGAACGGGCTGATCACCACCGTGCTCCGGGTGCCGTCGTTCATCACCACGCTCGGCATGATGCTGATCCTCGAAGGCGCCGTCTTCTACTGGACCGGCGGCTCCCCGCAGGGCCGCCTTCCGGAGGACTTCCGCCGCCTCGGCCGGGACACGGCGCTCGGCTGGCTGCCGTGGGCCGTGCTCGCCTGCGTCGTCGCGGGCGTCCTCGTGGTGCTCCTCATGCGCTCCGACTTCGGCCGTACCCTCGTCGCCACCGGGGACAGCGAACGCGCCGCCCACCTCGCCGGGGTGCGGGTGCGCCGGGTCCGCGTCCTGGCGTTCGTGCTGTCCGGCGTCGCCGCCGCCCTGGCCGCCGTGCTCGTCGGGGGCTTCTCGGGGGTGTCCGCGCAGGCGGGCCGCGGCTACGAGTTCGAGGCGATCACCGCCGTCGTGCTCGGCGGGGTCGCCCTCGGCGGCGGGCGCGGCAGCGTCGTGGCCGCGATGGCGGGCGCCTTCTCGCTGCAGGCGCTGTTCACGCTCCTCAACCTCCAAGGCGTGTCCGGGGCGTTGGAGTCCACCGTCCAGGGCGTCATCGTCATCGCCGCCGTCGGACTCGGTGCCGCCGACTTCTCCCGGCTGCGCCGCCGCCGCGACCACCCGCGGGGCAGGCCACCGGGCACCCCGCCGGGCCCACCGAAGTCCACCCCGCCCCCACCCGCACCGGCCACCCCATCGCCCACCCACCGGGAGGGACACCCCCATGACCCGCATCCGTAGCCCGCGACCTCGCCGCCGCCCCGCCACCCCCGCGGCCTCCGCCGTCCTCGCCGCCACCCTGCTCGCCGCGCTCACCGCCTGCTCCAGCGACGCCCCCGCCGACGCGCCCGCCGCGTCCGGGCAGAACGCCGAGCAGCGGAACGACAGCGGGGACAAGCCGTCCAAGTTCTTCGACCGGGCCGAGTACGACCGGCAGTTGACGCTCAGCGGGCTGACCCCGAAGGGCCCCGCCGCCAAGCCGTGGGAGCAGATGCTCCAGCCGAAGATGGCCGACACCGCCCGGTACCGGAAGAAGGGCGGGGCCGACGACGTCGACCTGTGCTTCTCCAACGCCGGGGTGTTCAACCCCTGGCGGCAGGTCGGCCTGAAGAACATGAAGGCCGAGGCCGAACTGCACGACGAGATCGACGACTTCACCGTCCTCGACGCCCAGGGCAAGGACGACAAACAGATCTCCGACATCCAGGAGCTCGCGGGCAACAAGGACTGCGACGCGCTCATCGTCTCGCCCAACACCACCGCCACCCTCACCCCCGCGGTGAAGGAGGCCTGCGGCAAGCTGCCCGTCATCGTCTTCGACCGGGGTGTGGAGACCGACTGCGCCGTCACCTTCATCAACCCCATCGGCGGCTACGGCTACGGCGCGGTCGCCGCCGACTTCCTCGTGGACGAGGTCAAGCCCAAGGGCAAGATCCTCGCGCTGCGCATCTCGCCCGGCGTCGACGTCCTGGAGACCCGTTGGTCCGCCGCGAAGCTCGCCTTCGAGAAGAGCGAACTCGACGTCGTGGACGTGAAGTTCACCGACGGCGACCCGGCGAAGACCAAGTCCGTCGTGTCCGACGCGATCGCACGGCACGGCTCGATCGACGGCGTATGGATGGACTCGGGTGCCACGGCGGTGGCCGCGGTGGAGGCCTTCGAGGACTCGGGCGTCGACGTGCCGCCGATCACCGGCGAGGACCAGCAGGACTTCCTGGAGACCTGGAAGGACAAGAAGCTCACGGCGATCGCCCCCACCTATCCCACGTTCCAGTGGCGCACCCCGGTGATCGCCGCCCTGCGGATCCTCAAGGGCGAGCGGGTGCCCAAGGAGTGGAAGCTGCCACAGCCCACCGTCACCGAGGCCAACCTCGACGACTACCTCCAGGACGGCATGCCGCCGCTGCACTACGCCATGTGCGGCTGCCAGAAGCTGCCCGGGTTCCCCGGCGACTGGGGAGGCAAGAAGTGACGCGGCCCGCGGGGGAGCCGGGCCGTGATGCCCGGCCGTCGGGTGCCGACTGGCCGGTGGGCGCGAACCCCTGGATCTGGCACTCGCCCGTCACCGCCCGGGCCCTCGCCGAGGTCCTGCCGCGCCTGGCCGCCTGGGGCTTCGACTGCGTCGAGCTGCCCCTGGAGCAGCCCGACGACTGGGATCGCGAGGCCACCGCGAAGCTCCTCGGCAGCACCGGCCTCGCCCCCGCCGCCGTCATCGCCGTCATGCCACCCGGCCGCGACCTCGTGCGCGCCGACCCGAAGACCGTGCGCACCACCCAGGACTACCTCCGCCGCTGCGTCGACGCGGCCCACGCCGTCGGCGCCCCCGTCGTCGCGGGCCCCGTCTACGCCGCCGTGGGCCGCACCTGGCGCCTGGACCCCGCCGAGCGGGGCGCCGCGTACGAGGAGTGGCGCGAGCACATCGCGCCGGTCGTCGAGCACGCGCGGCACGCCGCCGTGCGCATCGCGGTCGAACCCCTCAACCGGTACGAGACGAGCCTGCTGAACACCGTCGCGCAGACCCTCGACGCCCTCGCGGGCCTCCCCGAGGACGGCATCGGCGTCGCGCTCGACACGTACCACCAGAACATCGAGGAACGCTCCCTGCCCGCGGCCGCGCACGAGGCGGGCGACCGGGTCGTGCACGTCCAGGTGTGCGCCAACGACCGCGGTGCGCCCGGCGCCGACCACCTCGACTGGGCCGGGTTCCTCGGCGCCCTGCGCGCGATCGGCTATCAAGGCGCCCTGTGCATCGAGTCGTTCACCGCGCACAACGCCTCCATCGCGGTCGCCGCCTCCGTGTGGCGTCCGCTCGCCCCCAGCCAGGACGCGCTCGCCACCGACGGCCTGGGCTTCCTGCGCCGCGCCCTCGCCGCCCGCTGACCCCGGGCACGGCGCCCCCGCACTTCCGGCATCCGGCACCCGCACCGTTCCGTCCACACAGAGAGGACCACCTCATGGGATGTCATGCTCGTGACATCAGAGGCGTACGAAGAGCGGTCATCGCCGTTCTGACGGCACTGCTGCTGGCCGTCGGCTTCCTGCCGACCGCCGGAGCCACCGCCACCGGAGCGCGCGCCGCCGACAAGGCACCGGCCTTCCGCGCGCTGCTGTTCACCAAGGCCGTCGGCTACGTCCACGACTCCATCCCGGCCGGCATCCAGATGGTCAAGGAACAGGCCGCCGCCCACAACTTCGAGGTCGTCCAGACCGACGACTCGACCGTCTTCGACGACGCCAAACTCAAGGACTTCGACGTCATCGTCATGCTGCAGAACTCCGGCATGGTCTGGGACACCGACGCCCAGCGCGAGGCCGTGCAGAGTTACGTGCGCAGCGGCAAGGGCATCGTCGCCCTCCACAACACCCTCGACATGGGCATCGAGGACTCCTTCCCGTGGTGGGACGACACCGTCAACGGCGGCGCCCACATGCCCGCCCACTCCCCGGGCGTCCTCAAGGGCACCGCGAAGGTCGCCGACCACGTGCACCCCTCCACCAAGGGCCTCCCGCAGCGCTGGGAGCGCCCCGAGGAGTGGTACAACTTCGACAAGAGCCCGCGCGGCGACGTGCACGTCCTGGTCTCCGCCGACGAGACCACGTACAACCCCGGCGGCTCCGCGATGGGCGCCGACCACCCCATCTCCTGGTGCCGCAACGCCGAGGGCGGCAAGGTCTGGGCCACCGCCATGGGCCACGACAAGGCCTCGTACAGCGAACCCGCCTTCCGCGACCACGTGCTCGGCGGCATCCAGTGGGCGGCCGGGAACAAGCCCGGCGACTGCGGCGGCACCGTCTGGTCCGGCTACGAGAAGGTCGCGCTCGACGAGAACACCGCCGACCCGATGGAGCTGGACGTCGCCAAGGACGGCAAGGTCTTCTACGTCCAGCGCAGCGGCGAGGTGAAGATCTTCGACCCGAAGACGCACGCCACGACCACCGCGGGCAAGGTCGACACCTACACCGGCGGCGAGGACGGCCTGGTCGGCATGGAGCTGGACCCGGCGTTCGCCAAGAACCGCTGGATCTACCTCTACTACGCGCCCGCGAGCGCCAAGGACGACGTGAACCGCCTCTCGCGCTTCACGGTCAAGCAGGACAACACCCTCGACCTCGCCAGCGAGCGGAAGATCCTCGACGTCCCCGCCTACCGCGACCGCACCTTCCCCGAGCCCGGCCACACCGGCGGCGCCGTCGAGTTCGGCCCCGACCGCACCCTGTACCTGGGCGTCGGCGACGACGTCCCGCCGAACCTCGACCCGAACTGGCAGGGCTACGCGCCCCTCGACTGGCGCCCCGGCAAGCAGATGCTCGACGCCGCCCGCACCGCGGGCAACACCAACGACCTGCGCGGCAAGATCCTGCGCGTCAAGCCCAAGGACAAGGGCGGCTACGCCATCCCCCAGGGCAACCTCTTCAAGCCCGGCACGAAGAAGACCCGCCCCGAGATCTACGCCATGGGCTTCCGCAACCCCTTCCGCTTCACCGTCGACCCCAAGACCGGCGACGTGCACGTCTCCGACTACGGCCCCGACCGCGGCGCCCCCACCACCGACCGGGGACCGGAGGGCCTGGTCGAGTACAACGTCATCAAGAAGCCCGGCAACTTCGGCTGGCCCTTCTGCCACGGCGACAACCAGGCGTACGCACCCTACGACCCCGACACCCAGAAGCCCGGCCCGAAGTTCGACTGCGCGAAGCCGGTGAACCCCTCGCCCAACAACACCGGCCTGAAGGACCTGCCGCCGCTGACGCTCCCCGAGGTCTGGTACGGCTACGGCGCCTCCAAGGAGTTCCCCGAGATGGGCACCGGCGGCTCCGCCCCGATGAGCGGACCCGTCTACCGCTACGACCCCAAGAACCCCTCCAGGACGAAGTTCCCGCAGTACTTCGACGGCGCGAACTTCTTCTACGAGTGGGCGCGGAACTCCGTGAAGGAGATGCGCTTCGACGACTCGGGGAAGCTCCTGAAGATCAATGACTTCCTGAAGTCGGCGAAATTCGCCAAGCCCATGGACATGACCTTCGGACCCGACGGCTCGCTGTACGTCCTGGAGTGGGGCAGCGAGTTCGGCGGCGGCAACAACGACTCGGGCCTCTACCGGATCGACTACGCACAGGGACAGCGCATCCCGATCGCCAAGGCCAAGGCGTCCGCCACGAACGGACCCGTGCCCCTCAAGGCCGACTTCTCCAGCGAGGGCAGCAAGGACCCGGACGGCGACCCCCTCACCTACGCCTGGGACTTCGACGGCGACGGCACCTATGACTCCACCGAGGCCAACCCCTCGCACACCTACACCACCAAGGGCGACTTCAACGCCCAGCTGAAGGTCACCGACCCGTCGGGGCAGTCCGGCTACGCCAACATCCCCATCACGGCGGGCAACACGGCGCCCAAGGTGACCGTCGAGACCCCCGTCGACGGCAAGCTCATCACCTTCGGCGACAAGATCCCGTACAAGGTGAAGGTCACCGACCCCGAGGACGGCGAGATCGACTGCTCCAAGGTGTTCGTGAACCCGGCCCTCGGCCATGACGACCACGAGCACCCGACCACCGACATCCCCGGCTGCGAGGGCACCGTGGACACCGGTGACCTGGGCGGCCACCCCGAGGGCGCCGACCTCACCTACGTGCTCAACGCCAAGTACACCGACAAGGGTTCCGCGGGCACCGGCGCCCTGACCGGCTACGGCCGCTCGGTCCTGCAGCCCCGGCACAAGCAGGCCGAGTACCACGACGACCAGTCGGGGACCCGGATCGTCTCCCAGGAGGGGGCCGAGAACGGCAAGCGCATCGGCGACATCAGCGACGGCGACTGGATCGCGTTCTCGCCGATGAGCGTCGAGGGCGCGAGCAAGGTCACGTACCGGATGTCGTCCCCGTACGGCGTGGGGTCCATCGAACTGCGGGCCGACGCCCCCGACGGCAAGCTCCTCGCCACGACACCCGTGCTCAACACCGGGGGCTGGGACACCTACCAGCACACCCCGGCCGTCGACGTCGAGGCCCTGACCGGCACCCACAAGCTGTACCTGGTCTTCAAGTCACCGCAGGACAACTCCTTCGACGTGGACGCCGTCGCCTTCTCGACCGGCTGACTCACGCTCCCCGTCGACGCGTCGGCCCCTCCGGGCGGATCCGGAGGGGCCGACGCACGCCCGGCGGCCGGGCCGAGGGCGCTCACGGCCAGAACTGGGCGAGCACGCCCTCCTTGAACGGGGCGGGGGAGACGGCCAGGTCGCCCGCGTAGGGATGGTCCATGCTCAGGCACAGCAGCAGGCTCACACCGATCAGACCGGCGACCGAGATGACGAACATCAGCTGCGCGCGCAGGCTCTTGATGCCGTAGAGGAGGGTCAGCGGCAGCATGACGAGGGCGCCGCCGTAGATGAGGACGTTGAGGAGCGAGGGCAAGGACTGCTGCGAGTCGGAGAGCCGCGTCCGGCGTGCCTCCGCGACTTCGCCCAGCGTGGACACGGACTGCTCGTAGTAGACCTTCTCGGACTCGGTCCTCGGCTCGTACGTCTGGAACGTCTCGTACAGCTTCACCACCTGGGGGTTGGTCAGGCCCGGGTCGGGGCGGCCCTCGCGCATCAGCGGCCACTGCTTCTCGACGATCGCGTGGACGTACTCCCCGACGGCGACGGTCACCCTGCGCTCCTGCTCGGGCGGGAACGCGGAGGCGTCACGCAGCACCTCGGCGGTCTTGCTGGCCTCGGCGGCGACGTTCGTCTCCGCGTCGTTCAGGGCCTCCCACTCGGCCACGACGACGAAGGCGAGGATGATGCCGTAGATCGCGGCGTACATGCTGAGCACGACGCCGACCATGTCGTTGTACTTGCCCTCCGTCACCCGGGTGTGCGTGCGCCGCACCAGGAGCGCGCCGACGACGGCGACGAGGACGGCACCGCCCCCGAGCAGTCCGGCGAGCGCGAGCGTACGGAAGTTGTTCAGCAGCCAGATTCCCACAGACCCCCAACGCCCGGCGTGTGCGCCGGTTACGCTCCCCCGCGACGCGCCGCTCACGGCGCCCGCACACACGAAGACCCGCGGCGCGCTCCCTGTCCAACAGCGCACCGCGGGTCCTCATACCCCCGTCAGCGAGTGCCGACCGCCGCGCGCACGGCCCGGCGGGCCATCTGGCAGTCGTCGTGCAGCCGCCGCAGCAGCAGCCGCTGTTCCTCGCCGGACGGCGCGGCACCGGCGTGGGCCTGGCCCGATGCCGTCGGGGCCGTCTCGTGCAGCGTGCGCTGCACGGCCGTCTCGCACATCCTGATCTCCCGCGTGAGCACCAGCATCAGGTTGACCAGGAACGCGTCCCGCGCCGCGGGACCCGCCGCCTGGGCGAGCTGGCTGATGTCGCGCCGCGCCACGGGCGAGTCGCCGAGCACCGACCACAGCGTCGCCAGGTCATAGCCCGGCAGGTACCAGCCCGCGTGCTCCCAGTCCACCAGGACCGGACCCGCGGGGGAGAGCAGCACGTTCGAGAGCAGCGCGTCGCCGTGACAGAACTGCCAGGTCAGCTGGGGACCCGACGGGTGGGCGTGCGCTATCCCGTGCAGCAGCTTCTGCAGGTCGCCCATGTCGCGGTCGGTGAGCAGTCCCAGCTCGTGGCAGCGGGAGATCCGGCGGCCGTAGTCCAGCGGCCTGCCGAACATCTCCTGCGGCGGCCGCCACTGGTTCAGGCGGCACACGGCTCCCAGGGCCGCCCGGACGTCCGCACGCGGCGGCCCGTCCGCGGGATGGCGCTGCAGGGCGGCCATCCGGCCCGGCACCCGCTCGATCACCAGCGTGCAGTCGTCCGGGTCGGCCGCGATGAGCCGCGGCGCGCGCACGGGTGGACGATGCCTGACGAACGAGCGGTAAGCAGCTATTTCGTGCCGGATCCGCTCGGCCCACAGGGGCGAGTGGTCGAGCAGGCACTTGGCGACGACGGTGGCCCGGCCGGTCGTGCCGACCAGGAGCACGGTGCGCCCGCTGCGGCGCAGCACCTGCACCGGCTGGAACTCCGGACAGATGCGGTGCACCGAGGCGATCGCGGTGCGCAGTTGTGCTCCCTGGGGCCCGGACAGGTCGAGTCTCCCGCTGAGCGGTCCGGCGCCGGGTGCGGGTACCCGCCGTCGGCCGGTGCCGAGCGGCGCGGCCGCGGTGCGCGCCGGGGCCAGATAGGGGCCGCCGCCGGTCAGCGGGACCTCCGCCGCGCGGGCCGGGCCGCGGGAGGAGGGGTGCGGGCGCAGCGGCCGAGGCGGGGCGGACACGGAGGACGATGCTGCGTACATGGGCGATACAGATCCCTTCGTGTGCCGGCGAGTTGCGGCGCCCTCCCGCCCCGGCCGCTGTGGGTGCACCCTGGGGAGTGCCGTGAGGCGGCCGGGTCGGGGTGGCGCATTCCTACCTGACACCCGTGAGCCCGTGGCACACCATGTGGCGCACCCTGGCGAACCCTGGCGAATAGTCGCTCAGCAACTGACAGGCGGTTACTGTCAATTCAGCCGAGAACCTGGGGGCTTGACGTGAACGGACAACCCAACACCCGCCTGTCGGACCTCTTCGGCCTGGCGGGCTGGTCCAAGGGCGAACTCGCCAGAATGGTGAACCGGCAGGCGGCCGCGATGGGTCATCCGCAGCTGGCCACCGACACCTCGCGGGTGCGGCGCTGGATCGACATGGGAGAGATCCCGCGCGATCCGGTGCCCAGGGTCCTGGCTGTTCTGTTCACTGAGCGTCTCGGCCGTGTCGTGACCATCGAGGACCTCGGTCTGGTCCGGCACGGGCGCGCAGGAAAACAGCGCGGCGACGGGGGCGTGGAGCACCCGGACGGCGTGCCGTGGGCGCCCGAGCGAACCGCCGCGGTCCTCACCGAATTCACGGGAATGGACCTCATGCTCAACCGACGCGGCTTGGTGGGCGCGGGTGCCGCGCTCGCCGCCGGCTCCGCACTCAGCAGCGCCATGCACGACTGGCTGCACACCGATCCGACCCTGAAGGCCGACGCCCCCCGCACCGACGACCCCCTGCACGCCGACCCCGCCGGATTCGACCGCTACGAGGCCGCCCCCATCGGGTCCCAGGAGATCGAGGCGCTGGAGCGCTCGGTCGAGGTGTTCCGCGCCTGGGACGCGTCCCGGGGCGGCGGCCTGCAGCGCAAGGCCGTGGTGGGGCAGCTGAACGAGGTGGGCGGCATGCTCGCCTACCGCCACCCCGACCATCTCCAGCGGCGCCTGTGGGGCGTCGCCGCCAACCTCGCCGTCCTCGCGGGCTGGATGTCCCACGACGTCGGCCTCGAACCCACCGCCCAGAAGTACTTCGTGATCGCCGCGCACGCGGCCCGTGAGGGCGGCGACCGGCCACGCGCGGGCGAGGCCCTGTCCCGCGCCGCGCGCCAGATGGTGCATCTGGGCAAGCCCGACGAGGCGCTCGACCTGATGAAGCTCGCCAAGTCCGGCTCGGGCGAGCAGACCCTGCCGCGCACCCAGGCCATGCTGCACACCATCGAGGCCTGGGCCCAGGCGTCCATGGGCAAGGGCCAGGCGATGCGCCGCACGCTCGGCCGGGCGGAGGACCTGTTCGTCTCCGACAAGGGCGATGTGCCGCCGCCCAGCTGGATGCAGATGTTCGACGAGGCGGACCTGCACGGCATGCAGGCCCTGGCGTACCGCACCCTCGCCGAGCACGAACCGGCCGCGGCGCAGCTCGCCCAGCGCCACGCCAAGGAGGCCATCGAGCTGCGCACCAAGGGCCGCGACCGCTCGACGATCTTCGACTACATCTCGCTTGCGTCGGCCTGCTTCATCGCCGACGACCCCGAGCAGGCCGACCGGTACGCGCGCCTGGCGCTGGTGTCGATGGGCGCCAATTCCTCGCACCGCACCTGGGACCGGCTGCGCGAGATGTACCGGCTCACCGGTCAGTACGCGGGCTATCCGAAGATCGAGGACCTGCGTGCGGAGATCAAGCAGGCACTGCCGAGGGCGGCGGGGCGGCCGGGGGGAGGCAAGTGGATCCGGACTTAGGACACGGCCGGTGCGGGGCCGGTGGTTACGGCGGTGACGAAGTCGTGGCTAGGTCTTCGTCTTCGGCCGCTTACCCGGCCCGCGCTCCGAACTCGGCCACGAGCAAGCGGGCCTAGGCCTCGACCTTGGCCACCAGCAGGCAGGCGTCGTCCTCGCGCGGGGCCACGCCGAACTCCTCGACAGCGACGCGCACACAGTCCTGCGCCGTCTTCGCCTCGGCGAAGCGGGGTGCCAGGGCGAGCAGTCGCTGGGTCGCGGCCTCTCGGGAACGCCGCGGCACCAGGCCGTCGGTGTGCAGCAACAGCAGGTCGCCGGGGCGCAGTCGCTCCTCGGCCTGTTCGTAGGCGGCACCCGACGTCGCACCGAGGAGCACGCCGTCCGGTGGTGTGAGCGCGTGCCCCGTCCCACCGCGGAACAGCAGTGGGGCGGGGTGTCCCGCCTGTGCCCAGGTGAGGGTGTGCTCCTTGGCGTCGTACAGACAGCAGACGGCGCTGCCGAGCGCGGGCTGCACGGACGCGTCGAGTAACTGGTTCAGCCAGCCCATGAGGCGGCCCGGGTCGGTGCCGGCGACGGCCATGCCGCGCAGGGCGCCGAGGAGCATCGCCATGCCGGAGGTGACCGTGACGCCGTGGCCGGTGAGGTCGCCGACGCTCAGGAGCGTGCGGCCGTCGGCCAGTTCGAGGGCGTCGTACCAGTCGCCGCCGATCAGGGCGGTCGACGAGGAGGGGAGGTAGTGGGCGGCGAGGTCCAGGTTCGCGGAGCCGCCGTGCGGGAAGCGCAGGGAGCCGCGCCAGGGCGGCAGCACGGCCTCCTGGAGTTCGACCGCGAGGCGGTGCTCGGTCTGTGCGATGTGCCGCTGGTGCTGCAGCGAGTCCCGGGTCTCGCGCACCACGCGCTGGCTGCGGCGCAGTTCGCTGACGTCCCGGAGGACCGCCCACATGGAGGCGGTGGAGCCGTCGGGGGCGAGCACGGGCTCGCCCATCATGTGCACCTGGCGGACGACGCCGTCGGGGCGGACGACGCGGAACTCGCCGTCGATCGGCTTGCCGTCGACGAGGCAGTCCGTGACCATCGCCGTCAGCATCGGCTGGTCGTCGGGGTGGACCAGGGAGGGCAGCTCGTCGAGGGAGAGCGGCGGCGCGGACGGGTCCCGGCCGAGGATCTGGAACAGCTCGCCGGACCAGGTGGCCTCGTCGGTGAGGAGGTTCCACTCGGCGCTGCCGACCCGGCTGAGCAGGGAGCCGTGCTGCGGCTCCGGCCGCGCGGGCCCCGTCTCCGGGGTGTGGGTGCGCGGCGGGCCGTCCCGCAGCTGGGCCAAGTGGCCGTGCAGGTCGTTGAGTTGATGGACCGCCAGTTCGCACAGGGCGCGCTGCCAGCGGCCCGCGGGGTCGCTGTGGTCGGCCACGGCTTCGCGGCGCACGGCGTCGACCTCGCCCCGCAGTCGGCGCGTCTGCGAGATGAGCGCGTCGACCGCGCCGTGCTCCTGCGGCCGGTCGGGGCGGTCCGCGAACACATGGGACGGCATGGGGTGCTCCGTTGACGATGCGGTGCGACCGGGGTTGCTGTGGGGATCGCCGGTCATGGCTCCTCGACCGGTAGCGGTGTGGCGTTCGTACTGGCCTTCGTGCGTCGGGTACGTGAGTTACGCGCGTGATGGGGGTGACGTGCGTGCCGACTTCCGTACTGACTTCAGTGACAACTCTTCGACCGGTAACGACTCTGGCACAGCGCGCCCACGCTCGTAAGGGATTTGGCAACACCCGATGCGGTGGTGCTTCTGACATATGCCGCTGTCCTCGCGATGACAGCACCTGACATGGCGGGCCGGTTGCCCGGCCTGGGGGCGTGATCGACCCCCGTTGACCTCAAGTCCGCTTGAGGTTGTTGAGTTGCTTCTGGCGGCGAACACGTCGCCCCGGAGGGATCCGGTGACAAGCATCCGGTCTGCGGACCGGGTGACGAAAGGGCGCGGTCATGACGAACGAGATCCTGGTGGTGGGGGCCATTCCGGCGCAGACCCAGGCGGCGGTGACGGCAGTGGTGAAGGATCTGGAGAAGGCCTTCAACGCCCATGACCCCATCGCCCTGAGCGAGCAGTTCGCCGAGGAGGCCTCCTGGACCAACGCCGTGGGCACGCGCCTCGACGGCCGCGCGGCCATCGCCGAGTTCAGCGGACCCGCGATGAAGGGCTTCCTGCGCGACTCCTACGCCCGCTACGACGTCGTCAAGCTGCTCGCGATAGCACCCGAGGTGATCGGAGTGAACGTGCGGCAGACCCCCACGGACAGCTCCGGGAACCCCGTCGAGGGCCCCCACGGCGTGACGACCTACGTGATCGCGCGGCAGCAGGACGGCTGGAAGATCGTGGTCGGCCAGAACGCCGCCGTGAACGCCCCGCCCGCTGCCTGAGCCGGACGTCCGCCCGCGGATCGGGACACACACGGGGGTGGTGTCTGGACCCGCGGGCGGGCTCGCGCGGCGGTCGCGGCGCGGGGCGCTCCGCACGCCGGGGCGCTCCGTCAGTCGCGCAGGTAACGCAGCACCGCGAGCACCCGCCGGTTGGCGTCCTGCGACGCGGGCAGGCCCAACTTGTCGAAGACCGCGGCCACATGCTTCTCGACCGTCCCGGCCGAGACCACGAGGGCCTGGGCGATGGCGGCGTTCGAGCGGCCCTCCGCCATCAGGGAGAGGACCTGCCGCTCGCGCGCGGTGAGCGGCGTCAGCTCGGCCGCGCGTCGGCTGGCGCCCGCGAGCTGGGTGACGACCTCCGGGTCGAGTGCGGTGCCGCCGGCGGCGACCCGGGCCAGCGCGTCGGTGAACTCGGCGATGTTGGCGACCCGGTCCTTGAGCAGATAGCCGACGCCCGCCGATCCGGCCGCGAGCAGCCGCGTGGCGTACTTCGTCTCGACGTACTGGGAGAACAGGAGCACGCCCGTGCCCGGGTGGTCGCGCCGGATGTCGATGGCGGCGCGCAGGCCCTCGTCGGTGTGCGAGGGCGGCATCCGGATGTCGACGACCGTGACGTCCGGGCGGTGCTCGGCGACGGCGGCCCGCAGCGCGTCCGCGTCGCCGACGGCCGCGCACACCTCATGGCCGCGCTCCACGAGCATCTGGCCCAGCAATTCCCGCAGGACGGCGGCATCCTCAGCGATCACGACGCGCATGTCGGCATGCTCTCACGCGTGCGGCGGCAGCTCGACGACGACCGTCGTCGGCCCGCCCTGGGGGCTGTGGACGTGCAGGCTCCCGTCGACCGTGCGCACGCGCTGCGTCAGCCCGACGAGCCCGCTGCCCGCGCCGACGGCGGCACCCCCGCGCCCGTCGTCGGTCACGCTCAGCCGCAGCACGCCGCCGGTGTCGGCGCCGCCCCCGCCGTCCTCGGCCGCGCCCTGGGTCGCCGTGATCACCACCTGGGACGCGCCGCTGTGCTTGATGACGTTCGTGAGGAGCTCGGCCGCGCAGAAGTACGCGATGGTCTCGATGGCGGGGGTCGGGCGCAGGGGGATGTCCGTGGTCAGGTCGACGGGCACGGTGCTGCGGGCGGCGAGGGTGGCGAGGGCGTCGGGCAGGCCGTCGTCGAGGACCGGCGGGTGGATGCCCCGGGCAAGGTCGCGCAGTTCGGTGAGGGCCTCGGTGGCGTTGCGGTGCGCGCCGTCGACGAGTTGGCGTACGCGGTCGAGGTCGATGGGCGGGCGTGCGGGGCCGTCGGCCGGGCTCGCCGTGGTCTGGTCTTCCTGGGCCCCTTGGTTCTGGGCTCCCTGACCCGGCGCGCCCCGGCCCCCGCCGTCCGGCTCACCGAGGCGTTCCTTGATCATGTCCAGGCTGATGGCCACCGCCACCAGCCGCACCTGCGCGCCGTCGTGCAGATCGCGCTCGACCCGGCGAAGCAGCGCCACCGAGTCGTCCACCGCCAGGGCCCGGGTCTCCTCCAGGTCCCGGACGCGGGCCGCCAGGCGGCTCGGCCCGAGCAGGGCGCGCAGCAGCCGCCGGTCGGCCTCCACGACGAGCCGCGTCGTCCAGGGCGCGAGCAGCAGCAGCGCGAGGCCGAGCGGGAGCGCCACGAACGTACCGGCGAAGGTGTGCACGTCGAAGCCGCCGACCGGAACAGGCGTCAGCACGGGCATGCCGCCCCCGTCGCCGGGCGCCGCCTGCTGCCCGAACACGCCCCACCGCAGCGGCGCCGTGAGGTTGATCAGGCCGGTGACCCAGAACAGCACCGCGTACATGCCGAGCGCGCCCACCGGCAGCTTCACCAGGACGTACCAGACGGCCCGCCAGCTCGCCGCGTCCCGCAGCCGCGCGTCGAGGCGGCCGAACACCCCGGAGCCGGGCTCCGGCGCCACGGGACCCGGCACGCGCTCGCCGAGCAGCCCCGACGCGAGGCCCCGGCTCAGCCCGCCGAGCCCCCGCGCCAGCCACAGGCATCCCACAAGCACCAGCACGCCGAGCACCGCGCCCACCAGAGACACCGTCAGACCCGCGCCCAGGGCGAGGAACACGAGCAGCACGACACCGCCCGCCAGGCCCAGCGGGAACGCGATCAGGCAGTACGCCGCCTCGGCCCAGGCGCGGCGGGTGAGCGGGGCGCGCAGGATCGTGGCGACGCGCGCCGGGAGCGCGCCGGGTGCGGGGCGCGGGGTGGGGCGCGGGGTGGGCCGGGGAGAGTCGTGCATGGTGATCATTTTCCCTGTCAGGCGTCGCGGTGGGCCAGCAGCCTGGCGCCCGCGCCGAGGGTGAGGGCCACGTACAGGCACAGCACGGCGAAGCCGGTCCAGGGCGCGAGCATGTCGGCGACGGGTTTGGCGACGGCCAGGGAATTCCCGACGATCATGGTCGGGAAGAACTTCGCGACGGTCGGGCCCGAGAGGCCGCCGATGACCGCGGGCAGCACGAAGGTGACGCCGACGAGCGCGGCGACGGCGCTCGCCGTGTGCCGGGTCAGGGCGCCGATGCCGACGCCGAGGAGCCCGACGAGGCTCAGGTAGGCGCCGGCGAGCAGCACCGCCCGCAGGACGCCCGGGTCGCCGATGCCGGGGCGCGGCACGCCGTCGGCCAGGGCCGCGCGGCCCGCGAAGAACGTCACGAGGGCGACCGCCTCGCCCACGGCCAGCGTGACGGTGCCGTACACGGCCGCCTTGGCCGCCAGCATCGTGCGCCGGTCGGGGACCGCGGCGAGCGTGGAGCGGATGGAGCCGCAGGAGTACTCCCCGGTGACGACGAGGACCCCGAGCACGCCGACCACCAACTGGCCGAGCGCGACGCCCGCGAGGACGTTGTTCGTCGGGTCGAACACGGCGGCCTTGGCGGCCGACGGCGCCTTGGTGTTGGCCATCGTGACGACACCGATGGCGACCATGCCCGCGACGGTGAGCAGCAGCGCCCACGTCGTGGAGCGCAGGCTGCGGAGCTTGATCCACTCCATGCGGGCGGCCCGCGCGAAGGGGGCGGAGCGCGCGGTGGGCAGGAGGGCGGTCATCAGGGGTTCCTCTCCGGCGCGATGGCGGACGCGGGCGCCGTGCCGGGGGCAGGACCCGCGGCGGACGCGCCCTCGGGGCGGGCGGTGCGGTGGGCGGTGCCCTGGTACGCGGACGCGGCTTCCGTCAGGGCGAAGAACGCCTCCTCCAGCGACCGCCCCCGCCCGGTCAGCTCCCGCACGGACGTGTCCGCGAGCAGCCGCCCCTGCCCGATCACCACCAAGTGGTCCGCGGTGAGCGCCATCTCGCCGATGAGGTGGCTGGACAGGAGCACCGTGCGGCCCTCCGCGGCCAGCGACCGCATCAGCTCCCGGATCCAGCGCACGCCCTCGGGGTCGAGCCCGTTCACCGGCTCGTCGAACAGCAGCACCCCGGGGTCCCCGAGCAACGCGGCCGCGATCCCGAGCCGCTGCGCCATGCCGAGCGAGTACGTCCCGGCGCGCCGCCCGGAGACGTCGCTCAGGCCGACGGTGGCGAGGACCTCGTCGATCCGGGCGGCCGGGATGTCCCCCGCGGCGGCGAGGGCGGACAGATGGGCCCGCGCGCTGCGCCCCGGGTGGAACGTACGCGCTTCGAGGAGCGCGCCCACCTCGCGCAGCGGCCGCCGCAGCTCACCGTAGGGACGGCCCGCGATCAGCGCCTGCCCGGCGTCGGGACGGTCGAGGCCCATGATCATGCGCATGGTGGTCGACTTGCCCGAGCCGTTCGGGCCGAGGAAGCCCGTCACGGCTCCGGGTGTCACGTCGAAACTCAGCGCGTCGACGGCGGTGTTCGGCCCGTACCGCTTGGTCAGGCCCTTGACCTCGATCATCACCACTCCTGCCGCGAACCTGGCGTTGTCATGTCGCTCACGCTAGGTCTGGGACAGGCACCGCCGTAACGCGGCTTTCCTCCGACTGAGCTGGGGGTTTTCCCCCAGGGCCGCCGTCACTTCGCGGCCGGTGGGGCGTCGGTGCGGACCGCCGTCAGTGGGCGATCGAGTCGATCAGCTCGCGCGCACCCTGGCGCAGCAGCGTGACCGCCACGGACGTGCCGAGGGTCGCCGGGTCGAGCGGCCCGGCCCACTCGTGGGCGTTGAGGACCGTCTTGCCGTCGGGCGTGAACACCCGGGCACGCAGGGACAGGTCGCCGCTCGGCTCGCTGCGGGCGTACCCGGCGATCGGCGAGTTGCAGTGCCCCTGGAGCACGTGCAGGAACATCCGCTCGGCGGTGGCCTCACGCCAGGCGTCGCGGTCACCGAGGCCGCTCACCGCGTCGATCGTCGTCGTGTCGTCCTCGCGGCACTGCAGGGCGAGGATCCCGGCGCCGATGGGCGGGCACATCGTCTCGACGGAAAGCACCTCGGAGATGTGCTCCGTCGCGCCGATGCGCTCCAGGCCGGACACCGCGAGCAGCAGCGCGTCGGCGTCCCCGGCGGCGAGCTTCGCCAGACGGCGGCCCGCGTTGCCGCGCATCGGTACGCAGTTCAGGTGCGGGTGGGACGCGGAGAGCTGCGCGATGCGGCGCACCGAGGACGTGCCGATGCGGGTGCCCGGGGGCAGCTCGTCGAGGGTCAGGCCCTCGGGGTGGATGAGCGCGTCCCGGATGTCGTCGCGCCGGAGGAACGCCGCGAACGTCGTGCCCGCGGGCAGCGGCCGGTCCGCCGGTACGTCCTTCACGCAGTGCACCGCGAGGTCCGCCTCACCGGCGAGCAGCGCCGCGTCGACCTCCTTGGTGAACGCGCCCTTCCCGCCGAGCTTGGCCAGATCGCCCATCCACCGGTCCCCGGAGGTGGTCACGGGCAGGACCTCGGTGCGGATGCCCGGGTGGAGGGCGGCGAGTTCGGTGCGCACCCGCTCGACCTGGGCGAGGGCCATGGGGGAGGAGCGGGAGACGATGCGGATCAGCTCGGGAGCGGACATGGCGTACACCATAGGCCCTGAGCGGCGGCTGCCCCGCATCGGAGCCTGCGCCAACTGGGTTACTCCACCGAGCTGTTGATGTGTCCGGCGGGCGGCTGGGATACTCCGCCGGGCACGCGCCGCCCCGGCCGTCGGCCGCCGCGTCCGCCGTGGTCAGGCCCGGCCGCACTCGCCCGGCTCCAGCGGGGGCGACGTCACCGACATGTTGGCCGTGCAGTGCGGGGTGTTGCCCTCGTCCTCGTGCCAGTCCGCGGGGCGCGGCCGGATGAACGCGAAGGCCGCGGCGGCCGCGAGCACGAACAGACCGGCGCAGCCCCAGGCCGCCTTCCCGAACGCGGAGTCGAGGGCGTCCGGGTCGGTGTACGCCGTGCCCGTCAGGCCGACCGCGAGCGGCAGCGCGGCGACCACCAGGAGCTGGGCGATGCGGGCCGCCGTGTTGTTGACCCCGCTGGCGAGCCCGGCGCGGCCCGCGTCCACCGACGCGAGGACCGTCGCCGTGAGCGGGGCCACGAACACACTCATGCCGAGGCCGAGCACGACCACGGCGGGCAGCACGTCGGCGGCGTAGGAGGCTCCGGGGCCGATCCGCAGCATCAGCAGGACGCCCGCGGCGGCGATCAGCGGGCCCGCGCACAGCGGCAGGCGCGGGCCGAGCCGCCGGGCCAGGTCGCCCGCGGGGGCCGAGAGGAGCAGCATCAGGACGGTGATGGGCAGCGTCGCCGTACCGGCCTGGAGGGCGTCGTAGCCGAGCGTCGTCTGCAACTGCACGGGCAGCATGAACAGGATGCCGCCGATGGCCGCGTACAGGCACAGCGTCATGACGTTGGCCGCGGCGAACAGGCCGGAGCGGAAGAGTTCCAGGGGCAGCATCGGGTCCCGCCGCCGGTGTTCGACCAGCAGGAACGCCGCGCCCGCCGCGAGCCCCACGAGCCCCGGCAGCACCCCCGCCACGAACGACGAGTCGCCGGACGCGCCGATCAGCGCGAAGCTCACGCCCGCGAGGAACAGCGCCGCGAGCACCGCGCCCGGCACGTCGAAGCGCTGCCCCGCGGCGTTGTCGTCGCGGCTCTCCGGCACGTGCCGCACCGCGAAGAGCACCAGCCCGGCCAGCGGCACATTGATGAGGAAGATCCACCGCCAGCCGGGACCGTCGATCAGCCAGCCGCCGAGGAAAGGACCGATCGCCCCCGCGACCCCGCCGAGCCCCGACCACGCGCCCACCGCCCTGGCCTGGTCCCGGGGCCGGAAGGAGGAGCGCACCAGGGCGAGGGAGCCCGGTGTGAGCAGTGCGCCGCCCACGCCCTGGAGGGCGCGCGCCGCGATGAGGGTGCCCGCGTCCTGCGCGAGTCCGCACAGCGCGGACGCCAGCGCGAACCACACCACGCCGATGACGAGCGTGCGCCGTCGCCCGATCCGGTCGCCGAGCGCCCCGCCGAGGAGCAGCAGCGCGGACAGCGTCAGCATGTAGGCGTTGATCACCCACTGGAGCGCGGAGATCGACGCGTCGAGGTCACGGCCGAGGGTGGGCAGGGCGACGTTCACCACCGTGCCGTCCAGCATCGCCATGCCGGAGGCGAGGACCGCGCTGGTCAGCACCCATCGGCCGCGCGTCGACGCGAGGGCGACTCCGCCGTCGCCGCTGGGAGCGTGTTCGCCGCCGGGGGACGCCGTCATGGACCCACCGCCCTCCTGGCCGTCGTGCGCGGGCTCCGTGCCGGGACGCGCGGCCTACATGTGCACGGCGCCTTCGCCGAGGTGGCTGTCGGCGGGCCGACCCTTGCGGTACAGCACGAACGTAACGAGGAAGCCGACGGCGAAGAAGAGAGCCGACCACCAGTACGCCGTCTCGTAGCTCTGCACCTGGGCCTGGGCCTGCACCTCGGGCGTCGGCCGTTTGCCGACGAGGTAGTTGGTGGCGGCGCTCGTGGCGAGGGTGTTCAGGAGCGCCGTGCCGATGGAACCGCCCACCTGCTGGGTGGTGTTGACCATCGCGGAGGCCACACCCGCGTCGTGCGCGGCGACGCCCGACGTGGCCATGCTCATCGCCGGGGCGAAGATGAGGCCGAGCCCGAGCCCGAAGACGAGCAGCGGCGGCAGCACGTGCAGGGTGTAGCCGCTCGTGGTGTCGAGCGCCGTCAGCCACACCATCCCGCCCGCCGAGAGCGCCATGCCGAGCGGCACGACCGGTTTCGCGCCGAAGCGCGGGACGAGGACGTTGGTGGTGAGCACGGAGATCACGACCATCACCACGACCATCGGGATGAAGGCGAGCCCCGTCTTGATGGGGGTGTAGTCGAGGATCTGCTGCATGTAGTACGTCAGGAACAGGAACACGCCGAACATGCCCGCGCCGGAGATGAACATCGCCAGGAACGACGCGCCCCGGTCCCGGTCGAGGACCACCCGCAGCGGAAGCAGCGGATGCGCGGCCCGCGTCTGCCACCAGGCGAAGGCCGTCACGAGTACGACGCCGATGACGAGGAACCCCCACGTCAGCGGGTCGCCCCAGTCATGGGTCTCGGCGTTGGAGAAGCCGTAGACGATGCAGAAGAGGCCCGCCGACACCAACAGCGTGCCCGGCACGTCGAGTTTGGGCCGGTCCTCCGGCGCCCCCGGGTGCAGCAGGCGGGCGCCGCCGATCATCGCGGCCGCGGCGAAGGCGAGGTTCACGTACAGGCACCAGCGCCAGTCCAGATACTCCGTGAGCACGCCGCCGAGCAGCAGTCCGACCGCGGCGCCCGAGCCCGCCACGGCGCCGTAGATGCCGAACGCCTTCGCGCGCTCGCGCGGGTCCGTGAACGTGGTGCTGAGCAGGGAGAGCGCGGCGGGTGCGAGGAGCGCGCCGAACAGGCCCTGCAGCGCGCGGGCGATCACCAGCATCCCGAAGCTGGTCGCGGCGCCGCCGAGCGCGGACGCCAGCGCGAACCCGGCGAGCCCCGCCAGGAAGACCGCCTTGCGGCCCACCAGGTCCGCGATGCGCCCGCCGAGCAGCAGCAGGCTGCCGAACGCGAGCGCGTACGCGGTGACGACCCACTGCCGGTTGCCGTCGGTGAAGCCCAGGTCCTGCTGCGCGGACGGCAGCGCGATGTTCACGATCGTCGCGTCCAGGACCACCATGAGCTGCGCGGTGGCGATGACCGCGAGGATCAGCCAGCGGTGCTCGTGCTTGCCGCCGGTGTGGTGGGCGGCCGGTGGCGGGGGAGGGGCGTCGGCGGCTGGCGCCGGCTGGGACAGCGGCTGCGGAATGCCTTCCGGTATGCCCTCGGGGCCGGAGCCGGGCGAGCGGTCCATCGTGACCTCCAGACCCCCCGAGCCAAGAGACACCCCTGTCACACGCTAAGCGCCCGGCCCAGGCCCCGCGACCTGGGCGATCACGGCCCCGCGGGCGCGGGGCCGTGACCGGCGGTCAGGGTCGGCGCGCCCCGCTGCCACCGGGCTCGTCCACGGGCACGGACGGCACGGCCTCGGTCGCCGGTGCCGCGTCCTCGGGGCCCCGTGCAGGGTCCTGCGCGCCCGTCAGGTCCGTCGACGTGGCGGGTACGGGCTCCAGGGGCACCGGCACCTCGGCCCCGCCGGTATCCCGGCGACGGGACAGCCGTCCGGCCAGCGCCGCGGCGGGCTCCGCGTAGCGGGCGGTGAGCGGTCCCACCACGACCAGGATCAGGACGTACGCCGTGGCCAGCGGGCCGAGGCGGGGCTCGATGCCCGCCGTCACCGCGAGCCCCGCGATCACGATGGAGAACTCGCCGCGCGCCACGAGCGCGCCGCCCGCGCGCCAGCGGCCCTTCACGGAGATGCCCGCCCGCCGCGCCGCCCAGTACCCGGTGGCGACCTTCGTGCACGCGGTGACCGCGGCGAGCGCCAGCGCGGGCAGGAGCACCGGCGGGATGCTCGCCGGATCGGTGTGCAGGCCGAAGAAGACGAAGAACATGGCGGCGAACAGGTCCCGCAGCGGCGCGAGCAGACTGTGCGCGCCCTCCGCGGCCTCGCCCGACAGCGCGATGCCGACGAGGAACGCGCCGACGGCTGCGGACACCTGGAGCTGCTGGGCGATGCCCGCGACCAGGATCGTCAGGCCGAGGACCACGAGAAGCAGCTTCTCCGGGTCGTCGCTCGACACGAACCGCGAGATGATCCGCCCGTAGCGCACCGCGACGAAGAGCACCGCGCCCGCCGCGCCGAGCGCGATCGCCAGCGTGAGACTGCCCGCAGCCCAGCCGACGCCCGCGAGGAGCGCGGTGATGATGGGCAGATAGACGGCCATCGCGAGGTCTTCGAGGACGAGGATGCTGAGGATGACCGGGGTCTCGCGGTTGCCGAGCCGCCCCAGGTCGTTGAGGACCTTGGCGATGACGCCGGACGAGGAGATCCAGGTGACACCGGCGAGGACGACGGCGGCCACCGGGCCCCACCCCATCAGGAGCGCGGCCGCGGCGCCCGGCAGCGCGTTGAGGGCGCAGTCCACGATCCCGGCCGGGTACTGGGTCTTGAGGTTGCTGACGAGATCGCTGGCCGTGTACTCCAGGCCGAGCATCAGGAGCAGCAGGATGACGCCGATCTCGGCGCCGATGGCGACGAACTCCTCGCTGGTGCCGAGCGGCAGCAGCCCGCCCGTCCCGAAGGCGAGTCCGGCGAGCAGGTACAGCGGAATCGGGGAGAACTGGAGGCGCCCGGCGAGGCGGCCGAGCAGCCCGAGCGCGAGGATGATCGCGCCGAACTCTATGAGCAGGACGGCAGAGTGCACGCGATCACTCCCGGCCGAGTATCGCCGCGGCGCTCTCGACGCCTTCCCGGGTGCCGATCACGATGAGGGTGTCGCCGCCCGCGAGCCGGAAGTCCGGCGTCGGGGAGGGGATGGCGTCGGCCCGCCGCAGCACCGCCACCACGGAGGTGCCGGTCTCGGTGCGCAGCCGGGTGTCGCCGAGCAGACGCCCGTTCCAGTGCGAGGTCGCCGCGATCTCGATGCGCTCGGCGAGCAGGCCCAGGTCGGTGGTGTGCAGCAGGTTGGGGCTCTGGTGGGTCGGCAGCAGCGCGTCCACGAGCGCCGACGCCTCGCCCGCGCTCAGCCTGAGCGAGAGCGCGCACGCGTCCGGGTCGTCGGAGCGGTAGGCGCTGAGAGTCCGGCCCCCGTCCCGGTGTGCCACGACGGACAAGCGCCGCTGTTCGCGGGTGGTGAGGTCGTAGCGCGTACCGATGCCTGGCAGTGGCGTTCGGCTCATACGTGGAGCGGACACAGCTCTCCCCTGATGCTCATGGGTTACTTCGTGCTCATGCCACCCTATCGGTCCAGATTTTACTGATACTTGGTGGTGCGGGGGTGGGGGCGGCGCTAAGCGGGTGCGGGGCCGGGACCGCGGAGCCGCTGCGCGGGAACGCCGGTCCGGTAGCCACTCGGTCACCGGCACTGGCTAGGTTTGCTTCACACACGTGCGTCACTTCGATGTCGGACCGCGGGGGAGCGGCGGAGCGCGAAGGGACGCGCACGTGCATGTTGATCATGCGGGGCTCGGAGGGGTGGACGGGGATGCACGCGGTGTGGCGGACGGTTGTCGAGGGGGTGACCGGCTCGATGGCCTACATCGTCGACGGGCGCTGGAACCTGATGGCGTACAACGCCGAGTTCGAGGCGCTCTTCCCGCGGGGGCGGGTGCCGTCCAACATCATGCGGTGGGTGCTGCTCGACGAGGAGGCCCGTGGGTACGCGCTGACCAACTGGGCCGAGGACTGGGCGCCCGTGGCCTGCCCGACACTCGGGCGGGCCGTCGCGGACCGCCCGGACGACGCCGAACTGGGCGAGCTTGCCGCCGACGTCCGGCGTGATCCCGTCGCGGGTCCCCTCTACGAGGCGATGGCGGAGTCGCGGGTCCTGCCCCTCGACGGGGTCGTACGCCCGATCCGGCACGCGGTGAAGGGGGCAGGCTGGGTGACCGCCGCCACCGCCAACCCGCTCATCGAGATCGACGCCCGATTCATGATGCTGCGGTTCCACGCGGGCGCGCAGCCGCCCGAACTGCCGCTGCCCCTGAGCGCGCAGGCCCCGCTGCCGTAGCGCGCCCGCCGCCGGGCCGCCCCCGGCCGCGCCGACTGTGGCGCATCCCGGACACGGATGTCACGCCACCGCCACGACGGCCGGTCACGCTGGCCGCATGACCCACTCGACCACGCAGACTCCGGGCCCGGCGGTGAGCCGGGGCGTGAAGCTGTTCTGGCTCGCGGCGCTGCTGTTCGTCGGCGGTTCGATCGTCGTCACGCTGTTCGGGTACAGCGGGCACTCGCGGGTGACCAGGCTGTACCAGAACGGGGTGACCGTCGAGGGCAGGGCCGTCGACGTCAGGACCGACGGGGGCGGCGGGACCAGCGGCATCACCGTGCGCTTCCGGCCGACCGGGAAGGCTCCCGTCACCGTCGACCTGCCCACCACGCCGTCGCTCCCGCGGACGAAGGAGGGGAGCCCCATCGAGGTGATCCACCACGCGGACGACACCTCCGACGTGCTGAGCACCGCGCAGTTGCGTGCCCTGGAGCCGGACTGGAACCCGCTGACGGTCGCGGGCTTCGCCCTGATGGCCGTCGGGGTGGGCGTGCTGTTCCCCGCGGGACGGAAGCGCGGGCCCCGCGGCACGGCGCACCCGGCACCGGCCGACGGCGCACCCCGGACCGGCTGACGCCCCCGGGCTCGCGCCCTACCCCTCGTACCGCCCGAGCACCGTCTCCACCGTGTCCGCGTCCCCCGCCGACTTGTCCTCGCGGTACCGCACCACCCGCGCGAACCGCAGCGTCACCCCCGCCGGATAGCGCGTGGAGCGCTGCAGCCCGTCGTAGGCGATCTCCACCACCAGCTCGGGGCGGACCCGGACCGTGAACCCGTCGTCCTCGACGGCGAGTTCACGCAGCCGCTCGGTCTGCCAGGCCAGCATCACGTCGGTCATGCCTTTGAAGGTCTTGCCGAGCATCGCGTACGTGCCGTCGTCGCGGCGCGCCCCCAGGTGCAGGTTGGACAGCTTCCCGGTGCGCCTGCCGTGCCCCCACTCGGCGGCGAGGACCACGAGGTCCAGGGTGTGCACGGGCTTCACCTTGAGCCAGGCGGCACCTCGGCGGCCCGCGCTGTAGGGGGTGTCGAGGCCCTTCAGGACGACGCCCTCGTGGCCGCGCTCCAGGGTCTTGGTGAAGAACGCTTCGGCGGCCCGGCGCTCCCCCTCGTCGGCGGGATCCGCCACGACCGTGCGCCGCACCCGCATCGGCTCGGGCACCAGCCGCGCGAGCCGTGCGTGCCGCTCCCGCAGGGGCAGGTCCAGCAGGTCCTCGCCGTCGACGGACAGGACGTCGAAGAAGACGGCGGACAGGGGCAGTTCGGTGGCCGCGCCGGCCACGTCGAGGCGGGATCCGACCCGGCCCGCGATGTCCTGGAAGGACCGCGGCCGCCCGTCGTCGCCGAGCGCGATCATCTCGCCGTCGAGGATGAAGCGCTCGCCGTCCAACTCGCCGACGGCGGCGGTCAGTTCGGGGAGTCGCTCGGTGATGTCGTCGAGCGTGCGCGTGTACGCCCGGACGCGGGCGCCGTCGCGGTGCACCTGGACGCGGATGCCGTCCAGCTTCTCCTCGACCGCGCACGGGCCGAGCTTGTCGATGCCCTCGCTGACGGACCCCGCGCCGTGCGCCAGCATCGGCTGCACCGGCCGCCCCACGGTGAGCCGGAACTCCTCCAGCGAGTCCGGCCCGCGCGCCAGCAACTCCCGCGCCACGGGGGCCGTCGCCCCGGCCAGCATCACCGCACGCCGCACCCGCGCGGCGGGCGCTCCCGTCGCCCGGGCCAGCCCCTCCACGGCCAGGGCGTCCAATGCCCCCTGCCGCACCTCGCCGGTCAGCAGGCCGAAGAGGAAGCGCTGCTCGTCCGCCGTGGCCTGGCCCATCAACTCCTGCACCAGCCGCCGCCGTTCGGCGTGCGCACCCGTGCCCGACACCCCGGCGAGCGCGGTGAGGGCGGCATCCACATCCCGGACCGCGAGCGTCGGCTCTGCCGCCGGGGCGACGGGTTCCTTGAGCGCGTTCCAGCCCACCCCGATCCGCCCCTGCGGCAGCCGCCCGGCGAGATACGGGATGACGAGCGGCACGTCGTCGGGCCCGGCCGCCCGGAACAGCTCGGCCAGCAGCTCGACCTTCCGCGACCGCGCCGACGTCGCGGCGACCCCCTTGGACACCTCGGCGACCCGGACGAACAGCATGCCGCCATCCTGCAATGCCTCACACGATCCCGCACGGCATGGGGTGCGGCGCGTGTGACGCCTGTCCTGGCCGCGCCGCCTGTGGTCGGGCTTGCTCTGTGTGGGTGGGGTGCCGTGGGTGGTGTCGGGTTCCGTGCGGGTTGGGGTGCGGGTGCGTGTGCGGCCCGCCTCGGCCGCACTGTCGCCGGTCGGGCCTGCCCTATGTCCGTACGACACCGCGGACGACACCCAGCTCCACCAGGTCCTGGGGGCGCAGCCGCAGCTCCCCGGCCAGTGCGGGCACGTCCTCGGGTGGGCGCTTGAGGATGGACGCCGCGGCCTCCGGGGCGATCACCGAGAAGTAACTGTCCGGTGTGGCCCAGGTGTTGGAGGGCGCGGCGAGCGCGAGCGCGCCGCCCGAGCCGCCCTCGCCCACGACGAGGGACGTGAGCGGGACGCGGGCGGCGGCGACGGCCGCGAAGACGTCGGCGATCGCCGCGCCCGCGCCCGCGCGCTCCGCCGCCGCGTCGTTGGCGGCGCCGGGTGTGTCGATGAGGGTGAGGACGGGGAGGGAGAGGCGGTCGGCCAGGCGGATGAGGCGGGCCGCGGTGCGGTATCCCGCGGGGCGGGTGGCGGTGCCGGTCTGGGCCGCGTACGCGATGGCCCGCCCGGCGCGCAGCCCGACGCCGCACAGCATCCCGTCGTCCGTGCCGCCGCAGCGGTCCCCGCTGATCGGCTCACGGGAGTCGAAGTAGGCGTCCAAGTAGGCCTCGGCGCGCGGCCGTTCGCCGGAGCGGGCACGGCGTACCGCGTCCCAGCCGGTCGCGGGCGGCGCCTCGTCCCCGAGGGCACGCGGCGGCTCGGGCGCCCCGGTGGCGGGTGTGGTGAGCAGTCGCAGCCAGTGGCCAAGGCGCGCGGACAGCCGGTCCGGCGCCACGACGGCGTCGACCGCGCCCGCCGCGAGCTGACCCTCCGCCGTGTACGCGGCCGGGTCGGCGTCCGGCGGCCGGACCCGCGACCCCGCGAACCCGACCTGCGCGCCCGGCAGCGCGAGGACGACGTCGGCACCCGCGCCGAGGGTCGCCCAGCCGCCACCCGTCGTCGGGTCCCGTACCACCGCGAGCTGCGGCAGCCCGGCCGCCCGGTTCAGCGCCGACTGGGCGGCCACGCGCTGGAGTTGGCGCAGCGCGACCATGCCCTCCTGCATGCGGCTGCCGCCGGTCGCGATGAGGGAGACGAGGGGGAGGCCGCGCTCGCGGGCGGCCGCGTAGGCCGCCTCCAGGCGGTCCCCGGTCCGCTCGCCGAGCGAACCGCCCAGATAGCGGAACTCGAAGGAGACGAGCACGGCCGCGCGGCCCGCGACCGTCGCCGTCCCGCAGACCACGGACTCCGACTCGCCGGTACGTTCCGTGGCGGCGGCCCGCGCGATGTCGTACCCCGTCCATGACAGGGGGCCGTCCGGCCCCGTGGACCGGTGCGGGTACGGGAGCTCGGCGAAGTCCGACGTCACGAGGGAGAGGGCCTCGCGTGCGGACACCCGGCCGGGCGCGCGGGGCCGGGATTCCGGGCCGTGCGGGGAGTTCGGAGCGTTCGAGGGGTCCGGAGGCGTCGGGGAGTCCGGGGTGTTCGAGGTGGGATCAGGCACGCCTCGTACTCCTACCCGTTCGCCCCGGCTTCGTCGAGGACCCACTGGCCCCGGTAGCAGATGAGGATCGGCCCGACCCAGTGGCAGACGGGGTTCGTGGTGGGCGGCGGGTCGGTGGGCGTGGGGGTGGGAACGGGTGTCGGCGTGGGGGTGGGGGTCGGCGTGGGAGTCGGCGTCGGGGTGGGAGTAGGCGTGGGGTCGACGGGGGTAGGAGTGGGGTCGACCGGAGTGGGTGTGGGGGTGGGTGTGGGCGTCGGTGTCGGGGTGGGAGTGGGGGTTGGAGTCGGTGTCGGGGTGGGCGTGGAGGGCGGAGTCGGCGTGGGTGTAGGCGTGGGGGTCGGTTCCGGCTCGGGTGGTTCCGTCGGCTCCGGCGGCTGCGTGGGCTCCGGTGCCGGGGCGACGGGCTCCGGCTGGGCGGGCGCGGGCTCCGGCGCGGGCGCCTCCGCCTCACCCGGCGGAACGGGTGCCACCGGCGCCGGTGGGACGGGCTGCTCAGGCGCGGGCGGCGCCACCGCCGGGGGCCGCGGAGCCACCACGTCGGGGGCTGCCGCGTCCGCCGCCGGAGCCGCCGGAGCCTCTGCGTCCGGGGCTGCCCCGTCCTCCGCCGGAGCCTCCGGAGCCGCCTCGCTCCTGGGCCGCGGCACAGCCCCGCCCTCCTCCCCGGGCGCCTCGGCCTCGCCGGGCGCCGCCGTCGGCCGCGGCGCGTGGCCGCTCCCGCTCTCCACCACCGTGGCCCGTGCAGGGGCCGAGCCGGTGCCGACTCCGCTGAGGACGAGGCCCGCGGCGACGGCGGCCGCGGTCGCCGTCGTGCCTATCGCCCCGGCCACGGCGACGGGCAGCTTCCCGCCCCCGGTGAGGACATGACGTACCCCGTGCAGGAGTCCCGCCTGGCCCGGCGAGCCCGACCCGGCGGCGGACGCCGCGACACCGGCCCCCGCTCCGGCCCCGGCCGCGAGCGGCACCAGGAACTTGCCCGCGCCGCCGAGCACGAAGATCAGCAGTGCCGGTCCCACCAGGGCGGGCAGCCGGTTGTTGGCGCGCGTCAGGAGGGCGAGCCGGGCCCGGCAGTCGGCGCAGCCGCCGAGGTGGTCGACGAGGGTCTCGGACTGGCGCGGGGACGCCTCGCCGCGGATGTGCGCGGGCATCCGGTCCCAGTGGGTCTCGCACGCCGGGTCCTCGGGCGCACCGGGGTGGGCGCGCAGGAACGCCTGCCGCATGCCCTCGCGCGCCCGGTGCAGAAGCACGGCCGTGGCCCCGCTCCCGGCGCCGATGCCGCGCCCGACCGCCTCCAGCGGCTGGCCCTCCGCCTCCGCGAGCCACAGCGCCTTCACCCAGCGCTCGGGCAGTTGGCCGAGCACGCGCGTGAGCAGGTCGACGGAGGAGACACGGGCGGCCGGGTCGCCGCCGCCGTCGGGGACGGTGGTGACGTCGACGGTCTCGGCCGCGCCCGTGTCCTGCGGGTCGCGCGGGGTCTCGCGCGCCGCGGCGCGCCCCGCGGACGACGCGAGATGCCGCACGGTCGTCATCAGATACGCCGGTACGTTCTCGATCTCGTGCCCGGCGGCGAGGCGCCGCCAGACACGGAAGTGCGCCTCGGCGACCAGGTCGTCGGCGATCCAGGCGTTGCCGGTCAGCGACCGGGCGTACGCGACGAGCCGCGGGTGCTCGGCCTCGTAGACGCGTGAGTACGCGGCGGTCGCGGCGCCGGACGCCTGGGCGGGGACACCGGCCCGGGAGTCCGCGGGAACGTCGGGCGGGACGTCCGATGGGATGTCTGCGGGGACGTCTGACATGGCAGGACACACTCCTGTCCCACTGCGGGGATGGGGACGAGTTCGGAAGCCTAGGCCAGAAATGTCCGACTTATCAGGGAGGAGTGGCGCAGGTCACAGAGATCTCTCTGTGCACTCCCGTAATGCGGGCACCCGCTGGGGGGTCGAAAGGGCAAGGAAGCAGCAGAAGTGGAGATCGACCATGGCCGTCACGCTCGAACAGTCCGCCCGTGCTCGTCTGATCACCCCCGAGGGCCGCGAGCGGCCGATTCCCGTGACGCTGCGCTATGCCGCGTCCGACCCGCTCGCGGTGCAGGTCACCTTCCCGCCCGAGGTGTCCCTCGACGGCGCCGAGGTCACCTGGATCTTCGCCCGCGGCCTGCTGGAGGAGGGGCTCGGCGCCCCGGCGGGTACGGGCGACGTGCACATCTGGCCGTGCGGGCGGGAGCGGACCGTCCTGGAGTTCCACGCGCCGCACGGACTGGCCCTGGTGCAGTTCGACCGGGCGGCGCTGCGCCGCTTCCTGATGCGCTCGTACGCCGTCGTCGGCTCGGGCAGCGAGGAGGCGGCGCGGGATCTGGACCAAGGGCTCACCAGGCTGCTCGGCGGGGTGTGAGCGGCGCGAACGCGGTGGGTCGGACCGTCGCCAGATAGGTTAGGCTGCCCTAACTCGATCAAGTGTGGTCGGGTGTCTCTAGGGAGGGGACCAGGGTGGGCCACGGTTGGGAAGGCGTCGTCCTCAAGCTGCTGCGCGGCAAGGACTTCCGTTTCACGGTGACCGGCGCCGACGAGGTGACCGAGCACTACCGCCGCCTTCACCTCACCGACGGCGGCATGCTCGCGGCGACCGGCGTGCACCCCACGATGTGGGTGCGGCTGTGGTTCGACAACGCGGGCAAGCCGCATCAGCGTGCCTACACGCTGGTCGACCCGGACGCGGAGGCCGGCACGTTCAGCCTGGAGTTCGCGCTGCACGACGGCCCCGCCAGCGAATGGGCGCGCAAGGCGGAACCGGGCGACACCATCGACGCGACCGTCCAGGGCACCGGCTTCGAGGTGCCGACCCCGCCGCCGTCACGGCTGCTCATGGTCGGCGACGCGGCGGCGCTGCCCGCGATCAACTCGCTCCTCGGCGCGATGCCGGACACCCCCGCGACGATCTGGTTCGAGACCCAGCACGCCGACGACCGCGACCTCGACCTGCGCGTCGACCCCGCACGCCACGACGTCCACTGGGTCGAGCGCGGCACCGGCGTCGACCGGGAGGCCCGGGCGGGGCTCGCGGCCGCCGTCGAGGAGGAGCCGGACGCGTACGTGTGGATCACCTGCGACACGACGACGACGCGGGCCCTGTCCGCGTACGCCCGCAAGGAGCTTGCCGTGCCGCGCCACCGGATCCACGCGCTCGGCTACTGGCGGCCGGGCCCGGCCTGACGCCGCCTCGAAGAAAGGCGCTCAGCCGTACAGCGCGGGCCGCTCCGCCAGGTCGACCGCGACCCGCGTGCCGTCGGCGAGCGCCCGCACCCCGGCCTCGGCGACGGCCGCCGCCGCATACCCGTCCCACGCGCTCGGACCCGCCACCCGCCCCTCGCGGACGCCCGCCACCCACTCCCGCACCTCGCGGTCGTAGGCGTCGGCGAACCGCACCACGTAGTCCTGCGCGATGTCCTGCCGGGCGCGCCCGGCCGAGCGCACCACCATGCCGGGCTCGTCGCCGATCCGGGCGCTGCCCCGCTCGCCGACCGCCTCGCACGTGACCTCGTAGCCGAACCCGCAGTTGACGAAGACCTCCACGTCCACGAGGGCGCCGCCCGCGGTCTCGAAGAGCACCAGCTGCGGGTCCTGGAGCCCGGCGGGGGCGGACGCCGACGGCCGCGGCCGGAGCACGGTCACCGCGGTGACCTCGTCGCCGAGCAGCCAGCGCGCCGCGTCGATCTCGTGCGACACCGAGCTGCTGATCAGCATCGCGGAGGTGAAGTGCGGGGGCGAGGACACATTGCGGTGGCGGCAGTGCAGCATCAGCGGCCTGCCGATGCTCCCGCTGTCCAGGAGCGCCTTGAGCCCGCGGTACTCGGCGTCGTACCGGCGCATGAACCCCACCTGGATCAGCCGCCGCCCGCCGCGTGCCTCCGCCTCGACCACGCGAAGCGCGGCCCGGGCGTCGACGGCGAGCGGCTTCTCGCAGAGCACGGGCAGGCCGCGCGCGAGGGCCGCGAGGAGCGCCTCCTCGTGCGCGTGGTCGGGCGAGGCCACCAGGACCGCCCGCACCCCGGGCTCGGCGAGGGCCGCGAGCGCGTCGGCGTGCACGCGCACGCCCTCGATCCCTGCGGCCGCCGCCTCGCCCCGCGCCCGGTCCGGGTCCGCGACGGCCACGACGCGGGCCCCGGCCACGGAGCGGGCGAGGCGCCGCACATGGTCGGCGCCCATGTGCCCGGCGCCGAGCACGGCCACCCCCAACGGTTCGCTCACGGCACGAACTCCCCTCCCAGCGCTCTGCGTCGGGCCACGGTAGCCGCCCGCCGCCGCACGATCACCACGCACCCGGCGATCAGCGCGGTCGAGCCGACGCCGACCAGGACGAGGGCGGGCCAGTCGGAGCCGTCGTCGGTCGCGGCGGGCGGCACGATCGCGGCCGCCGCGGTGTGGCGCGCCCGGTCCGGGGCCTTGCGCGGCTTGGCGGGCAGCAGCGAGCCCACCGGCCGCGCCCGGCCGGCCGCGGCGAAGCCCCAGTCGAGCAGCGACCTGGCCTCCTCGTACACGGAGTGGCCGCCCCGCTGCGGGTTCATCACCGTCACCAGGACCGTGCGCGCGCCCCGGTGCGCGGCGGCGATCAGCGTGTTCCCGGCCCCGCTGGTGTAGCCGTTCTTGACACCGATCAGGCCCGGGTAGCGGGCCACGCCGTCGGCGCCGGTCAGCAGCCGGTTGGTGTTCTGGATGGGGTAGGACCAGTTGCCGCTCGGGAAGCGCGCGACGGCCGTCGAGCAGTAGCGGGCGAACTGCGGATCGGCGAGCCCGGCCCGCCCGAACACCGCCAGGTCGTACGCGGACGACACCTGCCCCGGCGCGTCGTAGCCGTCGGGCGAGACCACGTGGGTGTCGCGGGCGCCGAGCGAGCGGGCCTTGGCCTGCATCTGCCGCACGGTGCGGTCCCAGCCGCCGTTCATCCCGGCGAGCACGTGCACGGCGTCGTTGCCGGAGCTGAGGAACACCCCCCGCCACAGGTCGGAGACCCGGTAGCTGCGGCCCGCCGCGACCCCCACCAGGCTGCTGCCGCCGCCGACACGGGACAGCTCGCGGTCGGTGACGGTGTGCCGGGTCTCGGGGTGCAGCCGGGGCAGCGCGGTGAGCGCGAACAGGGACTTGAGCGTGGAGGCGGGCGGCAGTCGGCGGTGCGCGTTGTGCGCGGCGAGCACTTCGCCCGTCCGGGCGTCGGAGACCACCCAGGACAGGGCGGTGAGTCCGCGGGGGAGTGCCGGTGTGCGAGGTCCCGGACGCACCTGGGTTCCGGGCCGGTCGAGCAGGGACGAGGAGTACGCGGGCGGCGGCTTCGGGGGCGCGGGTTCGGCGCAGACGGCCGGTCCCGCGAGGCAGACCAGGGCCCCGGTGGCGAGGGCTGTGGCGCGCAGTGCGGTGGCGCGCCGGACCGGGCGTGAAAGGTACCTGATGACCATTCAGCCACCGTAGGAGCGGGCTCCCAACTGCGCAGATCGGCTTGGCCCGGGTGGATGTACGCCGCCTTCGGACTGCTCCGCCCGGGCGGCCCGCACGGCCCGCGCGAGCACGGCCAGGGCGATGACCGCGCACACCGCGTTGCTCACCAGATCCGCCGTCAGGGACCCGCCGTCCTCCGGGCGTACGGGGAGGCCGCCCACACGTACGTCAGGAGCGCGCCGCCCGCGAGCGCGCACACATGCGGTGCTCCCCAGCCGGGCCGCCGCGGCCACCGCGCGACCGCGAGCGTTCCGATGACGGCCACGAGGAACCACAGGACCACGCCGATCCACTCGAACCAGTCGGCGGTGAGGAGCACGGAGGGGTGGCTGGGGCCGTGCGGAGAGTGGGCTGCGGCCGTGCGGCGTGGCGGGCCGGGGGAGCCGCGGGGCCGTGCCGGGTCGGCGCGGGTCCGCGGCTCCGGTGGACGGCTACGGCCGGGCGAAGTCCGCGGCCACGGCGCGGAACCGTGCCGTGGCCGCGTCCGAGCTCAGGCGCCGCAGCCCGGCCTTCTCCAGGACGCGCACGGAGGCCGGGTTGGCCAGCTCCACGTTGGCGTACACGGCGTCCACGCCGGGCGCGGCCAGGGCGAACTCGGCCAGCGCGCGGGTGGCTTCGGAGGCGTAACCGCGGCCCCGGCGCGAGGCGATGATGCCGTACCCGATCTCGATCGCCCCGTCGCTGGGCGGCCAGAACAGCCCGATCGAGCCGACGACCAGGCCGCCGTCGCGCTCGGCCACGAGCCGGTGACCGTGAGGGGCGAGGCCCTCGGGGTGCTCGGTGAGGAAACCGGCGATGACGCGGTCGCCCTCGGCGGGGAAGTCCGGCGCCCAGTCGGCGCGGCGGGAGTCCCCGACGACGGCGGCCAGTTCGTCCGGCGACCACGGGCGCAGCACGAGCCGGTCCGTGAGCAGGTCCCCGGCGGGGTCGGAGGAGGAGAAGGGGAAAGATGCGGAAGAGGCGGAAGGAGACATGCGGAACTCCTGGTCGATTCAGACGACCGGGCCGCGACTCACTGTCCCTGTGCGGCCCGGACAAGGGCATGCTGACGACGGGCCTGGCAGGCCATATTCATCAACCTCCTTCGTCGGAGCGGCAGTCCGGGGCGGGCGCGGAAGGCGCACGCGTCACCGGATCGTAGCAAGGGTGTTCGGCGGTCGGTGTGTCGGCTGCCTCGCCCCCGCCGGGCGCTGCCTCGGCGGACATCGGCTCGGCCCCGGCGGGTGGCACCTCGGCCGTGGCGGGCGCCGCCTCCGGCATCGCGGGCTCGCGCAGCGGGCGCAGCAGGAGCCAGCCCACGGCGGGCAGGGCGATCAGCGGGGCGAGGGCGACCTGGAGGGACGTCCTGTCGGCGAGGGAGCCGATGAGAGGACTGGCGAGGCCGCCGACGCTGACGGTCAGGCCGAGCGTGACGCCGCTGGCGGTGCCCACGCGCCGGGGCAGATAGTCCTGGCCGAGCGTGATGTGCAGCGAGAAGGGCACGTACAGGCCCGCCGAGGTGAGCGCGACGAAGAGGTAGAGGGCCGGGCCCGGTACGAGGACGACGCCCGCGACCGCGAGGACACTCAGCGCGTACGACCACCGCACGACCGGCACGCGTCCGTAGCGGGTGGCCAGTCGCCCCCCGGCCACCGTGCCCACCGCCCCGCCGACGTAGAGCACGAACAGCGCCGCCGTACCCGCGAACTCCCCGCCGAAGGCGCGCTCGCGCACGTACAGAGCGATGAACGCGCTCAGCCCGACGAACACGATCGAGCGGCACACCACGGCACCGGACAGGCGCAGGAACGACGGCCAGTCGTCGCTGCCGTCGGCGGCGCCGACGCGCGCCGACGCGGCCACCGCGCCGGGCGCCCGCAGGGCCCGCAGCGCCGCCACGCACAGCGCCGCGCCCGCGACGGCGGGGACGACGAGCAATGGTGACGCGCCCAGGCCGCCGGTGGCGACGACGGCGGCGACCAGCAACGGGGCCGTGGCGAAGCCGATGTTGCCGCCCAGGGAGAACCACCCCATCGCGGTGTGGCTGCCCCGGCTCGCGAGGCGCGCCGCCCGGGCCGCCTCGGGGTGGTAGGCGGCGACGCCGATCCCGGAGACGGCGACGACCGCCAGGGTGAGGGCGTACGAGCCGCCGACGCCGCTGAGCGCGACACCGGCGCCGCCCACCAGCGTGCTCACCGGCAGCAGCCACGGCATCGCCCACTTGTCGGTGAGCGCCCCGAACAGCGGCTGCACCACCGACGAGAGGAGCGAGGCGGCCAGGACGATGCCGGAGGCGGCGGCGTAGGAGTAGGCCCGCTCGGCCACGAAGTACGGCACGAGCGCGGCGACCGAGCCTTGATACACGTCCACGCAGGCGTGGCCGAGGGCCATCAGGGTCAGCGGTCGGTCGCGGGTGGTGCGCCGTCGTGGCGCGGAGCCGGGGCGGGGCTGCGAGCGGGGTGGGACCGTGGTCCTGTCTGTGGGCACCTGTCGATCGTCGCGAGGGCACCCGCTGTCGGGCTTCCGATAAAGTGCCAGCTTGTATCGATGATCCGCCAGGGGGTATGCCGAAGGCCCGCCCCGGTCCGGGCCGACCGCCTGACGGAGGCCCCGCCCCGCCCGGAGGTGCCACCGCCCGTGCCGGAAGCCGTCCGCCACACCCCCAAGGCCCCCACCCACGTCCGGACCCTGGCCGCCGGGCAGCGCATCGACGCCCACCGGCACGACGACCACCAGATCGTCCTGCCCGGCAACGGGGTCGTCGCCGTCACCACCGAGGCCGGTACGTGGTTCGCGCCCGGGACCCGCGCCATCTGGGTGCCCGCGGGCACCGTCCACGCCCATCGCGCCCACGGCCACCTGAACGCGCACTTCGTGGGCTTCCCCGCGGGCGAGAACCCGCTGGGCCTCGACGCGCCCACCGTCCTGTCCGTGAGCCCGCTGCTGCGCGAGCTGATCATCGAATACACACGGGTCCCCACCGACACCGGCCCCGAACGCCGCAGGCTGCGCGCCGTCCTGCTCGACCAGCTGTGTGCGTCCCCGCAGCAGCCGATGCAGCTCCCCACCCCGTCCGACCCGCGCCTCGCGGCGGTCTGCGCCCTCGTCCACGACCACCCCGAGGACCCCCGCACGCTGGCCGCGCTCGGCGCCGCGACCGGCGTCGGCGAGCGCACCCTCAGCCGCCTCTTCCGCGCCGAACTGGGCATGACCTTCCCGCAGTGGCGCACCCAGTCGCGCCTCTACCACGCCCTGCGGATGCTCGCGGACGACACACCCGTCACCACCGTGGCGCGGCGCTGCGGCTGGTCGTCGCCGAGCGCGTTCATCGACGTCTTCCGCAGGTCCTTCGGGTACACGCCCGGCACCCACAACCGCCGCCCCTGACCACGGCCCCCGGCCGGGGCGGCGCCGAGGGTGCTTAGGATGCCGTCATGGCTGATCCGGACCCCTCGACCCGTCCCTCCGCGCGGGATCCGGAGCTGGGCTTCCCGCCGCCCGGCGAGGTGCTGCACCGGCTGCGTACCCAGCGGGGCATGTCACTGCGTCAGGTCGCCGCCGAGTGCGGCCTCTCCGTCTCCTTCCTGGCGTCCCTGGAGCGCGGCGAGACCGACATCGCCCTGGAGCGGCTCGGGCGGCTCGCGAAGGTCTTCGGGCACGACGTCGGCTCGTTCCTCGGGTTCTCCCGCGGCCGTGCCGCCCCCTCGGTCTTCCCCAGGGAGGAACAGGAGACGCTGAACCGGGCGCCCGGTGTCGTCTACCGCGTGCTGCGCTCGCCGGAGCTCGGATACCAGGTCGTCACCGGCGACTTCGCCCCCGGCTGCGGCCTCACCGAGGACCTCCGGCACGAGGGCACCGACCTCGTCATGGTCACCCGCGGCACCCTCGTGGCCCGCTACAACGGCGTGGACCACGCGCTGCGCGCCGGGGACTGCATCCAGTGGTCGGCGGGCCATCCGCACACGTTCCGCAACGACGGCGACGAACCGGCACAGATGGTGGTCGTGCTGTTCTCCAGCCTCTACTGAGGCCGCGCGCCCGCCAGGGCCCAACTGCCCCACGGACACCTGTCCGTGGGGCTTTTCGCTGCCTGCGGACGGGAGCGCGGCCAGAGTGCGGCAGGTGCGCGGCGGAGGCCAGGACCCTCTCGTCATGAACAGTATTCTGGACTACAGTGCAATTTATCGCACACGATGAGACGGGTGACGCCCGTCCTGGGGAGGGGCTCATGGTCGCGGAACTGGTCAGGACCTGGGTGGCGGGCTGGGCCGTGTCACGACGGACGCCCCGGCCGACGGAGCTGGCCTGGGGGCTGTACGTGGAAGTGGAGGTGGACGACCCCAAGGAGGTGGGCCGCATCGTGCTGCCCGAGCCGAGCGCGGCCACGGTGCGCGCGGCGGCCGCCTCGGTCGAGGCGCCGCACACCTGGCTCAAGTTTCCCGGGGAGCCGCGCGACGCGGAACCGTGGCTCCCCGAGGGCTGGGTGGTCGACGAGGAGGAGTCGGGCCATCTGATGACGGTCGGGCTCCGGCACACGGAGCCGGTGGCGCCCGACGGCTACAGCGCGTCGGTCGGGACGGACGACGGCGTCACCTTCGTGCGCGTGCACGACGCCGCCGGCGGCCTCGCGGCCCAGGGCCAGATGGCCGTCCTCGGGCAGGCGAGCGTCGTGGACCGCGTCGTGACCCAGGAGGCCCACCGCCGCCGCGGCCTCGGTGGCTTCGTCATGCGTACGCTCGCCGACGAGGCTCTGGCACGCGGGGCGAGAGTGGGCGTCCTGGGCGCGACCGACGACGGGCGCGCGCTGTACGAAACGCTGGGCTGGCAGCTCAGCACGCCGCTGACGGAGTGCGTGTACCGGCCCTGAGGAGGCGCGGGCGCGTCAGGCGGGGAGGTGCGCCTCGATCGCGGAGACGACCTCCGCGGCGTCCGGCTCCGTCTTCGGGGAGAAGCGGGCGACGACCTTGCCCGAGCCGTCTACCAGGAACTTCTCGAAGTTCCAGCGCACGTCCCCGGTGTGGCCCTCGGCGTCCGCCGTCGGCACCAGACGCTGGTACAGCGCGTGCCGTCCGTCGCCGTTGACGTCGACCTTCTCCGTCATGGGGAAGGTCACGCCGTACGTCGCCGAGCAGAACTCGGCGATCTCCTCGGACGTGCCGGGCTCCTGGCCCATGAACTGGTTGCAGGGCACGCCGAGGACGGTGAAGCCGCGTGCGGCGTACGTCTCGTGGAGGCGCTCCAGGCCCGCGTACTGCGGGGTCAGCCCGCACTTGGAGGCGACGTTGACGATGAGGACGGCCTTGCCCAGGTACTGGGACAGGTTCGCCGGGCCGCCCTGGAGGGTGTCGATCTCTACTGCGTCGTAAACAGACATGAGGCGGAGCCTACGCGTCGGCGGCGCGGCCGGACGCGGCGGCACCGGGCGGCGTCCCCGGGGTGTCCCGGAGCTGGTCACGGTGCAGCTTGCCGTGCGCGACCAGCTCGACGGTGAGGGCCACGGCCACCGCCTGTACGGCCATCAGGGCGATGAGGACGAAGAGCTGCACGGCGCCCGCCTGCACCGGCGACGCGCCGCCGAGCAGCATGCCGACGAACGCGCCGGGCAGCGTGACGAGGCCGACGGTGCGGGTCTGGTCCAGGCCCGGCAGAAGGGCGTCGGACGCGGCCGGGCGGATCACTTCGAGGCGGGCGTCGCGGGGCAGCAGGCCGATGGCGAGGCCCGCCTCGAACTCGCCGAACCGGGTGCGCAGTTCGTCCAGGGCGCGGCGGCCCCCGAGGACCGTCGCCGTGAGCGCGCCGCCGATGAGGATGCCGGTGACGGGGATCATCGCGATGCCGTGGACGGGGACGAGGCCCGCCAGGGTGAGGGCGGCGACGACCGGCACGACGGGCGCCGCGATGGGCACGGCCGCCCACCACCAGGTGCCGTTCGGGGTGATGCGCCGCCCGGCCGTGCGGGTGGCCACGGCGAACATCACCAGCAGGAAGGCGAAGAGGGCCGCCGTGTGGTGGATCACCCAGCCGATGAGCAGCGACACCACGGCCAGTTGGGCCGTCGCCCGCACCCCGGCCACGACGATCTCCCGCGCCCGGCCCCGCGACCCGTCCGGCGAGAGCCGGAACACGGCGGCCGCCGTCGCCGCGGCGAGCAGCAGCACGACCAGCACGACGGCGAGCGTGACGTTGACGGGCAGCAGGGTCTGAGCAGCGATTTCACGCACGTGCTCACCCTAGGTGCGGGGGGCCGTAGGCTCCTCGTACCGGCGCGTTCCGGCCCCTGGGGCGGCGGCGCCGGACGGGACGTACAGGCGAGAGAAGGGCGAGAGTCATGGCGCAGCAAGTGCGGGGCGTGGTCGCACGCGCGAAGGGTGAGCCGGTACGGATCGAGACCATCGTCGTGCCGGACCCCGGCCCCGGCGAAGCCGTGGTGAAGGTCCAGGCGTGCGGGGTCTGTCACACCGACCTGCACTACCGCGAAGGCGGCATCAACGACGAGTTCCCGTTCCTGCTCGGGCACGAGGCGGCGGGCGTCGTCGAGTCGGTGGGCGAGGGCGTCACCGAGGTCGTGCCCGGCGACTATGTGATCCTCAACTGGCGTGCCGTGTGCGGCCAGTGCCGCGCCTGCAAGCGCGGCCGCCCCCAGTACTGCTTCGCCACCCACAACGCGAAGCAGAAGATGACCCTGACCGACGGCACCGAGCTCGCGCCCGCGCTCGGCATCGGCGCGTTCGCGGAGAAGACGCTGGTCGCCGCCGGGCAGTGCACGAAGGTGGACCCGGCCGCGTCCCCGGCCGCGGCGGGCCTGCTCGGCTGCGGCGTGATGGCCGGGCTCGGCGCCGCGATCAACACCGGCGGGGTGGGGCGCGGCGACTCGGTGGCCGTCATCGGCTGCGGTGGCGTCGGCAACGCCGCCGTCGTCGGCGCCCGGCTCGCCGGCGCCGCGAAGATCATCGCGGTGGACATCGACGACCGGAAGCTGGAGACCGCCCGCGGCCTCGGCGCCACCGACACCGTCAACTCCCGCGAGAACGACCCCATCGAGGCCATCCGCGAGCTGACCGGCGGCTTCGGCGCCGACGTCGTCATCGAGGCGGTCGGCCGCCCCGAGACGTACGAGCAGGCCTTCTACGCCCGGGACCTCGCGGGCACGGTCGTCCTGGTCGGCGTGCCCACGCCGGAGATGCGGATCGACCTGCCGCTGCTCGATGTCTTCGGACGCGGCGGCGCGCTCAAGTCCAGCTGGTACGGGGACTGTCTGCCCTCGCGGGACTTCCCGATGCTCGTCGACCTGTACCGGCAGGGGCGGCTCGACCTGGACGCGTTCGTCACCGAGACGATCGCGCTCGACGAGGTCGAGAAGGCCTTCGAGCGGATGCACCACGGGGACGTCCTCCGCTCGGTGGTGGTCTTCTGATGGCCGCCTCCGAAGCCGCCGCGGCGCCGGGCGGCGCGCGCGTCGACCACCTCGTCACCTCCGGCACGTTCTCGCTGGACGGCGGCACCTGGGACGTCGACAACAACGTCTGGATCGTCGGCGACGACCACGAGGCCGTCGTCATCGACGCCGCGCACGACGCGGAGGCCATCGCGGCCGCCGTGGGGGAGCGGCGCCTGGTGGCGATCGTGTGCACGCACGCCCACGACGACCACGTCGACGCGGCGCCCGCGCTCGCCGACCGCACCGGCGCGCCCGTCCTGCTGCACCCGGCCGACCTGGAGCTGTGGAAGCTCACCCACCCGGACCGGGCGCCGGACGGCGAGCTGGCCGACGGGCAGGAGCTGACCGTCGCCGGGACGGTGCTGCGGGTCCTGCACACCCCGGGCCACTGCCGGGGCGCGGTGAGCCTGTACGCCCCGGCGCTCGGCACGGTCTTCACCGGGGACACGCTCTTCGCGGGCGGTCCCGGCGCGACCGGCCGGTCCTTCAGCGACTTCCCGACGATCGTGGACTCCATCCGCGACCGGCTCCTGACGCTGCCGCCGGAGACGGTGGTGCGCACCGGTCACGGCGACAGCACGACGGTCGGGGCGGAGGCACCGCACCTGGAGGAGTGGATCGCGCGCGGCCACTGACCCGCCAGCCGGTTCCGGCGGCCGCGCCCGTCCGGTTCCGACGCGCCCGGCACGGCGCACGGGCCACCCCTGAGCACGGCTCGGGGGTGGCCTTCGTCGTACGCGCACGACATCCCGGACGCGTCCACGACACCCCGCACGCGTGCTGGCAGCACGCCGCGATCTCCGATAAGTTAGGCAAGGCTTACCTAATGGAGGTTGAGGATGGGTGTCCGACACGTCAGCACGACCATGCCCAGCGCGGCGGTGCGCGCCCGCTCCGTGCTCGCCACCGCCTGGTCCTGCGCGGTGACCACGGAGATCGGCAGAGACGACCTCGTCGGCGCCCACACCGTCAGCGAGCGGGGCACGGTGCTGCTGCACCCGCCGGAGGACAGCGCCCTCGCGGCCGCGCTGATCTGCGCCCCGCGCGGCGAGCCGTCCACGCTCGTGGAGTTCGCGGACGTCGCGCCGGTGCCGGTCAGGGACCGGGTGCGCTCCCGGCTCTGGCTCTCGGGGACCCTCACGGCGACCCGCGACCACCTCGTCTTCGAGCCCGCCTGTGCGGTGCTGCACGACGCAAGCGGCCGCACCGGCATCGACCTCGAGGAGTTCGCGCTCGCCGACGCCGATCCGCTGGCGCACGCCGAGGCCCGGCTCCTCACGCACCTGGCCGACTCCCACCCCGAGGCCGTCGAACAGCTCACCCGGCTCGTCGCCGCCGACAGCCTCGCCGGAGTCGTCGACGTCAAACCGCTCGCCATCGACCGCCACGGCCTGACCCTGCGCCTGGAACGCGTCAGCAGTCAGGCCGACGTACGGCTGCCGTTCCACGAACCGGTCGAGGATCTGGGCCAAGTCACCGAGCGCATGCACACCCTGCTCACCAAGGCCCGGCTGCTGCGTCGGCCCGTGCTGCGCCCGGCGCCGCCCGAGTCCTGAGGCCCGCCCCTGAACGGCGGGCGGCGCGGTCGTCCCGACCGGCGGGCGGACGCCTCGCACGTATGAGCGGCCCCCGGTGTCGGGCGCGCGCAACGCGCGGGGATGATGGGCCACATGAGTCCCGCCACCGCAGAATTCGAACCCGTCGAGCCTGTTCAGGCCCTGATCATCATCGATACCCAGTCGGGCTTCGTCACCGGTGACGAAGCCGTGCCCGGCGCGCGCCACCTGCTGTCGCGCGTCGAGCAGCTCCTCGCCAAGGCGCGGGCCGCCGGCGCGCTCGTCGTCCAGCTGCAGAACGACGGCCCGGACGGCACCCTGGACGAACCGGGCACGCCCACGTGGGAGCTGCACTTCCCGGTCGACACCGAACGCGGTGAACTGCTGTTCCGCAAGACCGTCGACGACGGCTTCGAGGAGACCGAACTCGAAGACGTGCTGCGGGAGGAGGGCGTCACCTCGCTCACCGTCTGCGGCGTCATGTCGGAGATGTGCGTGAGCGCCACCGCGCGCACCGCCCTGGACCTGGACTTCCGCCTCGTCATCGCCCATGACGCGCACGGGACGTACGACATTCCGGAGGCGCCGGGCATCAGTGACGCCATCCCGGCGGCGACGGTGTCGCGGGTCGCGGAGTGGGCGCTCGGCGACGAGGTCGAGATCGTGGCGAGTGCGGACGACGTGAGCTTCGTCGCGCCGTAGCCGACGGGTGCGCGGCCGCGCTGGTCGTGCGGCCGCGGATCGCGTGGTCGACGGCTGCGTAGTCGTCGGGTCGCCTCCCTCGTGGTCCGGCGCCGGGCTTGGCCCTTGGCGCCGGACCACGGGAGTGCGCTTGGTCGTGCGCGTGCCGGGTCGTGCGGGTTCCGCGTCGTGCGAGCGGTGGCGTCAGCCCTCTGCGCGCCCGGACTGCTCCCCGGCCCGGGCCGCCAGCACGCTCGCCACCTCGTAGAAGTAGCCGTTGACGGGAGTCGGCGTCCCCGTGCGGCCGCCCAGGCGCACCACCGAGCCGTTCCACGCGTCCAGTTCGGACGGGCGGCCGGAGCGGATGTCGCGGTGGAGCGAGGAGGTGCCCTCGGCGGGCTGCTGGTCGATGAAGTCCAGGGTGCGGGTGACGATGTCGTCCGGGAGGCGGACGTCCAGGGCCCGCGCGACCCGCTCGATCTCCGTCATCCCCTCGACCAGCAGCCGCCGGGTGCCCGGGCGCGAGCGCAGCACCCCGAACGGGGCGTCCGTCACCGTGCCGAGGCCGCCGAAGGGCACCACGAACAGGAACTTGGCCCACAGTTCGGCCCAGATGTCGTCGGGCACGGTGACGCTCACGCCCGCCCCGGCGAGCGCCGCGCGCAGCCGCTCGACGCGGGGTGTGGCGCGGTTGTCCCACTCCGTGAAGGCGAGCGCGCCGGGGCCGCCGATGTGCCGCACCCGGCCGGGCCCGTCCAGCTGCGCCAGAATCTTCGCGGTGCCGGGCAGGACCGCGTCCCGCCCGACCTCCTGGGCCACCTGCTCCGGCGCCTCGACGCCGTTCTGCAGGGTGACCACCGCCGTGTCCGGGCCGACCAGGGGCTTCAACGCGGCGATGGCGGACGGCAGTTGCCAGGTCTTGACGCACAGCAGGACGACGTCGACCTCGCCGATGTCGTGCGTGTCGTCGCTCGCGCGCGCCGGGGCGACGGTGAAGTCGCCCGCCGGGCTCTCGACGGTCAGGCCGTCACGCCGCAGCGCCTCCAGATGGGCGCCGCGCGCGACGAACCCGACGTCGTGCCCGGCTTCCGCGAGCCGCCCGCCGAAGTAGCCGCCCACGCCGCCGGTGCCGATCACCGCCACCCTCAGCGCCCCGCCCGCGTCCCGCACCGTCTCCGCCATGGCGAACCTCCCCGTGTGCCGACGCCGGGCCACAATGCGGCACCCGGCGGGGCCGCACGCTCGGCGACCCGGCCCCCACCCTAGCGAGTTACTCCCTCATGGGGTAACGCTGCTAGCGTGCGGTCATGACCAAGGCGCGCACCGCCCCCGCGGCGGCAGGCCGCGAACCGTCCGCCGCCGACCGGGAGTTCCGCTGGCACGGCGGCCGGACGTCGCTGAACCTCACCGCGACCGTGGGCAAGCGCGGCCAGGGCGCCGTCGAGCGGCTGCGGGACCCGTCGGACCTGTCCCGCTGGTTCCGCGAAGCAGGCATGACGGAGCATCAGCTCGCCGTGTCCGAGGGCGAGTTGGCGGCCGCGCGGGCACTGCGTGAGGCCGTGCACCGGATCGCGGCAGCGGTGCGCGAGGCCACCGCACCCGAGAAGGCGGACCTGGACCTCCTCAACCACTGGACGGCCCGGCCGCTCCCCGGCGCGGGCCTCACCCTCGACGGGGACGGCACTCCCCGGCCGCTGCCGCCCGCCCTCGACACCCCCGGCCTGCTCGGCCTGCTGGCCCGCGACGCGGCGGACCTCCTCGGCGGCCCCCTGTCCGGACGGATCCGTGAGTGCGCCGCCGCCGACTGCACCCTGCTGTTCGTCGACGAGAGCCGGGCGGGGGCGCGGCGCTGGTGCTCGATGGACGCCTGCGGGGCACGGGTGAAGATGGCGGAGTACCGGGCGCGCAGGCGCGGCGGCACGCGCCCCGACTGACCGGAGACGCCGCGCCGACCGCGACGCCGCCCCGCCTCACAGCGGCAGCGCGCACACCGCCATCGGCGCCCCGAACGGCTTCCCCACGAGGGCGAGTTCACCGGTGCGCCCGTCCACGCGGAAGACGCTCACCGACCCCGACCGCTGGTTCGCGGCGAACAGCAGGCGGCCCGACGGCGCGAGCGCGATGTGCCGGGGGAAGTCCCCGCCCACCGGCACCGTGCCGAGCAGCCGGAGGCGGGCCCCGTCGCGCTCGACGGCGTACCGGGTGAGACTGTTGTCGCCGCGGTTGGCCAGGAAGGCGAAGCTGCCGTCGGCGGTCACGACGGGCTGTGCCGGGTAGCTCGTGACGCCGGGCCTGGTGCCCGTGGGCTGCGGCTCGCCCGGCGAGAGCCGACCGGTCGCGGGGTCGTAGCCGCAGACCGCGACCGTGTTGTCGAGCTCGTCGGCGACGTACGCGAACCGCCCCGACGGATGGAAGGCGAGATGCCGGGGCCCCGCGCCCGGCCGCACCGTCGCGTACGACACGCGGCTCAGCTTCCCCGCCTTCGTGTCGAGCCGGTACGTGTACACCGTGTCGGTGCCCAGATCGACGGCGAGCACGTACCGGCCGTCCGGAGCGGTGACGATCTGGTGCGCGTGCGGGCCCTGCTGCCCCGGTCCCGGCGGGGGCGTGGAGTGCGTGACGAGATCGGTGCGTTCGCCGAGCGCACCGGACGCCTCGATCGGGTGCACGGCCACGCTGCCGGACGTGTAGTTGGCGCTGAGCAGCCAGCGGCCGCCGGGGTGCACGGAGACATGGCAGGGCCCGGCGCCGCCGGTGCCGCGCGTGCCGAGGACGCGGTGGTCGCCGTCGGGGGAGAGCGCGATCGCGGTCACGCCGCCCTGCTCCCGCTCATTGACGGCGTACAGCGTCCGCCCCGACGGATGGGCCGCCAGATACGACGGATCCGGTACGCCGCCGAGCGTGCCGACGCCGGTGACATCGCCCGTCTCCTCGTCGTACGTGGCGAGCCCGATGCCCTTGCCGCCGCCCGACTGCGAGGTGTACGTGCCGAGGAACAGCGGCCGTCGACCGCGCGGGCCGGACCCGGACGAGGCGGCCCGTGCGGCGACCGGCGGCGTGGCGGAGGCCCCGGCGGAGCCCGTGGCGCCGGATCGGCCCCTGGCGTCGGAAGAGCCGGACCTGCCGGAGGCGATCACGCCGGTCGTGACCGCCGTGGCCGCGGCCAGTCCCGTACCGAGGAACCGCCTTCTGTTCATGACTCCACTCATGACTCCACCTTGCGGGTCAGTGGTGACGGATGTGGCAGACGTGGCAGACACAGTGGCCCCGAACCCCGCCAACAGGCAAGAGCCGCAACCTGGGTTGCGGCATGCGCAATGCCATTCCCCGCGTCTCTTCCGCCGCGCGGGGGAGGAGGGTGGTCCACGGGAGCGATGTGCGGGCCGTGGCCGGACGGCAGGGTCTCAGACACAGGCCGCCCGGTGTGGCCTGGCCCTTTCTCGCCGAGCCGCATCCCGGAGGACCCCGTGGCGCTCCCCGCCCGCACCGCCCGCACGGAGACCGTGCCCGCCCCGCCACCGCCCCCTTCGCTCTCCGCTTCCGTCCCGGCCTCACCGACGCGGGGCCCCGCGCCCCGGTGGCGGCGCTGGCCCACCTGGGCGCCCCGCGCCACCGTGGCCTGGGGCGTCGCGTACGCCCTGGCCCAGACGCTGTGGGCCGCCACCGGCACCGTCGTACCGATAGCCGGGGACAGACACACCCCGGCCGCCCTCCAACTCCTCCTGGCCGCCCTCGCCCTGCTCGCCGCCGCCGTCGGCCTCGCCACCACGAGACCGCTCACCGGCCGGGCCCGCCGCGCCGTCGGTGTCGCGCTCGCCGTGCTGATCCCGGCGCTCGGCTGGGGCGTCATCGGCCTCCCCCTGTACTTCGTCGTCCTCATGTCGGGTTCGGGCCTGGAGAGCGCCACCGGCCTCGCCAACCTCCTGCTGCTCACGCCCGGGACGGCTCTGCTCGGCATGGTCGCCGTCTCGTACCGCCGTCGGCTGCGGGGGAGTTGCCCCCGCTGCGGGCAGCCGCACCCGGGCGACGGCGAGGGGCCGCTGAGCCACCCCGACCCGTCCGTCGCACCCCGCAGGACGCGCCTTGCCGTGTACGTGCTGCTGTGCGGACTGCTTCCGTGGTCCGTCGTGAAGACCGTCTGGCTGTTCGGCGGTGACGCGATCGGCGTGAGCGGGGAGGCCTGGCAGCGCGAGATGGAGGCGGACGCGACCGGCGGCGCGCGGGCGCTCGCCTCGGTGGGGGTGGACGTGACGGTGCTCGCCGCGTTGCTCGGGGTCTTCCTGACGCTCGGCCTCACCCACCGCTGGGGCCAGGTCTTTCCGCGCTGGGCCCTGCCGCTTGCCGGTCGGCGTGTCCCCCGGCTGCTCCCGTTGATCCCGGCCTGGCTGACCGGGTTCGCCCTCGCCCTGTACGGGACGCTGCTCACGTTCGGGTCCCTGCTCATGGCCGTCGGGGTGCTGCCGAAACCGGAGCCGGAAGGGGTGTTCACGACCGGCTCGGGCCTCGCCTGGATGGTGGCGTTCGGCGGTCTCGCCTTCGGCGGGCTCGGCTGGGGGCTGCTGCTCGCGGCCAGGTCGTACGCCGCACGTACGCGCCCGCGCTGTGTCTCCGACCCGGCCGTCGCAAAGTGGCCACGCCCGCACGGAGGTTGACCACTGAAGGGTCCTGCGTCGCTACGGTGCGCGAGTGAATTTTGATGCCCGCGCCCGTGCGAGCGCAGACCTGAGGAGTCGCCGAGTGGAGCAGAGCCGTGTGACCCGGATCCGTACGACCCTGGCCGCGATGGGGGTGACGGCCGCCGTGGTGACGGCCGTTGCCGTGGCGCCCGCCGCGCACGCGGCGCCGTCCGGCATACCCACCGCCACGACGGCCTCCGCTCCGGCGGCGAAGCCCGAGCCCTGCACGGGCGCCTTCCTCGACGACGCCCGCCTCGGCCCCAAGTGGCTGCCCAGGAAGGGGCAGAAGCCCGTGGGGCCGCTCCTGAAGAAGTGGAAGCGAACGGGCAAGCTCACGCCGTCGGCCTTCTTCAAGAAGTACTGGGAGGGCCCGGCGGACTCCGGCGGCTGGAAGTACCCGCCCAACGACGGTTTCGAGACAGTCAACGGCGAGGTCGACAAGCACCCGGAGCAGTTGGAGAAGGGTGAGCTGCTCGACCGCTTCGGCTCCGAGTCCGGCTCGTTCCTCGCGCCCGCCGGGGACTCCTACGCCGAGCGCTCGCTGCCGCCGCAGAACCTCAACACCCGTGACGCCGCGTACGCCTGCGACTATCGCGTGTACAAGGTGGCGAAACCATTCTTCGTCTGGCAGGGCGGGATAGCCCCCTGGTTCGAGCAGCCCGGCGGCGGCGAGCAGATCAAGCTCGACCCCGTCTTCCTCGACCCCGGCGAGGGCCGGCGTCTGAACGTCAAGTGGCTCCTCGACCACGGCTACCTCCAGGCGGCCACCGCCTGACGACGCGGCGAGCCGACCGGGCCCGTGCCGGGCCGCCGTGGCAGGGCGGTCAGCCCTCGGGGGTGATGAGGCCGCGCTCGTACGCCTTGATCAGGCGCTGCGGTACGAGATGCGTGACGCCGTCGACCGTCACGGGCGCCAGCTGCGGGGTGGTGGCCTTCCACTGGGCGCGGCGGTGCCGCGTGTTGCTGCGGGACATCTTCCGCTTGGGTACGGCCATGGGGTCCTCCGGGGTGGTGCGTGCGGGTGGGAAGAGCTGGCCAGAGGCTATATGAAAATGGATCCCATTAACAAATGGGGGGCGCGGGCAGGGGTGGGCCTCAGGCGGTGAGGGCGACCGCCGCCGCCCACGCGACATAGCCCGCGTTCACCACCAGGCGCGCCGCGACACCCCACGGGCCGTGCAGCATCCCGGACCGTGCGCGGGTGTTCCGTACGGCGTCCACGTGGGACACCTGGAACACCAGGAGAAGCCCGAACGCCGTCCATCCGCCCGCCGCGCGTGTGTGTGGTGTGATCAGGAGCGCGGCGGTGCCGAGTTCGGCGAGCGCGCTGCCGACGACGAAGAGGCCGGGGCGGCCGAGCCAGGCGGGAACCAGCGACGTGAAGTAGCCGGGGAGGGCGAAGTGGGCGAGGGCGGTCGTGGTGAGGAACAGGGCGAGGGCGAGGGCCGCGACATTCGACATGCGCCGATGGTCGGGGCGCCGCCCCGCCGCCGTATTGGACGAAACGATCGCGCCGGGCGGCGGAGCGCTCCGTTGCTCTCCGGCACGAGCGGCGTCGCCCTCTTCGCCGAGCCCCGCGGCTACGAGGTGACGCGGCATCGGCATCCGGTGTGGAAGGTCGTCCTGCCCGACCGTGGGGGCGTGCGCGTGGACGGTGTCGTCGGTGCGGGCGTGCTGGTCCCGCCGCAGTACGCGCACGCCTGCGCCACCCCGGCCGGTTTCGTCGCCGCCTTCCTGGATCCGTGGTGCGTACGGGCCGACCCGGGCGGGCCGACCTGGCTGGACGCCGGAAGCGTGCGGCGACTGGCGGCCGCGTCCGGGGCGGACCTGGACGCCGACGCGCTGCACCGCGAACTCGCCGCCCTCACCGGGGCGCCCGCGCCCGTCGACCCGCGCGTCCCGCACGCCGTACGGAGCAGCGCCGGGGCGCCGCGCCTCGACGCGGTCGCCGCCGAGGTCGGCCTCTCCCCGTCGCGGCTGCGGGCGCTGGTCCGGGCGGAGGTCGGCGTGCCGCTCGGGGCGATGCGCCGGTGGGGGCGGCTGCGGGCGGCCGTGGGCGCGCTCCTCGACGGCGGCGCGGCCCCCGCCGACGCGGCCGCCGCTGCCGGATTCTGCGACCAGGCCCACCTCGCCCGCACCGCACGGGGGTTCCTGGGCCGCACCCCGGGGTCGCTGCCGCCGCGCTGACGGCACGTCCGGTGGCCGCACGACCACCGCCGCTGTTTGACTCTCCCGTCGCGTCAGGCTGCACGCTGTACGGCGACGACAGGGAGAAGATCATGAGCTATACCGTCGGACAGGTCGCCGGTTTCGCCGGGGTCACGGTCCGTACGCTGCACCACTACGACAGGACCGGCCTGCTCACGCCGAGCGAGCGCAGCGCCGGCGGCTACCGGCTCTACGGCGACACCGACCTCGCCCGCCTCCAGCAGATCCTCTTCTACCGCGAACTCGGCTTCGCGCTCGACGAGATCGCCCAGATCCTGACGGACCCGGAGGCCGACGCGCTCGACCTGCTGCGGGCCCGGCGCCGGACCCTGCGCGAGCAGATCGACCGCCTGGAGCGGCTCGTCGAGGTCGCCGACCGCGCCATGGAGGTCCAGCAGACGGGCGTCAGGCTGACCCCGCGCGAGCGCTTCGAGGTCTTCGGTGAGATCACCTTCGACCTGAGCTACGCCACCGAGGCCGAGATCAAATGGGCGGACAGCGCCGGACACAAGGAGGCCATGGCCCGCGCCGCAGCGCACTCCCAGGAGGACTGGGCCCGCATCATGGACGAGGCTGCGGTCTGGCGGGAGCGGCTGCTCGTGGCCTTCGACGCCCACGAACCCGCCGACGGGGAGCGGGCCAGGGCGCTCGCCGACGAGCACCGGCGCCATATCGGCCGCTGGTTCACCGACTGCCCGCCCGCCATGCATCTGCGCATCGCCGACGACTTCCTGACCGACGCCCGGGCGTTCGCGCTGGTCGTACCGCCTTCGCAGCAGCGGCCGGGGCTGGCCCGGTACTTGTGGGAGGCCGTCCGGGCCAACGCCGATGCCGGTGCGGATGTCGGCGCCGATGTCAGTGTCGGTGCCGGTGCGGACGTCGACGCCGATGTCTGTGCTGACGCCGTGGCGATCACCGACGCCGACCTCGGTGCCGACGCCGAGGTGATCACCAATGCCGACGGTGACCTCAAGGGTGAAGCTAAACCTGAGGGTAAGAGTCGTGGGGGTGTGTGGTGCGAGTACTGATCACCGCCGCCGGTTCCTACGGCGACATCGCCCCTTACACCGGCCTGGGTGCCCGCCTGCGTGCGGCGGGGCACGAGGTCGCGCTCGCCACGCACGAGAGTTTCGCGCCGCTGGTGCGCGGCGCCGGTCTGGGGTTCCGGCCGCTGCCCGCCGACGCGCGTGCCTCCGGGGCGGCGGCGGGGCGCCGTGAGCTGATGCGGGCGGCCGGTGCCTTCGTACGCGACCTCGGTGGCGGACTCGCGGACGCCGTCGACGACAGCGACGAACTGCTCGTCCTGTCCACGACGACGGCCCCGCTGGGCTGGCAGCTCGCGGAGGCCCACGGTGTGCCGACGATCGGCGCCTACCTCCAGCCCACCCATCCGACGGGGGAGTTCGCCCCGGTGGTGAGCGGCGCGCGATCCCTCGGGCGCTGGGGCAACCGCGGCTTGGCGCGCTTCTCCCTGCGCATGGTCGATCGCGTGTACGCCGACGCGGTGCGGGACCTGCGGTCGCGCCTGGGGCTCCCGGCCGCCCCTTCGGGTGCCGTCCGCGCCTGTCAGGAACGGGCGGGCGGGCCGGTGTTGCACGGCTTCAGCCCGACGGTCGTACCGCACCCGGCCGACTGGCGTGCCGGGCTCGACGTGGTCGGCAACTGGTGGCCGCACCACGATCCGGACGGGCGGCTGCCGCCCCTGGTCGAGGACTTCCTGGCGGCCGGTCCGCCACCCGTCTTCGTCGGCTTCGGCAGCATGGCGGCGGGCGAGGGCGGGCGCCTCGGCGAACTCGCCGTGGCGGCGCTGCGGCGTGCCGGACTCCGGGGCGTCCTGCAGTCCGGGCGGGCGGGCCTGGAGGCGTCCGGCGACGACGTCCTCACCGTCGGCGAGCTGCCGCACGCCCTGCTCTTCCCCCGTATGGCCGCCGTGGTGCACCACGCGGGCGCGGGCACCACGGCGGCGGGGCTGCGCGCCGGGGTCCCGGCCGTGCCCGTGCCCGTCACCGCCGACCAGCCCTTCTGGGCGGCGCGCCTGACCGCGCTGGGCGCTGCTCCCGCTCCCGTCCCGTTCCGGGCCCTCACGGCGCCGCGTCTGGCCGACGCGCTCACCCGTGCGGTCCACGAACCGGTCTGGGCCTCCGCCGCCCTGGCCGTCTCCCGGTCGATGGCGGTGGAGGACGGGGCGGGCCGGGTCCTCATGGCCGTGGAGCGGCTCGGCCGGAGGTGAGGCGCCGGTGCCCGCAGCCCCGCCTCACAGCCGCCCCGCCTCAACGCCACCCGCCTCACGCCTGCCGACGCCTCATGGCCGCCCCCTCACGGCCGCCCCGCCTCCGGCACCTCCTCGCCCTCGGGGACCGGCCCCGGCGCCGTCCCCTTCCCGAACGGGCTGCCGCCGAGCAGCTGACGGTGATGCGGGGTCAGCCACCCGCCGAGATCGGGCCCGAGCGGCACGATGCCGGTCGGGTTGATGCCCGTGTGCACTTCGTAGTAGTGCCGCTTGATGTGGTCGAAGTCGACCGTGTCGCCGAAGCCCGGTGTCTGGTACAGGTCGCGGGCGTACGCCCACAGCACCGGGTCCTCGGTCAGCTTCCAGCGGTTGCACTTGAAGTGGCCGTGGTAGACGGCGTCGAAGCGCACCAGCGTCGTGAACAGGCGGATGTCCGCCTCCGTGATGCTGTCGCCGACCAGATAGCGGCGGTCGGCGAGGCGCCGGGACGTCTCCTCCAGGCGCCGGAACACATCCCGGCACGCGGTCTCGTACTCGCTCTGGGAGGACGCGAACCCCGAGCGGTACACGCCGTTGTTGACGTCGCGGTAGATGCCGTCCATCACCGTGTCGATCTCGTCGCGCAGCGCCTCCGGGTACAGATCGGGCGCTCCGGGGCGGTGCAGGGCCGTCCACTCGGTGGCGAGGTCCAGCGTCAGTTGCTGGTAGTCGTTCGTGACCAGGCGGCCGCTCGGGACGTCCACGATCGCCGGGACGCTCACGCCGCCCGGATAGCCCGTCTCCCGCGCGTCGTACGCCTCGCTGAGAAGGCGGATCCCGAGCACCGGGTCGCGGCCGTCCGGGTCCAGCGTGAAGCGCCAGCTGCGGTCGTCCTGGATCGGGTCGGCGACCGCCAGCGAGAGCGCGTCCTCCAGGCCGAGCAGCCTGCGGGAGATCAGCGCGCGGCTCGCCCAGGGGCAAGCGCGGCTCACCACCAGGCGATAGCGCCCGGCCTCCACCGGCCAGCCGTCGCGGCCGTCGGCCGTGACGCGGTCGGCGAAGTGGCTGCGCGAACGCTTGAACGGCTTCTTGCCGTACGTGTCGTTGCCGCCCGCCCTGTCGCCGCTCGCCTCGCCCCCGCCCGCCTGCTCCCGCTCCGCGTCGCTCACCGCAGGCTCCCTTCGGGGCGGGGGGCGGGCTCGGACGCGGGTGGCGACAGGTCGTAGATCCTGTTCAGGAGCGCGGCCTCGTTGCCCGCGAGGCCCGCGCGGCGCAGGGCCTCGTCGGCGTCCGCGATCGGCACGGCGAGCAGCGCCGCGGTCTGCGCCGTCACGGGTCCGGACAGGGCGGCGCGTGCGGTGTGGAGGAGGCGCAAGCACGCCTGTGCCGCGGCCAGTTCGGGATGGGTTGTGCCGGTCATGTCGGTTGGCTCCTTTGCGCGCGGTCACCAGGTTGAAGGTGCAACCCCCACTCTTGCGCACGGGTCTGACAATTGCCCTTCAACCACCACGCGCGCGTGCCCGCGAGCGCCCCGGACGAAGCCCCGCGCTCACCCCTGTCGGCGTACGAGCCGCAGCCGCAGCCCCTCCGGCATGAGGGTCAGACGCTCGGCGACCCGCAGCCGGTAGTCGGCCTCCGGCACCAGGTCGTAGCGCCGCAGCAGCAGCCCGAGCACCAAGGTCGCCTCGTGCAGGGCGAACTGACGGCCGATGCAGGCCCGCGCGCCCGTGCCGAACGGCTTGAAGACGTGCGGCGGCCGGGCGCGCACCGCGGCGGGCGTGAACCGGTCGGGGTCGAACGCCTCCGGCCGGGCGCCCCACGCCGACTCGTCCCGGTGCAGGAGCATCGTCAGGACCAGCGCCCACGCGCCCCGCCGCATCGGATGCGTTCCGTCGAGCACCGTGTCGTGCAGGGCCTCGCGCGCGAACGCCGGTGCGGTCGGCCACAGCCGCAGCGACTCGTCGAGCACCCGGCGTACGTAACGGAGCTTGGCCACCTGCTCGTACGCGGGAACCTCCGTCCGCCCCCACACCTGCTCGACCTCCTCCCGCGCGCGGGCGCACACTTCGGGGTGGCCCGCCAGATAGTGCAGCGCGAACGACAGGGCACCCGACGTCGTCTCGTGCCCCGCGACCAGGAAGGTGATGACCTGGCGCCGGATGTTCTCCGCCGACAGGCGCTCGCCGGTGTCGGGGTGGGCGACGTCGAGCATCCGGTCGAGCAGGTCGCCCGAGGCACCCGAGGTGTCCGCCGCGCGGCGGGCCGCGACGACCTTGTCGACGGTCCGGTTCAGATGGGCCATGTCGGCGGCGTTGCGCCGCTCGGACCGGCGCAGGAGCAGCGGCGCGAGCGCGGGCGGCAGGACGTTGCGCCGCTGGGCGTGGGAGAGCGTGCCGACCATCGCGGTCACGAAGGGGTGCGGACGGGACCGCTCGAAGGAGCCGAAGTCGTGCCCGAACCCCGTGCGGGCGATGGTCTCCAGGGTCAGCTTCGTCATGTCGCCCGGCACGTCCACGGCCCGTCCCGCGGCGGCCGTGCCGTCCCAGCGGGCCGTGAGCTGCCCGGCCACGTCCAGCATCAGCGGGTGATAGCCCGCCATCGCCTCACGGCTGAACCCGGGCGCGAGGATGTCGTGCGCCAGCTGCCAGTTCGGCTCGTGGTTGTACGCCGTGAACAGGCCGTCGCCCGCGACGGGCCGCAGATTGGCCACCCCTAGCCCCACGTGCTTGGCGAACCGCGCCTCGTCGGCCAGATCCGCCGCGAGCCGCGCGCCCCAGACGAACACGATCTCCTTGCCGAAGGCCTTGCGCCGGAAGATCGGCCCCAGGGCGCGGCCGATGCGCATCGAGTCCTGCACGGGCGTGCGGACGTTCGCCCCGAGCACGTCGCCGACCAGCGGCACCCGGCGCGGCGGGTGCGGGATGCGGTGCAGCTCGGGCCAGCCGGCCTCGGCGCCGCGAAACCCCTTCGGCAGGTCCCCGGGCAGCGGCTCGGCACTTCCCGTCGGCTGTGTCGTCTGCGCCATGGCCGCCATCTCCCTTGTGCACGCGGCTCGTTCAAGCCTGTTGTACGTGGATTCAATAGCGGTTCGCAGTCTGGTCCGGTTGTTGAACCGACGTCAAGTAAGGTGATCGGATGGCCGCGAATCCGCAGGAGCGCACGCGCCGCAGACTGAGCACCGAGGAGCGCAGGGAGCAACTCCTGACCGTGGGCGCGCGGCTGTTCGCGCAGAACCCCTATGACGACGTCTGGATCGAGCAGGTCGCCGAGATCGCGGGCGTCTCCCGCGGACTCCTCTACCACTACTTCCCGACCAAACGGGACTTCTTCGCCGCCGTCGTGCAGCGCGAGAGCGAGCGCATGCTGCGCCTGACGGCCGCCGAACCCGGCCGGCCCGTGCGCGAGCAGCTCGGCGCCGGTCTCGACGCCTTCCTGGGGTACGTCGAGGGCCACGCGCAGGGCTTCCGCGCCTTCCACCGCGCGGAGGCGGCGGGCGACCCCACGGTCCGCGAGGTCTACCGCCAGGGCCTCGCCGCCCAGGAACGCCAGATCCTCGCCGCCCTCGCCGCGGACCCCGAGACGGCGCCCCTGGCCGCCGAACTGCCCGCGGTGCGCCTCGCGGTGCGCGGCTGGCTGGCCTTCATGGTCGCCGTGTGCCTGGAGTGGCTGGAGGAGCCGGAGCTGACGCGCGCACAGGTGCGGGACCTGTGCGCGCGGGCGCTGCTCGGGGCGATCCTGCCGTAGCCCGGACGCTCCTTGCGGGGTCGGGGTGACGTCAGGCCGACAGGAACCCCGTCGCGAAGTGCTCCGTCAGAGCCTGCCGGGCGGCCGCGGCGGCCGCCGTGTCGTCCCCGGCGTCGGCGGCGTCGGTGAGCCGCTCGGCGGCCCAGAGGAAGAAGTCGTCCGCGACGGTGTCGATCCAGCCGTACGCCGGATCGAACGGCCCCGGATCCGGCGCCGGGTAGCGCAGCTCCAGCTCCGCTCCGCGCTCCCCGAACACCGTGAACAGCCGGTGGCCGTCCGGCTCGGACACCTGCCGCACGGCCACCGCCGAGCAGTCCCAGCGCTCCGGCCCGTACTGGAGCCAGAGCGTGCCCGCGCCCGCCCCCTCCGCGTACAGGGCGGCCGCGACCGGAGGCCCGCCCCGCGCGGGTTCCTCCCGCACGCGCACGAACCCGTGGCAGCGGCCCGCCGCAGGTGTGAGCAGCCCCGTCGCGATCTCCAGCGCCCACACCCGCCCGTGGCGGTCGTAGTCCTGGAGCACGACCGCGGCCGGTGGCGTGAAGGGCTTCCCTAAGACAGACATCAGCGGCGGCGCTCCCGTCCGAGCTCCTGGATCCCGGCACGGCGCGCGCGGGACGCAGCGGACGTTACGGCCGTACGCGCGCCTGGGCGGCGTGTGACGACGGCGCGTCCGAGTGACGTACGGGTACCACGGTGAGGAGGACGAAGCCCAGCGCGGCGAGGACTTCGACGCCCGCCGCCACGAGGAGCGAGCCGGAGAGCGACCAGGTGGCGACCGGGCCGCCGAGGCCCGCGCCGATCGCGAACCCGGTGATCTTCAGGCTGGCGCCGGTGGTGAAGATCTGGCCGCGCAGCCGCTCGGGGGCCTCCCGGTGGCGTACCGCGAACAGCGCGGTCAACTGCGGTCCCGCCCCCGCCCCGGCCACCGCCATCGCCGCGAACAGCGCGAGGGGCGACAGGGTCGCGGCGAGGAGCAGGGCAAGGGCGAGGGCGAGGACGCTGCCCAGGATCGTCGCGTCGGGACGGAGCGATTCGGGGCGCCGGGCCAGGAGCGCGTTCGCGAGGAGGGACGCGGCGGCGAGGGCCGCGAGCAGGAACGTGCCCGAACCGGCCGTGCCCAGGGCCCGTTCGCCGAGCAGGGGCGTGCAGGTCACCAGCATGCCGACGCCGACGTAGGAGATGACGGAGGTGAGGGTGGCGCGGGCGAGGGGCCGGGTGCGGCCGATGGCGGCGAAGCCGGCGGCCAGGTCGGCGACGACGGACGTGGACGGCTGGGCGCGGGCCGCCGCCGCACGCCTCGGCAGCGTCCACGCGGCCGGGAGCGCGAGGGCGATCAGGGCCAGGGGCACGACGACACCCACCGAGGCACCCGCCGTCATCGCGACCGCACCGGCCAGCGCGGGACCCGCGAGGCTCGCGGTGTTGAACGTCAGCGCGTCCAGAGCGTTGGCGCGCGGCAGGCTCTCCGGGGCGGTCACACGCGGGAGTTGCGAGGTCCAGCCACCGGCGAGCGCGGGCCCGAGCAGCCCGCCGCACACGGCGGTGGCGAGCACCACCGGCAGCGGCAGCCGCCCCAGGCTCAGCAGGATGACGAGCAGCGCCGCGCAGTACGCGGCCAGCGCACCCGCGAGGAGCCGCCCCGGACGTGCCGACCGGTCGAGCAGCGCACCGAAGACAGGGCCGCCCACGGCCGCCGACACGGTGATCCCCGACAGGAGTGCCGATGCCGCCGACGCCGAACCCGTCACGGAGAGCCCCACGAGGAGCAGCGCGGGACCCGACATCTCGTCCCCGGTCCGGGCCGCCGTGGCGCCGGTGAGATAGAGCGTCATGCTGTAACGCCTTAACATTCACAGCACGTTACAAGGTAACGGCGGGTGCGGCCAAGGGCGTTACGCTGACGGTCGTGACGAGGCCGAACGACGCAGCAACCGCCGACCCGTTGAAGACCGAGCCGCAGCCCGAGTCGAAGCGCGGGCCCAAGAGCGAGCCGCAGCGAGGGGCGACGAGCGAGTGGTCCACCCGCCACTCCGTGCTGCGGTCCGCCCAGCGCGCCGCCGCGCTCGTCAACGTCCTCGGTCCCGACGGCACCGCGGAGCCCACGACCGACCCGCCCGCCGCGCTCGAAGCGGTCCTGCGCGAGTACGGCGAGGCCGATCCGCTGGACGTGACCCCCGCGGACGTGGCGGAGATGCGCGCCGTCGCCGCGCGGCTGCGGGAGGTCTTCGCCGCCCCCGACGTCGACGCGGCGGCCACCCTCCTGAACCGGCTCCTCGCCGAGGGCTGCGGCCCGGTCCGCCTCACCGCGCACGGCGGCGGCTCGCCGTGGCACATCCACCTCGACAGGGACGACTCCGCGCCCTGGGCCGAGTGGTTCCTCGCCTCGTCCTGCATGGCCCTCGCCGTCCTCGTCTGGGACCGCCAGCGGCCCCCCGGCGGCGTGTGCGCCTCACCGCGCTGCGGCAACGTGTACGTCACCGGCGGCAGCGGGGCGGAACGTCGCTACTGCTCACCGAGGTGCGCGACCCGCGAACGGGTGGCGGAGCACCGGCGCGCCAAGGAGCGCCGACCGGCGCGGAGGAAGCAGGGACACCAGGGGCGCGAGGAGAACCGGTGAACTCCAGAAGGCGTACGCGTGCGCGAACCTTCCTATGCTGACCCCATGAGGCGGACCTCCTTTGCGAATTGGCCCTGTTCCATCGCGCGCACCATGGACCTGCTCGGTGACTGGTGGACGCCGCTGGTGCTGCGCGAGGCCTTCTACGGAGTCACGCGGTTCGACGCGTTCCAGCAGGAACTCGGCATCGCGCGCAACACCCTCGCCGACCGGCTGCGACGCCTGGTCGACGAGGGCCTGCTGGAGAAGCGCCCGTACCAGAGCGACCCGGTGCGCCACGACTACGTACTCACCGAGAAGGGCCGGGACTTCTTCGGCGTGCTCGCCGCGATGAACAGCTGGGGCAACCGCTGGCTCAGCGGCGACGACGGAGCGCCGGTCGTCTTCCGGCACGAGCCGTGCGGCCACGACAGCGCAGCCGAGGTCGTGTGCGCGCACTGCAAGGAGCCCATGACGGCCGCGGACACCCGCCCCCGGATGGGCCCGGGCTTCCCGGACCGCCTGGCCGAACGGGCGGAGGTGCGCAGACGGTTCGCCCAGTGACAGACGTGTTCCCCATTGGCGTCATCGTTGGCGTCGTCTTCCTCTTGGAGTCCTCCGATGTCCGTGCGTCGCGTCGTGCCCAACATCCCCTCGGAAGCCGCAGGCGAGAGCCGGGAGTTCTACGGCCTCCTGGGCTTCGAGGAGGTCATGAACCACGGCTGGATCATGACCCTCGCCTCCCCGACCGCTCCGACGGCGCAGATCAGCCTCTACACGGCCGCCGACAAGACCGCACCCGTCCCGCCCGACATGAGCGTGGAGGTCGACGACGTGGACGCGGTGTACGCGGCGCTGCGGGACAGTGGCGCGGAGATCGTCCACCCGCTCCAGGACGAGGAGTGGGGCGTGCGGCGGTTCTTCGTCCGTGACCCCAACGGCCGTGTGGTCAACGTACTGAGCCACCGCTGACCCACGGCCGACGTTCGGGTGCCCGTGGCCTCAGCCGCTCGTGAGCACCACGAGCCGCTGCGTCGCCCTGGTCATCGCGACATAGCGGTCCACCGCCCCCTCGATGCCCTCGCCGTACGACTCCGGGTCGATGAGGACGACCAGGTCGAACTCAAGCCCCTTCGACAGCTCCGGGGTCAGGGTCCGGACCCGGGGCGTCGCCGGGAGCGCGCCGACTTCGGTGGTGCCCGTGGTGATGACGCAGGCCGTCCCGTCGGCGTGCGAGGCCAGCCAGTCGTCGAGGACCGTGCCGAGGTCCGCGACGGAACCGTGGACGACGGGCAGGCCGCTGCTGCGGATGGACGTCGGCACGTTGGCGTCCGGGATCGCGGCCCGGATCACCGGCTCGGCCTCCGTCATGATCTCCTCCGGGGTGCGGTAGTTGACGGTCAGGGAGGCCGGCCTGATCCGGTCGAGTCCGGCCCGCTCCAGGCGCTCCTCCCACGACTCCGTGAATCCGTGCCTGGCCTGGGCGCGGTCGCCGGCGATGGTGAAGCTGCGGGACGGGCAGCGAAGGAGCAGCATCTGCCACTCCGCGTCGGTCAGCTCCTGCGCCTCGTCGACGACGATGTGCGCGAACGGCCCCGCGAGGCGGTCCGGTTCGGCGGTGGGCAGGGCGTCCTCGTCGATCAGACTGTCCTGGAGGTCCTTTCCACGCAGGATCCGCACCGCGCCCTCGCTCTCGTCCCCGGCCGAGTCGATGTCGGCGGTCGTGACGATCTCGTCGATGACGCGGGCCATGCGCTCGCGCTCGGCTGCGACGGCGGCCTCACGGCGGCGCTTCAGCCGGGCCGCCTCCGGGTCGCCGAGCCGCTGCCGTGCCGCGTCCAGGAGCGGCAGGTCGGACACCGTCCAGGCCTGCGGCGCGTCCTTGCGCTGGAGCCTGTGCACCTCGTCGCGGTCCAGCCAGGGCGCGCACATCCGCAGGTAGGCGGGGACCGTCCACAGGTCGGAGACGAGGTCGGCGGCCTCGATCAGCGGCCACGCCCGGTCTAGGGCCGTGACGAGGTCCCGGTCCTGCCGCAGCGAGCGCAGGAACAGCTCGGGCGAGACGCCGTCCTCGTCCTCGTCCATCCCCTGCTTGTCCATGAGGATCGTGGCCAGTTCCTCCCAGATCTGCTCCCGCGCCTCGTTGTGCGGGGTGCCGGGGCCCCGCGCCCTGAACGCCTCGGCCCAGTCCTCGGCGCTCACCCGGACCTCGCACCAGGGCGTCGAGACGGTCATGGCCTCGGTGGGCGGCTCCTCGTAGAACGCGACGGCCTTCTCGATCGCCCGCACCATGCCCGCGGACGCCTTCAGGCGGGCCACGTCCGGGTCGGTCTCGGGGTCCGCCGTCGCGCCCTCGGCGACGAGGTCCCGCAGGGTGCAGGTCTGCACGCCGTCCTCACCGAGGCTGGGCAGGACGTCGGCGACGTACCCCAGGTAGGGCTCGTGCGGGCCGACGAACAGGATGCCGCCGCCGCGCCGGTGGTGCCCGAGACGGGGGTCGGAGTACAGCAGATACGCGGAGCGGTGCAGGGCGACGACGGTCTTGCCCGTGCCGGGGCCGCCGTCGACGACGAGGGCGCCGCGGGAACCCGCGCGGATGATCGCGTCCTGGTCGGCCTGGATGGTGCCGAGCACGTCACGCATCCGCTCCGACCGGTTGCTGCCCAGGCTGGCGATGAACGCGGACTGGTCGTCGAGCGCGGCGTGGTGTTCGAGGCCGTCGGCGGTGAACACCTCGTCCCAGTAGTCACTGATCCGCCCGCCGGTCCAGCGGTACCTGCGGCGGCTGGTCAGGCCCATCGGGCTGGCGTGGGTCGCCGCGAAGAACGGCTCGGCGGCGGGGGAGCGCCAGTCGATCAGGAGGCGCCGCCCCGAGCTGTCGGTGAGGCCGAGCCGCCCGACGTACAGGGGCTCGGGGTCGTCCGCGCCGACGACACGCCCCAGGCACAGGTCGAGGCCGAAGCGGCGCAGGGCGCGCAGCCGTGCGGTCAGCCGGTGGACCTCCGCGTCCCGGTCGAGCCCCTGGCGGCCGATGCCGCCGGGCGCCCTGCGCACCGTGTCCAGGCGGTCGGACAGCTCGGCGATCGTCTGCGCGAGGGTCTCCGCGATGGCCGCGAAGTGCTTTTCGTCGTCGGCGATCAACGCCGGGTCGGCCTTGGCATCGAGTCGGTCGGGCAGGTCGAACGCGCTGGTACTCAGGGGGGTCATGCGGGGTGAATCTCCCATTTCTGCAGGTCCGGAGGTCCGGGGCTCCGGCTGAGATGAGCGATTCTGCGGTACGACCGGGGCCTTGCCGCAAGCCCCCCGGTGCGCTATAAGTTAAGAGTGGCAAGGAGCGGGTGCTCTCCTTGCTTTCTTTTTTGCCCGCTTTCCACGGGCGCCCGGCTCGTCGCGTCGCCGTCCCGGGACGGCAGGACGCTCGCCGGGATACTCCAAACCCTCGGTCTCCTTGGCGCAGTCGGCGGGGAGACCGGTCGTGGTGGTCCGATGGCCGGGTGCGCGGAGCGCGTGGCAACTTCTTGACAGGTCAGTCCTGTTGAGCAACTCTGCTGGTCATGGAGTGGACTGGCGTACGTTACGTGGACCAGCCGACCGTCGAGGTGCGCACCTGGATCGACGCGCCGCCCCACCGGGTGTGGGACCTCGCCGCCGACATCACGCTGATGCCCGGCCGCAGCGGCGAACTGCGGGCCGTGGAGTGGCTGGACGGCGCCGCAGCCCCGGCCCCGGGGGCGCGCTTCGCCGGGCACAACGAACACGAGGCCTTCGGCGCGTGGACCACCACGTCCCACGTCGTCGAGTGCGAGGCGCCCCGCGTCTTCGGCTGGGCGGTCACCGACCCCGAGCGCCCCAGCGCCTCCTGGCGGTTCAGCCTGCGGGACCGCGACGGCGGCACCGAGCTGACGCACTGGATGCGGATGGGGCCCGGGCCGTCCGGCCTCTCGCTCGCGATCGAGCGGGCGCCGGAGAAGGAGCAGAAGATCGTCTTCGTACGGCTGCGGGAACTGGAGCGCGGGATGAGCGCCACCCTCGACACCATCAAGGCGCTCGCCGAGGGGGACGCGTGATGCGTACGGCGACCACCGTCGAGGCGTCCGCCGACTGGCAGGACACCGTCACCTACGTCACCGAGGCCGAGAAGCTCGGCCTCGACACCTGCTGGGTCGCCGAGGCCTGGGGCGCCGAAGCGCCGTCCCCGCTCGGCTACTTGGCCGCCCGTACCCACCGCATCCGGCTCGGCTCCGGCGTCATCCAGCTCGGCACCCGCACCCCCGTGGCCATCGCCCGCGCCGCGATCACCCTGTCGAACATCTCCGACGGCCGGTTCCTGCTGGGCCTCGGCCCGTCCGGACCGCAGGTCGTCGAGGGGCTGCACGGGGTCCCCTTCGACCGGCCGCTGGTCCGGATGCGGGAGACCGTCGAGATCGTCCGGCAGGCGGTGGCCGGGGAGAAACTCGCCTACGAGGGGCGGGAGTTCACCCTGCCGCTGCCGGGCGGCGACGCCCGGCCCATGCGCCTGGCGATCCGCGCCGAGCACGCCCTGCCCGTCCACCTCGCCACGCTCTCACCCCGCATGCTCCGCCTCACCGGCCGCATCGCCGACGGCTGGCTCGGCACCAGCTTCGTACCCGAAGGCGCCAAGGAGGCCTACTTCGACCACCTCGACGCCGGGCTCGCCGAAGCGGGACGGCGCCGCGCCGACCTGGACATCTGCCAGGGCGCCGAAGTGGCGTTCGCCGACGACGAGGACGCCCTGCGCGCGCTGGTCGGCGGGCGCAAGAAGGAACTCGCCTTCAGCCTGGGCGGCATGGGCACGGCGGCCACGAACTTCTACAACGACGCGTACAGCCGCCAGGGCTGGAGCGAGGTCGCCGCGGCCGTGCGCGCACGCTGGCAGGCCGGCGACCGGGACGGCGCCGCGTCGCTGATCAGCGACGACATGGTCCTCGCGACGACCCTCATCGGCACCGAGGACCGGGTGCGCGAGCGACTGCGGGTGTGGCGGGCGGCGGGAGTCACCACCGTCCGCCTCTACCCGGCCGGTGCCACCCTCGCCGCCCGCCTCACCACTCTGGGCCGGGCCCTCGACCTCGTACGGGACATCGAGCGCCAGGATCGCCAGGGACAGCAGGGACAGAGCCTGGAGTAAGTCCTCTACGCCTCACCCACCCGCGCGAACAGCGGGCGCGCCGCCGGGAGTCGGCCCTCCGTCGGCGCGCACTGCGCCGCCACCCGGGCCGCGGACTCCGGCAGGAACGGGCCGAGTTGGTCGGCGACCGTGCGACACGCCCCGACGAGGGACGCGAGGACCCCGTCGAGCCGTTCGCCCGCGGCCTGTTCGCCCGCGCGCTCGGCCTTGGCCAGCTCCCACGGCCGCGTACCGTCGATGCAGCGGTCGGCCTCCTGGACGATCCGCCACACGGCGGCCGTCGCCCGCCGGAAGTCGAAGTCCGCGAGGGCGTCGTCGACCTGTCCCGGCACGTCACGGCAGACGGTCGTCAGCCGCTCCGTGTCCACGGACGCGGCGGGGCCGGTCACCGTGCCCTCGGCTGCCGTGCTCCGCTCCGGCACCCGGCCGTCGCGGAAGCGGTGCACCATCGTCACGACCCGGTTGACGAGGTTCCCGAGCCCACCGGCGAGATCGGCGTTCGCGCGCGCCACGAGCCGATCCCGGGTGAAGTCCGCGTCCCCGACCCGGGGCACCTCGCGCAGCAGCCACCAGCGGACCGCGTCCGTGCCGAACTCCGCCGCCAGCTCCGTCGGATCGACCGTCGTGCCGCCGGACTTGCTGATCTTGCGGCCGTCGACGGTGAGGTAGTCGTGCACCAGGATGTCGGTGGGCAGCGGCAGACCGGCCGACAGGAGCATGGCGGGCCAGTACACGGCGTGGAAGCGGACGACGCCCTTCCCGAGCAGGTGGCCGCGGCGGGTCGAGCCGGTCCACCACTGGTCGTACGCGGGGTCGTCGGTGCCGTAGCCGAGGCTCGTCACATAGTTGCCGAGGGCGTCCCACCACACGTACACGACCTGGTCCGGGTCGTCGGGGACGGGGATGCCCCAGCCGCGGGCGCGGGCCTGCGAGCGCGACACGGAGAAGTCGCGCAGACCGCCCTCGATCAGGGCGAGGACCTCGTTGCGGCGCACGGCGGGCTCGATGCGCAGGCGGCCGGACGAGATCAGTTCGTGCAACTGGTCCGCGTACCGGGAGAGGCGGAAGAACCAGTTCTCCTCGGCGACGGGCCGGGGCTTCGTGCCGTGCTCGGCGCAGCGGCCCGCCACGAGTTCGGCGGGCGTGTAGAACTGCTCGCAGCCGACGCAGTACAGGCCTTCGTAGTGCTTGCGGTACAGGTCGCCGGAGGCCGCGCACCGCCGCCAGAGGCGCTCCACGCCGACCCGGTGGCGCGGGTCGCGGCTGGTGCGGATGAAGTCGTCGAAGGACAGGGCGAGCGGTGCGCGCAGCGCGGCGAACGCGTCCGCGTTGCGGTCCACGAAGTCCTGCACGGGCACGCCGTCGGCCTCGGCGGCGAGGACGTTCTTCAGGGAGTTGTCGTCCGTGCCGGTGAGGAAACGGACCCTGTCTCCCCGGTGGCGGCGGTGGCGGGCCAGCACGTCGGCCTGCACGAGTTCGAGGGCGAAGCCCAGGTGCGGGCGGGCGTTGACGTACGGAATGGTCGTGGTGACGTAGGTCGTACGGGGTGGGGTCATGGGAGCCTCCAGGATCTCCGGGTGGGGTCCGGACGGGAGAGGCGGGGCTCCGTGCCGTGCGACAGAACGAGGCCCCGTCTCGGGGCCTCGGACACGCTCGCGTCCGCTGTCAGCAGCCCCGGTGGCGGGGCATCATGGCGACGCGGAACTCTGGCGTGATCATGCGGGGATGCTAGCAGCGGGGCTTGCGGCGGGGCCTGTTGTTTTCCGTCGGGTACGTGGAGCCGGGCACCGCCGTCGGGTACGTGCCGGGGCCGACCATGGGGTCGGTTACCTGCCAGACCGGGTCCCGTGCCCCCTGATGGACTGAGGCGCGCCCTCAGCACACCCGCGTCGATGTGTCGATTCATCGATGTGTTGCCCCCGCAGGTGCTCCCAGGTGCTCCCAGGTGCCCCCGGGCACTCCCAGGAACTCTCCGTCAGGACGGACCCACGCATGCCGCACACCCTCACGACCACCGTCGAGCGCTCCGGGGCTGCTCCCCGTTCCCCGCTGATCAGTTGGCTCGCCGTCTGCTCGGTCACGGCCGGGCTCTTCGCCATCGTCACGGTGGAGATCCTGCCGATCGGCCTGCTGCCCGCGATCGGGCGGAGCTTCGACGTCACGGACGGCACGGCCGGACTGACGATGACGATGCCGGGCTTCCTGGCCGCGCTGTCCGCGCCGCTGGTGACGACGGCGACGGCCCGCGTGGACCGGCGGACCATGCTGTGCGCCTTCATGGCGCTCCTCGCCCTGGCGAACTTCGTCGTGGCGGTCGCACCGGCGTACTGGCTCGTGCTGGTGTCCCGGGTCCTGGTCGGCGTGACCATCGGCGGGTTCTGGTCGATCGGGGCCGGGCTCGCGGGGCGGCTCGTGCCGCCTCAGTCCGCGGGCCGGGCCACGGCGGTGATCTTCTCCGCGGTGCCGCTCGGGTCGGTGCTCGGCGTGCCGCTCGGGACGTTCGTGGGGGAGGAGGCCGGATGGCGAACGGCGTTCACCCTCATGGGAGTTCTGAGCGTGGCCGTGTGCGGCGCCATGCTCCTGGTGCTGCCGTCGCTGGCACCGGAAGAAGCCCTGCGCGTGAGCGTTCTGCGGGCCGCGCTGCGTGGCTCGGGCACCCGCTGGGCGCTGCTCGTGACGTTCCTCGTCGTCCTTGCGCACTTCGGCGCCTATACGTACGTCACGCCGTTCCTGCGGCAGGTCACGGACGTGGGCCCGGGCGTGGTCACCGTGTTCCTGCTGGCGTACGGGGCCGCGGGGATCGCCGGGAACTTCCTCGGGGGCTCCGCGGTGGCGCGTCGGCCGCGCGCCGCGTTCGCGGTGGCCGCGGGGCTGATCGCGGCCGCGGTCCTGTTGCTGCCCGTGCTCGGGGACCGGCCGGGCGGGGCGGTGGCGCTGCTGGTCGTGTGGGGGGTCGCGTACGGCGCCGTGCCGGTGTGCTCGGGGGCGTGGTTCGCGGCGGCGGTGCCGCGTTCGCCGGAGGCGGCGTCGGTGCTCTTCACCGCCTCGTTCCAGGCGACGATCTCGCTGGGGGCGCTGGCCGGTGGGGCCGTGGTGGACCGGGCCGCGCCGTCGGCGGTGATGGTGCTGGGCGGGCTGACGGCGGCGGTCGCGGTGGCGGTGGTGGGGGTACGGCGATGACCCGGGGGTGTTGACGCCGACGGTGCGGCGATGCCTGGGGGCGCTCACCGCACGGAGCTGAGCACAGGCCCTGGCGCCCACCGTGCGGTGGTGGGTGCCAGGGCCCGGGCACCCCGTGCCGCGGTGTCGTCAGACGGCGGCCGCGAGCGCCTCGAACTGCGCGTCGGTCAGGGTGATGTCCGCGGCGGCGGTGTTCTGCTCCAGGTGGGCCACCTTGGACGTGCCGGGGATGGGCAGGACCACCGGCGAGCGGCGCAGCAGCCAGGCCAGCGCGAGCTGGGACGGAGAGGCGCCGTGCTCCTTGGCGGCGGCGTCGAGCGGGCCGCCAGGGCGGGCCAGCTCGCCGGTGGCCATCGGGAACCACGGGATGAAGGCGATGTTCTCGCGCTCGGCGTACTCCAGGACGTCCTCGGAGCCGCGGTTGACCAGGTTGTACTGGTTCTGCACGGAGACGATCTCGGCGTGCTCGCGGGCCTCCTTGAGCTGATCCACCGTCACCTCGGAGACGCCGATGTGGCGGATCTTGCCCTCCTTCTGGAGCAGCACCAGCTCGCCGAGCTGGTCGGCGAGCGGCACCTGCTCGTCGATGCGGTGCAGCTGGAACAGGTCGATGCGCTCGACGCCGAGGTGACGCAGGCTCAACTCCGTCTGCTGGCGCAGGTACTCGGGGCGGCCCACGGCCCGCCAGTCGTCCGGTCCCGAGCGGGTCAGACCGGCCTTGGTGGCGATGACCAGGTCGTCGGCGTACGGGTGCAGGGCCTCGCGGATCAGCACCTCGTTGACGATGGGGCCGTAGGAGTCGGCGGTGTCGATGAACGTCACACCGAGCTCCACGGCGCGCCGCAGCACGCGAACGGCCTCGTCCCGGTCCCTGGGCTCGCCCCAGACGCCCGGTCCGGTGAGTTGCATCGCGCCGTAGCCGAGCCGGTTGACGGGCAGGTCGCCGCCGAGGGCGAAGGTGCCCGAGGCGTCGGCGGGGCGCGAGGTGTTCGAGGTGCTCATGGGAGCGGTCCTTTCACGGCGTGCGTACGACAAGATGTGTGACTCCGAACCTATGTGCAAGAACGCGTGAAGAGCGGGTTCGGCCGTGCACGGGCAGCCGTCCGACGCGACGTCGGAAAGGCGGCCGCCCGGCGTCACGTCGGACAGGACAGGGCCGAAGCCGCTGGTGGGAGCGGGCCGGGTGTCAGCCCAGCCGCTTCAGGAGTTCCGTGGCCAGCGGGGCCGACGAGGCCGGGTTCTGGCCGGTGACCAGATTGCGGTCGACGACCACGTGCGGGGCCCACGGCTCGCCCTCCCGGAAGTCGGCTCCCACCGCGACCAGACGGTCCTGGAGCAGCCACTTCGCCCGGTCGGCGAGGCCGGCCCGGGCCTCCTCGGCGTTCGTGAACCCGGTGAGGCGGTAGCCCGCGAAGGCGTTGGTGCCGTCAGCCTTTGTGGCGGCGAGGAGCGCGGCCGAGGCGTGGCAGACGGCGGCGAGCGGCTTGCCCGACTCCAGGGCCAGGGACAGGAGCCGCCCGGAGGCCGCGTCGACGGCGAGGTCCTCCATGGGGCCGTGGCCGCCCGGGTAGTACACCGCCGCGTAGTCGTCCAGGTCCACGTCCTCCAGGCGGATCGGCGACTGGAGCGCGGTGAACGAGGCGAGCCCGGCGGCGATCCGGTCGGCGCCCTCCTGGCCGCCGTTGACCTCGGGCGCCAGGCTGCCCCGGTCCACGGTCGGCACGACGCCGCCCGGCGTGGCGACCACGATCTCGTGGCCCGCCGCCCGGAACGCCTCGTACGGCGCCACGGCCTCCTCGGCCCAGAACCCCGTGGGGTGCGGGGTGCCGTCGGCGAGCGTCCAGAAGGCGGCGCCGGTCATCACATAAAGAATCTTCGACATGCGCCGAACGTAGGTGTCCTGCCCCATAGGAATCCAATAGGAAAGCCACTGGCAGCGATTGGATATCCGATGGGCGGGAGGGAATATCCGGGACGGTCCCCAAGCCCCCGAAGGCCGCCCGCGCGAGCCCTGCGCGGATGCGCGAGGACGCCGAATATTCCCGGGGCCCGGCGGAAATAGTGCCGGTGACCCCGGGGTTGGGTGCACACATGCGGCAGCGGCACCCCCGTCGCGCCACGGCTCTGGAGGACCCCATGAAGATCGGCATCGTCGGCGCGGGCAACATCGGCGGCAATCTCACCCGGCGCCTCACGAAGCTCGGGCACGAGGTGTCCGTGGCGAACTCCCGGGGACCCGAGACCCTCACCGCCCTCGCCGAGGAGACCGGCGCCACGCCCGTGACCGTCGCCGAGGCCGCGCGCGGTGCCGAGCTCGTCGTCGTGACCATCCCGCTGAAGAGCGTCCCCGACCTGCCGTCCGGCCTGTTCGACGGGGCCGCCGACGGGCTCGCGGTGCTCGACACCGGCAACTACTACCCGCAGCGCGACGGCAGGATCGACGCCATTGAGGACGGCGGCGTCACGGAGAGCCGCTGGACCGAGCAGCACATCGGCCACCCGGTCATCAAGGCGTTCAACGGCACGTACGCCGAGGACATCCTCGACAAGCCGTTGCCCAAGGGCGACCCGGAGCGCATGGCGCTGCCCGTCGCCGGTGACGACGAGGCCGCCAAGAAGGTCGTCCGCGACCTGATCGACGAGCTGGGCTTCGACACGGTGGACGCGGGCGGCATCGACGAGTCCTGGCGCCAGCAGCCCGACACCCCCGTCTACGGCCTGCGGGCCGGAGTCGCCGCGGTCACCGACGCGCTCGCGGCGGCGTCCCCCGAGCGCCCGGCGACGTTCCGGGCGTAGGCGGCGGGGCCACGGCCGTCTCGGGAAAGTGGCAGGCCACCTCCCGCGCCTCGCCCGGCGCCCCGATCCGCAGGACCGGTGCCTCGGCCTTGCAGATGTCCTGCGCCTTGGGGCAGCGGGGGTGGAACGTGCAGCCGGGCGGGGGAGCGGCCGGGCGATTGGGGCCTCCCCTGCTCGAACGAAGCTGAGAGCTTGGGGAAGGGTCGCCCAGGAGCGTGATGCGCTCCCGGGCCCGCTCGGCCGCCGGGTCGGGCAGCGGTACGGCGGAGAGGAGCGCCCGGGTGTAGGGGTGCGCGGGGGCCGCGTACACCCGCTCCTTGGCGCCGATCTCGACGATGCGGCCGAGGTACATGACGGCGACCCGGTCGCAGACGCGCTTGACCACCGACAGGTCGTGGGCGATGAAGAGGTAGGCGAGGCCCAGCTCCCGCTGCAGCCGCTCCATCAGGTTGACGATCTGGGCCTGGACGGAGACGTCGAGCGCGGAGACGGGCTCGTCGGCGACGACGAGTCGCGGCCCGGTGGCCAGCGCGCGGGCGATGCCGACGCGCTGGGCCTGGCCGCCGGAGAACTCGTGCGGATAGCGGTCGCTGTGCTCGGGGATGAGCCCGACCAGCTCCATCAGTTCGAGGGCGCGCTTGCGGGCGTCGGTGGCCGAACTCCCTTGGACGAGCAGGGGGTCGGCGATGATCCGGGCCACGGTCTGGCGCGGGTTGAGGGACGAGTGCGGGTCCTGGAAGACCATCTGGAGCTCGCGGCGCAGCGGCCGCAGCTCGCGCTGCGAGAGATGGCTGATGTCGCGGCCGTCATAGGTGACCGTGCCGCTGGTGGGCTCCAGGAGACGCACGATGGTGCGCCCGGTGGTGGACTTGCCGCAGCCGGACTCCCCGACGAGGCCGAGCGTCTCACCCTCGGCGACGTCGAAGCTGATGCCGTCGACGGCCCGCACGGGAGCCGTTCCGCGCCGCTTCGACGGAAAGGACGTCGTCAAGTCCCGCACGGCGAGGAGCGGTTGCTGTTCCGTCGGGGCGGGGTGGGTCGCTGAGGTCATGAGGGGACGCCTTCGTACGCGGGGAAGTGGCAGGCGGCCGGATGGTCGGCCGGGCCGCCGAGCAGCGGCCGTTCGGTCTCGCACCGCAGCCGTTCGTCGGCGGCCGCCGCCGCGGCTCGGGGGCAGCGAGGTGCGAAGGCGCAGCCGGGGGCCGGGGCGAGCAGGGAGGGCGGGCTGCCGGGGATGGCCCGCAGCGGCTCGTCGTCGGCGTCGTCCAGACGCGGCAGGGAGTCGAGCAGGCCTCGGGTGTAGGGGTGGGCCGGGGTCGCGAACAGCGGGTCCACCGGGGCCTGTTCGGCGGCCCGGCCCCCGTACATCACGAGCACGTCGTGGGCGACCCGGGCGACCACGCCCAGGTCGTGGGTGATCATGACGACGGCGAGGCCCCGGTCCTCCTGGAGACGGGCGATCAGCTCCAGGATCTGCGCCTGCACCGTGACGTCGAGGGCCGTGGTGGGCTCGTCCGCGATGAGCAGCTCGGGCTCGCAGGCGAGGGCCATCGCGATCATCACGCGTTGCCGCATGCCGCCGGAGAAATGGTGCGGATACTCGCCCGCCCGCCGCTCCGGCTCCGGGATGCCGACCTCGGCGAGCATCTCCACCGCGCGCCGACGGGACGCCGCGCGGCGGGAGTTGAAGTGCACGCGGTGGTGCTCGGCGATCTGCTCGCCGACCGTGTAGTACGGGTGGAGGCTGGAGAGCGGGTCCTGGAAGATCATCGCCATGCGGCGGCCGCGCAGCCGGTTGAGGGCGCGCTCGTCGAGGCCGATCAGCTCCTGGCCGTGCAGCCGGATGGAGCCGGTGACGTCGGCGCCGGTGTTCAGGCCGAGGACGGCGAGGGAGGTGACGGACTTGCCGGAGCCCGACTCGCCCACGATGCCGAGGGTCCGCCCCCGGTCCACCTCGAAGGAGAGCCGGTCCACGGCCCGGACCCGGCCGCGCCCGGTCGTGAACGTGACGCTCAGGTCCCGTACGGACAACAGGGGTTCGTCCCGCTCGACAGGGACCGGCGGGTCCTCGTGGGACAGCAGGGTCATCAGAACCTCACTCGCGGGTCGACGACGGCGTACAGCAGGTCGACGGCCAGGTTGGCGACGACGATGAAGGTGGCGGCGAGCAGCGTGACGCCGAGGATGACCGGCTGGTCGCCGGTGGACAGGGCGCCGTAGAAGAGCCGTCCGATGCCCGGCAGGCCGAAGATGGACTCGGTGATGACGGCGCCGGCGAGCAGCCCGCCCAGGTCCATGCCGAAGAGGGTGAGGATCGGCGTCATCCCCGCCCGCAGGCCGTGCTTGACGACGACCTTGCGGCGCGGCAGACCCTTGGCGCGGGCCGTGCGGATGTACGGCTCCGCCATCGTCTCGATCATCGAACTGCGGCTCTGGCGTGCGTACATGGCCGCGTACAGGATGGCCAGCGCGAGCCAGGGGAGGAGCAGGTTCGACGCCCAGTCGAGGGGGTCGGAGCCGAAGGAGACGTACTGCGGATAGGGCAGCAGGTCGGCCGTGCGGATCAGGCCGTAGATCAGCATCATCGACGTGAAGTACACGGGCAGCGAGGCGGCGCCGACCGCGCCGACCATCAGGAGTCTGTCGGTGAGGGTGTCCTTGCGCAGCGCGGCCGTCACCCCCGCGGTCAGGCCGAGCGCCAGCCACAGCACGGCCGCGCCGAGCGCGAGCGAGGCGGAGACCGGCAGCCGGTCCATGAGCAGGCCCCACACGGCTTCGCTGTTCTCGTACGAGTAGCCGAGGCACGGGAAGTCGCACCGCAGGGCGTACTGGCCGGTGCCGATGGTCCGGCCCGTGAAGATGCCGGCGAGGAAGTCCCAGAACTGCTGCCAAATGGGCTGGTCCAGGCCCATGTTGGCGCGGATCGCCGCGAGCCGGTCGGCGCTGCACGACTTGCCGCAGGCAGCGGCGGCCGGGTCGGACGGCAGGACGTAGAAGATGGTGAAGGTGACGGCGGCGACGGCGATGAGCACGCCGGTCACGGCGAGGAGGCGGCGGGCGATGTACAGGGTCATGTGCGGCTGCCCCTCGGGTCGAGGATGTCCCGCAGCGCGTCGCCGAGCAGGGTGAACGCGAGCACGGTCAGGAAGAGACAGGTGCTCGGGATGACGAAGTACATGGGGTCCGTGTCGTAGAAGGCGACGCTCTCGGCGATCATCTGGCCCCAGGAGGGCGTGGGCGGCCGGACGCCGACTCCGAGGTAGCTCAGCGCCGCCTCGGTGGCGATCATGCCCGGGATGATCAGGGTCGTGTACGCGATGACGGGACCGGCGACGCCGGGAAGGATGTCGCGGGTGAGGATCCGCCAGGGCCCCGAGCCGCCCACGCGCGCGGCGTCGACGTACTCGCGGTGCTTGAGCGAGAGCGTCTGGCCGCGCACCACGCGGGCGATGCCGGGCCAGCCGAACAGGCCGATCACGGCGGTCATCAGGAGGATCCGGTTGACGTCCTTGGCCACCGACATCATCGCGATCATGAAGATGAGGGAGGGGAAGGACATGGTCAGGTCCATGATCCGGCTGAGGACGGCGTCGACGCGGCCGCCGAAGTAGCCGGCCGCGACCCCGGCCGCCGTGCCCGCGATCACGACGATCGCCGTGGCCGCGAAGGCGATGAGCAGGGAGACCTGTGCGCCGTGCACGACCCGGGCGAACAGATCGCGGCCGGTGACGGGTTCGACGCCGAGCCAATGGTCGGCGGAGATCCCGCCGAGCGGCCCGATCGGCTGCCCGCCGAGGTAGGGGTCGACGGCGGTCTTGTCGAACTCCTTGGGCGACCAGCCGCCGAGCGCGCTCAGCAGCGGCGCGGCGATGGCCATGACGGCGAAGAGCGCCACGATGACGAGGGAGATCTTCGCCGAGGTGCGGCGGCGCAGTTCGGCGCGGGCGAGACGCCAGGGGCTGCTGCCTGCGGCGGCCGTCGCCGGTCGCCGGGCCTCTTCCCGCGCCGGTTTCGGCTCGGGTGTCTTCGGGGTGAGGGTGGTCATGGTCGTGGTGCCCCTCAGCCGTTGCTCTTGGACGGGTCCTTGAGGCCGACCGTGGCGTAGTCGAGCTGGCCGCCGAAGGACGTCTGGCCGTACGCGCCCGCGATGTTGCTGCCGAGGACCAGGGGCCAGCGGCGCACCAGGACCGGGACGGTCGGGGCCTTCGCGAGGATCTCGCCGTCCAGCTCCCGCCAGGCGGCGCCCGCCTTCCTGGCGTCCGTCAGGGCGGCGATCTCGTCCATGCGCTTCATCGTCGGCTTGTCGCGGAAGAGGGAGTGGTTGCCGGTGTTGCCCTTCTCCTTGATGTAGCGGCCGTCGAAGACGAAGGGCAGGAAGGTCGAACCGGACGGGTAGTCCGGGCACCAGCCCGTGTAGACCAGGTCGGTGCGGTTCTTGGTGTCGCCGATCGTGGCATAGAACGCGGACGGGTCGACGGTCTCGATGGTGACCTTGATGCCGGCCTTGCCGAGCGACTCCTGTATCGCCTCGGCCCGGCCCTTGTCGCCGGTGGAGACGGTCATCTTGGTCGTGAAGCCGCCCGGCTTGCCCGCCTCCTTGAGGAGCTGCTTGGCCTTGTCGACGTCACCGGCGACAGGGATCTTGAGGGTGTCGGGCTGCTTGCCGCCGAACAGCGAGGCGGGCATGTAGGCGGTGGACGGGTCGTTGAAGGCGGGGCCGCCGGAGGCGGTGAGCACCGACTCGCGGTCCAGGGCGTACTGCACGGCCTGACGGACCTTCACATCGGTGAACGGGCCGCGCCCGGTGTGCATTTGGACCATGTCGGTGCAGTTGGTGGACTCGGCGATCAGCCGCTTCTTGACCTCGGCGCTCGGCAGCACCTTGGCGGCGCTCTCCGGCCGCACCGCTCCCCAGGAGACGGCGGAGGCGTCGGCGCCCTGCGAGGCGATGAGCCGGTCGTCGATCTGGTTGGCCTTGAGGCCCATGACCATGACGAGCTTGTCCGGGTGGGCCTTGCGGACCGTGTCGGTCGAGGCCTTCCAGTGCGGATTGCGCGCGAGCACCAGCTTCTTCCCGCGCTGATACGAGTCGATCTTGTAGGGGCCGGAGGAGAAGGGCCTGTTGTCGTACCGCGGTCCCTTGTCCCGCTTCTTGGGCACCGGCGCGAACGTCGGCATCACCGTGACATTGCGGAACTCCGCGAAGGGCTTGCGCAGTTCGAAGACGATCGTGTGGTCGTCGGGGGTCTTGACGGAGTCCAGGTGCTCGCCCTCGGCCGGGCCCTTGTAGCCCTTGGCCCCGGCGAGGTAGCGGGCCGCGTAGTCGGCGCCGCCGGGCAGGTCGGGGGAGAAGGACCGCTCGACGTTGTACTTGATGTCCTGGGCGGTGACGGGCGTGCCGTCCTCGTACTTGATGCCCTTCTTGAGGCGGAAGGTCCAGGTCCTTGCCCCGTTCGAGGGGGTCCCGAGGTCGGCCGCGAGGTCGGGGACCAGCTCGCCGCCCGCGGTGCCGGGGGCGGCCTTGTACGTGACGAGGGTGCGGTAGAGCAGCCGGGTGCCGAAGTCCATGTCGCTCATGACCCAGTTGCGGGCCGGGTCGAGGTGGGTGAAGTCCTGGTGGGACAGGACGGTCAGGGTGCCGCCGCGCTGCGGAGTGCCGCCGACCACGGCCCCGGCGTTGAGGGTCGCGGGGTTCTTGCCGCCCCGCCCCTTGCCCGAACTCGAGCCGGAACAGCCCGCCGTGCCAAGGGTGACGGCCGTCGCCAGGACGGCGGCGACGGCGGTGAGGGTGCGCTTGTTCATCAGTGGTCACTCCGAGAACAGTCGGCCAGCCCCGAGGTGGCTGGAATGTGACCGGTAACATAGTAATGTGAAATTGTACTGGCAAGGCATCGACCCGTCCGTTACGCACCTGTGTCCGAAGGGATCCCCGTGAACGAGCCCGCGTCGACCGGCATCCGTACGGTCGGCCACGACCTCCCCGAATCCCCCGAGTTCGCGTCCGCCATGGCCCGCGACTGGGCGCCGAGCCCCCTGCCGGACGACATCCGGCTGCCCGCCGCAGACCTCACCCCGGCCCGCCGCGCCCGCCTGTCGGCCCGCTTCCCCGGCGAGCGGCTGATCGTCCCCGCGGGGGAGTTGAGGGTCCGCACCAACGACTGCGACCACCGCTTCCGCCCGCACAGCGCCTACGCCTGGCTGACCGGACTCTGCGGCGAGGACCAGGCCGGTCATGTGCTGGTCCTCGAACCCGACGGACCGCACGGCCACGAGGCGGTGCTGCACCTGCGCCCCCGGTCCCCGCGCACCGACAACGGCTTCTACCGGGACCGCCGCTACGGCGAGTTCTGGGTGGGCCGACGCGCCGACCTCGCGGAGGCCGAGCGGATGACCGGCGTCCGGTGCGTGGCGCTCGCCGAACTCCCGCCGGGCAGGAACGCCGCCGCCGACGGCGAACTCGCCACGGTGCTCAGCGAGTTGCGGCTCGTCAAGGACCCCTGGGAGGTGGCCCAGCTCCAGCTCGCCGTCGACCACACCACGACCGGCTTCGAGGACGTCGTCCGCGCCCTGCCCCGCGCCCTCGCGCAGCCGCGCGGCGAGCGCTGGATCGAGGGGGTCTTCGGCCTGCGTGCTCGCGCCGAGGGCAACGGCACCGGCTACGAGACCATCGCCGCGTCCGGCGCCCACGCCTGCGTCCTGCACTGGATACGCAACGACGGCCCCCTGGACGCACGGGAGTTGCTCCTCCTCGACGCGGGCGTGGAGACCGACACCCTCTACACCGCCGACATCACGCGCACCCTGCCGCTGTCCGGGCGCTTCTCCCCGGTCCAGCGGCAGGTGTACGAACTGGTCCTCGCCGCGCAGGACGCGGGCATCGCCGCGCTGCGGCCCGGCGCCGCCTTCCGCGACTTCCACCGGGCCGCGATGCGCGTCATAGCCGAAGGGCTCGCCGCATGGGGGGTGCTGAAGGACGCCGAGGGCGAGTTCCACCGGCGCTACACCCTGTGCAGCAGCGGCCACATGCTCGGCATCGACCTGCACGACTGCGCCCAGGCCAGGGCCGAGGCGTATCTCGACGGGGTGCTGGAGGAGGGGCAGGTGCTCACCGTCGAGCCCGGCCTCTACCTCCAGCCGGACGACGAGACCCTGCCGCGCGAACTGCGCGGCATCGGCGTGCGCATCGAGGACGACCTCGTCATCACGGCGGACGGGGCCCGCCTGATGTCCGGCGCGCTGCCGAGGACGCCTGAGGGCGTGGAGGAGTGGATGGGGGCGCTGATGGAGGGGTGAGTCCGCGGCGGCCGGGGCCGGGGTCAGGGTGTGGGTGAGCCGACCAGGGCTGAGGCCGGACTTGCTGATCCGGCGGTGCGGGCCGGACGGATGGAGCGAGGACGGCTCGTGCGAAACCCTTGGCATCGTCAGTGCCATGTGAAATATTACTGACGTGCTCACGAGAAACTCCTCGGACGTCATCGTCGTCGGCGCGGGCGTCGTCGGCGCGGCCTGCGCCTACTACGCCGCGCGGGCCGGCCTCACCGTCACCGTGGTCGACCGCGGCCCGGTCTCGGGCGGCACCACCGGCTCCGGCGAGGGCAACCTCCTCGTCTCCGACAAGGAGCCGGGCCCCGAGCTCGAACTGGCCCTGCTCTCCACCGAGCTGTGGCGGGAGCTGACCGAACTGCTCCCGCCGCAGATCGAGTACGAGACCAAGGGCGGCCTGGTCGTCGCCTCCGGCGAGGACGGGATGCGCGCCCTGCGCGACTTCGCGGCCGGACAGGAGAAGGCCGGGGTGCGGGCGGAGGAGGTCGCGCCCGACCGGCTCCACGACCTGGAGCCCCACCTGGCCCCCGGCCTCGCGGGCGGCTTCCTCTACCCGCAGGACGCCCAGGTCATGCCCGCCCTCGCCGCCGCCCATCTGCTGCGCGCGTGCGGCGACCGCGTGCGCCTCAGGCTCGGCGAGGAGGTCACCGGCCTGCTCACCGGCGGCCACGGCGAGCTGCGGGGGGTCGCGACGGCGACCGGCGAGCTGTACGCCGGGTACGTGGTGAACGCCGCGGGCACCTGGGGCGGCGAGGTCGCCGCGCTCGCGGGCGTGGACCTGCCGGTCCTGCCCCGCCGTGGCTTCGTGCTCGTCACCGAACCGCTGCCGCGCGTCGTGCGGCGCAAGGTGTACGCGGCCGACTATGTCGCCGACGTCGCCAGCGGCTCGGCGGCGCTGCAGACCTCGGGGGTGGTCGAGGGCACCGCGGCGGGCCCGGTCCTGATCGGCGCGAGCCGGGAGCGGGTCGGCTTCGACCGCACCCTGTCCACGGAGGTCCTGCGGCGTCTCGCGGCCCAGGCGACCGCCCTGTTCCCGCTCCTCGCCGGGGTCCGGGTGATGCGGACGTACGCCGGGTTCCGGCCCTATCTCCCCGACCACCTGCCCGCGATCGGACCCGACCCGCGCGTCCCCGGGCTGCTGCACGCCTGCGGGCACGAAGGCGCGGGCATCGGGCTCGCCCCGGCCACCGGGCTGATCGTGGCACGCTGCCTGACCGGTGGCCTGCCGCCCCTGGACACAAGCCCGTTCGACCCCGGCCGCTTCATGCCCACGGCCTGATCGACCACCACGAGAGGAGGCCCGCCGTGGCCCGTGCCCGTACCCCTGCCGACCTGGTCGGCGCGCAGCCCGGCCCGTCGTTCGAGATCACCTTCGACGGCCGCCCCGTCCCCGCCCTGCCGGGGCAGTCCGTCGCCGCCGCGCTGTGGGCCGCGGACATCCTCGCCTGGCGCACCACCCGTGTGGGCGGTCGGCCGCGCGGTGCCTTCTGCGGCATCGGACAGTGCTACGACTGCCTCGCCACCATCAACGGCGCGCCCAACCGCCGGGCCTGCCTGGTGCCCGCGCGCCCCGGCGACGCGATCACGACCCAGGAAGGACACGGCCATGAGCGCCTCGGCGTCTGAACCGGCGGCAGCCCCGCAAGGGGCCCGGCCCGAAGGACCCGCCGAGCCGTCCGGACCGTACGACCTCGCGGTGATCGGCGCGGGCTCCGCCGGACTCGCCGGTGCCGTCACCGCCGCCGAACTCGGCCTGACCGTCGCCCTGTTGGACACCGCGACCGGGACCGGCGGGCAGTTCTACCGGCACCCGGCCCCGGCCGCCGGAGCTCTGCGCCCCGAGGCCCTGCACCACGACTGGTCCGCCTACGCCGGGCTCCGCCGACGCCTGGAGGCGAGCGCGGTCACCCGCCTCGGCGGACACCACGTGTGGACGGTCTCCCGGGAGGGCGGCTCCCCGGACGGCGAAGGGCCGTGGACCGTGCACGCCGTCACCGGCGCCGACGGCTGCGAGGAGCGGCCGGTGCGGGTGCGGGCCCGGGCGGTGCTCCTCGCGACCGGTGCGTACGAGCGTCAACTTCCCTTCCCCGGCTGGACGTTGCCGGGGGTCGTCGGCGCCGGGGGAGCGCAGGCCATGCTCAAGTCCGGCCTCGTGCTGCCCGGCAAGCGGGTCGTCGTGGCCGGGAGCGGGCCGCTGCTGCTCGCGGTCGCGTCCTCGCTGGCCGCCGCCGGGGCGCGGGTGCCCGCCGTGGTCGAGGCGTCCGGATACCTGGCGTACGCCCGGCACCCGCGGGTGCTCGCGGCCAACCCGCACAAGCTGGCCGAGGCGGCGCTGCACGGCGGCATCCTGCTGCGGCACCGGGTGCGGCTGCGCACCCGCAGCGCCGTCACCGAAGTGCACGGCCACGACCGGGTGGAGGCCGTCACGGTCGCCCGGCTCGACCGCGACTGGCGGCCGCTTCCGGGGACGTCGCGCCGGATCGCGTGCGACGCGCTCGCCGTCGGCCACGGTCTCGTACCGCAGATCGAACTGGCCACGACGCTCGGCTGCGCGACCCGCGCCACCCAGGATCGCACCACGGCCCTCGTCCTGGACGCCCTGCAGGAGACATCGGTGCCCGACCTGTGGGCGGCGGGGGAGGCCGGGGGCATCGGCGGTGCCCAACTCGCGCGTGCGGAAGGTGAGCTGGCTGGCCTCGCGATCGCCGCCCGGCTGCGCGGCCGCCCCGCCCACCGGGGTCGCGTCCGCGAACTCCAGCGCCGCCGCGACCGCATGCGGGCCTTCGCCGACGCCATGGCCGCCGCGCACGCCCCCGGACCCGGCTGGTCGCGCTGGCTGACCGACGACACGGACGTGTGCCGGTGCGAGGAGGTGACCGCGGGCAGCATCCGGACGGCGGTCGCCGACCTCGGCGCCCGCGACGCGCGCACCGTCAAGCTCCTCACCCGCGCGGGCATGGGCTGGTGCCAGGGCCGGATGTGCGGGACGGGCGTGGCCTGCCTCGCGGGGGGCGCCGGGCCGGGGGAGGCGCCCGCCGAGCGCCGTCCGTTCGCGGTGCCGGTGCCGCTGGGGGCGCTGGCCTCGCTGGACGGGCCCGCCGACGGGCCTGCCGTCGAACCCGCCGAGGGGTCCGCCACCTGACTGGGCCTCGGCGAACCCGCCGACGATCCTGCCGCCGTACCCGAACGCGACGCCGTCCACTGACCGCGCCCCCTTGTGGGCGCCGTACTTCCCTCAATAAAATGTCACACACTATAGAGAGGTCGTCCGACATGACCGACACCGCCTGGAACACCACCCGCCCCTGGCGCGGCATCATGGTCGCCACCGCCCTGCCGCTCCGGGACGACCGATCCGTCGACTACGACGCGTACGCCGAGCACGTCCGCTGGCTGATCGACAACGGCTGCGACGGCGTCGTCCCCAACGGCTCGCTCGGTGAGTACCAGACCCTCACCGACGAGGAGCGCGCCCGCGTGGTGCACACGGCCGTCGAGGCGGCGGGCGACGCCGCCCGCGTCATGCCCGGCGTCGCCGCGTACGGCAGCGCCGAGGCCCGGCGCTGGGCCGAGCAGGCCGCCGCGGCCGGCTGCGGCTCGGTCCTGCTGCTTCCCCCCAATGCCTACCGCGCCGACGAGGACGCCGTGCGCGCCCACTACGCCGAGGTCGCCAAGGCCGGGGTGCCCGTCGTGGCGTACAACAACCCGATCGACACCAAGGTCGACCTCACCCCCGCGCTGCTCGCCGAACTGCACCGGGACGGGGCGATCGTCGCCGTCAAGGAGTTCACCGGCGATGTGCGCCGGGCCTACGAGATCGCCGAACTCGCCCCCGAACTCGACCTGTTGATCGGCGCGGACGACGTACTGCTCGAACTCGCCGTGGCCGGGGCGGTCGGCTGGATCGCGGGCTACCCCAACGCCCTGCCCGCCTCCTGCGCCGAGCTCTTCCACGCCGCCGTCGCCGGTGACCTGGCCACGGCCCTGCCGCTCTACCGCTCCCTGCACTCCCTGCTCCGCTGGGACTCCAAGACCGAGTTCGTGCAGGCCATCAAGTTGTCCATGGACATCGTCGGCCGACCCGGCGGCCCCGTCCGCCCGCCCCGCTCCCCGCTCTCCGACGAGATCGCGAGCCGCGTGCGGGAGGCCACCGAGAAGGCCGTCGCACACGGCCACCGCTGACCGCGACCGCCCGCTTCCGAAAGGACCTTCTGTGCGTACGCGTCACGTCTTCCACGCCGTCGACTCGCACACCGAGGGCATGCCCACGCGCGTGATCACCGGAGGCGTCGGGGTCATCCCCGGCACCACCATGGCCGAGCGTAGGCTGCACTTCATCGAGCACATGGACCACCTCCGCACGCTGCTGATGTACGAGCCGCGCGGCCACGCCGCGATGAGCGGGGCGATCCTCCAGCCGCCCACCCGCCCCGACGCCGACCACGGGGTGCTGTTCATCGAGGTCTCCGGCCTCCTCCCGATGTGCGGCCACGGCACCCTCGGCGTCGCGACCGTCCTGGTGGAGACCGGCCTGGTCACCGTCACCGAACCCGTCACCACGGTGCGCCTCGACACCCCGGCCGGACTCGTCCCGGTCGATGTGCAGGTCGAGGACGGCGTCGCCCGGTCCGCCACGTTCACCAACGTGCCCGCGTTCAGCGTCGGCCTGGAGCGCAAGGCGGAGGTCCCCGGCTTCGGGACCGTCACCTACGACCTCGCCTTCGGCGGCAACTTCTACGCCTTCGTCGAACTCGACGCCCTCGGCCTGCCGTTCGACCGCGCCCGCAAGAACGACCTGCTCGCCGCCGGGCTCGGCCTCATGGACGCCATCAACGCCTCACCGGACCGCCCCGTCCACCCGGAGCGGCCCGACATCGCCGGGGTCAAGCACGTCTACCTGGCCGCGCCCGGCTCCGACGCCCACCACTCGCGGCACGCCATGGCCATCCACCCGGGCTGGTTCGACCGCTCCCCGTGCGGCACGGGCACCTCGGCCCGCATGGCCCAGCTGCACGCCCGCGGCGAACTGCCCCTGGACCGCGACTTCGTCAACGAGTCCTTCATCGGTACGAGGTTCACCGGCCGGCTCGTCGCCGAGGCCGAGGCCGGCGGGGTGCCCGCCGTCGTACCGACCATCACCGGGCGCGCCTGGGTCACCGGCACCGCCCAGTACTTCCTCGACCCGGACGACCCCTTCCCCGGAGGATTCCTCCTGTGACCGCCGCCGTATCCCCGCTGTCCGCGTCAGCGTTCAGTTCCGTCAACCCGGCCGACCCCGACGACGTGGTCGTGCGCGTCAGCGCCCCCGGCGCCTTCGCCGCCGTGGACACCGTCGAGCGGGCCCGCGCGGCCCAGGCCGGCTGGCTGCTCGCCGGGGCCGCGGCCCGCTCGGCCGCCCTCGGCGCCGTCGCCGCCGCCGTCGAGGCAGCGGCGGCGGAGCTGGCCGCGCTCGCCGTGCGCGAGGTGGGCAAGCCGCTCACCGAGGCCCGGGCCGAGGTCGCACGTACCGCCGCGATCTGGCGGTACTACGCCCAGACCCCCTACGACCCTGTCGGCGCCGTCCACGAGACCGCCGCCGGAGCCGGACTGCTGCTCAGCCGCCGTCGGCCGCACGGCGTCGCCGGACTCATCACCCCGTGGAACTTCCCCTTCGCCATCCCCAGCTGGAAGGCGGCCCCGGCGCTCGCCGTCGGCAACGCCGTCGTCCTCAAGCCCGCCCCGCAGGCCACGGCCTGCGCCCAGCGCCTCGCCGAGATCGTCCAACAGGCCCTGCCCACCGGGGTTTTCACCGTGCTGCCCGGCGACGCCACCGAGGGCAACGCGCTCGTCTCCGCCTCCGACGTGGTCTCCTTCACCGGCTCCACCACCGTCGGCCAGGCGGTCGTGCGCACCGCCACCGCCCGCGGCATCCCCGTCCAGGCCGAGATGGGCGGCCTGAACGCGGCCGTCGTCCTGCCGGACGCCGACATCGAGCGGGCGGCCGCGCACATCGCCGCCGCGATCGCCGGATACGCGGGCCAGAAGTGCACCGCCACCAGCCGCGTGATCGCCGTCGGCGCGGCCTTCGACCCGCTGCGCGAGGCCCTCGCCGAGGCGCTGCGGGCCGTCCCGGTCGGCGACCCGGCCGACCCGGCCACCGTCTGTGGTCCGCTCATCGACGCCCGCGCCCGTGACCAGGTCGTCGACGCCGTGCGCGGCCTGCGCGTCCTCGCGGGCGGCACCGTGCCGGTCGGGCCCGGCTGGTACGCGGCCCCGACCCTGGTGGAGGACGTTCCCCCCGGCCATCGTCTGCTGTGCGAGGAGGTCTTCGGGCCCGTCGCCGCCCTGCTGCCCGCCGAGAACCTCGCCCACGCGGTCCGGATCACCAACTCCGTCCCGCACGGCCTGGTCACCTCGCTGCACACCGCGGACCTGGACGCGGCCCTCGGCGGACTCGACCACCTCGACACCGGCATGATCCGGATCAACGCCCCGTCCACCGGTGTCGACTTCCACCTGCCGTTCGGCGGCACGAAGGCTTCCAGCCAGGGGGCCCGGGAACAGGGGCGTGCGGCTCTGGAGTTCTACGCCACGACCCGGACCTACACTCTGTCGCCCGCGCGCGCGATGTGATACCGGGCGGCAGGGCCCGCGGAGATGTGCGGGCTCCGCAGGCTCTGCGGGCCCTGCCGGGAGCTTTGTGATGTCTCTGCGGGGCGGTGGGGGTTGATCGCGCAGTTCCCCGCGCCCCTTACGGGGCCCGGTGTCGTCGGCCTCGGGGCGCAGTGGCCCTCTCATGCAATGTCACACGTCATGCTTCAGTCAGTCATCCCGGAGAGGGCTCATGAACCCCGCTTACGCGACCGTCGACCACTTCTTCACCGTCCCTCTCGACCACTCCGCGCCCGGCGGGGCGACCCTCCAGGTCTTCGCCCGCGAGGTGGTCGACCCGCGCCGCGCGGGCGAGCGGCTGCCCTGGCTGCTCTATCTCCAGGGCGGGCCGGGCGGCAAGTCCCCGCGTCCGTCCGCCGGTTCGCCGGGCTGGCTGGACGAGGCGCTCAAGACCCACCGGGTGCTCCTGCTCGACCAGCGCGGCACCGGCCGTTCCACCCCCGTCACCGCCAGGGCCGCCGCCCGCTTCACCGACCCGGCCCGGCTGGCCGCGTACCTCGGCCACTTCCGCGCCGACGCGATCGTCGCCGACGCCGAGCTGATCCGCCGTCGACTCTGCGGCGACGAGCCCTGGGAGACCCTCGGCCAGAGCTACGGAGGCTTCATCACCCTCACCTATCTGTCCCGCGCGCCCGAAGGCCTCAAGGCCTGCTACGTCACCGGGGGCCTGCCCGGGCTCACCGCCACCGCCGACGACGTCTACGCCCGCACCTACCCGCGCGTGCGCGACCGCGTCCACGGCCTCTACGCCCGCTATCCGGAGGACGCCGCACGGCTGCGCAAGATCGCGGACCTCCTCGCGGCCACCGACGTCCGCCTGCCCGACGGGGACCGCCTCACCGTCCGCCGACTGCGCACGCTCGGGCTCGTCCTCGGCATGGGGGACGGATTCGAGCGGATCCACTGGCTGCTCGACGAATCCCTGGACGCCGACGGGGAGTTGACCGACACCTTCCTGCGCCAGGTGATGGCCGTGACCGGCTTCACCGACAACCCGCTGTTCGCCGTGATGCAGGAGACGCTCTACGGCCAGGGCGCGCCCCGCACCGCCTGGGCCGCGTCCCGCGCCCTCGCGGACTGCGCCGAGTTCGCCGAGGACGCCGACCCGCTCCTGCTCACCGGCGAGATGATCTACCCCTGGATGTTCCGCGACATCGCGGGCCTGCGCCCCTTCGCGGCCGCCGCCGACCTGCTCGCCGACCGCGCCGACTGGCCCCCGCTGTACGACCTCGACCGGCTCGCGGCCAACGAGGTCCCCCTCGCCGCGATCGTCTACCACGACGACATGTACGTGGACGCCGGACTCTCCCTGCGCACCGCGTGCCAGGTCGGCGCCGCCCGCGTGTGGGTCACCAACGAATGGGAGCACGACGGCGTGACCGCCTCCGGCGGCCGTGTGCTCGAACGTCTGACAGCGATGGCCGCTGGCCGAGCCTAGGGCCCGTCCGACGGTCGGCGCGGCGTCGCGCACCCGTCGGACAGGCCCCGGTTCCGCCCGCCCGGCCCGTTCCACACCCTCGGGAGAGCCATGCCCGCACCGCCCCTCCACCTCCGGCCGTTGACCGCCGCCCTCGCCCTCGTCGCCTGCCTCACCGCCCCCACGGCGGCCGACGCGGCCACCCCGCCCGGGCCCTCCGCCCCCGCATCCGACTGCGCCCTTCCCGGCCGCACCGGCTGGACGGACGAGGGCCACGACACCGACCCCCGGCAGTTCCAGCGCGCCATCGGCACCCGCAAGGTCCTCACCCTCTTCGTCGACTTCCCCGACGCGCCCGCCACCGACTCCACCCGCAGCTACGCCGACCAACTCGCCCCCGCAGCGCGCTGGTTGAAGCAGGCAAGCCACGGCCGCTCCCGGCTCGCCGTCACCTCGCTGCACCGCTGGATCCGGATGCCCGCGGACTCCGCCTCGTACGGATTCGAGCGCGGTCTGACCTTCGAGGCGCACGAGAAGTACGTGCGGGACGCCGTCACCGCCGCCGACCCGCACGCGGACTTCTCCCGCTACGACATGGTCTATGTCGTCCCCACCCGGACGGCCGCCGCCATCACCTTCTCCCCGACCTACCTCTTCGACCCGAGCACGTCCGGCGTGAGCGCCGACGGCAGGCGGCTCAAATGGGGGGTCACCTTCGGGCAGGACCTGTGGCGCTGGGGACACAAGGTCGCCGCCCACGAGACCGGCCACACCTTCGGCCTGCCCGACCTCTACGCGTTCACGGGGGACACCCACCGCTACACCGGCGGCTGGGACGTCATGGGCGACATCGCGGGACGCGCGCCGCAGTACCTCGGCTGGCACTCCTGGAAGCTCGGCTGGATCCGCGACGCCCAGGTGGCCTGCCTGCCCGCGCACGGGCGGCGCACGGTGCGACTGACCCCGGTGGAGCGCGGGGGCGGCACCCACATCGCCGTCCTGCGCACCGGCGGGACGACGGCGTACGTGGCCGAGTCCCGCCGGGCCGAGGGCCATGACCGGACCGCCTGCTCCAGCGGCGTCCTCATCTACAAGGTCGACTCCGCCACCCCGACCGGCGAGGGCCCCGTCCGCGTCATGAACGCCGCGCCGCCCACCACCCCGCCCCCGGGCTGCGCGCCCCTGGACCTGGCCGCCCACGCCCCCGGCCAGACCTTCACCGACCCCGAGACCGGAGCGAGGATCACCGTGACCGGGGGCGGCGGGGCGGGGGACACCGTCCGGCTCAGCAGGCCCTGAGAGCACTGCGCCCTCCGCCCCCACTCGATCTTCCTTGCGTAGGGTGGCGGGACGGGGAGGGGAACACCATCGCAAAGCACAAGAGAAACAGCGCGAAACGAGGCGGCCTCGCACGGTCCTCGCTGCTCATGGCCGTCGGTACCGTCGTGTCCAGGGCGACCGGCCTCATCCGGCAGGTCCTCCAGGCGGCGGCACTCGGCACCGGCCTGCTCGCCAGCACGTACAACACCGCGAACACCGTGCCCACCGGCCTGTACACCCTGCTGATCGGCGGCGCGCTCAACGCCGTGCTCGTGCCGCAGCTCGTACGGGCCCGCGCCACGCAGCCAGACGGCGGCCGGGCCTACGAGCAGCGGCTGGTCACCCTGGTGCTGTGCGTCCTCGCGGCGGGCACGGCGCTCGCCGTCTGGGCGGCGCCGGAGATCGTCGGCCTGTACATGCGCGACACGGCGGAGAACCACGAGGCCTTCGAACTCACCGTCGTCTTCGCCCGCTTCCTGCTGCCGCAGATCTTCTTCTACGGCATGTTCGGCATGCTCGGCCAAGTCCTCAACGCCCGCGAGAAGTTCGGCGCGATGATGTGGACGCCCGTCCTCAACAACGTCGTCCTGATCGCCATGTTCGGCGCCTACCTGGCGCTGATGACGGCGCCGCACAGCGTCGGCGACATCACCGCCGAGCAGGTCCGGCTCCTCGGCGTCGGTACCACCTGCGGCATCGCGCTGCAGGCCCTCGCACTGGTGCCGTACGTGCGCGAGGCGGGCTTCCGCTTCCGGCCCCGCTTCGACTGGCGCGGCACGGGCCTGCGCAAGAGCGCCCGGGCCGCCCGCTGGACCCTGCTGTTCGTGCTCGTCAACCAGGTCGCCCTGACCGTCGTCTCGAACTACGCCAACGCCACCGACCAGCGGCTCCCGCACGTGGGGGCCGGGTACACGGCGTACACGTACGCGCAGACGATCTGGCTCCTTCCGCAGTCCATCGTCACGGTCTCGCTGGTCACCGCGCTCCTGCCCCGGCTGAGCAAGGCCGCGGCGCAGGGCCGCACCGACGACCTGCGCGGCGAACTGTCCCGCGCGCTGCGCCTGACCGGCGTCGTGATCGTGCCCGCCGGATTCTTCTTCCTGGCGCTCGGCCCGGAGACGGCGGCGCTCCTGTTCGGCCACGGAGCCGCCGACTCGGCGGCCACGCGCCCGCTCGGCCAGATGCTCCAGGCCTTCGGCCTCGGCCTGATCCCGTTCTCCGCCCAGTACCTGCTGCTGCGCGGCTTCTACGCCTACGAGGACACCCGCACCCCGTTCTGGACGGCGGCGTGGATCGCCTCCGTGAACATCGCCCTCGCCGCGATCTGCTACCGACTCCTGCCCGCCCGCTGGGCGGTCGTCGGCATGGCCGCCGCGTACACGCTGTCGTACGCCGTCGGCCTGCTGCTCACCGCGCGACTGCTGCGCAGGCGCCTCGACGGCCGCATGGACGGCAGGCGTCTGGTGCGCACGTACGGCAGGCTGACGCTGGCCGCCGCCCCCGCCGGGGCCCTCGCCTGGCTGGTGGCCCGCGCCTGCGCGAACCGGACGGACGGCGCGGACACGGCGACGACGGCCCTCGCGCTCACGGCGGGCGCCGCCGTGCTGATCGTCGGATACGTGCTGCTCGCGCGGCTGCTGAAGGTCGGTGAGCTGCGGCTGCGCGTCCTGCGCTGAGTCGGCGGACCGCTCTCGGCCACGGGCGGACTGCTCTCGGCCGCTGAAGGAACGGGGACGGCCCTCGACCACCATGGTGGTCGAGGGCCGTCCCCGGGTGGGGCGCCGGGCTCAGTGCTCCGTGACGAAGACGTGCGCGGCGGTGCGCGCGGGGAGTTCGGCGGCCGCCCCGCCGCTGCCGACCAGGACGCCGCCGGGTGCCGACGTCACGCTCACGACCGCGCCGGGCCGCACCCCCGCCCGCCACAGGGTGTCCATCAATTGCGGGTCGGTCTGGACGCGTTCCCTGATGCGCCGGACGACCGCACGCGCGCCGTTCGGCCCGGGTTCGAGGTCGCTGAGGCTGACCATGCCCTCGTCGGGGCCCGGCCCCTCGGCGCTCCGCTCGCCGAGTTCCTCCAGGCCCGGGATCGGATTGCCGTAGGGCGACTGCGTCGGGTGCCGCAGCAGTTCCAGGACGCGGCGCTCGACGGCCTCGCTCATCACATGCTCCCAGCGGCAGGCCTCGGCATGCACCTGCTCCCACTCGAGCCCGATCACGTCGACGAGGAGACATTCCGCGAGCCGGTGCTTGCGCATCACGCGCGTGGCGATCCGCCGCCCCTCCTCCGTCAGTTCCAGCTGCCGGTCGGCGGCCACGCGCAGCAGTCCGTCACGTGCCATGCGGGCCACGGTCTGGCTGACCGTGGGGCCGCTCTGGTCCAGGCGCTCGGCGATGCGGGCCCGCAGCGGGGCCACGCCCTCCTCCTCCAGCTCCAGGACGGTGCGGAGGTACATCTCCGTGGCGTCGATGAGTCGGGTCATGCCGTGCGTCAGGCGGAGGTCTCGGCGGTGGCGGTCAGGACCGCGCGGCCGAGTATGTGACCGGCGACGGTGAACCCGAGGAAGGCCGGGGTGGCCTCCTCGGGGACTCCGATGGACTCCACGTCGAGGGCGTGCACCACGACGAAGTAGCGGTGCGGGCCGTGCCCGGCGGGCGGGGCGGCGCCGATGTAGCGCGCCATGCGGGCGTCGTTGGGCAGTTGGAAGGCGCCCTCGGGCAGGCCCGAGCCGGTGTCGTCGCCCGCGCCCTCCGGCAGCTCGGTGACGGTGGCGGGGATGTCGGCGACCGCCCAGTGCCAGAACCCGGACCCGGTGGGGGCGTCGGGGTCGTAGACCGTGACCGCGTAGCTCTTCGTGCCGTCCGGGGCACCGCTCCACGACAGCTGCGGGGAGACGTCCTTGCCGCCGGGGGCACCGGCGGAGAGCTGCGCGGGCGACCAGGCGGCGCCGTCGGTGACGTCGGTGCTCGTCACGGTGAAGGAGGCCGCCTCGGGGAGGCGGGCGAAGGGGTTGTTGGCGTTCATCGCGTCGTTCCTTTCAGGCCGTGCTGGGGGTGGCGGCGAGGGAGCAATGTCTCTCGGCGCCGATGAATCGACCATAACACGGATAATCGATTATCCAAGGGATCGTCTATGCTGACGGCATGACGCAGACGGCCCACACCTCACCCCCGTCGGGGAAGCAGATGCTCTCCGAGCAGGTCCACGCACACCTGCGGGACGCGATCATGCGCGGGGACTTCGCCCCGGGAGACGCCCTCAAGCCGCAGGACCTGGCCAAGGACCAGGGCGTGAGCCTGGCCGTCGTGCGCGAGGCGCTCGTGCGGCTTGTCGGCGAGGGCCTCGCCGACCGTCTGCACAACCGCGGCTTCGCCGTCCCGGCCTTCTCCGACCGCCGCTGGCAGGAGATCGCCGAGGCCCGCCGAACTGTCGAACCGGTCGTCCTGCGCATGTCCATCGAGCGCGGCGACGTCGACTGGGAGGCCCGCGTACGGGCCGCCCACCACCGCCTGGCCCGCACCCCCGCGTACGAAGCGGGGGAGGGCGCCTACTACAGCAGCACCTGGTCCGAGGCCCACCGCGTCTTCCACCGCACCCTGCTCGAAGGCTGCGGCAACCCCGTCCTCCTGGAGACCTTCGACCGCATGTGGACCGCGAGCGAACTGGCCCGGCGCTGGTCGGCCCACCGCGACCCCGACCGGGACGGCTTCGGCGAACACCGCCGCCTGGAGGAGGCGGCACTGGCCCGCGACGCCGACACGGCGGCCGAGGTCCTGGCCCGGCACCTCACCCAGACCGCGACCGCGCTGACCGACTCCGCCGGACCCTGTTGATCGGGTACGACTCCGGGTTGGACGGACAGCGGTAGACCCCCACAGACCAGGAGAGCCAACAGATGGGCGCGTTCGACATACTTGACGGCCCGCGCGGTCGCCGACTGTGCATGGTGCTCGCGGAGCGTTCCGACGACGTGAGGGAGGCCTTCTTCCACGCGGCGCACGACCCCGCCGACCAGCCGTGGCGGAGGCGACTGCTCCAGCGCCTGGACGCCTTGGACCCTGCCCGCACGGTCGCGGCCGCGGGGGAGCTGGGACTGATGAGGGCACTGGGCGACAGCGCGGCCGCCGCGATGTACTGGCAGGAGCCCGACGAAGAGGACGCCCTGCTCCGCCACCCGGAGCTCGTCGAGGCCCTGCGCCCGCTCGCCCGAGCCGTTGGCGACGCGCCGGAGACCACCTGGTGGTCGGCGGCTCTGGAGCCGACCGCGCAGGCGTACGTCCAGTGGATCGAGAAGCCCGGCGACAAGGACCGTCCGCCGCCCGCCCGCGCGGCCGCCGAGTCCCTGCGGAGGTGGAAGGCGCAGACGGTGAAGGACGAGCACGACGCACCGTCCTTCCACGAGGACCCCTCGGTCTCGTACAGCGGCATCTGGTGGTCGACGCCCACGGCCTCCGGCGTCACCATGACCTCCCGCGCGCTCCCGCGGCTGGGTGCCACGCAGCTCATGGCCGTCGAGGACGGGGCGGGCTGGACGCGGGCGCGGCTGTGGCCGACGCGGGTGCCGCAGGACGGCCGGACCTATGAGATCACCGGGCCGGGGGCCTGGACGGACCTGGTCGCGCGGTATCCCCTGCGGGTCACGCGGGGGCGGCGGCACGACTGGTCGCGGGCGACGGGTCGCACGGCCCAGTGGTACATCCCCGACTGGGAGGCGGTCGCCGCCGACTTCGACGCGGTGCACCTCACGGGGACCGGGTATCTGACCACGGCGGGCCGGGCGTTGAACGTGAGCGGCACGGTGGCCGCGGGGGACTCCGGCGAGCCCCACGCCACCGTGCTCGCGGGGTGGGGCCCGGACGCGACGTACTGGCTCACGGGCTGCATGGGCCCCGGCGACGTGCCGACCGACTGGGAACTGCGCGACGTCGACGAAGACGACGATCCCCTGTGGACCCCGGTGACCGACCGCTGAGCAACTGCCACCCCGTGAGCCGCCGCACGGGCGCGCCCCTCAGGCCGCCCGCCGTGCCCGCAGCCGGTGGCGGCGGATCACGTCCGCGTACAGACGCCCGCTGCCCTTCACCGTGCGCCGCTGCGTCGCGTAGTCCACGTGGACGAGGCCGAAGCGCTTGTCGTAGCCGTACGCCCACTCGAAGTTGTCCAGGAGGGACCAGGAGTAGTACCCGGCGAGGGGCGCGCCCCGGTGGGCCGCGCGGGCGCAGGCCGCGAGGTGTTCGCGGAGGTACTGGGCGCGCTCGGGGTCGTCGACGGAGCCGTCGGCGCGGACCACGTCGGGGTAGGACGAGCCGTTCTCGGTCACGTAGAGCTTGCGCGCGCCGTAGTCCTCGGTGAGGCGCAGGAGCAGGATCTCCAGGCCGTTCGCGTCGATCTCCCAGCCCATGCCGGTGTGCCGTCTGCCGGGGCGGTGGACCTGGTGGGCGTGCGGGGGCGGGCCCGTGGGGTCGTCGGTGACGTGGGCGGGGAAGTAGTAGTTGAGGCCCAGCCAGTCCAGGGGCTGCGCGACGACGTCCAAGTCGCCGTACCGTTCCGGGAGTTCGACGCCGTACACCTCCAGCATGTCGGCGGGGAAGCCCCGGCCGTGCAGCGGGTCGAGCCACCAGCGGTTGGTGTGGCCGTCCACGCGCCGGGCCGCAGCGACGTCCTCGGGGCGGGAGGTGGCGGGCTCGACGGGGGAGAGGTTGTTGACGATGCCGACCTCGGCCGCGGGGGAGGCCGCGCGGATGGCCTGGGTGGCCAGGCCGTGGCCGAGCAGCAGGTGGTACGAGGCGTGCACGGCGGCACGGATGTCGGTGAGGCCGGGGGCCATGCGGCCCTCCAGGTGGCCGATCCAGGCCGAGCAGAGCGGTTCGTTGAGCGTGGCCCACTGCGGCACCCGGTCGCCGAGGCGCTCGGCCACCACGGCGGCGTACGCGGCGAAGTGCTCGGCGGTCCCGCGCGCGGGCCAGCCGCCGCGGTCCTGGAGCGCCTGCGGCAGGTCCCAGTGGTAGAGGGTGACGTTCGGGGTGATGCCCGCCTCCAGGAGGGCGTCGACGAGCCGGTCGTAGAAGGCGAGCCCGGCCGCGTTGACCGGCCCGTCGCCGCCCGGCACGACGCGCGGCCAGGCGACGGAGAAGCGGTAGGAGTCGACGCCGAGCTCCCGCATCAGGGCGATGTCCTCGGGCCAGCGGTGGTAGTGGTCGCAGGCCACGTCGCCGGTGTCGCCGCCCGCGACCTTGCCGGGAGTGCGGGAAAAGGTGTCCCAGATGGACGGGGAGCGGCCGTCTTCCGCGGCGGCTCCCTCGATCTGGTACGCCGACGTGGCGACCCCCCAGGTGAAGGGGTGGGGGAGCGCGGCGAGGTCGGAGGCGTCGGTCACGGAGGTCCTTTCGGCGGGGGGTGTGCGGGGCGGGACGGGCGGGGGAGCGGTCACTTGACCGCCCCGGCGGTGAGCCCGGCGACGAGATAGCGCTGGAGGAGCAGGAAACCGGCGACCACCGGCACGCTGACGACCAGGGAGGCGGCCATGACCTGGTTCCAGTACACGTCGTTCTGCGTGGAGTAGCCCTGGAGGCCGACGGCGAGGGTGCGGGTGGTGTCGTTGGTCATCACCGAGGCGAAGAGGACCTCGCCCCAGGCGGTCATGAACGCGTAGACGGCGACGGCCACGATGCCGGGAATCGCGGCCGGGACGACGACCCGGAACAGCGCGCCCAGCGGACCGCACCCGTCGACGTGCGCGGCCTCGTCCAGCTCTTTCGGCACCGAGTCGAAGTACCCGATCAGCATCCAGATGGAGAACGGCAGCGAGAACGTGAGATAGGTGAGGATCAGGCCCGCGCGGGAGCCGAACAGCGCGATGCCCGTCGCGTTGCCCACGTTGACGTAGATGAGGAACAGCGGCAGCAGGAAGAGGATGCCCGGGAACATCTGCGTGGACAGCACGGTCACGGTGAACACGCGCTTGCCGCGGAAGCGGTGGCGGCTCACCGCGTACGCCGCGAACACCGCGACGACGACCGAGCACACCGTCGCCGCGCCCGCCACGATCAGCGAGTTCATGAAGTAGTCCGCCAGCGGCACCGTCGTCCAGATGTCGACGTACGGGCGGAACGTGACGGTGGACGGCAGCCAGCGGAAACTCCCCGCGACGTCCTGGAGCGGCTTCAGGGAGCTGGACACCATGACGTACACCGGGACCAGGACGAACCCGGCGAGGAGGGTGAGGAAGACGCGGCGCAGCCACAGGAACGAGCGGGGCGGCGCCATCGGCGAGCGCCGTCGCGCGGCGGCGGGCACCGGCGGGGCCTTGGTCGCGCTAGGCATCAAAGGCCCTCCTTCCACGGGAGGTGAGGAGCAGGTACGCGGCCGTCACCACGAGCAGGAAGAGCAGCAGCAGGACCGACATCGCGGAGCCCGTGCCGAAGTTCCAGGTGACGAACGACGACTGGTAGATGTGGATCGAGACGAGGTCCGCCGACTCCGGCGCCGACTTGCCGAACAGCAGATACGGCGTGTTGAAGTCGTTGAAGGTCCACAGGAAGAGGACCAGGACCAGGACCTGGTTGACCGGCCGCAGCGAGGGCAGCGTGATGCGGCGGATCTGCTGCCACATCCCGGCGCCGTCGATGGCGGCCGCCTCGTACAGCTCCTTGGGGATGTTCTGCAGACCGGCCGTGACGATGAGGAAGACGAACGGCCAGTGCTTCCACACCGAGACGGTGGCGAGCGCGAAGAAGCTGTTGTCGCCGATCAGCCAGAACGGCCGGCCGTCGGTGATCCCGAGCTGGTCGTGCAGCACGTGATTGACCAGGCCGTTGTCGCGCTGGAACATGAACGCCCAGGTGATCACGGCGGCGTACACGGGCAGGGCGTACGGCGTGAGGAACAGCGCGCGGAGCAGGCCCCGGCCCCGGAAGTGGTCCTGGAGGAACAGCGCGGCGGCCGTGCCGATCAGCCAGCACAGGCCCACCGACACGACGGTGAACGCGCAGGTGACGAAGAACGAGTGCAGCAGCGCCTCGCCGACGGGCGCGTCGAAGTCGACCGACAGGGAGTAGTTGTCCAGCCCCGCCCAGGGCGCGGCGCCCCAGTCGCGGATGTAGAACTGCGTCAGCTCCTTGAAGCTCATGACGATGCCGACGGCCATCGGGATCAGATGGACGAGCAGTTCGAGCAGCAGCGCCGGAAGCAGCAGGAAGTACGGCAGGGCGAGGCGGCGCAGCCGTCCGCGCGGACGGCGGGCGCGCGGCCGTGGACCGGAACCCTCCTTGTGCGCGGGCGCCGCGTCCGCCTCGTCGTGGGCGGTGGTCAGAGCGGTCATGGCGCGGCTCAGCCCTTCGGCATCTGCTGCTGCGCCTTGGTCAGCGCCGACTTGACCGAGTCCGTGGTCACGGGACGGCCCTCGGCGGCGTCGGCGAAGAGCTCCTTGACGGCGGTGCCCACCGTCGTCTCGAACTGCGACTCATGGGGCACCTGGGGCAGCGGGGCCGCGCTCTTGGCGAGCGTGTCGCGCAGCACGGCGGTCTCCGGGCGGGCGAACGCCGGGTCCGACTGGGCTGCCTTCACCGGAGGGATCGAGCCGTAGGCCTTGTTGAGCCCGGTCTGCTCGGCGTCGCTCGTCATGAACTTCACGAACTTCACGGAGCCGTCGAGGTTGTCGGTGTTCTTGAAGACGGCCAGATTGATGCCCGCGACCATCGAGTTGACCTGCTTGCCGGTGCCGGGAGCCCCCGAGGGCACCGGCACCGGGGCCACGCCCCAGTCGGCGGGCTTCATGCCGTGCGCCTCGAAGGTCGTCGCGGCCGCCTGCCACAGCACCATCGCCGTCCTGCCCTTGGCGAAGTCCTGAAGCGACTGGTTGCGCGCGTACTCGGCGTTGCCCGGCGCGATGATCTTGTCCTTGGCCATGAAGTCGACGTACTGCTTCACGGCGGCGACCGCGCCGGGGGACGTGAACGTCGGCTTCCCGGCAGCGTCGAAGAAGTCCGCGCCGTGCTGCTTGCCGAGGACATGGGCCTGATGGATGTTGTTCACCAGGTTCGAACCCTCCGCCCCCAGCGCCCACTTGCCGCCCTTGGAGAGCTTCTTGCCGTCGGCGACCAGCTGCTCCCAGGTCGCGGGCGGCTTCTCGATGCCCGCGTCCTGGAACATCTTCTTGTTGTAGTAGAGGGCGTACGCCAGTGAGTACAGCGGCACCGCGGCGGGGTCCTTGCCCCGCGCGCCCGTCGAGCCGAGCGCGGCCGGCACGAACCGGTCCTTGCCGCCGATCCGCCCGAACCGCTTCGCGTCCCACGGAAGGAGCGCGCCGCCCGCCTGGAGCGAGGACGACCAGGTGTTGCCGATGTTCAGGACGTCCGGGCCCTGGCCCGAAGTGGTCGCGGCCAGAATGCGGTTGAGCAGGTCGGACCAGGGGATCACCTCCAGCTCGACCTTGATCCCGGTCTGCTCCTCGAACTTCTTGAGCCGGGGCGTGAGGATCTTCTTGTCTGCCTCGATGTTGGGCCCCTGGTTCGACGCCCAGTACGTGAGCGTCTTCGGCGAGTCGTTGCTCCCGCCGCCCGTGGCGGTGCCGCCGCCGCACGCGGTGGCGGCGAGAGCGGTGAGCGCGGTGCCCGCGGCTGCGGCTCGGAGTCTGCGCATGACGGATACGCCCCTTTCCGGGGAGGATCTCGGCGGTGGCTGCGCCCAAGTCCTTGTGAGCACAGCCGTGTTGGGGAGCCCGGTGGGAGCTGGGAGGGGTCCCCGTGACGGCTGTGTTCAGTGCTTGAACGAGCTTCACGACTTAATTTAGGACGTGAGTTAAATCCTGAAGGCAAGTCGCGTCAAGGGGTACGGCACGGGTATGTTGCGAACGGGGAGAGGAGCCACATGGTCGAGCGGAACAGCCGAACCGTGCGTGACCTGCGTCTGGGCAACCGGGCTTCGGTGCTGCGCCGGTTGTACTTCCACGGGCCGATGAGCCGTCAGGCGCTCGGCGGCGCGACCGGGCTCAGCTCCGGCTCCGTCAGCAACGTCGTCGCCGAACTCACCGCCGACTACCTCTTGGAGGAGGCCGGGGTCGTCGAGTCCGACGGCGGGCGCCCCCGCACCCTGCTTCGGGTGGCCCCCGGCAGCGGCCACCTCATCGGCGTGGATGTCGGCGAGACCCGCGTCCGCGTCGAGGCCTTCGACCTCGCCCTCACCGAACTCGCCCGCACCGACCGCCCCTTGACCCCGACCGGTCATGACGTCGAGGCCGTCGTCGCCCACATCCGCGACGGCATCGCCGAAGTCACCGCCGCCGCCGGGCTCACCGCGGGCGAGGGCCTGATCGGCGTCGGCGTCGGCGTCCCCGGCATCGTCGAGACGACCGCCCCCGGCGGCGCCCTCGTCCACGGCCAGGCCATCGGCTGGGACGCGGTGCCCCTGGAGTCCCTGCTCCGCGGGGCCGTCCAACTCCCTCCGGACACCGCGTACTTCATCGACAACGGCGCCCGTGCGCTCGGCCAGGCCGAGATGTGGTTCGGCGGCGGGCGCGGGGTGCGGGACGCGGTCATCGTCCTCTTCGGCTCCGGCGTCGGCGCGTGCATCGTGACCGACGGCGTCATCCACGGCGGGGCCCACGGCGGGCCCGGCGAGTGGGGGCACCTGACCGTCCATGTGCGCGGGCGGCGCTGCCGGTGCGGGGCGCTGGGCTGCCTGGAGGCGTACGCGGGGGCGGAGGCGCTGCTCGACCGCTGGCGCGAGGCGGGGGGCGAGCCGCCCGGGACCGGTGAGGAGAGCGGGGTCGCCGCGCTGCTCGCGGCCGCCCACCCCGAGGACGGCGGTGCCGCCGACCCCGGGGCGCGGGCCGTGCTCGACGAGACCGCCGAGTACCTGGGCGCGGGCATCTCCGGCCTGGTGAACCTCTTCGGCCCCGAACGCGTCCTCGTCGGCGGCTGGGCCGGCCTCGCCCTCGGCTCGCACCTCCTCCCTGCCGTCCGCGAGCACGCCGCCGCGTACTCCCTGCGCCATCCCGCGGCCCGCGTCACCGTGGCCCTCGGCGAACTGGGCCCCGACGCGGTGACGGTGGGCGCGGCGACGCTGCCCCTCGCGGACTTCCTGGCGCGGGGCGGGCGACGGCGGGAGGAGCCGGGGGAGGCGCCGGGGGCAGGGCCGTTGCTGGGCCCGGCGGCGCGAGCGGCGCTCTGACGCGGGCCCGCGCCTGGCCGGTCGGTTGGGGCGGGCTTGCTCGCGGACGGCTTCGCCGTGGGGGTGGGGAGGGGGCAACCCCGCGTGTGCGGGGACCACGCCTTGTACTCGACGTCTTCCCCCTCCTCGACGGGAGCACCCCCGCGTGTGCGGGGACCGCAGGCTGTGACCTGCGCCTTCGCATTGGTGGAAGAGAGTCCCTCGCGACCCCGGAAATACCGCCAGTTCGCCTGCAGACGCAGACGCAGACGCAGACGCAGACGCAGAGGCGGGCGGCGACCCCTGCTGGCGAAAAGCTACCCGCCTCGTTCGCACCACGGGCCCTGACCGTGAATGTCGGCCCGACGGCCCGCGATCGACCGCGAATTCCGGTCAGGCGGAACGCGCCCTGACGCGTCCTGTCGTGTGTGACTAGTCCAGAACCAACGTTCGATAAACGGCCTCACGTCGAGGAGTCGGCGGGCGGCGGGGAGCCCGCGCGCACGGGCGAGTCCGCCGGTGCCCCCGACGCCGGAGGCGCCCGTGCCTCCGGCGAGGCCGAGAAGGCTGACATGGCTGACATGGCTGACATGGCTGAGATGGCTGAGAAGGCCGAGGAGAAGGACGGGCCCGAGCGGCTTCCCGCGCGGGAGACCTGGACCGTCCTGTACCGCCACTTCAAGCCGCACCGCGGCATCGTGGCGCTCGGCGCGCTGTTCACCCTGATCGGCGCCGCGACCGGCCTCGCGCAGCCGGTCGCGGTCGAGCAGTTGGTGAGCCGGCTCCAGGACGACGAGTCGATCACCTCGATCCTCGCCCTGCTCACGGGGCTCCTGGTGATCGGGACGGCCGTCGAGTCCGTCGGCAGCTACATCCTGGAACGCACCGCGCAGTCCGTCGTCCTCGACTCGCGGCGGTCCCTCATCGGGCGTCTGCTGCGGCTCAAGGTCTCGGAGATCGAGCGCGTGCAGCCCGGCGACCTGATGTCCCGCGTCACCTCGGACACGACGCTGCTCCAGGCCGTCACCACGCAGGCCGTGGTGTCCGCGTTCTCCGGGGCGCTCACCGTCGTCGCGACCATCGTGATGATGGCCTTCATGGACCCGGTGCTCCTCGGCGTCACGCTCGGCGTGATCGTCCTCATCGGGGCCGCGACCGGCCTGGTCATGCCGAAGATCTCCAAGGCGACGCAGCGCTCGCAGGAAGCCGTCGGCATGATCTCGACCGCTCTGGAGCGGGCCTTCGGCGCGTTCCGCACGCTGAAGGCATCCGGCGCCGAGGAGCGCGAGGTCGCCAAGGTCGAGGCGGCGGCGCGCGAGGCCTGGCGGCACGGCGTGAAGTCGGCCAAGTGGCAGGCGGTGGCGTGGAGTTCGATGGGCTTCGCCATCCAGGTCTCGTTCCTCGCGGTGCTCGGCGTCGGCGGCGCCCGCGTCGCCTCCGAGGCGATCTCCGTCGCGACCCTCGTGGCGTTCCTGATGCTGCTCTTCTACCTGATCGACCCGGTGAGCCGCCTCGTCGACGCCGTCACCCAGTACCAGGTGGGCTCCGCCGCCGTGGCCCGCATCGTGCAGGCGGAGCGGATGGAGACGGAGGAAGCGGCCACCCTCACGGAGCAGGGGGACCGGGCGGCGAGCCGTCGGGCAGCCGTGGAGCGGCCCGCCTCCGTCCTCTTCCAGGACGTCACCTTCCGCTACCGCCCCGACCTCCCCCACGTCCACCACGGAGTGACCTTCGCCGTCCCCGGCCCCGGCATGACGGCCTTCGTCGGCCCGTCCGGCGCGGGCAAGACCACCGTCTTCGGGCTCGTCGAGCGCTTCTACGACGCGACGGGCGGCCGCGTCCTCGTCGACGGCCGGGACGTACAGGACTGGCCGCTCGCCGAGCTGCGCGCGACCATCGGGTACGTCGAGCAGGACGCCCCCGTCCTCGCGGGCACCCTGCGCGAGAACCTGCTGTTCGCCGCGCCGGACGCCACCGACGCCGAGATCCACGACGTCCTCGTACAGGCACGCCTGGACAGCCTCGTGGAGAAGCTGCCGGACGGACTGGAGACCGTGGTGGGCCACCGCGGCTCCAAGCTCTCCGGCGGCGAGCGCCAGCGCGTGGCCATCGCCCGCGCCCTGCTGCGCAAGCCCCGGCTGCTGCTCCTCGACGAGGCGACCTCACAGCTGGACGCCGTCAACGAGCTGGCGCTGCGCGACGTGGTCGCCGAGGTGTCGAAGACCGTGACGGTCCTCGTCGTCGCGCACCGCCTGTCGACGGTCACGCTGGCCGACCGGATCGTCGTCATGGACGCGGGCCGGGTCCGCGCGGTCGGCACGCACGACGAACTGGTCGAAGGGGATCCGCTGTACGGCGAGCTGGCGGCGACGCAGTTCCTGGCGACGTCGTCCTGAGCGGGAGTGTCGTCCTGGGCGGGGGCGCGAGCTGGACGTGACAGGCGCGGGGGAGGACGGCCGTGGTGCACGCGGCCGCCGCCCTCGGCACTCCGGGCCCGGGGAATGCGGACCTCCACGCCCGGGAAAAAGTAGCGGGCCCCAGCACCGAGCCGTCGCTATCGTGGCCCCATGACCGACTTGACCTTGGATCGCTACGCCGCCGAAATCATCGCGCAGACCGAGCAGTTGACCACTTCGATCAAGGGCGCGGACCTCGCCGCCCCGGTGCCGACCTGCGCCGGATGGAGCCTCGGCGACCTCCTGCGGCACCTGGGCGGCGCGCACCGCTGGGCCGAGGAGATCGTCCGCAGCCGGGCGACGGGCCCGGTGCCGGACGAGCAGGTGAACGACGTGTCGGGCGACGACCGGGCGGACAGCGCCGCGCTCGGCGCCTGGCTGAGCGAGGGCGCGGCGCTGTTCGCGGACGCCTTGCGGAAGGCGGGACCGGACGCGCGGGTGTGGACGGTGGCGCCGGGCGGCACCCCCGTGTTCTGGGCGCGCCGCATGACGGTGGAGACGGTGGTGCACCGCGCGGACGCGGTCGGGGCCGTCGAGGGGACGTACACCCTGGACCACGACGTCGCCCTCGACGCCCTGGCCGAGTGGCTGGGCTTCCTCGAACTGCCGCAGGTCTACGAGTCCGTCGAGGCGATGCGCGGCCTGCTCGGCCCCGGCCGGACCGTCCACTTCCACGCGACGGACACCGCCCCCGGGGCGCAGGGCGACTGGCTGATCGACCTCACCGGCGAGGCGCCCGCCGTACGGCGTCACGGACCGGGAGAAGGCGCACCCGGGGGAGCGGCCGTGAGCCTGCGCGGTTCGGCGGCGGCGCTCCTGCTGCTCATGTACCAGCGGGACTCCGTCCTGGACGACACGGTGGAGATCGTCGGGGAGCGGGAGCTGTTCGAGGAGTGGCGGGAGGGGGCCAGCGCGTGGCTCCGCAGGTGACGGGGCGGAGGCCCTGCCGCAGGACCGGGGCCCGGCCGCCGGTCATGCGCCGCACTTGAGCTTGTACTCGACGATGTAGGCGCGGTTGCCGCGCCCTCGCTTGCGGTAGGTGGGGTGTCGTTGCCAGGGGCCGGGGGGCCAGGGGCCCGGCTGCGCGGGCCGGGGAGGAAGCTCCTCGCGCTCGTCGGGGCCGGGGGCGGGGCCTGCGCACGGCGCGGGGTCGAGGGCGCGGACCGGCAGGGCGGTCAGATGGCGGACGCGGTCGTGGAACCCGCCGACGGGCAAGGGGAGTTCGACGTCGTCGTCGACGAACCGCACCGCCAGGGCGGCGTACTCGATGACGGAGAGGGCGACGGGCGGCCAGGACCGCAATGTCGCTCGATTGGTCATCCTGAGGATGCCCAGCATGCGCAGGGTGGCCGCCACACTCACGTGGGGAGTCTCCGTGGGCCATTCCAGTTTCAGCAGGGGTGCGCCCCGTTCGGGCCGGGGGTCGCGGCGCGGGAGCGGATCGTCGGTTTCGGGAGTGGGCAGGGCGGCGTCGGGGGTCTGCTGTTTCCACCAGGCCGCCTCGTTGGTCTCGCCGAGGGTGAGGTGGTGGAGGTAGAGGCAGTAGGCCGCCGCCGTCTCCCCGGCTCCGGCGGCGTACTGCCACAGGAAGCGGGCGGTGTGCGCGCTGTCGTTGAGCTGCAGCATGCAGCCGAGGACGAGGGCGCCCGAGGGGGTGGGCAGGGACTCGGTGAGGAAGTCGGTCACGGACGCGAGGGGCCGGGTGATCACGACGGCCTCGCAGAGGATCCGCAGATCGCCGTCGGCCGCCTGAGCGGCGGCATGGCCCAGGTCGTCGGCAGTGGTCGGGTGCGGGGGCAGAGCGGGTCGGGTCGGCACCGGGTCGTGGGGGGTAGGGGGTGCGTCGAGCAGCAGAGAGCCCTCGAGCAGCTCATCGATCGGTGAGGTCACCGGGGTGTCCCTCCTAGGTGGTGGTGCGGAGATGTGCCGTCAGATGGCGTTTGGCGTGACGGTCCGCCGCGCGGACGGTGGCGCACGGGATGCCCAGGACCTCGGCGACATCGCTGTCCCGCAGCCCGCGCAGGTGCAGCAGCACGACGACGTCGAGGTGCAGGGCGGGCAGGCGGCGGATCGCGTCGAAGAGGTCGAAGGTGCTGGCGAGCTGGGCGAGCGGGTCCGGGGCGTCGCGCTGGGCGCGGGTGTGGAACGCGGCCTCGGCGAGCGCGGGATGGCCGTCGCAGCGCGGGGCGCGCTCCATGACGGTCTGGCGCAGGAGCCGCCACGCGTACTGCTCGGGCCGCTCGCTGGCCAGGGCGTCCGGCCAGAGGATCAGGAGCAGGTAGAACACATCGCTGACGGACCGCTTCGCCTCACCGGCCCGGCGCTGGAACGTGGCCGCGTAGGCGGTGTAGTGCGTGCGGTGGGTGTCCCTGAAGGCGAGGAAGTCCAGCGGGGGACGCTGGCCGTGCAGACCGTTCTCCCGCTCCTTGGCCAGGGCCTTGTGTATCCAGTTGAGCCGCTTGTCGGCCTCCTGGGCGGCGCGGACCCACTGGGCCCGGATGTCCGCGAGCGCCGGATCGGGCAGGCGCAGGGCGACCAGCAGGTCCCGGGTGATCTGCCAGCGGGGATAGCGGCCGATGGCCCGCAACAGCTCGGAGATCTTGGAGCGCGGCCAGTTCGCCTCCTTCTCCAGCTGAATGAAGGTCAGGCCACTGTCGTGATAGGCGCCGCGCAGGTGCTCCAGCCAGGCCCGGTGGGCCGGCTTGGTGCCCTCGGCGATGGGCCCCAGCTTGCGCCCGGGGCGTTGGTGGCGGGCGCCTCTCGGTGCCGGCTGTGCGCTCACCGAGCGCCCTCCCCGGCGTCGGCCCCGGGCGGGGGCGTACGTAAACCGTCCGCCTGTGGGCTTGTCTGCGGCCTGTGCATCAGGCTCCTTCACTTACGTCATCGCCGTGCGTCCTGGACCGTGGAACAGCTCCTGCGCGCTTGCGGCGCCCCCCACCCCAGGAACTGCAAGCCAGCATGGACCGCGCGGGCCCCGACGGCGACGTGATCGAACGGTTCGGGAACATTGCGGTGGTCGCCGGATCTTTGGACCGGCCGCACGCGCGGTCCGCGGCCGGGGCGGAGCGAAGGCGGGCGGAAGTGCCGTGCGGGCGCCGTGGGTTGTGCGTGACTGGTGTGTGAGGAGGTCTTGCCGAGCCGTTCGGTGGGTCTCCATAATCACGGGAGCACTTCACGGGCTCACCCCACGGGGCCCGGACACCTTGCGGTCAACTGCCCTTCTCCATGCGGTTTTTCCGAAGGGCGCCTCCGGCCTGGGGTTGGCATGAGCCCAACAGAGTGCTCTCCCCCCACCGAGAGGAAGTCCGTTGAAGAACACGGTCACGTACCTCAAGAGGGCCGCCGCCGTCGGCGCCGTCACCCTCGCCGCCTTCAGCCTGAACCCGGCCAACTCCTGGGCTGTGCCCGCCGATGGGCCCGGCGGCGACGGGCCCCGCACCAGGGTCGTCGGCGGCACCCCGGCCGAGCAGGGCGAATTCCCGTTCATGGTCCGCCTGTCGATGGGCTGTGGCGGCTCGCTCCTGGAGAAGGACGTCGTGCTGACGGCCGCCCACTGCGTCGACGGCAGCAGCGACAACCCGAACATCACCGCCACCGGCGGTGTGGTCGACCTGGAGTCGCCGGACGCCGTCACGGTCAAGGCCACCAAGGTCATCCAGGCTCCCGGCTACAACGGGACCGGCAAGGACTGGGCGGTCATCAAGCTGGAGAAGGCCATCGACCAGCCCACGCTGCCGATAGCCGAGAACAACTCGTTCGACAAGGGCGACTTCACCATCGCCGGGTGGGGCGCCGACAAGGAGGGCGGCAGCCAGCAGCGCCACCTCCTCAAGGCCCAGGTGCCGTTCGTGGACGACGCGACCTGCAAGGGCGCGTACTCCAACCTGGTCGAGGACGAGGAGCTGTGCGCCGGGAAGATGGACACCGGCGGCGTCGACACCTGTCAGGGCGACTCCGGCGGTCCCATGTTCCGCAAGGACGACAGCGACAAGCTCGTCCAGGTCGGCATCGTGAGCTGGGGCGAGGGCTGCGCCCGCCCGTCCAAGCCGGGCGTCTACACCGAGGTGAGCCACTTCGCGGCCGACATCAAGAAGGCGGCGGGCGAGCTGGGCTGACGTCCGTCGTCCGGAGGGCCGCTGTCTGAGCCCGTCCGGTGGGTCTGCTCGCGCCGTACGTCCGCGGGGACCGGTTCCGGTCTCCCGCGGACGTACGGCGCACGTGCGTGTCGGCCCATGCGGCCTGTCGGCCCGATTCCGCTCAGCTCATGTCTCGGCTCCGGCCCGCGTCCGCCCGGTGGGGTGCTGGGTGGGCTCGTACGCACCGGCGCTGACCAGCCCTGACTCGTACGCGACGATGACGGCCTGGACACGGTCGCGCAGGCCGAGCTTGGCGAGGACGCCTCGGCCATCAAGGCCGCCGCCGGAACCGGGAAGTACTACAGCACCGCGAAGGTACGCGCGACCGTGTCCGGCCTGAGCGGCACCATCGAGGTGAACGCCCTCACCGGTGACGCCTCCTGGGGTGGCTACACGACGGTCTCGGGCCGCTGGATCGTCGAGCCCGGCGAGGCCGTGGTCCCGATCCCCTTCCTCGCCGCCACCGGCACCCGCGTCGGCGACACCGTCACTCTGAGCGGACTGGCCGAGCCGGTCACGGTGCGGATCGTCGGCGAGGTCCTCGACACGCGCAACGACGGCATGCAGGTCTTCACCGACGCCTCGACCCTCACGGACGCACATCCCGATCTGACGGAGGCGAGCCATCACATCGCGGTGGCGTCCGGCACCGAAGTGACCGGCTACGTCGACGCGCTGAACAGGGACCTGGCACCGCTGGGCGCCACTGCCCGGATGGTCGTCACCTCGGTCGCCGTGACCGGACTCGTCGCGGGCACCGTGGGCGTGCCGCTCGGCGTGGCCCTGCACGGCCGGGTCGTCCCCGCGATGGGTAACAGCGTGGGGCTCCGCCTGCCGGACTCCGTCATCGCCGTCTACGACGCGGCCGACCTGCTTCCGCTCGTCCTCGGCGGCCTGCTCATCGCCATCCTGGGCGCGCTCCTGCCCGCGGGCTGGGCTGCCAGAGCCCGCACCGCGACGGCCCCGCGCACCGAACAGAGGGGAACCGAACTTGTTGCGAAATCCCTTTCTCTGCCGGAGAGTTTGATCTCGGTCAGCCGGACCGTCGCAGGCACGGGGGTGCACAACGTTGACGCAGGACACTCAGCACAGACAGGACGGGCCCGGACGGGGAAGCGTGGAAGTTCCGCTGTCCATCGGGCAGAGCTCGCTCTTCTTCATCCATGAGCTGGCCCCGGAGTCGACCATGTACAACATGGCTGTCGGCATCACGATGCGCGAGGAACTCGATTCCGCGCGTCTGCGCGGCGCATGGGAGAAGGTGTGGGCCCGACACCCGGTGCTCACGGGAGTCGTCTTTGCGGGAGCGGGCGGTTACGCACAACGCTGGTACGCGGCCGAGCCGTCCTTCACGGAGCGTGAGGTATCCGGCACGGACGCCGATGACCTGCCGCGACTGGTGAACCAGGACTACTCCCTTGCCTTCGCCCTGAAGAAGGAAGCACCCGCCCGGCTCTTCCTCTACCAGCACGCGGGGCGCTCCACGCTGCTCATGGTGGTGCACCACATGGTGGGTGACCTGACGTCTCTGTTCACCGTGTGCGAAGACCTCCTGACCGGATATCGCGAGGGCGGCGCCGAGGAGCCGGTCCAGGCCGACAACTCGTACGCCCGCCACGTCGCGCACGAACGCACCTTCCTGGAGAGCGCCAGGTCGGAACCCATGCGCCGCTACTGGGCGGATCGGCTGGCGGGCTGCGCCTTCGCACTCGACGTTCCCGGCGCCGCCGGGTCCACCACGGCCGCGGACGCCCCGGCACTTGCCCGGTTCACCCTCCCGCGCCCCTTGGCGGACGGGGTCCGGCGGACGGCCGACGCCAGTGGTACGTCCACCGCCACGGTCCTGCTCGCGGCCTTCAACGTACTGCTGTACAAACTCACCGGTGAAACCGACATCGTCGTCAGCTTCCCCATCGAGGGCCGCAAGAAGCCCTTCAAACGCACCGTCGGGTACTTCGTCAACTCGCTGCCGCTGCGCACCGGTGTCGTCGCGGAGGACGGGTTCCACTCACTGCTGTCCGCCACCCACGCGACACTTGTCGGCGCCGTCCGCCACCAGGCGATACCGATCCCCGCCGTGCTCGGCGACGTCACCCCCGAAGTCGCCCGCGCCATCCATCAGGTGAGCTTCCAGTTCGAACCCGAACGACTCTCCCACGGGGCCCGGATGCACTTCGGCGACCTGGGACCGGCCGAGCTGTTCGGCCATGAGGTCGAGGCGGTCCCGATCCGACAGCAGGTCGGCCAGTTCCCCCTGTGGATGCAGATCGGCGAGATGGAGGGTGCTCTGCAGGGCGGGCTGCACTTCGACCCCGCGAGGTTCGGCCTCGACGATGCCACCGGCTATGTGCGGTGGTACGAGGCACTGGTCCGGGACATCGTGGCCGACGTCACCACCACCGTGGCCGCCTTGGGAGCGGGCGGGATCCCGGGGGCCGACTGAACCGGCGCGGAGGTCGCTAGGGGACGCACCGCACCGGCCCGTCGGGGTCAGGCCGGGGGCTGTGTCATCCGGTTGTGACCCACGGTGTCGCTCCCGCTCACCAGGACGCACGCGTGGCCCGGGAACAGGGGCGAGGAGTCCTGGTCGACGATGTTGACCTCGGGGGTCGTGTAGCGGGCGGACAGCCCGAGCCTGCGCCGGTCCGACGTGTTCTTGTGGGAGTGGTGCATCAGCTGCTCGCTGAAGAGGAAGAACTCCCCCGGAGCGAGTTCCATGTCGACGGCCGTGGTGGTGTCGACGACTGCGGGGTCGATCTCCTGAGGGAAACTCATCCCCGGGCGTGAGGGCACGTGGTGCAGCAGCTCACGATGCGAGCCGGGGATGATCTGTACGCACGCATTCTCCGCGGTGGCCTCGTCGATCGCCAGCCAGAGGGAGAGGTTCACGGGCGGGTCGAGCGGCCAGCTGTCGATGTCCTGGTGCCAGGGCACCTCCAGGCCGCCCGGCTCCTTGTTGAACAGGAACGTGGACCACAGCAGGATGTCGTCGCCGAGCAGGCTCCGCACCCGGCCGAGCACCTCGGGCAGGGTGGCGAGGTCGTGGACCGGACGGTGGTCCAGGTGACGGGAGTGCAGGTGCGTCGCCGGGTTGGGGCCGGGCGAGGTGAGCACCTCGGCGTCGATGCGGCGGCGGAAGACGTCCATCTCCTCGGGCGAGCAGGCGACGTACGGTCCGAGGAAGCCCTGCTCGTTGAATCGGGCGACCTCGTCGCTGGTCAGCGCGGCAGTGGTGGTGTCCATGGAGATCACGGTGTCACCGGGCGGCCCCCGGCTGCCATGCCCGAGGCCGGGTAAAGTTTGCACTGAACCGCATGCCTCAGCGCGCTCGGTAGGTCCGTGGGGAAACGCCCATCGTGGACTTGAACTGGCGGCTGAAGAGGTAGACGTCGCAGTACCCGAGGCTGCGGGCGATCCGGGTGATCGTGTCCTGCGTCTCGTCGAGCAGCCGCGCGGCGTGCTGGATCCGCCGCCGCACCAGCCACACCTTGGGCGGGCAGCCGTACGTCCGGCGGAAGCAGCGGGTGAAGTGCTCCGGGGACATCCGAAGGAGTCGGGCGAGCTCGGCCGGGTGCACCCGCTCGGCGACCCGCTCGTCGGCGTGGTCCTCCAGGAGGCGCCGCTGCGCGGCGTCCAGCGCCGGACGTACGGTCCGCTGCTGCTCCGCGAGCCGGAGGGCCGAGCTGAACAGCAACTCGAGCGCGGCCCGCATCCGGACCTCGCGGAACGGCTGCCGCTCCTCCCTCTCGTTGATCAACAGGTCGAGGGGCGCCCGCAGTTCCCACGCCCCTGGCAGCACGACGACCGGCCCGAGCGGTGGATCCTCCGCGGGCGCCGGCGGCAGCTGGAGCCGGTAGAGGGCGAGCGGCCGTGAATCCGCGGCGCGCAGCGCGAACGGTACTCCTGGCTTCAGCCACACCAACGTCCCCGGACCGACCTGGATCCGCTGGTGGCCGGCCACGCCCTCGTACCGGCCGGCCACCACGAGGTGGATGAGATGCTCGGAGAGCCCGTGGTCGAACGACACCTCCCAATCCGCGGGCGCCGTCCCGTACTTGAGCATCCCGACGTCCGGATGCCGGTCCAGACGCCGCAGCCAGTCGCGATCGTCCCGCGTCCTCTCCGGGGCCTCCAGCAGCACGGGCGTAGAGGGCATCTCAGACCGGGGCGGGGAATCCGCTGACCGGCCGTCCGGGATCGGCGGCCGCCGCGGTCAGGACCTGGATCAGCCCTTGGGCCAGGGTGTCGACGGTGCTCCGGTCGAAGAGGTCGGTGGCGAAGATCAGGTTCCCCTCGATACCGGCCGGGTGCCCTGCGGAGTCGAACCGCTCGTACAGGTGGATGTTGATGTCGTAGACGATGAACGTGTGCTCCATGGGGACCGCCGCGGCCTGGACGCCCGCGAGGTCCAGGGCGGCTTCCGGGGTGTTGTGCAGGACCAGCTTGACCTGGAACAGGGGGTAGCGGGCCGCCGACCGGTCGGGGACCAGCTCCTCCACGAGCCGTTCGAAGGGCAGGTCCTGGTGGTCGTAGGCGGCCAGCGTGTGTGTGCGCGTCCGCTCGAGCAGTTCGCCGAAGGACGGGTCGCCGGACAGGTCGTGCCGGACGACGAGGGTGTTGACGAAGAAGCCGACCAGGTCTTCCAGCGCCTCGTCGGTGCGCCCGGCGACGGCCGTACCGATCGGGATGTCCCTGCCCGCCCCCATGCGGCACAGCAGCAGCGCGAGCGCCGACTGCAGCACCATGAACACGCTCGCCCCGCGCCCCTCGGCCAGCGCGACGAGGTTCCGGTGCGTGTCGGCCGGAACCCGCAGCGGCACGTCACCGCCTCGGCGCGAGGCGACGGCGGGACGCGGCCGGTCCGTGCGCAGCGCCAGCTCCTCCGGGGCCCCGGCCAGCCGGGCCTTCCAGTACGCCAGTTGCCGGTGCAGCGGACTGTCCGGGTCGTCCTTGTCGCCGAGAAGGTCGCGCTGCCACCACGTGTAGTCGGTGTAGCGCACCGGCGGCTGATCCCAGCGCGGCGCCCCGCCCTCGACGCGGGCCGCGTAGGCGGCCGAGATGTCCCGGCCCAGCACGTACTCCGACCATCCGTCCGACGCGATGTGGTGCACCACCATCACCAGGACGTGTTCTTCGGCGGCGACGGCCAGCAGGTCGGCCCGCATCGGGATTTCGTCGCTCAGGACGAACGCGTGGTGCGCCGCGCGCTCGATGGTCCGGTCGACCTCGTCGTGCGTCACCTCGCGCACCGGCAGCCCGAAGGAGACGGCGTCCACGTCGAGGACGCGCTGACAGGGCTCACCTTCCACGAACGGGAACATCGTCCGCAGCGTTTCGTGGCGGGCCACCACGTCCTGGAGCGCCGCCTCCAGTGCCTTGCGGTCCAGGGAGCCGGTGAGCCGCAGCGCCATCGTGATGTTGTGGCGGGTGGGGCCGTCCAGCTCGTCCCGGAACCACTCCTGGGCGAAGGACAGCGGAGTCACCGGTCGGCGGGGCCCGGGGACGAGCGCCGGCCGGTGACGGCCGGGTGTGTCCAGGGCCGCGGCGAGCGCGGCGACCGTGGGGTTCTCGAACAGGGTGCCGATGCCGAGCTCCGCGCCGAACTCGGAACGGATGCGCGAGACGAGGCGGGTCGCCAGCAGCGAGTGGCCCCCCGCGGCGAAGAAGTCGGCGTGCACGCCGAGCTGTTGCCCGCCGAGCAGCTCGGTCCAGAGCTCGAGGAGCCGGGCCTCGCGTGCGTCGCGCGGCGGCGTGGTGTCCAGTGACCTGTCGGTCAGCACGGTGCCCGCCACCGACGGCAGGGCCTTGCGGTCCACCTTGCCGCTCCCGGTCAGCGGCAGCGCGTCGAGTTGGGTCCAGACCGTCGGCACCATGTACGCGGGAAGCCTCCTCGCCGCGTGCGCGGTGATGTCCGCGGCGTCGGGACGAGCATCCGCGTCCGCGACGAAGCAGGCGGCGAGCTGCCCCTCCCGGAGCAGTACGGCGCACTCCAGCACGTCGTCATGGCTCCGCAGCACGGCCTCGATCTCGCCCGGCTCGATCCGGTGGCCGCGCAGCTTGAGCTGTGCGTCGGCACGGCCGCGGAACTCCAACGCCCCGTCGGGCCGATGGCGTACGAGGTCACCCGTGCGGTACATCCTGCGGGTCACGCCCGTGTGGTCGGTGTGCTGGATGAAGCTGTCCGCGGTCAGGTCGGGCCGCCGGTGATAGCCCTCGGCGAGTCCGGCGCCGGCGAGGTGCAGCTCCCCGGTCACACCCTGGGGGACGTGCTGCCCGTGGCGGTCGAGGACATGCACCTCGGAGTTCGCGATCGGCCACCCGATGGGCACGGTGCCGCTGCCGTCCTCGCCGCACCTCCAGTGGGTGAGGTCGGCCTCGGTGGGACCGTAGATGTTGTGCAGCTCCGCGGGCAGCGTGGCCTGGAACTGCCGCTGGAGGTCGTACGGGAGGGCCTCGCCGGCACAGAGGACACGGGTCAGCCCGGTGCACCGGGAACCGGCCGGATCCTCCAGGAACGCCCGGAGCATGGAGGGCACGAAGTTCACCGTCGTGACGGACTCGGCGACGATCAGCTCGGCGAGGTAGGCGGGATCGCGGTGGCCGCCGGGCCGTGCCACGACCAGGACGCCGCCGGTGAACAGCGGCCAGAAGAACTCCCAGACGGACACGTCGAAGGTCGCGGGGGTCTTCTGCAGCACCGGTTCGCCGGGCTGCAGCGGGAACTGCCGCTGCAGCCACAGCAGCCGGTTGGCGATCGCCCCGTGGGAGACGAGGACGCCCTTCGGCTTCCCGGTCGAGCCCGACGTGAAGATCATGTAGGCCCCGTCGTCCGGCCTGGCCCCGCCCTCCGGGGGTCCCGGCGGACAGCTGAAGCCGGGCACCTCGGCCGCGCCCGGTCCGACGACCGTGACGCCGGGCGCCGCGACCTTCTCGCTCCCCGGCGCCCGGGAGACGGCCACGGTGATGCCCGCGTCGGCGAGGATCTCGCGCAGCCGCTGCCGCGGGTGTTCGGGGTCCAGCGGAACATAGGTGCCACCGGCCTTCAGCACCGCGAGCAAGGCCACCGGCAGCTCCGGCGAACGGTCCAGGACCACCGCGACGAGGCTGCCACGCCGGACCCCTTCGGCCCGCAGCAGATGGGCGAGCCGGTCGGCCCGCTCGTCCAGTTCGCGGTACGTCATCCCCTCGCCGTCGAAGCGCACGGCCGTGGCGTCGGGGGTCCGGGCTGCCTGCTCCGCCACCAGGGTGTGCAGGACGTGGGGGCGGTCGTACCGCTCGGTGGTGTCGTTCCACCCCTGGATCCTGCGGTGCTCGGCTGCCGACAGCAGGTCGGCGTTCTCGTAGCGCGCGTCCCCGTCCGTGGCGAGGGCGGTGAGCGCTGCCACGTAGTAGCCGTGGACGAGGTCGATCTGCTCGGCGGTGAAGAGCGAGGCGTCGAACCGCAGTCCGAGGCCCAGCGCGTCCTCGGTGCTGCGCTGGAGGAACTCGACGCCGAAGGGGAAGTGCGTGTCGGCGACCACGTTCTGCTCGACGACTTCCACCTGCGACTGGTCGGCGAGGGAACGCTCGACGTGGAAGTGCGTGTAGTTGAAGAACGTCTCGAACAGCTCGGGCGTCCGCGTGCCGTGCAGGATCTCCGCGAGCGGATGGCGGCGGTGCGGCTGGACGGCACGGTCGAGTTCCGCCGTGTGGCGCACCAGGTCGCGCCAGGTACCTCCGGTCAGACGGCCGCGCACGGGCAGCGTGTTGAGGAAGAGCCCGAGGGTGAGGTCGCCGTCCTCCTCCTCGCTGCGCCCGTTGTGGATGACGCCGGTGACGACGTCGTCCGAGCCGCTCAGCAGGCTCATCACCCGCAGATGGGCCGCGAGCAGCACGATGCGCAGCGAGACGCCCAGCTCACGCGCCAACGCCCGGAGGCCCTCGTACACCTGGGGGGAAACCCAGCGGCCGTCGATCCGCATCACCGGTCCCGGTGCCTTCTCGGCGTCCGGCACGCCGCGCGGCAGCGGCGTGAACGTGGCACCCGCCAACTGCTCCGCCCAGAACCGCCGGTCGGCCTCGCTCGCCACCGAGGCGCGCTCCAGCTCGACGAACGAGGCGAAGCGGGTGGCGGGCGCGGGCGGCGTCGGGCTGTTCGTGCCACGGACCCCGTCGGCGTACCGGCGTAGCAGCTCGACGAAGAGCGAGCGTTCGCTCCAGCCGTCGAGGATCGCGTGGTGCTCGGTCACGAACAACTGGTGCGTGTCGTCGGTGCGGCGCTGCACATGGAAGCGGATCAGCGGGGCCGACCGCCAGTCGAACCGCTCGTCCCGTTCCCGGCCGAACCTGCGGTCCGCAGCCGCGTTCAGCTCGGCCTGATCTCCACCACGCAGGTCTTCGAAGGTCAGGGGCAGTTCGGCCCGCCGGTGCACCAGCTGCAAGGGCTCGCTGAAGCGGACCAGATCGAAAGAGGTCCGCAGGACGTCGTGCCGCTCCAGGAGGCCGGAGACGGCCTCGCGCCAGGCACGCTCGCTGAAGGGGCCGCGCAGCCGGTACGTCGAGACGTTGTGGTACGCCGCTCCGGGCGCCGTCGGATCGCTGTGGAAGAGCATGCCCTGCTGCAGCCGCGTCATCGGGTACGCGTCGGCGATGCCGTCCGGCAACAGGCCCCGGTCCGCCGCCGTGAGCAGGGAGAAGGCCTCGTACACCGGAGTCGCCCTGGGCTCGTGCGCGGTGTGCCGGGCCACCGCGGCGAGCGTGCGGACCGTCTGGCACTCCAGCAGGTCCTGGAACGCAAGCTCCAGGCCGGCCTTGCGGGCGAGCGCCAGCATCCGGATGCTGAGGATGGAGTCGCCGCCGAGGCTGAAGTAGTTGTCGTCGATGCCCACCCGGTCCAGGCCGAGGACCCGGCACCACGCGTCGGCGAGGACCTTCTCCGCCTGGTCGCGGGGAGCGACGTAGGGTTCGGCGGCCCCGGCCCCGGCCTCGTGCGCGTCCGGCGCGGGCAGCCGGTCGCGGTCCACCTTGCCGTGGCCGGAGAGCGGGAGTTCGGGCAGCACGGTGAAGGTCGACGGAACCATGTGGGCGGGCAGCCCGTTGACCGCGTGGGTGCGCAGCGTCCCCGGGCCGGGGGCCGCCTCGCGCGCGGTGACGTAGGCCGCGAGGCGGACGTGCCCCTCCTCGTCGGTGCGCGGCACCACCACGGCCTCGTGCACGGCGGGGTGTTCGGCGAGCACCGACTCGATCTCGCCCAGTTCCACCCGGAAACCCCGGAGCTGGACCTGGGAGTCGAGCCGGCCGCGGTATTCGATGTCCCCGTCGGGCAGCACGCGCACCAGGTCGCCCGTGCGGTACAGCCGCTCCCCGGGGCGCGTCGCGAACGGGTGCGGGACGAAGCGTTCGGCGGTGAGGCCCGGCTTGCCCGCGTAGCCGTGGGCAAGGCCCGCTCCGCCGACGTACAACTCCCCGGCCTCTCCGGCAGGCACCGGTCGTCGTCGCGGGTCCAGGACGTGCAGCTCCAGATCCGGCAGTGGGCGGCCGATCACGCTGCTGGTGCCCGCCGTGACGTCCTTCAGCGTGATCGGGCGGTAGGTGACGTGCACGGTCGTCTCGGTGATTCCGTACATGTTGATCAACTGGGGCGTGGCGTCGCCGTGCCGGGCGCACCAGTCGGCCAGCGCGCGCGGGTCGAGCGCCTCACCGCCGAAGACCACATAGCGCAGGGCCAGTTCGCCCTCGTCCGGCCGTGCGTTGGCGTCGGCGCGGACGAGCTGGTGGAAGGCCGACGGAGTCTGGTTCAGGACGGTGACCCGCTGCTCGCGCAGGAGCCGCAGGAACGCGTCGGGCGCGCGGCTGGTCTCGTACGGCACCACCACGAGCCGGCCCCCGTGGGCGAGGGCGCCCCACAGCTCCCACACGGAGAAGTCGAAAGCGTACGAGTGGAACAGCGTCCACACGTCCTGCGGGCCGAATCGGAACCACTGCTCGGTGCTGTCGAACAGCCTGCTGACGTTGCGGTGCGGCACCACGACGCCCTTGGGGCGGCCCGTGGAGCCCGAGGTGTAGATGAGGTACGCGGGGTCGTCCGGCCCGGCGTTCCGCGCCACCGGCGTGGCCGGGTACGCATCGTCCTCCCGGGCGTCGGCCACGTCCAGGACGGTGCCCGTGAACCCGGACCACCACCGCGGGATCTCCCGGCTGACCAGAACCGTGGCCACCCCGGAGTCCTCGGCCAGGTACCGGAGCCGTCGCTCGGGGTAGGAGGGGTCGAGCGGGACGTAGCAGCCTCCGGCCTTGAGGACGGCGAGGAGAGCCGCGACCAGGTCGGCGGACCGGTCCATGCTGACGCCGACGAGGACGCCGGGCCCGATCCCGTGCTCGCGCAGGCGGTGCGCGATCCGGTTGGCGCGGGCGTCGAGTTCGGCGTAGGTGACCTGGGTGTCGCGGTCGACCAGGGCGACCGCGTTCGGGGTGCGTGCGGCCCACTGGGCGAAGCGCTCGTGCACGGGGGCGGGGCGCTGTGCGAGGTCGGCGGGGCCGGGCGCGGGCCGATGGCCGGGAACGGGTCGGACGGGCTGCCGCGGTGCGGAGGACTGTCGGGGCGTGGCGTGCAGGACCGCGTCGAGATGGGCGCGCAGCTCGTCGGCGCTCATCTGGCGAAAGGCGTCCTGCAGGCGCTCCGCGGTGCCCTCCGGCGCCGTACCGCCGCTCTCCCGCTCCGGGCCGCGTGTCTCATGCGTAGTCATGGAAACCCTTTCCGGTCTTGCGGCCGAAGTGCCCCGCGTCCACCAGCTTCCGCAGGGCGGGCGGGGCCGTGTAGCGGCTGTCCCCGGTGTACGTCCGCAGCACGGTCAAGGTGTCGTCCACGTTGTCCAGGCCGATGAGGTCCGCCGTGCGCAGGGGGCCCATCTGATGGCCAAGGCACTGCTCGAACAGGGCGTCCGTCGTCGTCGCGTCGGCCTTGCCCTCGCCCACGGCCGCCGCCGCCTCGACGATGGTCAGCATCAGCACGCGGTTGATGACGAAGCCGGGGCCGTCGAGGACCACCAACTGCCGCTTTCCCATGCGCGCGAGGAGACGCGCCGCGACAGCGAGCGTGTCGTCACTGGTCTCCGGCGTCCGGACGACTTCGACGGTCTCCTTCAGCGGCGCGGGGTTCATGATGTGCAGACCGAGCACCCGGTCGGGGCGGTCGGTGCGGGCGGCGAGCCCGGCGATGGGGATCGCCGAGGTGAGGGACGCGAGGACGGCGCCCGGCGGGGTGACACGGTCGAGCTCGGCGAAGAGCTTCTCCTTGAGGTCCTGTCGCTCGGTGGCGCACTCGATGACGAAGCCGACGTCGTCCAGGGCGTCCAGGTCCTGTGCCCACCGCACGCGGCCGAGGACGCCGACGGCGGCGCCCCGCTCGACGAGGCCGAGGAGGGCGGCGAGCCGCACGCCGTCCTTGATGGCGGCGCGTGCCCGTTCGGCCGCGGCGGGGTCGGGTTCGACGACGACGACCTCGTACCCGGCCTGGGCGAGACTCTGGGCGACTCCGCTGCCCATGGTCCCTGCGCCGACGACGCCGACGCGTTCCGAAGCGTCCTGGGGGCGGTTCCCTGCGGTCATCGTGGTCCTTCCAGGCTTGAGTCCGCGTCGCGGCGCGGTGTTTCGGAGGGGCCGAGGAGCGCGGCTATCGGCTGTGCGGTGTCGTGCGTGAACGCCAGGGCCCGCAGGACGTCCTGGTAGGCGCTGATGAAGCCGGCCGCGGTGTCGGCGGTGAACAGCTCGGTGCTGTACTCAAGGCCCGCGGTCACGTCCGCCCGGCCCTCCCTGACGCTGGTGACCAGCGTCAGGTCGAGCTTGGAGGTGTGGGCGGGCATCCCCTCGACGAGGGTGACGACGTTCTCCCGCTCGTCGAAGAGGCCGCCGCGGCTGCCGTCGGCCAGCGTGAAGGCGGGCACCTCCTGGTGGACGAACGACACGTCGACGACGGGGTCGCGACCGGCCTCGCGCGGGGCGCCCAGCGCGCTGACCACCCGGTCGAAGGGGACCTCCTGGTGGTCCATGGCGTCGAGCACCGTCGCCCGTGTCCGGCGCAGGAAGTCACCGAGACCGGCCTGCGGAGGCACCGCGCAGCGCAGCGCGACCGTGCTGTTGAAGTAGCCGATCAGGTCCTGGAGCGCCGGATGGTTGCGGCCGGAGGTCGGCGTGCCGACGACCAGGTCCCGCTGTCCGGTGAGCCGCGCGAGCAGCAGGTTGAACCCGGACAGGAGCACCACGAACAGCGTCACCGACTCCTCGGCTGCCAGCGCGCGCAACCGCTCCACCACCGGCGCCTCGACGGTGAACGGCACCATGTCGCCGGTGTACGACTTGCGCGCCGGTCGCGGGAGGTCGAGGGGCAGCTCGACGCGGGGTGCGTCCTGAAGGGTCTTCTTCCAGTACGCGAGTTCGTGGTCCAGGGCGGAGCCGGCGAGCAACTCGCGCTGCCAGAACGCGTAGTCCCGGTACCGCACGGGCAGGGCGGGCAGTCGAGCCGCCCGCCCCTCGCGCCGTGCCGCGTACAGCTCGGGCAGTTCACGGCGCAGGATGCGCGGGGTGCCGCCGTCGCTCACGGCGTGGTGCGTCGTGTACTGCATCACGTGCCGTTCGGGCGCGATGCGCACCAGCAGGACCCGCAGCAGCGGTTCACCGGCGACGTCGAAGCGGTGCTGTGCGGCCCGCAGGACCAGTTCCCTGGCGGACGACTCCGGGTCGGGGGAGTCGGAGACGTCGGTGAAGGTGAAGAAGTCGCCGGGGTCGGGGCGGACGCGCAGTTGCGGTACACCGTCGACGTCGACGAAGTTGCACCGCAGCGGCTCGTGCCGCAGGGCGAGGTCGTGCCACATGCCGCGCAGCGCGTCCACGTCCAGCGGACCGTCGACCCGCCGCACCGTCGGCTGGTTGTACAGGGTGGTGCCGGGGTCGATCTGGTGGTGGAACCACATGCGCTCCTGACCGAAGGACATGTTCAGTTCGTCGCGGAGGACCAGCTCGGGCCGCCCGGTCGGTGCGGTCGGTGCGGCGGACTCCGGCGCGCGGGCGGGCTCCGCGTCGGCGGCGGTTGCTGCCCGGTCGGGGGCGGTTGCCGCCGGGTCGGGGGCGGGTGCCGCCGGGTCGGGGGCGAGCACGTCCGGGGAGGGCTCGATGAACCGGGCGAAGTCCTCGATCCGCGGGTGTTCGTAGAGGTCGAGGAGCCGGTGGCGGACCCCGAAGCGTTCCTCGACGCGGTTGATGACCTGAAGCGCGATCAGCGAGTTGCCCCGCAGCTCGAAGAAGTCGCTCTCCGGGCCGGGGACCGATATCCCGAGAAGTTCGCCGAGGGTCGCGCACAGCCAGTCGAGCGTGCCGGGCCCGTCGCCCGGCTCCGCGGCGCGGACGGCCTCGGCTCTCGGCGCCGGAGCCGATGCCGGTGGCGCCGCGCTCGCGTCCCGCGGCGGCAGCCAGCACGTCGTCGGCTGCAACGGGTGCCCGGGAAGCCGGACGCGGCTGTGCCGGGGCGTGGCCGGGCCGACCGCGGACCAGTCCGGGTCCACCCCGGCTTCGTACAGCGCACCGAGCACACCCAGCAGCCCCCGGTCGTCGGGGCCCACGACATGGCAGTGGGCACGCGGATCGGTGCCGAACCGCTCGCGCGCGAGGGTGCCCAGAGACCCGCCGGGGGTGACGTCGACGAAGACGGCGGGCCCCTGGCCGAGCAGGTCCCCGACCACCTCGGCGAAGCGGCCGGTGTCCAGCGGGCCGGGGTCGGTGCCCGCGGCGAGGTCGGCGGTGTCCGCCGGAGTGAGTTCGGCGCGCAGATGACGGGCCAGGTAGCGCGAGACGCCCGCGCCGATGACCACGTCGGGGCGGATGCCGCAGCGCCTCAGCTCGGCGACGGCGGCCAGTTGGCTGGACAGGATCTCGGCGGTGGCGCCGACGGCCGGGAGCTGGTCCGGCAGGTCCGCCGGGGTGGTGACGGGCGCCGGGGCGTCCGGGGAGAGCAGCAGCACCACCCGGGGGCGGTCGGCCCGGGACGGGGTGGTGGGCGTGTCCTCTTCGGGGCCCGCGGCGAGCCAGGTGGCCTGCGCGGCCAGGTTCAGGGCGAGCGCGCCGGTCGAATCCGCGGTCACGCCGACGCGGTGCCGGTAGTGGGTGCGGCCCCTGTTGAGGGTGTGGGCGATGTCGTCGAGGTGCCGCGTGTCGCCGTGGAGAGCCACGGCGAGATCGGCGCACAGCCGCGCGAGGGCCGTGCGGCTGCGGGCCGACACGCCGATGAGCCGCGGGGACCGCGTGTCGGTGGTGGCGGGCGCGGGTGGCCGGGGCGGAGCCTGTACGACGCAGTGCGCGTTGCCGCCGCCGAGGCTGAAGGAGCTGACCCCCGCGAGGCGCTCGTCGTCCTCCCAGCGCCGGGTCTCGCCGATCATCTCCAGTGAGGCGGCCCGCAGATCGACCCCGGGCGGCGCCTCGGTGAAGTGCAGCGAGGGGTAGAGCTCGGCGTCGCGCACGCTCAGGACGGCCTTGACCAGGCCCGCCACCCCCGCCGCGCCGTCGAGGTGGCCGATGGCGGACTTCACCGCCCCGACGGGCAGCGGTCGCGAACGGCCCCGGAACACCTCGGCGAGACCTTCCAGTTCCACCGCGTCCCCGAGCCTGGTGCCCGAGCCATGGGCTTCCAGGAACCCCGCTCGGAAGGGGTCGACGCCCGCTGTCCGCCACGCCTGCCGGATGACGGTGGCGTGCGCCGCCGCGCTGGGCGCGCTGATCGTCGCGGCCGCGCCGCCGTTGTGGCGGGCGGCGATCCCGCGGATCACGGCATGGACCGGCAGGTGCGCGGCGCGGGCCCGCGCCACCGTCGTGAGGAGCAGCGCCGCACCGCCCTCGCCCGCGACGGTGCCGTCGGCCGTCGCGTCGAACGACCGGCAGCGGTCGCTGCTCGACGCGATCTCGGCGAAGCCGCCGACCTGCTGTCGCGTGACACCGTCGGGGCGTACGCTCACGCCTCCGGCGAGCGCGTACTCGGCGTCGCCCGCGGCCAGTTCGCGGCAGGCGAGCCGGACGGCGAGCAGTGAACCGTTGCAGCCGCTGTCGAGGGAGTAGCAGGGGCCGTCGAGGCCGAGGGTGTGCGCGATCCGGGCGGGCAGGCCGAAGGGCGCGTTGCCCAGGGAGCCGACGACGTCGGAGAGGTCGATGCGACTGCCGTAGCCGGAGGACGTGGCGCTGAAGACCACGGCGGTGGACCGGCCGCGCAGCTCTCCCGTGCTCTGGCCCGCGTCTTCGATCGCCTGGTGGGCCAGGGTCAGCGCGAGACGGTGCTGGGGGTCGATCAGCCCGGCCTCGTGCCGGGTGAGTCCGAAGAACGCGTGGTCGAAGGTGTGGATGTCGTCCAGATAGCCCATGGGCAGGTAGTCCGCCGCCGGGTCGAGTCCGGTGGCCGCCGCCCGCGCCGCGGGCATGGTGCGCACGGCGTCGTGGCCCGCGCGCAAGTTGGCGCGGAAGGCGTCCAGGTCGTCGGCGCCAGGGAAGCGCACGGCCATGCCCACGACGGCGATGTCGGTGTCGAGCACGCCCCTCGCGTGGACGTCCCCTTCCTGCGGGCCGACCGGGCCCGTGGCCGGTTCCTGGTCGTGTGCCCCCGGGCCGGTGGCCGGTTCCCGGTACTCGGGCGCCTCGCCCTGCCGGGTCGCGGTGTGCGTCTGTGCTCCCCCGCTCATGCGGCCCCTCCGTTTCGTCTGCGGTTCGTGCGTTCCGCTGGGCTCATACGTCGCTCCCCGTGGGCACGGCCGGGCCCGGCGTCCGTGCGGCGGCCGTCTCCGGTGCGGCGGTGCTCGCGATGAGCTCGGCGTGGGCGGCGACCGTCCGGCTGTCGAAGAGCTGGCCCAGTTGCACGGCGCCGGGCCAGCGCAGTTCGTACGACGCGTGCAGCGCGAGCACTTGGAGCGACGTACCGCCGAGGTCGAAGAAGCTGTCCCGCGCGTCGAAGTCGCCGTGGCCGAGGACGCCCGCCCAGCACGTCGCGACCTCCCGTTGCGTGTCGGTTGGCCACCGGTCGGTGTCGAGTGCCACGCTCCCGGCCACCGGCGCGTGGAGTCGGCGCAGTGCCTCCTCGTCCGCCTTGCCGTTGGGGGTCAGCGGGATGGAGTCCACCGCCACGAACCGTCCGGGTACGGCCTGGGGGACGAGGTGGCGCGCGCAGAACTCCCGCAACTCCCTTGCCTCGGGCGGAGGTTGCTGCCCGGGCTCGGGGGTGTGCACCCAGTACGCGGTCAGCGTGGTGACGTCCGCGTCGTCCACTCCCGCGAGCGCCGCCCTGGTGTCGACCACGACGGCCTGCCCGACCCCGGGGTGGCTCTCCAGGACAGCCGTGGCGGCAAGCCGTTCGACCCGGACCCCGCCGATCTTGACCTGGCCGTCGCTGCGGCCCAGGAACTCGAAGTGCCCCTCGGTGTTGAGCCGCGCCAGGTCGCCGGTGCGGTACAGCCGCTCCCCGGGCGTGAAGGGGTTGGCGACGAACCGCAGCGCGGTCGTCGTCGGGCGCGCGGCGTAGCCGAGGGCGAGCTGCAGGCCGCCCAGGTACAGCTCGCCTGTGTCGCCCGTCGGTACGGGGCGGAGCCGGTCGTCCAGGACGTACGCGGTGGAGCCCGCCGTGATCGCGCCCATGGGCACCACGTCGTCCGGGGTGCCGTCGACGTCGTGCGCGGTGACCGCCACCGTCGCCTCCGTCGGCCCGTACTCGTTGCCGAGCCGGGTGCCCGGCAGTGCGGCACGGTGCCGTCGCACCAGCGCGGGCGCGGTGGCCTCACCGGCAAGGACGAGGAGCCGCAGATGCCGGTCGGCGCCGTCGAGGTGCCCCAGCAACTGCCGGTAGAAGGACGGTGTGGTCAGGCACTGCTGGGCCTCGTGGGCGCGCAGCAGGGCCGCCACGCGCTCGGCGGACATGAGTTCGTCCGCGTCGGGGAGCACGGCGGTGCCGCCCGTGCACAGCGCGTGGAACGTGAACATCAGCGACCCGTCGAAGGCGAGACGCAGCGCGGAGAAGGCCGTGAGCCCGGGCTCGTAAGGGCGCGAGGCGATCAGGGAGGCGAGCCCGCCGCGGCTGATCATCACGTTCTTGGGCGGTCCGGTGGTGCCGGAGGTGGAGATGAGGTACGCGGGGGAGTGGGGGGAGGGAACGGCGTACGAGGCGAACGGGGGCGACGTCGTGCCGGTGCTCTCGGCCTGCGTCCGTCCACCCGGTGCCGTGTCCAGGTCGATGAGCCGGGGTGCCGCACCGCCGACGGCCACCGCCGCGTGTACCTTCTCCGGCGACGTCGCGGCGTCCTCGCCGTGGAAGACGACCGCCGCACAGCCGGTGTCGCCGACGACCGCCCGCAAGTGCGCCACGGGATGCCCCGGGTCGGCGACGCACCAGGCCGCCCCTGTGCGCAGGGCCGCGACCATGCCGACGGCGAGCGAGAGCCGTTGCCGCGCATGGAGCACCACGACATCGCCGGGACGCACACCGGAGTCCCGCAGGCGGCGCGCCAAGTCCGCGCTCTTCCTGTCCAGTTGACGGTACGTCACCGACTCCGCGCCGACAGCCGCGGCGGTCCGCCCGGGCACCCGCTGGAACTGCCGCGAGATCAGGTCCAGGACGTCGGGCGGAGTGCCGGCCGGAGCGGGCGCCGTCGAGTCGTCGATGAGCGTGACGTGCGGCGTGGGCGGCCCCTGCGCGTCGGGCGCGACGAGGACCACGGGGTCCGGTCCGGGGTCGAGGACCTGGAAGCCGGAGAAGCGCAGCGTCACGAGCATGACGCGGTTGACGTCCGTGGCCACGAACTCGGCGAGCGGGCGCAGGCCCGCCGCCCTGGCCCGGGCGTTGACGTGCTGGATGAACAGGGCACCCACGCCCCGGGACATCACCCGGCAGGACATGAGCAGCAGCCGCAGCACGCTGTCACCACCGCGCCGGTGCGAGACGGAGAGCCCGATGGTGCCGTAGTCGCCGAAGCGGTCCCGCAGCGAGGCGACGAGGATCTCGTGGTCGCAAGACGCCATCAGCTCCCGCAGCTCCTCCATCCCGTACACCAGGCCGGTGCTGTTCAACTGGTGGGTGCGTACGGTGAGTTCGTGGGCCCGCGCCAGGTCGTCCGGGGTGGCCCGCCAGACGCGCATCTCCAGGCCGAGCCAGGCCAGGAACTCCTCGCGGGTTCCGTCGAACGCGTCTTCGCTCTCCTTGCGCGCGCGTTCCGTGCGGTAGAGGGCGGCGCGGTCCGCGGACTCCGCGGTGGTGACGGCGGGAGTGAACTCGGGCCGCTCCGGGAGACCGGCCATGTCCTCGGGTGCGTAGACGCGGACCTCCGGCAGGGCGTGCTTGACCTCGGCCCGTTCCAGGGGGTCGTTGTCGATGAAGGCGAGCGAGTCGACGCCGATGTTCAGCTCCCGCGCGATCCGCCGCACGGACTCGGACTTGTCGCCCCAGCCCACGCACACCGCGGCGAACCGGTCGAGGAGGCCGTGGGCCCGCAGGTGGGTCGTGGCCGTCGCGCGGTCGCCGCGGCTTGCGACGGCGTGCAGGATGCCGCGCCGGTCCAGCTCGGTCAGGGCGCGCAGGGCCTCGGGGCGCGGGGTGACGGAGTCGTTCTCCAGGATCACGCCGTCCCACATGGTGTCGTCCAGGTCCCACACCAGGCACTTCACCGGTGCGGCCGGTGAGGTCATCGAGGTCGGTGAGGTCATCGCGGTTCCTCCGTTCCCGGTGTCGGGGTCGCCGCGTGTGCGGTGCGGCGTACGAGCCAGCTGCTCCAGGCGGCCACGGGGCTGCTGTTCATCACGAGGGCGTGGGCGCCCGGGGCGAGGGCGGGCGCGGCGTCGGCCATGTTGAGCAGGACGTCCACGGGGCCCAGGTGCCCGTAGCGGGCGAGGTTGCGCCCGCAGACCGGGTCGATGGGGACATCGAGGGCCTCCTGCCAGAAGCCGAAGGCGCCCGCGGAGAGGTTCTGCATCAGATGGGCCGTGATGTCGTCGCCGGTCAGGCCGTTGCGGCGGAGCAGATCCGCGTTGAGGTCGAGGAACTCCTTGCGGCTGCGCACCGCGAGCCGGAACGTGTAGTCCGGCTCGTTGGCGCACTTCTCCGCCCAGTCGCGTTCCGGTACGTCGCGGTAGTCGATGCGGAACAGGTCGGCGAAGGCCCCGTCCGTGCGCAACGACTGGTCGACCAGCTCGAAGGGGCCCGGCGCGTCGGACGTCGTCAGGAGCACGGCGGCGGCGCCGTCCCCCACGATTGTCATCGGCGGGCGGTAGCGGGCGGGCGCCGCGGCCTTGGAGGTGGCGACGACCAGGACGCGGCGGAAGCCGGGCATGCCGCGCAGCAGCCCGGTGCCGAGGCTGAACGCCGCCGAAACCGAGACGCACCCCAGGTCGCCGACGCTGGAGACCAGCGCCCGGTGGGCGCCGATGGCGTGCTGGACCCGGGTCGCCTCCGAAGCCATCAGGTACTGCGGCGCGCGCCCCTGGACGAGCAGCAGCGCGTCCAGGTCGGCGGCGTCGGTGCCGGTCGCGCGCAGCGTCGCCTCGGCGGCCCGTACGGCGAGGTCGGACTCGGTGCGGCCGTCGGCGGCGCGCACCTCGTCGATGCCGAGGGCGCGGGCGTGCCCGCGCTGGGCGGCGGGGAGCCCGTCCGTCAGGCGGTCGAGGGTCTGGACGGTGTCGGGGAACCAGGTGCCGACACGGCCGATGGTCACCGGCGGGGCGGCGGTCACCGCTGCCCGTCCCTGACGTGCGGGGTGTGCCGCGCGACGACCCGGTCGCCGATCGCGAGCTCCGAGACCTCGTCCGTGCCCTCGATGATCTGCATGATCTTGGCGTCCCGGAAGAAGCGCGCGGCCCGGCCGTCCATGGCGCAGCCCGCCGAGCCGAGGAGCTGGACGGTGTCGCGGCTGACCGCGGCTGCGGCGGTGGCGGCCGCGTACTTGGCCATGATGGTCGCGGTGATGGCCTCGCGGTCCTTCGACTCCCGCAGGGCGGCGGCCCGTTCGCACAGGGCGCGGGCGCCTTCGGCGCGCACGTGGGCACGGCCGAGGGCGGCGCGCACGGTGGCGTGCCCGGACAGCGGCACATCGCCCTGCCTGCGCCGGGCGACGTGCCCGGCGGCCTCGGCCAGACAGCCCTCGGCCATCCCGACGCACCCCCAGGCGACCGTGTGGCGGCCGTGGTCGAGGGCGGTGCCGACGGTGTGGGTGAGCCCGAATCCGGGCGGGCCGATGGCGTGGTCCGCCGGGACGCGGACGTCGTCGAGGCTGATGTGGGCGAGGCGGGCGCCGCGCAGCCCGAGCGCGTCCGTCACCGGCTGCCGGCTCACGCCGGGCGCGTCGGCCGGTACGAGGACCGTGGTCAGCCCGCCCGGCGCGCGGCCGAGGACCAGCAGGACGTCGGCGTCCTGGCCGAAGGTGACCCACACCTTGTGGCCGCTGACCCGGACCTCACCGGCGCGGGGTTCGACGCGGGTGGCGACGGCCGTGAGTTCGGTCCCCGCGCCGGGCTCGGTGGCGGCGAAGCCCGCGAGCAGGTCTCCCGAGGCGAGGCGCGGCAGCCAGGTCTGCCGCTGCGCGGCCGTCCCCCAGCGGTGGACGGCCGCGTTGACCATGCCGCTGACGGTGAGCAGGGCGCGCAACGAGGAGCAGACCGCGCCGAGTTCGGCGGCCGCGTGCCCCACCGCGCGGGCCCCGGCACCGCCGCCTCCGTACGCGGCGGGTACGTCCAGGCCGAGCAGCCCCGCCCGCGCGGCTTCGCCGATGACGTCCCGGGGCAGGCCGGTTCCGGCGTCCCACGCGTTCGCCTCGGCCGTCGCTCTCGCGAGCAGCGCGGGGAAGCCGGGTGCGAGGTCGGGCGAGAGACCGGGGGCGAGGTCGGTCACCGTCACCGCGGCACCGCTTCCGCGGCGGGCGACGGCTGCTCCCCACGCTTGCGCCGCACATACGCGGCGATGCGGCTGACGGTACGGAAATTGTCGAGATCGAGGTCCTCGACTTCGACGGAAACGCCATAGACCTGTTCGACGTGGACCACGATTTCCAGCGCTCTCAGGGAATTGATGAGCCCGCGTTCGAAGAAGTCGTCGTCCGGTTCGATCGGGGAGGCAGTGAGCGACTCAAGGTGTTTCTGCAACTCAATAATGAGATCGTCTTGCACAACATCATGCAAAGAATGTGCCTGTTTGGTCATGCCGCGTTCAATTCCTTTCGCGACGGCCACCACGACGGCCTCAAAGGTGCGAAGCTCTCGGTGGCCGCTACCGCATCCGCCATATAAGTGCAGGTCATGACGGCATGCATGGGCGGTCGGTCAAACTGCGTGCAGGATTCACGTGCAACGCGGCGAGTCTGTCACAGGGCTTGTTCATGCGTCCAGAGATCCAATGGATCTCCTTGTGTGACATCAAATGAAAGGGAAAGTCTGCAGCTCCGAGGCATTTCGGAACATGAACTTCCCCTTTCACTTGACAGATGTGTGCAGAAATTTGCCCGTTTCGGGACTGCGAAGGCGGTGAGAAGCGGCTAGGCCGGCGTCGGCTCCAGACGGGCGGGCAGGCGTTCATAGCCGCGGAGTATGCGGGTGCCGCGGCGACGGGCACCCGCCGTCAGGTCGAGCCGCGGAAAGCGTTCGTAGAGAGTGCGCAGCCCGACCTCCCCCTCCATGCGGGCGAGGGCCGCGCCGAGGCAGTAGTGGCGGCCGGTGGAGAAGGACAGGTGGTCCTTGGCGTTGGTCCTGGTGATGTCGAAGCGGTGCGGCTCGGTGAACACCGAGGCATCGCGGTTCGCTCCGGCGAGCAGCAGGGAGATGGCCGCTCCCTGGGGGACTGCGCGTCCGGCGACGGTGGTGTCGCGGACGGCGGTCCTTCCGGTGCGGAACAGCGGCGGGTCGAACCGCAGCATCTCGTCCACGGCGTTCGGCCACAGGGCCGGGTCGTCAGCGAGCGCGGCACGCTGGTCGGGGTGGCGGTGCAGCAAGCCGACGCCGTTGCTGAGCAGATTCACCGTGGTCTCGAAGCCCGCGCCGAGCACCAGCCCGGCGGTGGCCCGGAGTTCGATGTCCGTCAGGCCGCTGCCGTCGTCGTCGCGGGCGGCGACCAGTTGGCTGAGGAGATTGTCGCCGGGCTCGCGGTGGACCTGCTCGATGTGGTCTGCCAGCCAGCGGTCGAAGCTGGTCAGCGAGCGTTCGAGCGCACGGAACCGGCGCCAGGTCAGCCCGTAGTCGAGGCTGGGAGCGAGCGACGTGCCGAAGGACCGCAGCCGGTGCCGCTCGGACTGCGGGACACCGAGGATCTCGGCGATCACGGTGATGGGAAGCAGGCTGCAGTACGAGGCGACCAGGTCCACCGGTGCGGCACCGGGCTCGCGGCGCCGGAGGTCGCCCAGCAACTCATCGGCGATCTTCTCCGTGCGGGTACGCAGTTGCTGTACGGCCCGGACGGAGAAGACGCGGGTCACGAGCTTGCGGTAGCGGGTGTGCTCGGGCGGCTCGGTGACCAGCAGGGACGGCGGTTTCAGGGGCCCCATCGGCGCGTTCGCGGCGGACCAGGCGGCGAGGCGCGCGAGCGGGCTCGTTCCGTCGGGGATGATTCCCGTGCGGAAGTCGTTGCTGCTGAGTACGTCCCTGACGACGGCGTGGGAGGCCGTGACGAGGCCGTACCGGCCGCGATGCACGGAGCCCTGGTCGCGGATGCGGTCCATCAGGTGGTGGAGCCGCCCGTCGCCCGCGCCCGTGGGGTCGGGGTTCCTGGACTGGGCCACGAATTGACTGTGGAGCTCGTCTCGCCGTGCCGCTCCGGCGATGGCGATACGGGGCAGGGCATGTCCGAGAGTCCAGCGGACCTGCTGGGCGAGCCACTGCGATCCCTGTGCGGTTGCGCTCATGCGGTCTTCGTCTCCGTTCCTCGCGTGGGTGAGTGCGTTCTGCGTGCGCCCCTCGTGGGTCGTTGCTGTGGGGGACGGGCCGTCGCCGCCTCGTCGGCGCGTCATGGGCACGCGGCCGAATCGGTCCGCGGCCGACGCTCGTTGGTACGCCGTCGGCGCGTTGGCGCGCGCGAGCCCTCGCGGTTCGCTCGACGAGCGCGAGAGGCTTCGGCCTCGGAGCAGCATGCCCCGTACGGTGTTCGAAAATCCACGCTTCTGCGATCACAGGCCTGTCGACACGTCCCGGCCACCCCGGAGCCGGTGGCGAGAACGGACATGGCCGACGCCCGGCGGGTCACCCGCCGGGCGTCGGCCATGAGCATCGGTGGTGTCCGCTAGCTGTCCGCGTTCAGCACCCCGATCAGGTGCGTGACCGTCGTCGTCATGGCCTGTCGGCCCACGGTCAGATAGCTGCGGGTGTCCACTGCCTCGGGGTGCTCGGCGAGATAGGCGCGGATCGCGTTGGTCATGGCGATGTTCAGGGCCGTGCCGATGTTGACCTTGGCGATGCCGCCCGAGACCGCCCGGGCCAGTTCGTCGTCCGGGACGCCGGATGAGCCGTGCAGGACCAGGGGCACCCGCAGGGCCTCGTCGAGGCGGGCGAGCAGGGCGTGGTCGAGGACGGCCGTGCGCGAGGTCATGGCGTGCGAGCTGCCGATGGCGACGGCGAGCGCGTCGACGCCGGTCTCGGCCGTGAACTGGCAGGCTTCCTCGGGGCCGGTGCGCGCTCCGGGAGCGTGCGCGTCCAGCGGTGGTTTGCCGCCCTTGCCGCCGACCTGTCCCAACTCCGCCTCGACCCACAGGCCCTGGCTGTGCGCCCAGTCGGCGGCGGCGCGGGTCGCGGTCAGGTTCTGGTGGTAGGGAAGCCGGGACGCGTCGTACATCACGGAGCTGAAACCGGCGTCGGCGGCCTGCCGCAGCAGGGCGTCCTGCGTGACGTGGTCGAGGTGCAGGGCGACCGGCACGGTCGCCGCCTCGGCGAGCGCGAGCGCGGCGCGGGCCAGCGGCAGGATGCGGCCGTAGCGGTAGCTGACCGCGTTCTCGCTGATCTGGAGCACCACCGGCGACGTGGCGGCCTCGGCTCCGGCGACGACGGCCTCGGCGTGTTCGAGGGTGATGATGTTGAAGGCCGCGACGGCGCGGCGCTTGGCGGCGGCCTCGGCGACGAGGGTGCCGGTCTGGGCCAGCGGCATCAGGTCTCCTCCCGTCCCGGTCAGTGGGTGTCGAGGACGATGGAGCGGCGCAGATGGCGCGGCCGGTCCGGGTCGAGGTTCCGGTGGGCGGCGACCGCGACGGCCAGGCGCTGGGCGCGCACGAGTTCGGCCAGCGGGTCCAGGGCGCCCTCGATCCACAGCGCGCCGGTCGCCCGGACCTCGTCGGCGAGCCCCGCCGGGGCCTTCCCGAACATCCAGGTCGCGGTGGTGTCCGTGGAGATGCTGATGGGGCCGTGCCGGTACTCCATGGCCGGGTACGCCTCGGTCCAGGACAGCGACGCCTCGCGCATCTTCAGGGCGGCTTCCTGGGCGAGGCCGTTGGTCCAGCCCTGGCCGAGGAACGTGAACTGGGAACACTCCACGAGCCCGGCGGGCAGCGGCTCGGCGAGCGCGGTGCGGGCGTCGGCGACGGCCTGCTCGGTGTGCAGGCCGAGATGGGCGCGGAGCAGCGTCAGGGCGGTGGTGGCGAAGCGGGTCTGGACGACGGACTGCTCGTCGGCGAAGTCGAGGACCACGAGGTCGTCCGCCGCGCGCATCACCGGGGTCTCGGGGTCGGCGGTGATCGCGGTGGTGCGGACGGCGCCGCGCAGCCGCGCGAGCAGGTCGAGCACCTCGGTCGTGGTGCCGGACCGGGTCAGGGCGATCACCCGGTCGTACGAGCGCGCCGCGGGGAACTCGGAGGCGGCGAAGGCGTCGGTCTCGCCGAGTCCCGTGCCCTCGCGGAGCGCGGCGACGGCCTGCGCCATGAAGAAGGAGGTCCCGCAGCCCACCACGGCGACGCGCTCGCCGGGCGAGGTCAGCGCGTCCTTGTGGCGCACCGCGAGGTCGGCGGCGCGGATCCAGCACTCGGGCTGGGTGATCAGTTCGTTCTCGGCATGGCTCATGGCCGGATTCCACCCTGTGAGTCGGGCGCCCTGGGCGCCAGGATGCTCTTTTCTGCAATCTATAGCCATGTTTCAAGCACAATCAAGCATTCGCTCGTGGGTTAAGGTCGTTACGGACAGTGAGTGGGAACGGAGTGGAGGGTGCGGATGTCGCGCGATGCCCGCTGGCAGGCGCTGCTTGAACTGCTCGTCGACCGGGGGCGCCTGGACGTCGAGGAAGCGGCGACGGAGCTCGGTGTCTCGGCCGCGACCATCCGCCGGGACTTCGATCAGCTCGCCGAGCAGCAGATGCTGGTGCGCACCCGGGGCGGCGCGGTCGTCCACGGCGTCTCGTACGAGCTGCCGCTGCGCTACAAGACCGCCCGGCAGGCCTCGGAGAAGCAGCGGATCGCCAAGGCGGTGGCGGATTCGATCGCCCCGGGCGAGGCGGTCGGCCTGACCGGCGGCACGACGACCACGGAGGTGGCGCGGGCGCTCGCCGTGCGGACCGAACTGGCCGCCGGATCACCGGCGTTGACCATCGTGACCAATGCCCTCAACATCGCCAACGAGCTGGCCGTGCGGCCGCAGTTCAAGATCGTGGTGACGGGCGGGGTGGCCCGCCCGCAGTCGTACGAGCTCACGGGCCCGCTCGCCGGCGGGGTGCTCGGGCAGATCACGCTGGACGTCGCGGTGCTCGGCGTCGGCGCCTTCGACGTGGTGCACGGGGCGACCGCGCACGACGAGGACGAGGCGGCCATCAACCGGCTGCTGTGCGAGCGCGCCACGCGGGTCGTGGTCGCGGCCGACGCGACGAAGCTCGGCCGCCGCGCGTTCGCGCGCATCTGCGAGACCGGGCGCGTGGACACGCTCGTGACCGACACGGCCGTCTCCGAGGAAATGGCCGCACGGTTCACCGACGCAGGGGTGTCAGTAGTCACGGCATAGGTTGTGCGAGGCGGCCTGGCCGGCGAGGCAAAATTTGTGCCGCAAGCGTCCAAATCCGCACTGGACAATGGCAGCTCCGCATGACCAGCATGGTCAGGATCTGTCACTGCGGCACGGGGGTTCCCAGGGTGATGCCCCTCGCGATGGGTAGAGTCCCCCCACCACGATCGCTCGGAGGAACACACTCGTGAGCCACCCGGTCCCGAAGAACCAATACGGCCAGGAAATGAAGCAGTTGGGCCAGGCGGAGCCCAGTGGCGACCACGTCGGCGCGCCCCGGCCGGACGCGACTCCGGCCCCTCGGCCTGCCGCGGCTCCGGCCCCCCGGCCGGGCGCGGCCCCGGGCGTCGGCGCCCCCGGCGGCGCGCCCGACACCAACGCCCCGTACGGCTACGACCCGTTCGGGCGGCCCTACTCCGACAAGTCCAAGTACGTGGCGGGCGCGCTCTCGATCGTCCTGGGCCCGCTCGGCATCGGCCGCTTCTACACCGGCCACACCCGCATGGCGGTGTGCCAGCTCGTCACCCTGGGCGGACTCGGCGTCTGGTCGCTGTTCGACGGGGTCCTCATGCTCGTCAGCAACGGCAAGACGGACGCCGAGGGCCGCGTCCTGCGCGGCTGAGATCCACGGCACCGCCCGCGCCCCGGTCCGGCACATCGGCCGGGGCGCTCCTCGTGGGCCGCGTCGAGTTGCCGGGCGGCCGTGCCCTCAGCCGCGGCCGTGCTTGACGCGCAACCGGCCGTGCCCCATGGTCCCGAAGATCCGGACGCGCGGCCCGTTCGCGCCGCTGTGCTGCGGCGCCCTGTAGCTCGGCTGCTTCCATTCGGCGGTCAGTTCCTCGTAGTTGACCGTGGCGTCGGGCGGCACGATGATCCGGGCCCAGCCGTACCCCAGATGCAACTCGATGTTGATCACGGGGTATTCGATGACCGCTCGCGACAGGTCCAGGTACACCTTGGCCATCCGGGAGGTGACCTTGAAGTTCCGCGGCACGTGCCACCTGCCGCGCCGGTGGATCAGTCCGCCGGCGGCGTTCACGACCACCGTCGGACCCGCGTCCTCGTCCGGCAGCGAGGCCAGGGCGGACGCCAACTCGGCCCGGGTCGTGGCGGTCAGCGCGGTCTGGAGCAGCGCGTGCATCTCGTCCTGCGGGATCAACCCCTCGGCGAATGCCTCTTGCAGGCGCTGAACAGCGGAGTCACGGTCAACTTCTGTGACCCGTGGCGATACGTTCTCTGGCACGGAGGACATGCGATCACGATAGCGTCGGCGCCGTCGCCTTGACCCAGTCGTCGACGCTGACGACCTCCGCCCACTGCGGGAACAGCCGCTCCACGAGCACCCGGTGCACCTCCGGGTCGGTGTCCAGGCAGGCGTCGGACAGGATGGTGAGGCCGAAGTCCAGGTCGTTGGCCTGGCACACGGTGGAGAGCACCACGGCGCTGGTGGCGATGCCGGTGAGCACGAGGCTGTCGATCCCGCGTGCCCTCAGCACCACGTCGAGGTCGCTGCCCGAGAACGCGCTCGCCCGCCTCTTGGTGACCACCACGTCGCCCGGCAGGGGCGCGACCTCGGGGTGGATCTCGGTTCCCGGGGCGCCCTCGACGAAGAGACCGGCCTGCGCGATGGCGGCGAGCGGCTTGTTGCGCGTGCCGACTTCCGGGAAGCCGGGGCGCAGCGCGATGACCACGTAGATCACGGGGATGTCCGCGGCCCGGGCCCCGGCTATCGCCCTGCGCAGCCGCGGCAGATATCCGGAGCCGTCGTCGGCGATGTCCACGATGGCCTGCTGGACGTCCATCACGAGAAGGGCGCTGCTCATGTCGTCTCCAGGAACGAAGTCGGTCCGTGTGCGCAACGGGCCGAAGGGCCCGATGATCGAATCCTAACGAGACGGGCACGGGCCGCGCCGTGAAAGCCCCTGTGGCCCCTGCTCGTTGGGGCCGCCGCGGGGGCGAGCACCACCCCCGCGGCGGCCCGGTGGGGGTGCCTCATCCCCGCGACCCGGTGCGGGTGCCTCAATCCTGCGCCCCGGTGCGGCTGCCTCGCGCGCTGAGCGCGCGGATCGGTCCGATCAGCGTCCGGTACACCGGCCGCACCACACGGCCGGAAAGACGACGGTGCCGTTCCTCCTGCCAGACCCTCGCCCTGCGGTGCGCCGCGATGGGCGACCACCGGTCGGGATCCGGGGGCGGGCACGTGTGGAACTCGATGCGGCAGAGGTGCTTCGTACTGACGAAGCCGTACTGGCTGGGGCTCACAAGGCGCACCGGAGCACCGTGGTCGCTGTCGAGCGGCCGCCCGTCGAGCCGGTCGGCGATGAGGACGTCGTCGGCCAGGGCGTCCTCGAGCCACACGATCGACCGGTGGCCGTCGAGCCCCTCGAAGACGACGTGGCTGATGGACGCATCCGGCGTGAGCGCAGGTTCGACCTGAGTGCGGTAAATCGCCCCGAACTTGACTCCTTCCCACAGCAGGCCGGTCGCCGACCACCCTGCGACACAGTGGAAGTCGGCCGCGAGCTCTTGCCGTGGCAGCTTGGCGAGGTCGGCCACGGGCAGGGTGATGTCCTCGGTGAGAGCTCCGACCATCACGATCACCGGGTCGGCGGGGACGGGTGGCGGCGGGTGGTGGAGATGGGTGCCGAAGCGCGGGAATCCGACGACGGCTCGTTGGCCGGGGGGAAGCGCCATGTCGCTGCTCCAAGGGGTGCGGCTCGGTCTGAGGGCGGGCGTGGTCCGACACTTCGTACGCTAGAACCTCCACCGCAGGGGAGATTCAAGGGGCTGGGATGCACGTCGCTTGGACTTGGTCGATCGGGGAACTCGCCACCCGCGCCGGGCTTTCGGTGAAGGCCATCCGCTACTACACCGACATCGGCCTCGTGCCCACGGCCCCGCGCAGCCACGGAGGCCATCGCCGCTACCCGCCGCAGGCCCTGGAACAACTTCAGCTGGTACGGCAGCTGCGTGCGCTGGATGTGCCGATCGCGGCCATCATCGAGGTCGCGAAGGGGGAGTCCGGTCTCGGCGACCTGGTGGCCGGACAGTTGGAGAGGGCGCAGACACAACTGGCGGAACTTCGGTGGCGCGAGGCGGCGTTGCGGGCGCTGGAGGAGTGCCACGGCCCGGAGCGCCTGCGCCGCCTGCGCCTGCTGGCCGGGGTGCAGCGCCGACCGCAGGACACCGCGGACCTCACCCGGGCGTGGCAGCGCGCCCTGCCCGAGGGCCTGCCGCCGCGCCTGGCCGCCGCCGTCATCGCACAGGCCGTTCCCGAACTGCCCCTCGTTCCCACCCCCGACGCCGTACTGGCCTACGCCGAGCTCCACCTCCTCGTGGCGGAGCCCGCGTTCCTGGACTACTGGGCCGCGCCCCACGTACGGGACAAGGCATCGATGTACGCGGCGCTGCTCGACGCCTCGGAGAGTGCCGCGCCCGCCGTCGCCGCCGGGCGCGCACCGCACAGGTGCGAGGCGCTGGACGCCTTCTGCCGTGCCTGTGCCCGCGCCCTCGACAAGGACGACACCCCCGACTTCCGTGCGTTCATGGCCACGGGCGTGCGGACCACCGTGCCCCTGCTCCGCCGCTACTGGCAGCATCTGGAGGCCCTCACCGCCGCCCCCGGGCCGAGCCTGGGCCAGACGTACTGCTGGCTGGCGGAGGGCGTCATCGCCGAGTACGGCTGCGACAGCGTGCCGGGAAACGCGTACTCCTGACGACGTACGCGGGACGCCGGCCGGCGGCCTCTCGTTCGGAACGTGCCCTCCCCGAGCCCTGTTCTCCCCGGCCCGCGCTGTTCGGGATCGCCGTGCCGGAGAAGCCGACCCAGACCTCCGACGCGGGCCCGCAGGCGGTGGGCTCCCTGGACGCCTGGCCCTCGCCGGCACTGGTGAGCGCCTGCAGTGCGCTGCTCCTCGGTCTCGCCGGCTGGCGACTGCGGGGACGCGACGCGTGATGCGCCGACTTGCCGGTTCGTCAATTCGACGTAGAACGGACCGTGTTGGCGCAGTTCGTCTCCGAATGGCTGAGTACGTGCCTAGGCATCGGTGGTCGCACGGCCTAAGTTTTCCGCCTGGTCCCGGACCCCGGCCATTGCTGTAGACACGGCCGTGGGAGGCGTTGAACTGGCCCCGCCTCTCGCGGCCCGACCCTTCACCCCGCAGCGGGAGCCCGAGATGCCCAGCACGGTCCACCGCGGCACCACCTCGCCCTACGCGCCCTACACGCCCTACGAGACCTGCGCGCCGGACGCGTCGGAGCAGACACCACCGCACCTGTCCCTCACCGTGGAAACCGACCGCGGCCACCGCACCCACACCCTGATCGGTGAGGCCGCCCACAGCCTCCTCGCCGCGATCGGCGCTCCACCTCCGCTGGCCCGCCGCATGAGCGACGCGGCGACCGTCGCCGCGCACTACCTCGTCGGGCACAGCACCCTGTCCCGCTATCGGCTGCGCATCACCGTGGACCCGGGTGGCGTCAGCCTCGCCGTCACCGACTACATCGAACCTCAGTCGACCGGAGCGCCCGCCTGGCTGCACGTGTCACGCGCGGGCCACCTCGAACCGGCCCCCGCCACGGTGGATCCACTCCCGGCCTCCTTCCCGACCAGAGGCAGAGACGACCACGGCCTGGACCTGCACCGCACTCCGGACGGCCATCTTCGCCTCGCCTACCGCGGCCCCTGGGCCGAGTCGAAACCCTCCTGAACCCGTGTGACGGGGAAAGGAGTTCGGACGGGACCTCCCGTTGTGGGGCAGCGCGGTTCGCGATGGCGCTAGCGTGGAATCGTTACATCCCGTACGAATGGCGCCGGTTCGGTCCCCGCCCGGCGACAGCACATCCTCGGAGCCCATGTTGGCACTGCGGTGCAGCGCGTCCGTCCCGTCCGGCCACCACACCGACCGCATCCTGCGCCTGGCCGCTGTGGCGGCGGCCTACTACGCCGCGGGCCGCTGCGGCCTGCTCCTGGAAGTGGTGCGCGGGCAGGTCACGCCCTTGTGGCCGCCGACCGGGATCGCCGTGGCCGCGCTGCTGCTGTGGGGGCTGCGCATGTGGCCCGCGATCGCGCTCGGCGCCGTCCTCATCAACTGGCCCTTCGGCCCCTCTCTTTGGGCGCTCGTCGGCATTTCCGCGGGCAACACGCTGGCCCCGGTGTGCGCGGTCCTGCTGCTGCGCCAGGTCCGCTTCAGCCCGACGCTCATGGCGCTGCGCGACACGCTGTCCCTGGTCTTCCTGGGCGCACTGACCGGGATGCTGGTCAGCGCCACCGTCGGCACCGCCGTCCTGGCAGCGGCCGGTGCGCTGCGCCCGGGCCGTGTCTGGGCGACCTGGTCGGTGTGGTGGACGGGGGACGCGATGGGGGTCCTGCTGGTCACCCCGCTGCTTCTGGTGCTGTTCGGCGCCTCGTGGCCGCGGCGGATCCCCGTGGCCCGCTGGGCCGAGGCGGCGGCCCTCGCGGCGGCCACGGCCGCGGCCACGCTGCTCGCGACGCGCACGTCCCTGAATCTGTCGTTCCTGGTCTTCCCGTTCCTCATCTGGGCCGCCTACCGCTTCCAGATCGTCGGCGGTGTGGCCTGCGCGCTCCTTGTGTCCGTGCTCGCCGTCCCCGGGGCCGCCGCGGGCACCGGCCCGTTCGCCGGGCACGACGTCGCGACGCGCATGCTCGTCCTGCAGGCCCTGAACGGCTCCGCTGCCCTGACCTCCTTGGTCCTCGCCACGGTCGTCGCGGAGCGCAACCGCGGCCACGAACAGCTCACCCGCGTCCACCTCCAACTCTCCGAGCTGGTCCCGCAGCTGACGCTCTTCAAGGGCCTGCCCCGGGCGCGGCAGGCCGAGGCCGCACCCAAGGACATGCCCTGACGGCGCGGCGCGGTCGACGTCACCGGCCCCTCTCGTACGCGGCGCGCCTCAGTCCGCCGCCGGGGCCGCATCGAGCACGGTGAACACATGGTCGGCCCAGATCAGACGGGACGCCTCCTCCGGATAGGGAGCCGTGTGCGGCTCCGCGCCGAAGACGCGGGTCAGCCGCTCCTCCACCCGGTACGGGGCCCAGCCGGGGTCGCCGGTCGCGGCGAACGCCGCCCACGCGGCCCCCATCCGGTCCGAGAGCGCGACGGCCTCGTCCGGCGGTTCCTCGCCCAGGAGCAGCGCCGCGATCCCGTCGCGCAGCGTGCCGAAGACAAGCGGCACGTCGAGCGCGTGGCAGGAGCCGAGGACGCCTCCCTGTCCGGTCGCCTCCCAGGTGAGTTCGTACGTGTACGCGGTGCCGCCGCCCTCGGCGTGTGCCTCGGCCAGATGGAGGCTGGGCATGCGGAACAGCCAGTCCGACATCACCAGGTCCCGCAGCGTGGTCGGGTCGGCCGTCGCGTGCCCCGCCCGGTAGGCGCGCCGGCCGGCATCCCCGGGAGCGAACCACGCCAAGGCGTCCGCCGCTTCCTCCTGGGTCACCAGGCCGAGTTGCCCGGACATCGCGGTGAACAACCGCGTCTCATCACGGGTATGACCGACCATCAGGTCCACATCGGCGCTCTGGCCCGCCCGGAGCGCCTCCCAGGGCGAGCGGGGCAGCACCTCGCCGTCGACCACGGGCGCGAACGGCATGCGCGCGCGTGCGGCCCGCCCCCAACGGCTCTCGTACTGACCGAACTTGTGCAGGACGGCGTCGACCGCGTCGCGCAGTGCCTCGGGGGTCGCCGCCGCCACCTCGGCCGACGTGGGCGCCGCTCCCAGCTCGCCCGCGACGACGGCCCCGATGTCGGCGGCCAGCGCGGCGCTGTAGAAGGGCCCCGGCACGCTCTGCGCCACCGCCCGGTGGAAGAGCCCGGACGCGCGGGGCATGGCGAGGAGCGCGGCGGTCGCGCCCGCGCCCGCGGACTCGCCGAAGACCGTCACCCGGCCCGGGTCGCCTCCGAAGGCCGCGATGTTGTCCCGCACCCACTGGAGCGCGGCCACCTGGTCGAGCAGGGCACGGTTGGGCACCGCTCCCTCGAAGTGACCGTAACCCTCCGCTCCCACGCGGTGGTTGAAGGTGACGACCACGGTGTCGCGCCGGGCCAGCCCCGTGCCGTCGTAGGTCGGCCCGGCGCTGGTGCCGAACAGATAGACCCCACCGTAGATCCACACGAGCACGGGCAGCCCCGCCGTGCCCGGATCGGGTGTCCAGACGTTCACCGACAGCCAGTCCCCGGACTCCGCCGTGCTCTCGGGCCCTCCCAGGGGGCCGAAGGCCCGCGACTGCGGAGGGGACTCGCCGAAGGCGTCGGCGTGCCGCGTGCCCTCCCACGGCGGCGCGGGCACCGGCGCCGCCAGCCGCAGCGGGCCGATCGGCGGCCGGGCGTACGGAATCCCCCGGAAGACCGCCACCCCGCCTTCCCATCGCCCGCGAACTGTCCCGCACTCCGTACGGACGTCGGACACGCGCTCAGAAGCAGTCACGCCCGTCTTCCTTCCCTCGCGGAACTCCCGCCAACACCTGGCGGGACGACCCGTTGCCGGACCGCGGCCGTCCACGGTCCGGCACCGCCGGCTAGGGGCGGTTGTCCACCAGGTCCTGGATCTGCGGATAGATCTTGTCCATGCGCGTGCCCACGTTGTGCGGGCAGGAGCCGCCCCAGTGCAGGGCGATCACCTTGTGGGAGGAGCCGGCGAGGACCGGGGAGCCGGAGTTGCCGCCCGAGGTGTCGCAGTTGTACCCGACGTCCTCGGTGCCGAGCTGGGGGTTGCGTATCCCGCAGTAGGCGCCGCCGTCGTTCTCCTCGTACAGCGATATGCGCTTCGGCTTGGTGTCGCCGTGCCCGGCGATATAGGCCCGCTCGTTGGCGATCGGCGCGCGGGTCTCCAGGAACAAGGTGCCGAACTGGGTGATCCGGTCGAAGTTGTCCACGCTGAACAGCGAGAAGTCGAGGGAAGGCGAGGTGCGGAGCAGGGCGTTCGCGCCGACCTTGGTTCCGGGGCGCGGGTCGTTGCCGCCGCAGGTGGCGCAGTCGTAGTCGAACTGCACCTCCATGGTGTCGAGTTCCGCCTGGTTCTTGACGCAGTGGTTGTTGGTCATCATGTGGTTGCCGCGGCCCACGCGCCAGGCCGTGCACCAGCCGCCGCCGTTCTTCAGCATGCGGGCCACGCCGCGCGAGGCGGCGTACTGCGCGGGATGGCTGGTCCGGTAGCAGACCGCGTCCCTGCGGCCGTCGGCGCCGCACACGCTGCGCGGGTTCCTGTCGGCGATCTCCGCCTCGCTGTAGCCGCGCCAGTAGCGGTCGATCGCCGCGTGCGACCCACCCTTCCCGCTGGTGTGCAGGGTGACCACGGCGGTGTCGCCGTCGACCGACATCGCGGCGAAGCCGGGTCGGCCGTGCCGGGTGAACCCGGCGTCGTCGCGTGCGGCGGCCCCGCGCGTGGGATCGCCGTGGTACGTGTGCACCTCGCGTCCGGTCGGGTCCGCGACCGTCACGTAGTCGCCGGGGGCGAGGGCGAGCCGGGCGAAGTGCACCTTGACGTACGCCGCTCCGCGGTGCCGGATCTCCTGCCGGACCGGGCTCCCGGACGACCCGAGCCTGAGATCCACCGCCTGCTCCTCGCCGACGGTGGGGATCGGGGCGGCCTCGGCGCGCGGCGGCGCGGCATCGCCCGCCGCCGTCGGCGCTACGGGAATCAGAATGCTCGTGGCCACGAGCGCGGCGGCCACGATGATGCGTCTCAACACGGTTGCCTCCTTGGTGGGTCGGCCGTGGGTCGGCCAGAAGCGGACCGCTGCGCACGACCGCTTCGACACACCAAGGTAGGTGTGGACATGACAAGATGTGAGAGGTGTACCGGCCAGCGGTCGCCCGGCGGGGGCCATCCGTTCGGGGGGTCCGCCGGGGCGCCGCTGACGCGAACTAGGCCGCTGGCTCGGCCCCTTGGGGCGGGTCGGCCCGCCACTCGGCGGCGATGCCGCGCATCAGCGGCGGGTAGACGAGCAGGTGCCGAAACGGAGCGATCGCGGCCATGTAGGCCTTCCCGAACAGGCCGTTGGGCTTGACGAGCACGGCCATCTGGCCGCGATACCCGCCCTTGCCGTCGGGGACCCAGCTCAGGTGCATCACCCCGTGCACGGTCCGGTTGCTCATCTCCGACGCCCACTCGTCGTCCGTCAGGAAGACCGAGCGGAACGGGAGGCGGTCGAACTCCGGCCCGAAGGGGCCGTCGCGCAGATCGTCGGGCAGCCGGTCCCGCAGCGTCGCCACCCGGGAGCCGACACCGGCGTCGGCCTTGTCCCAGCCGAACCACTCCCCGAGCTTCCAGCGGATCGCGAAGAGCACGCGGGCGATCCGGGACGGGTTGTCGGACGTGTCGCCGCCGGTGGTCTGCCGCACCAGGTGCGGGAAGTCGTCGGGGCCGCCCGGCGTCGGCAGGGCCCACACGTCGTAGAGACGGAAGTCCGGCGTGATCTCGTGGATCCGCCAGGGCCGGGACGTGTGCGCGGTGTTGGGGAGCCTCATGCGTGGAACCTCCGTCTGCTCGGTGTCGGATGACTGCGAGGGAGTGAGTCCGTATGGGGTACGAGATCGCGCTGCGGCGCCGCGCTACGGCGGGGGAGCGATGCCGAGCACGCCCGCGACGGCCCGGGCCGCGAACAGTTCGTCGTCCGGAGCCTGTCCCGCCAGGGCGATCACGGTGCCTTCGAGCGCGCCGACGAAGGCGAGCGCGAGGGTCCCGGTCGGTCGGCCGGGCGGGATCGCGCCCGCCGCGCGCCCGGCGTCGATGAGACCGGCGACGCGGGTGAGGAGCGTGTCGTAGTTCCGCTCGACCTCGCGCCCGACGGGATGGTCCTGACCGCTGAACTCCAGGCGCAGCGCGATCGGTACGCGCGCCACGTCACGCCGGCAGAACACGGCGTGGCCGCGGGCGAGGGTGAGCAGCGCCGTGACGGGATCCGGTTCCTGTTCGACGAACCGCGCCACCTCGTGCCAGTACGTCTCGCGGAACCAGGCGCACACGGCCAGGGCCAGATCCTGCTTGTCCTTGAACTGGTGATAGAGCGCACCGCGTGTGTACCCGGCCTCACGGGCCACCTGCTCCAGCTTGAGATGGCCGTAGCCGTAGCGGGACAGGCCCCGTGCGGCCGATTCGAGCAGCGCGGTGCGCGAGCGCGCGCTGCGGTCGGCCTGGGTGGGGCGGGGGCGGCCGACACCGTCCCGCGCGGTCGGCTGCCTCCGTGTCCCGCCTCGTGTGTCCGGGGTCCGCATCGCTGCTCCGCTCGGTTCGTCGCACCGGATGGCCGAAGTCCTGCTGCGTGGAGGCTCGTTGCCCCTCCTCCGACAGCAACCATACATGCACGTGTGTATGTTTCTTCGAGGGGGTGATTCTCACGGAAAAGCGCAGGTAGGGTGCGCCATCGGAAAGCGGAAACCGGAAACCGGTTTTCCCGGTGCGGCGCACGCCGCCGACGCCGTGGGGGCCAGAAAGTGAGCAGACAGATGCAGCCGACCTTCGTCTTGGTGCACGGAGCCTTCGCGAACTCCTTCTCCTTCGCACCGCTCCAGGCCGAACTGGGCCTCCTCGGCCACCGCTCGGTAGCCGTCGATCTGCCCGGGCACGGATTCGCCGCGACCTACACCCGCGCCTACCAGACGCCCCAGGACCTCGAAGGGCTCGCCACCGCGCCCGGCGCGATCAAGGGCGTCACCCTCGCCGACAATGTCGCGCACCTGATCGGGATCCTGGAGCGGGCCAAGCGGAACGGCCCCGTCATACTCGTCTCGCACAGCCGCGGCGGCGTCACCGCGACCGCCGCGGCCAACGCGCGACCGGACCTCATCGACCGCATCGTCTACGTCTCCGCCTGGTGCCCGGTCCTCCTCGACGTCGGCGACTACTACGCCGAGCCGGAGATGGCCACGGTCGACGCCGCGTCGCTGGCCCTGGCGATGGCCGGGAACCCGGCCGAACTCGGCCTGCTCCGCGTCAACTTCCGCACCGCGGACCCCGGCGCCCTGGCGGCGTTCAAGGCGGCCTTCCTCGCCGACGGCACCGACGAGGAGTTCCTGACCTTCCTGAACACCTTCCAGCCCGACGAGAACCTGGACGTCGGCACCTCCGCCGACCGGGCGCGGGCCGAGACCTGGGGCCGCATCCCGAAGACCTACGTCCGGCTGGCCGACGACACGAGCCTGCCGCTCGCCCTGCAGGACCGCCTGATCCGCGAGGGCGACGCGCTGACCCCGGACAACCCCTACGACGTCCGCGACCTCGAGGGCAGCCACCTGAAGTGGCTCGTCCACCCGGCCCCGGCGGCCCGGCTCCTTGGCGAACTCGCCGCGCCCCTGGCCGCTGCCGACGGGTCATGAGCACAGTCGGCTGAGGAGTTCGGCGGTGGCGGTGGCGCCCGCCCGACGGGGTGCGCCTACCGCCCTGCCCCTCGATAGGTCCTGCCCCCGCGGCGCGGCAGGGCCGCCGGTGTGTCGGCGGGGGTGGCGATCGTCTCGGCGGCCAGGTGCAGTTCGCTCCTGGTCGTCGCCGACGACAGCTCCAGGTCCAGGAGTTTGCCGCACTCGGCGAGCCAGGCCGTGAGCGTGGACCGGTGCAGCCCCAGCTCGGCTGCCGCGGGCGCGGTGCGGCCCCGGTGCCGCAGCCAGCACCGGAGCGTGATGCGGAAGCGGGTGTCCAGCGGTTCCAGCAGCCCGGACGCCCAGCGGGCGGCGTCCTGCGGGCCGAGCAGACCGGTGGGCAGCGCCGGGTCGGTGCGCAGCCTGGTCGGGGCGGTCGCCCGGACCGGCGGGACGGGCAGGACCGGAGCGGTCGTCGGGGCGGCGGCCTGCGCGGGCACGGGCAGGGGAGTGGCCGGGGCGCGCAGCGCGAGCAGCAACTGCGCCTGCACGGTGGGGTGGTCGAGATCGACGGCCAGGAGGCTCCCCGCGGCCCGCAGCCGTGCGCGTACCGTTCCCTCGGACACATCGAGCGCGGGCGCGGCCGTCTGCGCCGAACCCGAGCGCAGCCAGGCCTCCAGGGTCCGGCGCTGCTCCCGGTCCAGGGGCCGCAGGACGCCCGCGGACCAGGCGCCGAGGCGGTCGCCCGGCACGACCCGGAGCAGCCCGTCCGCGCCGAGACCGCTCGCGGCGGCGAGACGCCCCGGGGTGGCGCTGTGCCGGGCGGCACCGGCCTCGGACCAGGCGGTGGCGAACATGTCCAGGGGAGCGGGTTCCGCCGCGCCCCCCGTCAGTTGGTGCCGTTCGGCGATGCGCGCGATGAGCGTGCGCGCGGAGGTGTGATCTCCGTGCGCGTCGTGGCGTGCGACGGCCACCAGCTCCGTCCCGTCCAGACAGACCAGCATCCGGGGGCCGCCGAGGAACGCGCCGGGCTGCGCGGCCCGCCACAGGGCCTGGTAGGCGGCGTGCACGGTGCGCCCGGTGAGGCGGTACACGGTCGCGTGCGTCGCGGTGCCGTCGCCCAGGACGGAGGCGGCCAGGGCGTGCTGGCCGTGCAGCAGCAGGTTCAGCACGGCGGCGTGCAGCCGCTGCTCGGTGCCGCGCACGTCGTCAGCCCGCCGGGCCCGTACCCGCAGCAGGTCGGCGGTGGCCTGCGCGATCAGGGCGACGTGGGCGCACGGCGCCCGCCCGGGGCCGACGACGAGGACGGAACCGGAGGCGTCGCCCACGTGCCGGACGGTGAGGTGCGGATGGGCCTGCGGGTGCGCGGCGGCGCGCTCGCCGTCGGGCCCCGCCGTACGGGGGGTGCTGTGCACGGTGCCGACCGAGGGGTCCACGAGGGCGGCCCAGCCGTCGGCGAGCGCGGCGGTCTCGGCGATCAGGACGGCGCCGGAGCGCGCCGCCGCCCGCGTCAGCCGCTGCACCCACTGGCTCGCGGGGTCCGGTGCGACGGGAGTGGGCGGGGGCCCCGTGAGGTGCTGCGGACGGCCCGCGCCACCGGTCGTCATGAGATCCGGGCGACCCCGCCCCACCCGGCCCGCTCGGTGAGCCGTCCGGTGGTGGCGTCGGGCCGCCAGTTGGGCCAGGACACATAGCCGGGCTCGACCAGATCGAGGCCGTCGAAGAAGGCGATCGTCTGCTCCGGCTCCCGGAAGATGTAGGGGATCGCGCCGGAGTTGTTGTACTCCTCCTGGACCTCACGGTGCCGCTCGTCGGCGGCGGTGGAGTGGCTCAGCGACACATAGCTGCCCGAGGGGAGCCGGGCGATGAGCCGGCGTACCAGCGACAGCGTCTCGTCCCAGTCCACGATGTGGCCGAGCACGTCATTGATCACTAAGGCGATGGGCCGGGTCATGTCCAGGGTCTTGGCGGCGCCCTGAAGGACGGCGTCGGTGTCCCGCATGTCCGCGAGTACGTAGTCCATCGCGCCCTCGGGCGTGCTCTTGCGCATCGCGTGGACGTGCAGCAGGACGAGCGGGTCGTGGTCGACGTACACCACCCGGCAGTCGGGCGCGATGCGCTGGGCGACCTCATGGGTGTTGTTGGCCGTGGGCAGCCCGGCGCCGACGTCCAGGAACTGCCTGATGCCCGCCTCCCGCGCCAGCCAGTTGACGCTGCGTATGAGGAAGCCGCGGGACTCCCGGGCCATCGGCTCGATCATCGGGTACTTGTCGCGATAGGCGTCACCGGCGGCCTGGTCGGCGGGGAACCAGTCCTTTCCGCCCAGCCAGTAGTTCCAGACCCGGGCGCTGTGGGCGACGGAGGTGTCGATCTGCAGGGGGTCTGTCGGCTCGGTCATGACAGTGCCTCTTTCGACTTGTCGGGATGGAAGGCGGTGGCGCAGGAGTAGTCAAGGAGCAGGCGGTAGTCGGTCACGGTGGTGGGCGCGTCCCAGATGTCGGCGGCGCCGACCGGGCCGCCCTCGCGGACCACCCGGTCGGGGATCTCCGGTGCCTCGACGCGGTAGACGGTGATGGCCGGTTTGCCGGTCAGGGCGTGCGGGGGTCCGTCCAGCGGATGGATCTGCAAGGTCACGTCCGCCCGCTCGGCGGCGGCCCGCAGCGCGGTGAGCTGCTCCGCCATGACGCTGTCGTTGCCGACCCGGGTGTGCAGGGCCACGGCCGACATCAGCGCCCAGATCCGGGTCTGCTGGGTGCGCAGCCGCTCCTGGCGCACCATGAGCAGTTCGGTGCGGGCCTCCTTGGCGGCTGCCGTCAGATCGGGCCGCAGGGCGTCGTCGACGGCGCGGGCGTAGTCCCGGGTGCGTAAGAGGGCGGGGACGAGGGCCGGTTCCCAGGTGCGGATGATGCTGGTCGCGGATTCCACGCTCATCAGGTCGAGTTGCCAGGGGTCCATGACAGTGCGCCAGGGATGCCACCAGCCGGGCAGGTTGGCGGTCGCGAGCTTACCGAGGAACTCCTCGATCTCCGCGTCCGGTGCCCCGTACGCCCCGAGGAGCGAGCGGACCTGACCCTCGTCCAGGGACGTCTGCGCGTGCTCGATCCGGCGGACGGTGACCGGGTGGGCGCCGAGGGCGTCGGCGGCCTGTTTGCGCGACAGTCCCGCCGCCTCGCGCAGGATCTTGAGCCGGGTGGCCAGAACGAGATGCGCGAGGGTCGGACCGGACCTTTCGCGGGCCACGAACGCTCCTTCCGGCACTCTCCACAACTTGCGGACAGTGCACACCTTGTCGCTTGCAATCTGTGTGCGCAACCCTTTGAGTATGTCCATGGCGACAGCCGACGGGAAACCGGTCAAGTCGCCGTGCACTGCCTGAGCTTGCTTCGGCTGGAGTTGACGTGTCGGCGAGCCCGAGAGAGAGCGCGTCGGCACACCATGCGGCTGTGAGCCCCGTCGAGGGACATCACCAACTCCTCGGGCAGAAGGGGGAGATGACGTGCTGACACTGGGCGTGCTGGTCGGCAGGGCGGAGCTGGAGCTCGCCTTCGCCGGAGGTGTCGACGCTGCCCGGTTCGGGGCTGTCGGCGTGGCCGGACTCACGGCCCTGACCGTGTCGCAGCTGCTGGAGGGCGAGCCCCAGCGGCGCCTCGACGCCGGATGCCTCGTCCTGGTCACCGGGCTGCAGTTCCGCGCCCGGGGCCGCGCGGAGGTCGCCCTGGAGACGCTCATGGAGCAACTGGCCCTGGACAAGTGCGCCGGCCTCGTGGTGAGCCTGGAGCCCGGCGCGCACCAGCCGCTGCCCCAGGCGATCCGCGACCTGTCCCACGCGCTCTCCGTGCCCGTGCTCGTCACCACCGCGCCCCTGCGGGAGTGGGCCAAGACGCGCCACCGCCTCCAGGAGAGCCGCCTCGCCGGGGCCGAGCTGCGCGCGAGCCAGCTCACCACGCTGGTGCAGCAGGTGCCGTCCGAGCTCGCCGACCCCCGCGCGATGCAGCGCATCGCGGACTGGCTCGCCCGCGCCCTCCAGGTACAGGTCCTCGTCAGCGACCCGCACCGGGTGCTCGCCGCCTCGCCCGCCACGGCCGCCGAGGCCCTCGCCCCGGCGATCATCCACAGCTCCGTCGACGGCACGGCGTCCGGCCGCCCTTCGGGCCCGCACACCCGGCTCATCTCCCTCGGCCCGGCGCGCGGGGCGGGCACGGTCCTCGCCATCGCCCGCGGCACGGCCCCCTTCGACGACGCCGAGGTACGCCTCCTCGGGCACGCCGCGAAACTCCTCGGCCTGCTCGACCAGGCGCGCCGCGAGTACCGCGCCGCCGCCGAGACCTCCCGCGCGGCCCGCAGGGCGGCGGTGGAGCTGCTCCTCGACGGCGAGGTGGACAAGGCGCGCCGGGTGCTCGCCGCCCAGGCGCCCGGTCTCCTCGACGCCGACACGGTCAGGGTCTTCGTGGTCGACGTCCCGTGCGCCCACCGGGACGTCGCGGTGCGCCGGTGCGAGGTCGTCACGGAGGGCCGCGCCCTGGTGATCGCCGACCCGCGCGCCGACCGCCGGATCATCGTCGTCCAGCCGGTCCGTCCCGGCCGCGCCGACGACGGCGTGGGCGCCGACCTGACCCGGCTCGTCGCCGCCCTGGGCGCCGAGGCCTCCGTCGGCGGCAGCGGCGTCTACTCCATGTCCCTGCTCGCGGACGCGCTCCGGGAGGCGGGCGCCGCCCAGGGGTTCGCCCTGCTCCAGCCGGACGCGGCCGCGCTGTCCGCCCCGAACACGGACCTGATAGGCCTGCTCCCGCCGCGCGACGCGCAAGTGTGGGCGAGAAACCTGCTCGACCCGCTGATGCGCCACGACGCCCAGTGGGAACAGATGCGCGAGACCCTGTCGATGGCCCTCGCCCACCCCTACACCGTCGCCGCACGACGGCTGAACCTGCACCGCAACACCGTCACGCGCCGCGTGGCCCGGGCCGCCGAGGCGCTGCGCGTGGACTTCGCCTCCGTCGCCGACCGGATAGCCGTCGGCCTCGCGCTGGAGCTGGTCACCCACCGGGAGCCGCCCGCGCAGTCCATGACGCAGGGAGCGTACGCGCCGACCCTCCACTCCCTCCTCGCCTCGCCGCAGGTGACGGCGTGGGCGGACACCCTCCTGCGGTCGGCCCGGGGCGACCGCAGGGACCTGATCACGACGGCCACGGTGTGGCTCACTCACGAGGCGCACCTGGAGGCGGCCGCGCGGGCCCTCGGCCTGTCGGAGGCCACCGTGCGCTCCCATCTGCGCGCCCTGGAGGCGCACATGTCCCGGGACCTCGGGTCGCTGAGCGGCCTGCGCGACCTTCAGTTCGCCCTGCACGTCGCGACCGGGAAGGTCGAGATAGCGGAGAGCCGCGGCGTCCTGTGTCCGGTGACGTGATCGACGGACCCACGACACACGGGGTGTGCGGCGGCCGGGGGACCGTCGCACGGGAGGCTCACGGAAAGCCGCAGCAAGGGAGGCTCACGAAAAACAGAGGCGCCGTGCTCCGTGACTGAGTACGCTGTACGCTATTCATGCCGGACAGCTGTGCGAGCCGTACAAGGAGCCCCCGTGAAGGTCACCCCCGCCGACAGCCACACCCTGATCCAGGTCCGCGGAGCGCGGGAGAACAACCTCAAGGACGTCTCCCTCGACCTGCCCAAGCGGCGTCTCACCGTGTTCACCGGAGTCTCGGGATCCGGCAAGTCCTCGCTCGTCTTCGCCACCATCGCCGCCGAGTCCCAGCGCCTGATCAACGAGACGTACACCGCCTTCATCCAGTCGTTCATGCCGAGCGTGGGCCGCCCCGACGTCGACGAGCTGCGCAACCTCAGCGCGGCGATCGTCGTCGACCAGGAGCGGATGGGCGCCAACTCCCGCTCCACGGTCGGCACCGCCACGGACGCGTACACGATGCTGCGGATCATCTTCAGCCGCCTCGGCGTGCCGAACATCGGCACGTCCGGGGCCTTCAGCTTCAATCTGCCCGACGGCATGTGCCCCGAGTGCGAGGGCGCCGGCGAGGTCTCGACCGTCGACGTGGACCAGCTCCTGGACCGCGAGAAGTCCCTCAACGAGGGTGCCCTGACCCTCCCGTACTACGCGGTGGACTCCTGGAGCTGGCAGGTCATGGCCAACTCCGGCTTCTACGACCCCGACAAGAAGCTCAAGGACTTCACCGAGCAGGAGTGGGCGGACCTCCTGCACAAGGACCCGGTCAAGGTGAAGGTCGGCTCCAACGGCTTCACGTACGAGGGCCTCGTCTCCAAGATGCAGCGCACCTGGCTCGCCAAGGACCGCGACGGACTCCAGCCGCACATCAGGGCCTTCGTCGACCGCGCCGTGGTGTTCCGGCAGTGCCCGCTCTGCGAGGGCACCCGCCTCACCCGGGAGGCGCTCTCCTCGCGGATCGACGGCGTGAACATCGCGGAGTGCTCCGCGATGCAGATCAACGACCTCGCCGACTTCGTCCGCTCCATCGAGGACGCGGGCACCGCCCCGCTCCTCGCCAACCTCCTGGACCTCCTCGACTCGCTCACCGAGATCGGCCTCGGCTACCTCAGCCTCGACCGCCCCTCGGGCACCCTCTCCGGCGGTGAGGCCCAGCGCGTGAAGATGGTCCGCCACCTGGGCTCCAGCATCACCGACGTCACGTACGTCTTCGACGAGCCGACGATCGGCCTGCACCCGCACGACATCCAGCGCATGAACGACCTGCTGCTGCGGCTGCGCGACAAGGGCAACACCGTGCTCGTCGTCGAGCACAAGCCGGAGGTCGTCGCGATCGCCGACCACGTCGTGGACATCGGCCCGGGCGCGGGCACGGCGGGCGGCGAGATCTGCTACACCGGCGACGTGGCGGGCCTGCGCGCCTCGGGCACCCTCACCGGCCGCCACCTCGACCACCGCGCCCGGCTCCGCGACACCGTTCGCACCCCCAAGGGCCACCTGGCCGTCAAGGGCGCCGACGCGCACAACCTCAAGGATGTCTCGGTCGACGTGCCCCTCGGCGTCCTGACCGTCGTCACCGGCGTGGCGGGGTCCGGCAAGAGCTCGCTGATCCACGGCTATCTGTCCGGGCAGGACGGTGTGGTGGTCGCCGACCAGTCCCCGATCCGTGGCTCGCGCCGCTCGAACCCGGCGACGTACACGAACCTGCTCACGCCGATCCGCAACGCCTTCGCCAAGGCCAACGGCGTCAAGGCGGCCTTGTTCAGCGCCAACTCGGAGGGCGCCTGCCCGAAGTGCAACGGCCTCGGGCTCGTCTACACCGACCTGGCCATGATGCAGGGCGTCGCCTCCGTCTGCGAGGAGTGCCGGGGCGAGCGCTTCACGCCGGAGGTGCTCACCTACCGCCTCAACGGCAAGAACATCAGCGAGGTCCTCGGCATGTCGATCGCCGAGGCGTACGACTTCTTCCCCTCCGGCCAGCCGCACACCATCCTCGGCCGCCTCGCCGACGTCGGCCTCGGCTATCTGCGCCTCGGCCAGCCCCTGAACACCCTCTCCGGCGGCGAGCGCCAGCGTTTGAAGCTCGCCATCCACATGGCGGAGAAGTCCTCCACGTACATCCTCGACGAGCCGACCACCGGTCTGCACCTGGCCGACGTGGACAAGCTCCTCGCGCTCCTGGACCGGCTCGTCGACGACGGCAACTCGGTCATCGTCATCGAGCACCACCAGGCCGTCATGGCCCACGCCGACTGGATCATCGACCTCGGCCCGGGTGGCGGCCACGATGGCGGCGAGATCGTCTTCACCGGCACGCCCGCCGAACTGGTCACCGCGAGCGACACCTTGACGGCCCGTCATCTTCGGGAGTACGTCGGTTCCTGACCGGTGCCACGGAGGCGGGTCGCCGACCGCGACCCGCCTTCCGCAGCATGTCGTGACCCAGGTCACGCTCATGGATCGCTCACTTCTCGGCGGGCGGGTGGTCATACCTGCACTTCCCGCGCAGAGGTTCCGGCGGCCCGGTGCCGCCGGAGTCCTGCTGCCTTCGAGGTGAGAGGCGTAGCCATGGGTACGAAGACGAACGCGGAGCGGATGCTCGGCTGGGTGGAGACGGAGCGCCTCGGCGTCGCCGACCTCCTGGCGGATCTCGACGACGCCGAATGGGAGGCACCCTCGCTCTGTGAGGGCTGGACGGTACGGGACGTCGCCGCCCATCTGACGCTGTCGACGCGCACGACATGGCGGATGGTGCTCGGCGGCGCCCTGCGCGCCCGCGGCGACTGGAACCGCATGGAGGCCGAGTTCGCCGTGCGGCGGGCGGCCGCGTTCCCGCCCGCCGAACTGATCGCCCAGATCCGGGAGACGGCGGGGTCGCCCCGCCGGGCACCCATGGCCGCCCCCGCCGACCCCCTGGTCGACTTCCTCGTCCACGGGCAGGACATCGCGCGCCCGCTCGGACGCACGCGGGCCATGCCCCCGGAGCCGACGGCGACGGCCCTCGATCACGTCGTGGGCAGCCCGTTCTACGGCGCCCGCAAGCGCCTGCGAGGCCTGCGCCTGATCGCCACCGACGCGGACTGGTCGACGGGCGACGGCACGGACGAGGTCCGCGGTCCGGCGGGGGACCTGCTGCTTCTGGCGACCGGTCGCCCCGCCGGACTCGCGGGCGTGTCCGGGGCGGGCGCCGAACGTCTGGCGTCGGTGCTCTAGCTCTTCGTGCGGCCGGGGCTTGTGGCGTGGTGGGTACGTGCTCGTGGGCGGCGTGGGCGGCGTGGGCGGCTTGGGTGACGCGGCCGGTGCGGGCGCCGCGGCCGGCGGGGGAGACCGGCGTGATCACGCCATTCGTGTCAGCGGCTGTCGCGAAAAATCCCGGGGAGAGCTGCGGCCCCTGCGAGGTCATGAGGCGCGGCGGCATCGGGGGAGCAGCACAAATCGGCCGCGATGCCGAACTCAGGGGCGTCCGGCGCGAAGTTGGCCGAACCGGGCATGTTCCAGATGCTTGCATGGGGCATGAAGTGGGGGTCGGGACACCGCACAACCCGTCCGAGCACATCGGAGGCCCCCATGGCGCAAGCCGCCCCCTTCCCCCAGGACCGAACCTGCCCCTATCACCCGCCCGCCGGATACCGGCCGTCGAGCACGCAAGGCCCGGTCAATCGGGTCACCCTCTACGACAACAGTGAGGCCTGGCTGGTCACCGGCCACGCCGAGGCCCAGGCCCTGCTCACCGACCGCCGCCTCTCCACCGACCGGCAGCATCCCGCCTTCCCGATGATCGCCCCGCGCTTCGAGCTCTCCCGCCGGGAGCCGCTCGCCCTGCTCGGCGTCGACGACCCGCTGCACAACAAGCAACGCCGCATGCTCATCCCCACGTTCGGGGTGAAACAGGTGGCGGCGATGCGCCCCCGCATCCAGCACATCGTCGACGGACTCCTCGACGCCGTCATCGCCCAGGGACCGCCCGTCGAACTGGTCACCGCCTTCGCCCTGCCCGTGCCGTCCATCGTGATCTGCGAACTCCTCGGTGTCCCGTACGCCGACCACGAGTTCTTCGAGGACGCCGCACGCCGCATCCTGCGCGGCGCCACGGCCGAGGAGTCGGAGGCGGGCCGCGTCGAACTGCTCGACTACCTGGGCGACTTGGTCGACCGCAAGACCAAGACGGCCGACTCCGGCGCCGGGCGGGGAGCCGCGGCCGACGCCACCCCCGAGGGCGTACTCGACGAGCTGGTACGCGAACGGCTGAACGGCGGCAGCCTGGACCGCGACGAACTCGTCCGCATCGCCCTCATCCTGCTCGTCGCCGGGCACGAGACCACGGCCAACATGATTTCGCTCGGCACCTTCACCCTGCTCGAACACCCCGACCAGCTCGCGGCCCTGCGCGCCGACCCGGACCTGACCCGCGACGCCGTCGAGGAACTGCTGCGCTTCCTGTCCATCGCCGACGGACTCGTGCGCGTCGCCACCGAGGACATCGAGGTGGCCGGGCAGCTCATCCGCGCCGACGAGGGCGTGGTCCTCGCCGCCTCCACCATCAACCGCGACACCGCCGTCTACCCCGACCCCGACGACCTCGACGTGCGCCGCAGTGCCCGGCACCACCTCGCGTTCGGCTTCGGCATCCACCAGTGCCTCGGCCAGAACCTCGCCCGCGCCGAGCTGGAGATCGCCCTGCGGTCCCTGCTCGCCCGCCTCCCCGACCTGCGGCTCGCCGTCCCCGCGGACGAGATCCGGATGAAGCCCGGTGACACGATTCAGGGCCTGGTCGACCTGCCCGTCACCTGGGGGCGCGGCTGATGCGCGTCACCATCGACACGGACGTGTGCATCGGCGCCGGCCAGTGCGTCCTGACGGCACCGAAGGTCTTCACGCAGGACGACGACGGCTTCAGCGAGCTGCTGCCCGGGAGCGAGGAGGAGGTGGGCGACCCCATGCTGCGGGAGGCGGCACGGGCCTGCCCGGTGCGGGCGATCACCTTGCACACGGAGACGTTCCAGGCCGAGCCCCGGCACAGCGAGGCCTGAGCGGCGGCGCGGTCTCGCCGCAGCCGCCCTGCCGACCTCGAAGTCCGACCGGGGTCGGCAGGGCGGTTCCGCCTCGTCGCCGACCGCCGTGCCGCGCCCCGGGGCCCGAGGCCAGGCCGCCCCACTGACCTGGAACAATGGCGCGATGCGTATCCGATCCCTGCGCCACGGTGAGTTGACCCGCCTTCAGGACATCGAGCGGGCGGCCGGCCGCTGTTTCCGGGACGTCGGCATGCCGGAGATCGCCGACGACGAGCCGCCCGCCCTGGACGAACTCGCGGGCTACCAGCGCGCCGGGCTCGCCTGGGTGGCCGCCGACCCGGACGACGTACCGGTGGCCTACCTCCTCGCCGACCGCGTCGACGGCGACCTGCACGTCGAGCAGGTGTCCGTGCACCCCGACCACGCCCGCCACGGCATCGGCCGCTCCCTCCTCGACCACCTCGCCGACCGCGCCGCGGCCGAGGCGGTCCCCGCGCTGACGCTCACGACCTTCAGGGATGTGCCGTGGAACGCCCCGTACTACGCGCGCTGCGGCTTCGTACTCCTCGACGACGCCGAACTGGGCCCCGGGCTGCGGGCCGTCCGGGAGAACGAGGCCGCGCACGGCCTGGACCGCTGGCCTCGGGTGTGCATGCGGCGGCCCGTGCCTCCGTCCGCCGATGCGGTCCGGTAGGCAGGGGGGAGGGGAGCGGCGAGGGGTGAAATCCGGCCGCAGTGAGCCGGGCCGGGTTCTGTGACGGTCGGAGGGCTTCATACCGACTTGGTCTGGACCTATCATCGGTCGACATGAGCGGGCGAGCGTACGCCCTCGGGCCGGGGCGGGCGCCTCGGCTCCGACAGGACGTCCCGCTTGCGGGAGCCACGCCGTGCACCATTCAGCAAGCAGCCGCTCAGTACACAACTGTTCAGCACGCAGCCGTTGAGCACGCAGCCGTTCACCACGTAGCCGTTGAGCACGCAGCCGTTCAGCACGCAGAGGGACCTCTCCTCCCTGTCCCCGTCCTTCCCCCCTCGGCACAAGGAGAGATCACGCATGTCCTCACCGTCCCGTCCCCCTCACTCCGCCGACTCCCTCCACTCCACTGACTCCCCGCACTCCACCGACTCCTCGTCCCCACCCCCACCCCCGTCCCCCTATGCCTCCACGTCGCCGGGCACACCGCGCCGACACGCCCTCGCGGTCGCCTCCGGGCCCCAACCCGGCGCGGATGTCGGCCTGTTGCTGCTCCGGCTCGCGGTCGGCCTCACCATGGCCGCCCACGGCTCGCAGAAGCTCTTCGGCTGGTTCGACGGCAACGGCCTCGACGCCACCGCGGCCTTCTTCGCCTCCGACGGCTACAAGGCCGCCACAACGATGGCCTGGGTCGCCGCGCTCACCGAGACCCTGTGCGGCCTCGGCCTCGCGATCGGCCTGCTCACACCCCTCGCGGGCGCCGGGATCCTCGGCATCATGCTCAACGCCATGGCCGTGAAGTGGGGCGGCGGCTTCTTCAGCCCCGAGGGCGTCGAGTACGACATCGTGCTCCTGGCGGGCGCGGTGTCGATTGCCCTGGCCGGGCCCGGCCGCCTCGCCGCCGACGAACTCCTGCCCGTGCTGCGGGACCACCGATTCGCACGCGGGGTCGCGGCCGTCGTGCTGGGCGCGGTGTCGGCGGCGTTCGTGCTGGTGGTGCTGCGGGACTGACGCGGTCGTCCGGTCACGACGCCCTTGACGCTCTCGCGACTCCTGGCCTTGGCTTGCGGCGAACCGATGCCACACCGAGGTCAGGAGCAGACCGTGCCCGAGCAGGAGACCCACGCCCAGGAGCCGCACGCACCGGCGGTCGACGGCACAGTGCCGATGACCGCCGAGGAGATCGCCGCAGCCACCGTGGGCGCCGTGCCCAAGCTCGACGGCCGGGTCACGCTGGCGGAGTACGACCCCCGGTGGCCGCAGGTCTTCGCCACCGAGGCCGCACGGCTCGGCGGCGCGCTCGTGGACGTGCGGCACGCGATCGAGCACGTGGGCTCGACGTCGGTGCCCGGTCTGCCCGCCAAGCCGGTCATCGACATGCTTCTGACCGTCCCGGACCCGGGGGAGGAGGCGACGTACGTGCCCGCGCTCGAACAGCTCGGCTACACCCTCGCGATCCGGGAGCCCGACTGGTACGAGCACCGCGTGCTGCGCCGGCAGGACCTCGCGCCCGGCGCCGCTTCGGCGAACCTGCACGTGTTCCCGGAGGGCTGCGAGGAGACCGCCCGCATGCTCCGGTTCCGGGACTGGCTCCGCGCCCACGACGACGACCGTGACCTGTACGCCCGCACCAAGAGGACGCTGGCGGAGCGGACGTGGGAGTACCTGCAGAACTACGCCGACGCCAAGACGGGGGTGGTCGAGGGGATCCTCGCGAGGGCGGAGGAGGGGGCCGGGGTGGAGGGTGACCACGGGCGGGGGAGCGGGCGCTGACGCACGTCCCCCCGTCGTGGACGGTGGCAGGGGCACTACCATCCCGTCATGCGACCGGCCCGGTACAGCGACGAAGACCTGGAACAGCACTCCCTGCGCCGAAGGGTCGCGGACGACGGACAGCGATCGGGCTTCGAGCACGACGTCGACCGGATCCTGTACTCCACGCAGTGGCGCGCGCTGGCGGGCAAGAGCCAGGTCGTCGCGAGCGGCGAACTCGGCGCGTACCACACCAGGTTGACCCACTCGATGAAGGTCGCCCAGCTGGGGCGGCGGATGGCGGAGCGGCTTGAACGGCGCTACGGCGGCCCGAACCCGGCCCTGGTCGAGGCGGCCTGCATGGCGCACGACATCGGCCACCCGCCCTTCGGTCACGCCGGTGAGACCGCGCTGCGGGCGACGATGGACGAGGTGCGCGCCGCCGACGGGGTGCTCGACAGCTTCGAGGGCAACGCCCAGACCCTGCACATCCTGACCTTCCTGGCAGCGCACAAGTACCCCGGCCACCGCGGCCTGCACCTCACCCGGGCCTGCCTGGACGCCGCCACCAAGTACCCCTGGGAACGCGTCCCGCGCGACGTCGACCCCGCGCGGCACTCCAAGTGGGGTGTCTACGCCGTCGACCGGCAGGCGTTCGCATGGGTGCGGGCGGGCCGCGGCGACGACGCGGTGCCGGTCGAGGAGCAGGTGATGGACTGGGCCGACGACGTCACGTACGCCTGTCACGACGTGGAGGACTTCTACCGCACCGGCCTGATCCCGCTGGCCGCGCTCTTCCCGGCCCCGGGAGCCGGGGGCGGCGACACCGAGCGGGAGACACGGCGTTTCCTCGACTATGTGGCGGCCAAGCGCCGCCGCGCCGGTGCCGCCTTCGACCGGGACGAGGCGGTACGGCTCCTCGCCGACATCGCCAAGGCGCTCTCGGTGCCGGGGCCCTACGCCGGGCGGCACGCGGACGATGTCGCCGTCAACGCCCGGACCGCCAAGCTGATCGACCACTTCACCCGGGACATCGAGCTGGAGGTCGGCGGCCCGGCGGCGATCCGCCACGGCGCGCGCCTCGTCGTCCCCGCCGAGCGCCGGGCCGCCTGCGACCTCCTCAAGGAACTGGTCTGGTGCTACGTCATCGACCGCCCGGCTCTGGCCACCCAGCAGCACGGAAAGCGACGCGTCGTCTCCGAGCTGCTCCGCTGGACCCATGAGTCCCCCGGGCTCCTGCCCACCGACCGCGCCGAGGAACTCGAACTGCACGGCGACCCCCTGCGGGCCGCCGCCGACCACGTCGCGTCCCTGACCGAGGACCAGGCCACGACCCTGCACCGCCGTCTGTCGGGCACCAGCCTGGGATCGGTGAGCGACGCCGGGTGGCTGTGAGGTGCCTTGGCGGCCGGGTGCACGTCGGTGCGACCGGCGTCGGGCGTCATCGCTTGAGCGCGAGACCCCCGTGCTCACCGATCGCCACCGGGGCGGGGGACTTGGGGTCCGGGCGCCAGAAGGGGACCGACACGACGCCGGGGTCGAGGAGTTCCAGGCCGTCGAAGAAGGCCTCGATCTGGTCGACGGGGCGCAGGAAGTAGGGGACGGCGCCGGTTTCGTTGTAGGCGTCCTGGGCCTGTTCGTAGGCGGCGTCGATGCCGCGCGAGCCGTCGTTGATGGAGAGGTGGCTGCCGGAGGGCAGTCCGTCGAGCAGGCGGGCGACGATGGCGCGGGCCTGGTCGTAGTCGGCGACGTGGCCCAGGATGTTGCTGAGGATCAAGGCGGTGGGGCGGGTGAGGTCCAGCGTCTCGGCGGCCGCCGCCAGGATGCGGTCGGGGTCGGCGATGTCGGCGTCGACGTAGGCGGTCGCGCCCTCCGGTGTGGAGGTGAGCAGGGCGCGGGCGTGCGCGAGGACCATCGGGTCGTGGTCGGCGTAGACGATCCTGGTCTCGGGGGCGAGACGCTGCGCCACCTCGTGGGTGTTGTCCACGGTCGGCAGGCCGGTCCCGATGTCGAGGAACTGCCGGATGCCCGCCTCGCCGACCAGGTACGTGATGTTGCGGGCCAGGAAGGCACGGCTGCTGCGGGCGATGGTGACGATGCCGGGGTAGACGGCGCTGTAGGCGTCACCGGCCGCCTCGTCGACGGGGTAGTTGTCCTTCCCGCCCAGCCAGTAGTTCCAGATCCGGGCGGAGTGCGGCACCGACGTGTCGATGTGCGGGCGCGCGGCCGGTCCGGGCGTCGTCGAGGGGTCGGTCATGGCACCGTCCGTCTTCTACCGGGGTGTGAACTGTCTCACCGCACACGGTACGTCGCGATGACCTTGAGGGGGACACCGGTGCCCGTTCAGGGGCGGGCGGACCTCACCGCGCCGGAAGGGCAGCGGCGCCCGCCCCGCCCGCCCCCGGCTCACCCGTCCCCGGCGCGCTCGACTCCCGTACGACCAGCTCCGGCGCGAGCCGTATCGCCCGCTGCGGGCCCTCGCCGCGCCCGGCGAGACGGCGGCCGAGCAACTGCGTGGCCTCCGCGGCCAGTTCGGCGACCGGCTGGCGGACGGTCGTGATGCCGGGGGCGGCGAGCGCGGCCATCGGGATGTCGTCGAAGCCGGTGACGGCCACCTCGCCGGGCACGTCCGCGCCGAGCTGCTGGAGGCGCTGCAGCGCGCCGACCGCGATGAGGTCGTTGGCGCACACCAGCGCGTCCGGCCGGGCGTCCCACACCAGGTCGACGGCGGCCCGGCCCCACTCCACGGAGAAGCCGCCGAGCGCGATCCGTCCGGGCGCGCCCGGATCGAGGACGGCGGCCCCGGCCGCGTACGCCGCGCGCCGCTCGGCGGCGGCCGACGCCGTCCCGTCGGCGCCCAGGTAGCAGACCCGGCGGCGGCCCGTCGCGGCCAGATGCCCGAGGACGAGGGCCATGCCCGCGGCGTTGTCGACCCCCACGGAGTCGGCGATGCCCGGACCGCAGCCGCGGTCCATCAGGACCAGGGGCACCCGGGCGGCGGCCGCGGCGACCGCGTCGCGGCTGCGGCGCTCGTCGGCCGGGATGACGAGGAGCGCGTCGACGCGACGGCTCAGCAGGTCGTCGATGTACTCGGCCTCGGCCGTCGGGTCGTCGTCGCAGTCGGCGAGCAGTACGGCGCGGCCCTCGGCGTGCAGGGCGTGGGTCAGCTCGCGCACCAGGGCGGGGTAGAAGGGGTTGGTGATCTGCGGCAGGACCAGGCCGACGGTGCCGGTGGAGCGGCTGCGCAGGGCGCGGGCGGCCTGGTTGGGGCGGTAGCCGAGGGCCTCGGCGGCCTCGCGGACGCGGCGGGCCGTCTCCGGGCCGACGGGGCGCGTCCCGGCGAGGACCCGGGAGACCGTGGCGACGGAGCAGCCGGAGGCCCGGGCCACGTCCCGCAGTGTTACGTCAGCCACGCCTCGGTCCACCCCTTCGGTGCGTTTCGGCAAACGTTATCAACGGCGGGGGTCGGCGACCAGGGTTTCTTGGTGCCAGGTGGGAGGGGTGGAGCAGGGGCGCGCTGCGGCACGCCGGTCGGGACGTGCCGCAGGTCATTGACATAATTCATACTCCTGCACAAAGTCTTTGGAGAACGTTTTCCCGAGCGCCGCCCCGCCGTGGCAGCTCAGCCGAACAAAGAGGTTCCGCCGATGGCCCGAAAGATCATCCTCGACTGCGACCCCGGACATGACGACGCGATCGCCATGCTCCTCGCGCACGGCAACCCGGACGTCGAACTGGTCGCGGTCACCACGGTCGTCGGCAACCAGACCCTGGAGAAGGTCACCCGCAACGCCCTCTCCGTCGCCCGCATCGCCGGCATCACCGGCGTGCCCTTCGCGGCAGGCTGCCCCCGCCCCCTGGTGCGCACCGTCGAGACGGCCGCCGAGATCCACGGCGAGAGCGGCATCGACGGCCCCGTCCTGCCCGAGCCCACCCTGGACCTCGACCCCCGCCACGCCGTCGACCTCATCATCGACACGGTCATGGCGCACGAGCCCGGCGAGATCACCATCGTGCCCACCGCGGGCCTGACGAACATCGCCCTCGCCGTGCGCAAGGAGCCCCGCATCGCCGAGCGCGTCCGCGAGGTCGTCCTCATGGGCGGCGGCTACCACACGGGCAACTGGAGCGCCGTCGCCGAGTTCAACATCAAGATCGACCCCGAGGCCGCGCACATCGTCTTCAACGCGGGCTGGCCCGTCACCATGGTCGGCCTCGACCTGACGCACCAGGCCCTCGCGACCCCCGAGGTCGTCGAGCGCATCGCGAACGTCGGCACGAAGCCCGCCGTCTTCGTCAACGAGCTCCTGGACTTCTTCGGCGCCATGTACCTGAAGAACCAGGGCTTCGAGGCCCCGCCCGTGCACGACCCGTGCGCGGTCGCGTACGTCATCGACCCGAGCGTCATGACCGTACGCAAGGCCCCCGTGGACATCGAGCTGACCGGCACCCTCACCCTCGGCATGACCGTCGCGGACTTCCGCGCGCCCGCCCCCGCCGACTGCCGCACCCAGGTCGCCGTCGACCTGGACCACGAGCGGTTCTGGGACCTGGTCGTGGACGCCCTCGAGCGGATCGGTGACGTGCCCGCGTGAACGCCTCCCTCACCGACCCCGCACCGCCCGCCGCCTCTCCCGGCGGCCGCCCCGTGCGCGTCTGGGTCCTTGTCACCGCGCTGCTCGCGGCCTGCTTCGCCTTCCAGCTGAACGCGAGCATGCTCAGCCCCGCCCTGAAGAGCGTCGAGGACTCCCTCGACGCGACCTCCGCCGAGGTCGGCCTGACCCAGACGGCGTTCTTCACGTCCGCCGCGCTGTTCTCGCTCTTCCTGCCGCGCCTCGGCGACCTCGTCGGCCGCCGCCGCGTCCTCGCCGCGATGATGGCGCTCATGGCCGTCGGCTGCGTCGTGGCCGCCCTCGCGCAGAGCGTGCCCATGCTGTTCGTCGGCCGTGTCGTCCAGGGCGTGTCCGGGCCGACCGTGCCGCTCTGCCTGATCATGCTGCGCAACGAGGTGCACGAGCCGAAGCGGTACGGCACGCTCCTCGGCGTCATCACCGCCGTCAACGGCGGCATCGCGGGCGTCGACTCCATCGCGGGCGGCTCCCTCGCCGACCACTACGGCTTCCAGTCCGTCTTCTGGGTCATGGCCGTCGTCGCCGGACTCGCCATGGTCCTCGTCGCCACGCTCACCCCGGAGTCCACGGCGCGCGCCGCCGGCTCCGACAACCGCATGGACTGGCCCGGCGTGGCACTCCTCGTCGTCTCCGTCGGTGCGGCCCTCATCGCCCTCAACGAGGCCGGGAAGCTCGGCAAGGCCAACTGGCCGCTCGTCGCCGGGCTCGCCGTCGTCGCGGCGCTCGCCTTCGCCGCGTTCTGGCGCGCCGAGGACCGCAGCAAGCACCCCCTCGTCGCGACCCGGCACCTGCGCCGGCGCTCCACGTGGGCGCTGCTCCTGACCACCGTCCTGACGATGACCGGTGTCTTCGCCGTCATGAACGGCATGATCCCCGCCTTCGCCCAGAACGCGGACGCCGGATTCGGGATGAGCGCCGAGGCGTCAGCCTGGTGGACCCTCACTCCGTACGCCCTCGCGGGCCTGGCCATGGGCCCCCTCGCCGGACGCCTCGCCGCCACCCACGGCTACGGCAGGATCCTGCGTCTCGGCCTCGTCGGCTCGGCCGCGACCGTCGCCCTGATGCTCGTGACCCTCCAGGCGGACTCCCGCGCGCTCCTGCTGGTCTCGTCGGTCCTCATCGGCGTCACCTACGCCGGAGTCGGCAACATCGTCCTCAACGGCCTCGGCATCGTCCTCTCCCCGAAGGAGAACCCGGGCTTCCTGCCCGGCCTGAACGCCGGCGCCTTCAACCTCGGCGCGGGCCTGAGCTTCGCCCTCCTGTACGCCGTCCAGACCGCCGCCGAACCGGCCGACAAGACGTCGACCGCGGGCTACTCGGCCGCCATGATCGCCGGAGTCGCCCTCATCGCGGCGGCGTTCGTGACGTCCTTCCTCATCCCCAAGCCGGTGGAGGCGGAGGCCCACGAGTGAGGGCCGGAGGTCCTGGGCCCGCGCGCCCGTGGTGACGCGAACTCTGTGATGTGGGCGCCCCATCCGCTCGGCGGGTGGGGCGCCCTCGTGCGTCCGGCGTCGGCATGGGCCATGCCGCTGGGCAGCTTCGACAGCATGCCGGTCGCCGCGATCCGCCAGAAGCCGGGCACCGCGCGGAGTGCACGGTAGCCGGACGGCGGCCGGTGTGCGGTGGGTTCGGTCAGCTTGTCGGAGGCTGTGGTCACCGCGCGCGGAGTGCGGCGACGGACCAGTCGAGTACCGGCGCCAGGCTGTCCGGGGGCGGCCAGCCGTTGACGACGGCGAGCAGCTCCAAGTAGCGGTCCCGCTGCGGGTCGTTCATGGACTCCAGGCGGGACAGCAGCCGTCGGCGCAGGGCGGCGGGGTCGAGGTGGCCGCCGATGATGCGCGCGTAGTGGGCGGTGAGGTCGGCGACGACCGGACCGGCCTCGGGGGCGTCCGGGGCGATGCCCGCGGCCAGGGCGGGGGCGACCCGGGCGCGGAGGGCCTCGGCGAGGACGCGGGGGAGGCCCCTGGTGTCGTCCGGGGCCCGGTCGGCCGCCATGTCGTGGGCCATGCCGTGCATACCGGCGCGGCAGCCGGGGTCCTGGAACAGCCCGGCCAACTCCACCCACGCCTCGATCTGTTCGACCTCCGGGTCCGCGGGCAGCTCGGGCGTCATCGACCGCTTGACGCCGACGAACTCCGGATGCCCGTCAAGGCCGTCGAAGACGGCGGAGAGGAAGTCGTCGATGAGACGCCGCCGTTCGGCCTCGGAGAGCTTCGCCAGCCGGTGCACGAGGTCCAGCTCCTCGGGCGTGGAGCCGCGCCGTGCCACCGCCGCCAGCACGGCCCGCCGCAGCCGAAGGCCGCGGATCTGCACGTCCAGCGCCTCGGCGTGCGCCGCCGTGACCTCGGCGAGCGACAGCTCCCGCTCGACCACTTTGCGGATCGTGTCGAGATCCAGCCCCAGATCCCGCAGGGTCCGCACGAGTTCGAGCCGGGCGACGGCCTCGGCGCCGTAGCGGCGATAGCCACCCGGACTGCGGTCCGTCGGCTCGACGACACCCCGGTCCGAGTAGAACCGGATCGTCTTGACGGTCAGCCCGGTGCGCCCGGCCAGCTCACCGATCGAATACAGCACTTCGTCGCTCATGGGCCCACCTTGCAGTCTCCCCCTGGAGGAGACTCAAGCGGCTTCGCATGCCCCGGTCGGCCGATTTGACCTGGAGCGCACTTGAGGTTGCAGGATCGGAGTACGTCCTGTGGAAGGGGATTGGGCATGGCGTCGTACCGCTCACAGCTGGACCCGCACGGGGCGCTGTCGGCAGCAGATCCGGAGGGCACGGGCGAGGCGGCGGCCCTGCCCGGTGCCCCGTCCGGCCGGGAGGCCGCGCGGCGCGGGCTCGCGCTCGTCCGGGCCTACGCGCGCGAGGACCCCGCCGGGGTCGCCGCCGCCCTCGACGGAGCGGACCCCGCCGCGGTCCGCCAACTGCCCTCCGTCACCGGGGACATCCTGCGCCTGGTCGTCGGCATCGTCCTGTCGGCCCCGCGCACCCTCACCCCGTCGGACGTCGTCCGCGCGGCCGACGCCATCGCCGCCGCCGGGCCGCCCCACCACGAACTCGCCGTGTCCCAGGCGGTGCGGGCCTGGGCCGACGGCGACGACACCGGGCTGCGGGACCGGGGGCGGGACGGCGCGGCGTGCGCGCACGGCGCCGCGGTCCTGGCGGCCGCGCTGGCGGTGGGCGCCTGGGGGAGGGAAGCGTTCCTCGGCCTCCTGGAGACGTTCGACGAGGTGGTGGACGCCTGCGGGTAGCCCGGGTGCCGTACGCCGTGGACGACGTGAGTCCCCAGCCCTGTGACCCGCTACGCCTGCGGCTTGCGCAGCAGCATCAAGTAGTAGTCCAAATGGTTCCGGCAGAAGGAACGGTAGGGCGCCATCAGCGGGTCGGTGTGGGTCAGGGCCTCCTTGCCGAAGCGCTCCTCGATCTCCGTACGCCGGTCCTGGTACAGGGTCGACATCAGCTCGGAGCACAGCACGGCGTTGGCCGTCATGTCCTGCGCCCGCACGACCCGGAAGCCGGTCGCCTCGATCTCGCCGACGAGGGTGGAGAAGGGGCGCAGCGGCGGACAGGTCCACAGGCGCGTGTACGCCGACGACTGCTCCTCGGTGGGGGTGCCGCGCAGTGCGAACTCCGTGAAGAGCAGGTGCCCGCCGGGCCTGAGCACGCGCAGCGCCTCGCGCAGGGCGGCGGGCCGGTCGGACAGATGGGGCACGCAGTCGATCGACCAGGCGCCGTCGAAGGAGGCGTCGGGGTGGCTGAGCTCCATGGCGTTGCCGTACGCGAAGTCGACGCGCTCGCCCGCGCGGTGCCCCCGGCGCCGGTCCTCGCACCGGGCCAGCTGGGTCTTGCTGACGGTGATGCCGGAGACCCGGCCGCTGGTGCGCTCGGCGAGTCGCAGGGCGGGGCCGCCGGTGCCGCAGCCGATGTCCAGGAAGTGCGGGTCCGGTACGCGGCCGACGGCGCCGTGGAGCGTGTCGATGAGGAACTCGGTCTGCCGGTCCTGCGCGAGGTCGGCGAGGCCGACGAGCGAGGTGACGGGTGCGGGCTCGCCGTGCGGCACGAACATGCCGATGTGCACGGCCGTCGACCCGAGCGTCATGGCGAGCAGGTCGCCGAACTGGTCGTACATCGCCCCGACGTCGTCGGGGGTGGGGTGCGAAGCGCCGGTCGCGCCGGGTGTGTTCGTGGTCGGGTTCGTTGCCAAGGCGGTCTCCTCCGGACAGGTGCGGGCCGCGGGGGCCCGCGCGGACAGGTCCGTTCCCGTGCACCGTCCATTGCACCCGCCGCCATGGCCCCCGTGACGACGCAGTCAAGCCACGCCCGACGCCCACGGGAGGGGCGAGAATTAGCCACTGCAATCGCATTCTGCGAACGCGTCCGAACGGGGAACGGCAGGACCGGGCAGTGAAAGGCCCAAGGAAGTCGACTTCGGAAGTTCACCGGAATCACCCCGGAAAGGGCCCCTTCGGAACCCGTTCCGGAGTACACCTCGGAATGCCTTACGATTGTCCGGCTTCTGTCACGGTGCCGTGGTGAGACGTCGGCTGACTTGTTCTCCTGTGGCGTCCTCGTGCTAGGAATACGGGGCGCGCCGCAGGGACGTGAATCGTCCGGCGCGAACACATTGCATTGTGCTGTCAGTTGGTCCCACAAGGGGCCACAGGGGGAAGAGGTAATTCCGTAGTGAACCGCATGCGCACGTCCGCCGCCGTCCTGGCCACCGCCGGGGCCATCACCGCCGCTCAGCTCGGTCTGGCCGGTGCCGCGTCCGCGTCCGAGGGGCCGAAGGCCGCTCCGACCGCGTCCAAGGTCGCGCCGCGGAGCGCCGGCTGCCCGATCGACATCGTCTACACGTCGAGGTTCTACACCAACTCGAACGGCTGGGTCACCGGCAACGGCCTGTACTTCGGCCTGAAGAACAAGAGCACCAAGAGCTTCAAGAAGGTCACCTTCACGGTGACCAACGTGAAGAACATTCGCTTCGGCAGCGCCAAGGCGAAGGGCGGCAAGGTCACCCGCAAGACGTCGCGGACCGTTTCCGTCCACACCAAGACCCTGAAGAAGAAGGCCAGCCTCGGCGTCCAGGTGCGCACGCGGCTCCTGAACACCAGGTCCTACAAGGTGAAGTTCAGCGTCCGCGGCAACGGCTGGAACTGCGCGGTGAACCAGGGCACCTGGGGTCGCTAGACCTCGAGCCGAGGGAGGGCCGGGGCACGGCCCCTGACCTCCTGACGACATGAAGCGGAGCCCGGTCGACCTCGGTCGACCGGGCTCCGCCGCGTTTCCGGGAGGGGGTCACCGGCGTAACTCATGATCTTGCCCCGCGTTGGTCCGCCTGGGCCGTCCCTGTCCGGCGACATCGGACCGGTCATGGCCCGTCCGGAGGATCCGCATCGTCAGCTCCCAGTGCCTCGTCGCGGGGCCGTGAGGGAAACGCTCGAAGGAGTGCTCAGCATGTACAAGCTCACCAAGAAGGTCGCCGCCGGGGTCGCCGCCGTGGTCGCCGCGCTCGGCTGCGTCATCGTCGCGGGGCCCTCGGCCGTGGCCGACGGCAAGTGGTGCAACCACTCCGTCTGCATCGAGACGTACGACTCGGGCACCTACCTCGGCCGGGTCGAGGTGTCGGTCACCAACACCAACCAGCCCAACCGCATCTCGGCGCGCGTGTGGACCACCAACGGCTGGTCCGCGCGCACCAAGGTGGAGGACGTCGCCAAGTTCAGGACGTACCGCGACCAGGCCTACCCCCAGCGCCACTTCCCGGCGGGCACCCGGCTCTGCGCGGAGGGCTTCCGGGGTGGGTCGAGCGTGGGCCTGCCCTGCGTGACGATCACCAACTGACGGGGCCGTCACCCCCTGACAGGAGCCACCGGGCCCGGGGGGGGGGGGGGGGGGGGGGGGGGGGGGGGGGGGGGGGGGGGGGGGGGGGGGAGGGGGATGGGGGGGGGGGTGGGGGGGGGGGGAGAGAGTCTGCGGCGAG
>NZ_JBVIXA010000002.1:156676-459686 GCF_055594065.1 Streptomyces sp. NPDC040610 | reverse complement strand
CGTCCCCCCCCCCCCCCCCCCCCCCCCCCCCCCCTCCCCCCCCCCCCCCCCCCCTCCCCCCCCCCCCCCCGGCCCCGGCGGCGTTCCTGCCCCGGCTCAGTCGCCCGAGCTGTCCTGGAGGAACCGCTCCACTTCGCTGGCGACGCCGGTCTTGGCCGACGACGCGCGTCCGTCGGTGCGCGTGGAGCCCTCGTGCACGCCGAGACCCCCGGACCACACGTAGCCGAACGCGGGCTCGTCGTCGACCGCCGGGCTGATCTGGATGTCGAGCTGCTTGAGCTTCGCGGCGGGCGCGGCGGCGTACAGCGTGGCCGTGACCCGGCGCTGCGGATACAGATTGAAGTCGCGGATCACGGCGCCGCCGAACTCGTCGACGAACGCGCCGTGTCCGTCCCTGCCGACGCGGACGTCGTAGTGGCGCGGGTGATCGTGCAGGTCGATGGCGAAGTAGGTGGAGCCGCGGTTGTCGAAGGTGACGTCGAAAGCGACATACGTCAGGCCCTTGGCGTCCTCGTCGCGCCCGCGCTGCGGTGTGGCCCTGCGGAGGTGGTGCACGCGGACGCGCAGCCCGGCCCACTCCTCCGACTGATACTCCTGCCAGTCTCCGACAACGTTTGGTATGTCCATCATTCCCACCTTTCCAGGCGTAAGCCTAGGAGGAACGGGCGGCGAGGGAGCCGGTTCCGAGGGGTCACGACGGCCACGCGTACGCCAGGGGCGGTCGGCCACGCCAGGTGGCCGACCGCCCCGCCGCTACTTCTTCCTGAGCTTGCAGACAGCGGTCGCGGACTTGCCCGGGTCGCTCTCCGAGCGGGCGGTGAGCGTGACGCGGTTGTGCCGCTCGGCGCCGGGGCGCGCCTTGACGGCGACGTCGACCTCGACGGAGCCGCCCGCCCGCGCGGTCGTGAGGCGGTTGGGCAGCCAGGCGGACCAGCCGCGGGCGGAGGACTTGGCGGTGAGCCGGTAGACGTCGGAGTTCAGGTACTTGTCGGCGTTCTCGGGGTGCCCGGACCGCGGGGCCTTCGCGCGCCCCGTGTTGTCCAGGTCGAAGCTGCACACGGCCCGGCGGTCGGGGTCGCCCTTGGCGTGGCCGCGGCTCAGGTCGGCGCCGCGGCGCTGCGGGCCCGCGCCGTCCAAGGACTTCACGGCGACGGTGTACGAGAGCACACCGGCGCGGGTGCGGTGCAGGTCCAGGACGTAGAAGTGCAGGCGGTTGGCGCGGTCGACGTACTCGTACTCGCTGCCGGAGTCGGCACCGGCGTGCAGGAGCGCGTCGCTGAGCTGCCGGTAGTCGCCCATGGTGATCTTCTGCGGGCTGCCGTCGGGGCGCTTGAAGTCGAGCATGTCGATGTCTTCGGGGTGGGAGTCGACGACCCAGGCGAACGGGGCGCGGTCCTGGTTCTTGGTCTTGCTGAGCAGGACGCCGTTGTCGGGTGTGAAGGAGTCCATGCCCATGCGGTCGACGACCTCGACGGTGTAGTTGTTGTAGCCGCCGCCGTCGCACAGCGGGTCGGTGGCGGGGTCGCAGGCCGGTGAGAGGTCGCGGTTCATGGCGATGTTGACGCCGCTGAGCCCCTTGTCGCCGGGCGGCGCGGAGCGCGCGGTGACGCGGGCGACGACCGTGCCGGAGTCCTTGAGCGCGTCGCGGTCCAGGCGCAGCACGTTCTTCTCGTCGACGATGCCGAGCTTCAGCTTGTCGCGCAGGATGTGCTGGGAGCCCATGGACGCGCCGTTGGCGGCCGGGATCTGCCAGCGGGTGTGCGGGCCGCCGGGGCCGTTGAAGGAGCCGCGCGACAGCATGCTCCAGATGCCGGTGTAGGCGCGGCGCACCGGTGTGCCGTAGGGGTTGTTGTAGTTGTCGGCGATGCCGAGGATATGGCTCAGCTCATGGGCGTACACGGCCATGCCGGAGCTCTCGGCCTGCGTGGAGGAGCCGTTGGAGGCGTTCGGCCAGATGCGGGCGGCCGCCGCCCACGAAGTCCACGGCACATAGCGGGTGTTGGCGGAGTTGCCCCCGGTGGAGATGGGCGCGGGCGGCCCCCACTTCGCCGGTACGTCCTGCGGTGACGCGAACTTCATCTGCCCGAACTCCTGCCAGACGGACGACTCGTCCTGCCCGGCGGTGAGATAGAAGACGAAGTCGTACTTCGCGGTCTCGGCCTCGCCCGCGTCGGCGACCCACGCCGCCTTGCCGTCGGCGCGGATGTCCTTGCCGCAGCTGAAGCCGGTCGGGCAGGCGCCCGGGTTCATCTGGGGTTCGATGCCGTACTGGAACGACTTGTGCGGCATGCGGTAGACGCCGAAGGACGTCAGGTCGACGCCGATGCGGCCGCCGGAGTCCTCCATCCAGTACTCGTTGATGGTGTGGCCCTTGTTGAGCGCGCCCGGCTTGTTGAGGAAGTCGCGGTAGAACGACGGCACTTGGCCGCGCGGCACGTTCGACGCGCTGGGCTGCGGATTCCCGAAGAGGCTTGATCCCGCCGGTTTGGTGACCGTGAACTCCTCGTCGGGGTAGTCCAGCAGCACCAGGGCGCCCTTGAAGGTCCGCTTCGTCGGCTCCAGTTCGGGGTTGGCCCAGTCGGTGCCGGGCACCGACCTGTAGTCGGCCCACGTCATGTCGTCGGGGTTCTGCCAGCGCTGCGGGTCGATCGGCCGGACGAGGGGGCGGCTGCCGGACGGCTCAGGGTTCGCCTGGGCGGGGACGGCGGCGAGCGGGGAGAGGACGAGGGCCAGGAGCGCGGCGAGGAGGCCGGCGCGGCGGGCTCGGGGGTGCGTCGTTCTAGCGCGTCGTATGGGTGTGCGGCGGAGGAACAAGGCTCACCTCTTGTCGGAGGGGGTGTGGACAAGAACATGACAAGCCGGTCAGCGGTACTTTCCGCCTGAGTCCGCTGGGGAGTCAACAGGCTTTTGGGACGGGTTGGTCCGGTGGTGTCGGTCCGGTGGTGCTGGTCCGGTGGTGCGCCGTCTGGATGCCTGTGGCGCGGGGCGTGTCACACGGCGGGCGCGTCCTCCGCCGGGATGTCGATGACGGTGAGGAAGGCGGCCGCCGCCGGGGTGCGGCTGTGGCGGCTCCAGATGACGTACTCGACGCGGGCCGGTGCGTCGGAGACCTCGACGGTGGTGACGCCGGTGAGTTGGGGCGCGTAGGCGGAGGGGAGCATGGCGATGCCGAGGCCCGGTGCGACGAGGCGGGTCATGTAGTCGGCGGCCGTCACCTCGAAGGCGACGTCCCGGCTGAGACCGGCGGCCGAGAAGGCCTGGTCGGACTGGAGACGCCCGGCCGTGCCCGCGGGGAGGTCCACGAAGACCTCGGCGGCGAGCCTGCGCAGGCCGACCGACGCCCGACCGGCGAGGGGGTGGTCCGGCGCGACCACGGCGACGAGCCGGTCGCGGGCGAGTTCGTGGGCCGCGACGCCCTGGGGCCGCGCCGTCGTGGGAAGGCCGAGGAAGGCCACGTCGAGGGCGCCCTCCCTGACCTGCTCGATGAGGTCGTCGCTCGCGCCCACGCGCAGGCTGATCCGCACCTGCGGGTACTGACGGCGGAAGTCCCGCAGCGCGCCGGGGACGTCGACCGCGGCGACGGTGGGGATCAGGCCCACGGCGAGCCGACCGCGTACCTCCCCCACCGCCGCGGCGACCTCGGCCGCCGCCCGCTCGGCGGCGTCCAGGCACTGGCGGGCCGCCGGGAGGAACGCCGCGCCGGCCGGGGTGAGGCGCACCCGGCGGCTGGTGCGCTCGAAGAGCCGCGCGCCCAACTCCTTCTCCAGGCGCGCGATCTGGTGGCTGAGGGCGGACTGGACGACGAGGCACCGCTCGGCGGCCCGGGTGAAGCTGTTCGTCTCGGCGACGGCGACGACGTACCGCATCTGCTGGAGCTCCATGGCGATCTATCTTGTACCGAGATCGATGAGCTGACAAACATGTGTTGGACTCATCGATCGCGCCGGGCGAGGCTACGGGTATGACAAGTCCAGCAGCACCGACGGGTTCCGGCGGAACCGGCGCGGGTGCTCTTCGAGGGAATCTGCCCCGCATCGCCCTGACGGCGCTCGCTCCCGCGGTCTGGGGCACGACCTACGTCGTGACGACCGAGCTGCTGCCGCAGGGGCACCCCCTGTTCGCGGGGCTGCTGCGCGCGCTGCCCGCCGGGCTCGTCGCCCTCGCGGTGACCCGGACGCTGCCGCGCGGTGCGTGGTGGGGGAAGGCCGCGGTGCTCGGCGTCCTGAACATCGGGCTGTTCTTCCCGCTGCTGTTCGTCGCCGCCGAACGCCTGCCGGGCGGGGTCGCCGCCACCCTGGCCGCGGCATCGCCCCTCATGGTCGCGGTCCTGGCCGTGACGGTCCTCCACGAGAGCCCCTCCGTACGGCGCTTCGTCTGGGGCGCGGTCGGTGCCGTGGGGGTCGGGCTGGTCGTCATCAGGCCGAACGCCGGATTCGACGCCGTCGGCGTGGTGGCGGGCCTCGCCGGAGCGGCCACGATGGCGCTCGGCGTGACGCTCACCAAGCGCTGGGGGCGGCCCGCCGGGGTCGGCCCCACCGCGTTCGCGGGCTGGCAACTCGCCGCCGGTGGACTGTTCCTGCTGCCCCTCACCTTCCTCGCCGAGGGGGCACCGCCCGCGGTGGACCTGTCCGCCGTGCTCGGCTACCTCTGGCTGGGGCTCGTCGGCGGCCTGATCACGTTCGTGCTGTGGTTCCGCGGCATCACCACCCTGCCCGTCACGTCCGTGGCGGTGCTCGGCCTGCTGTCGCCGCTGGTGGCCGCCGTACTCGGGGCCGCCGTGCTCGGCCAGACGCTGGGCCCGGTCCAACTCGTGGGGTTCGGGCTCTCCCTGGCGGCGATCGTCGCGGGACAGCTGCCGCCGTCGAGGCACGCACGTGAGTTCGCATCCGCGCCCGGTCCCACCCCCGGACCGGGACCCGCACCCGGTCCCACCCTCAACCCCACCCCTGCTTCCGCTTCCGCACCCGTATCGAAAGGCACACCCCGATGAAGATCGCCGTAGTAGGAGCCGCAGGCATGGTCGGCTCCCGTGTCGTCAGCGAAGCCGTCGACCGCGGCCACGACCTCATAGCCGTGTTCCGGAGAACGCCGACGGCCGCCCTGCCGCCCGGCGTGACCGCCGTCGAGGGCAACGCCGAGGACCTCGACCACATGAGCGCCCTGTTCGGCGGCGTCGACGCGATCGTGGCCGCGACCCGCCCCGCCCCCGGCCACGAACACACGGCGGTGCCGACCACGACGGCGCTGCTCGACGCGGCCGCGACGGCCCGCACCCGCATCCTCGTCGTCGGCGGCTCCGCACCCCTGCGGGCACCGGGCCACCCCGACCGGCTCGTCCTCGACACCCCGGAGTACGTGCCGCAGGAGTGGCGCGGCATCGCCGCCGCGAGCGCCGCGCAACTGGACGTCTGCCGTGCGCACCCGGCGGCCGACTGGGTCTACCTCAGCCCGCCCGCCCTCCTCGAACCGGGGCTCCGCAGCGGTGCGTACCGACGCGGCACCACCACCCTCGTCACCGACGCCGACGGGGTGTCACGGATCTCGGCCGAGGACCTGGCCGTGGCGGTCCTCGACGAACTCGAGAACCCGCGCGAGGAGCGGCATTTCACGGTCGGCGAGAGCTGACAGGACCCACCCCGCGGCCGGGGCCGCCGTGGCCTGCGGCAGGATGGGCCCGTGCCGACCGAGACAGAGCAAATCGAGCTGAGCGAAGACGAACTGCGGGAGATCACGGGCTACGCGGCCGACTGCGCCCGACGGGTCCTTGCCGTCTTCGAGAAGGAACTCCCCGTCGACACCCGCCCTCGCGAAGCCATCGAGGGGGCCGACGCCTTCGCCGCGGGCGAGCGGCGCACGACCGCTCTGCGGCAGAGCGCGTGGGCCGCGTACAAGGCGGCGAAGGAGGCCGCGTCGCCCGCGGCCGCCGCGGCCGCGTGGTCGGCGAGCCATGCGGCGGCGGCCGCGTTCCTCCACCCCAAGGCCAGCGCCCATCAGGTGAAGCACATCGTCGGTGCGGCGGCGCACGCGGCGCGGGCGGAGGAGCTGGTCGCCGGGGACGACCCGCGCGTCGGTGCCCGGACCCTGGAGTGGGCGCGGCAGCACGCACCGGCGGCGGTCGTCGCGGTCCTCGGCCGACTGCCCGCCGCACCTCCCGGGGGCGGGCGCGTGGGCGATTTCATCCGCGACCTCGACGCGGGGCTGCGCGCCTGAGCCACGGCGGAGGGCGCCGGATCGCGCGCCCGCACCTCGGAGAAGCCGCCGCACCCCGCGCCCGAAGCGCACGGAAATTGCCGCGCACCCCAGGCATCCCAGGCGCTACGGTCCTGGGATGCCTGATGAGGACGGATACTTCGGGGAAGAGATCGCGGCGACCTACGACGAGTCCTCGGCGGACATGTTCCGGCCCGAGGCCGTGGACCCGGCGGTCGACCTGCTCGCCGAACTGGCTGGTGACGGGGAGGCGTTGGAGTTCGGCGTCGGCACCGGCCGGATCGCGCTGCCCCTGGCGGCCCGCGGCGTCCCGGTCCACGGCATCGAGATGTCCCGCGCGATGGCGGCCCGCCTGCGGGACAAACCCGGCGGCGACGCCGTCGGCATCAGCATCGGCGACTTCGCCACGACCCGCGTGCCGGGCACGTACACGGTGGCCTATCTCGTCTACAACACGATCAACAACCTGACCACGCAGGACGCCCAGGTCGCCTGCTTCCACAACGCCGCCGACCATCTGCTGCCCGGCGGCACCTTCGTCGTCGAGGTCGGCGTACCGGACCTGCGCCTCCTGCCGCCCGGCCAGACCGCCGTGCCGTTCCGCATCGGCCCCACGGAGTGGGCGTTCGACACCTACGACGTCGCCACCCAGGCGATGAGCTCGAACTACGTCACGATCACCGACGGCCGCGCCGAGCACTGGGCCGTCCCGTTCCGGTACGTGTGGCCGGCCGAGCTGGACCTGATGGCGCGGCTCGCCGGGCTGCGGCTGCGGGACCGGTGGGAGGAGTGGTCGCGGGCGCCGTTCACCGGCGAGAGCACGAAGCACGTGTCGGTGTGGGAGAAGCCCCGCGACTGACCGCCGGACGGGTCGGCGGAACGACCGGGCCGCCGGACCCGGGCATCGGAGTGGCTGATTCGCCGGACCCGGCCATCGGAGCCACGACGGCCCCGCCGACCCGTCCTCACGGCGAAGCCAGCAGCGCCCCGGCCGCCCGCCCGAAGACCCGCGCGGCCACCCGCGCCACCACCGGGTCCAGAACCCGGGGCAGCCACCGGATCCGCAGCTCCTCCCGCCAGACCACCCGCGCCCCCTGCCCCGTCGGCCGCACCTCGATCTCGGCCCAACCCCGCACCACCGCACCGTGCTTGACCAGACGGCACAGCCCGCTCTCCGCCGCGTCCGGCGGCCGCCAGACGGTGACCTCCATCGGATCGTCGAACGCCAGCGGCCCGATCCCGGAGCGCGCCGTGAAGACGGTGCCCACGCCGTGCGGCGGGCCGCCGGAGACGGTGACGCGGGTCAGGGGCACGACCCGGCCGTGCCGCTCCCAGTCCGTCAGCCGCCGCCAGGCCTCGGCCGGGCTGAGCGGAGTGGCGCGTTCGACGCGGAAGAGGGCCATGGGGGGATGGTAGGCAGGGAGCAGCGCGGAACAGTCCGTACCACGGCGACGGATCGGCGACTCCGGCGGTGAGTGCGCTCGCGCGGTCCGGGGCGTCACGGGCGCGGCGGGCGCCCGCGACGCCTTGCGGAGGTGCGGCTGCCCCGCCGACGCCGGCAGCCGCACCCCTTCCGCACCGCCTGAGGGGGGAGGCGGTACCGGGCGCCCGTGCCTGACAGCGTGGGACACCTCCGCGCTGCCGGTGCCCACCACGCTCCCGGCCCCCGGGCGACCGCCTCATCCTCCCGAGCGGCGGCGCGTCCCGGCATCCGTAACGCGCCGGGATCCGTATACGTAGCGGCCGGGCGGGCCCGGCCGGGTGCGGCGCGGCATACGTACGTACGTGATCGCCCGCCCCAGGAGCGGTCAATCCGTCAACGAACCGGGGATCTCCGCGCGCGAACGGAGGCCGAGCTTGGTGAGGATGCGCTCGACATGGGTGTCCGCGGTCCGCTTGGAGATCACCAGGCGTTCGGCGACCTCCCGGTTGGACAGGCCACCCGCCACCAGCTCGGCGACCTCCCGTTCGCGCGGGGTGAGGGAGTCCGAGGGCCGCGCCTGCCGGGCTCCCGGCACGCACCGCGCCGACGTCGGTACGTCGACATCGGCGCGCACCGCTTCCAGGATCTCCGTGCCGGTCATCCGCGCCCCCAGGTCGTGCCAGCGCTCGAACGCGGCGGCGCCGAGCGCGTCCCGCACGGCGAGCTGCGTCGACTCCTGCTGTTCGAGGAGCGAGGGCATCATCGCCACCGGGTCGCCGGTGAGGCGCCGCGCGCTCTCGGCGTACCCGAGCAGCCACGCCGCCCGGGTGTACCGGCGCTGCCCGGCCGCGTGCCAGCCGAGGCCCAGGCAGCAGAGTGCGGCGACCAGGACGTCACCGACCTCGCTGACCGCGTCCAGGGCCCGCCGGAGCGGGGGTGCGCTCTCCTCGTGCCGCCCGGCGAGCCACAGGACCACGCCCTGCACCATCAGCGTCGAGGAGTACAACTGCCGGTCGCCGGTGCCCTCGAGGTGGGCGAGACCGATCGCGCACAGGTCGAGCGCCCCGTCGATGTCGCCGAACACGGCCCGCAGCAGCGCGCCCTCGTAGTGCACCACGCCCATGCCGAGCGCGTCCCCGGCCGCCACGATCCGCAGCCGCCCCCGCTCCAGCGCGGCCAGGCCCTCCTCGACCTCGCCGCAGAGCGCGCGCATCGCGCCGATGTACGCGTCGGTGAACAGCAGCACCCGCTCCTCGCCGCACCGCTCGGCGACCTCCCGCGCGTCCGCGAAGCGGCCGGGCGCCGCCTCCAGATCACCGCTCCACACCGCGAGCACCCCGTCGAGCAGCAGCCCCCAGGCGCGCTCCCAGCAGTCCTCGGGCACCAGGTCGAGCCCCTTGTCGATCCAGTACCGCCCTTCCGAGAGCGTCCCCGCAGCCCGCCAGAACGACGCCAACTGGGCGGCGAGCCACAGCCCCTGCCGGGCCCGGCCAGGTGCGGCGAAGGCGTACCGCAACGCCGCCCGCACGTCCGTGACCTCGGCGCGCATCGTCCGGAACAGCTCGGCCTGCGCGTCCGTCAGGACGTCGTCCCACAGCCGCTGACCCAGCCGCCGGTAGTACGCGAAGTGCGCCTCGCGCACGGCTGCCATGCCCTCGGTCTCCGCCAGCCGCTCGGCGCCGTACGCGCGCAGCGTGTCCAGGAGCCGGTAGCGGCCCGTGCCCGCGCCGAGGTGCTGCACCACCGACTTGTCGACAAGCCCGACCAGCGTCTCCAGCACATCCTGCGGCGCCAGTTCACCCCCGCCGCACACCCGCTCCGCCGTGGCCAGCTCGAAGGACCCCGCGAACACCGAGAGCCGCGCCCACAGTTCGCGCTCCCGGGGCAGGCACAGCTCGTACGACCAGTCGATCGCCGTACGCAGCGTCTGGTGCCGGGCCGGGGCGGTGCGCCGCCCGCCGGTGAGGACCCCGAAGCGCTGGTCGAGCCGGGCCACCAGGTGGCCGAGGGGCACGGCCCGCAGGCGTACGGCCGCGAGTTCCAGGGCCAGCGGGATGCCGTCGAGGCGGCCCACGAGTGCGCTGAGCTGCGCCTGGTTGTCCTCACCCGCCGTGAAGCCCGGTGCCACGGCGGTGGCGCGCTGCACGAACAGCTCCACCGCGTCCTCCGCGGCGAGCGGCGCGAGGGACAGGCACTGCTCGCCGGGCACGTCCAGGGGCTGCCTACTGGTGGCGAGCACACATGCGTCGGCGGCTTCCCGCAGCAGGACGTCGCAGAGCATCGCGCAGGCGTCCACCAGATGCTCGCAGGTGTCCAGGACGATCAGGAGCCGCCGTCCCCGCAGATGTGCCACGACCGCGTCGAGCGGCTCCATTCCCGCCTGTTCGGGCAGTTCGAGGACGGCGGCGAGCGTCGCGGGCACGAGCTCCGGATCCCGCAGGCCCGACAGCTCAGCCAGCCAGACGCCGTCGGGGAACCTCTCCCCGAGCCCCTCGGCCGCGCGCAGCGCCGTACGGCTCTTGCCGACACCGCCCGGCCCCACCAATGTGACCAGCGGAGCCTGCGTGAACGCCGCCCGCACCCGCGCGATCTCCGCCGTGCGCCCGACGAAACTGGTCCGCTCGACGGGCAGTTGCCCACCGCGCCGCTGCCCGAAGCCGAATCCCATGACGCCCCCGTGCCCGTCGACCGCCGCATCCCGCGCCGGTCGACTGTCGCCTCTGTTGTCCCAACCGCCTGTCTCGACCGCCGTACGGGATACGTACTTCCGCTTCTGTACGTATGCGTACGGCCGCTCAGTGTCAACGGCGCGAGGGGGCTTCGGTGACGCCCCGGACGGTGCTGTCCGAGGCGTCACCTGCGGGGGTGTCTCACATACGGGTGTCGTCGACCACCGGGACGGCGGGGGCGGCCGGGCCGTGCCGGTCGGCGCCGGAGCCGGCCGAGCGCCGCGACGCGGCCGGGGGCTCGGTGCTGCAGAAGGCGGGTTCGAGGGTGTTGGTCAGGCCCTGCGTCACCGAGGTGTTGTTGGAGGCGTTGCCGAAGACGACGACGGTCTTCTTGCCGTCGCGGGTGGCGAAGGACTGCGTCTGGAATCCCTGCACGATGCCGCCGTGGCCGTACACCGTGCCGCAGGACAACTCGATCGCGCGCAGCCCGAGCCCGTAGGAGACCTTGGCGGTGGGCGTGGGCAGGGTGGTCGTCATCTCCTTCACCGAGGCGTCGGAGAGCAGCCCGCCGGAGCGGCCCTTGAGCAGCTTGGTGAGGAACCGGTCCAGGTCGGCCGCGGAGGAGATGACGGCGCCCGCGCTGCCCACCCAGGAGCCGTTCTGCTCGGTGGAGTCCAGGAGCGGCTTGGTGCGGTCGTCGTTGGTGAGGTAGCCGGTGACGTGCTTGCCGGTGATGGTCTTGGAGGGGACCACGTACGAGGTCTTCTTGAGCTTCAGCGGCTCGATGATCTGCTTGCGCAGGGCCTTGGCGTACGAGCCGCCGGTGAGGTGCTCGATCGCCATGCCGAGCAGGACGTAGTTGGTGTTGGAGTACGCGTACTTGCTGCCCGGGGTGAACTGCTTGCCGTGCTTCACCGCCATCGCCACCATGTCGGCGGGCTTGTAGACGGTGTTGCGGATGCGCTCCTCGAACGCCTTGGTGGTCTCCTCGCCCTGCTGCTCGAGCAGGTCGTTGGTGTGGTCGAAGATCCCGGAGCGGTGCTGCATGACCTGGCGTCCGGTCATGTCCCAGCCCTCCGGCAGGGTGCCCGCGGGGAGGTAGTCGCGCAGCGGCTTGTCCAGGTCGATACGGCGCTGCTCGGCGAGGCGCAGCACGAGCACGGACGTGAACATCTTGGTGTTGCTGCCGACGCGGAAGCGCCAGTTGGCGTTCATCGGCGTGCCGTCGAGGTCGGCCTTGCCGACCGCGAAGCTCTGCTTGGGGCCGACGTGGTCGCGGATCTCCGCGAACGCGCCCGGCGCGCCCGCGGTGACGGTGCGCTCAAGGGCGGCACGGACGGCCGCGGGATCGGCTGCCGCCGCGTTGCCGCCGGTCGCGGCCTTGTCCCCGGCCGGCTGCGCCACGGCGGTGGTCGCGCCCACCGCCGCGAGCACCACGCCGGTCACCGCCACGGTCGCCGAACGAGAGAACGCATTTCTCACCATAGGAAGTTTCCCCACTTGCCTGTCGGGCCCTGGTCCCGGGCCCATGTGATCGAGATCGTAGCGGGCGGCGGCTCAACGCCCTCCAACTTTTCATAATGCAAAGTTAACTGATGGTCTGTCCGCGCGGCGGGGTAAGTGGGAACATGCTTCAGCCTGTGCAACTGCGTACTTAGAATCCGGGCTATCCGAACGGACTGAAGACGGCGCGCCGCCTTGCGGCGGGGGAGGACTGACGTGACAGGGAGCGCGTTCCACGCGGACGGCATCGACACGAGCGTTCCGCATCCGGCTCGTATGTACGACTGGTTCCTCGGCGGGAAGGACAACTACCCCGCCGACTGGGCGGCCGCGGAGGAAGTGGTCCAGCTGATGCCCGGCGCCAAGGAGACGGCGTGGGCCAACCGCGAGTTCATGCACCGGGCCGTGCGCTTCGTCGCCGACCGGGGAGTGCGGCAGTTCCTGGACATCGGCACCGGAATCCCCACGGAGCCGAACCTCCACCAGATCGCCCAGGAGGTCGCCCCCGACGCCTGCGTGGTCTACACCGACAACGACCCCATCGTCCTTCGCCACGCGGAAGCGCTCCTGCGCGGCAGACCTGAGGGCCGCACCGCGTACGTCCAGGCCGACCTGAGAGACCCCGAGTCGATCATCGCGTACGCCCGTACGCACCTGGACTTCGACCGCCCGATCGCCCTGTCGCTGATCGCGCTCCTGCACTACGTGACCGACGAACAGGACCCCCAGCACATCGTCGACACCCTCCTGGAGCCCCTGGCGCCCGGCAGCCACCTCCTGCTGTCCCACGTCACCCACGAGTTCAACCCCGGCATCTGGGAACGCATAGACGAGATCTACCGCAGCGGTGGCACCCCGGTACGGGCGAGGTCGCGCACCGAGGTGTCGGCGTTCTTCGCCGGGTTCGAGCTGTGCGAGCCGGGCGTCGTCGTGGGGCCCAAGTGGCGGCCGGACCTGGCGATGAAGGTGCGCGACGAGGAGATGCCGGTGTACGTGGGGGTGGCGCGCAAGCCGTGAGAAGGGCACCATCGAGGGCCTTATTTCCGGCATTTAGTAAGATCTCTGACTCCTGATGCTACTCTCCGTTGCGATTCGGCAATCATGAGCAACGTGTAGAGGTGTGCGTGAAGGTCGTCTGCGTGGGAGGCGGGCCCGCGGGTCTGTACCTCTCCATCCTGCTGAAGCGTCAGGACCCGTCCACCGAGATCACCGTGTACGAGCGGAACCCGGAAGGCTCGACCTATGGGTGGGGCGTCACGTACTGGCGTGGACTGCTGGACAAACTGCACGCGCACGACCCCGAGTCCGCGCGGGCCGTCGAGGAGCACTCCGTGCGGTGGCACGACGGGATCGCCCATGTGCGGGACCTGACGACCCGCCACCACGGGGACGAGGGCTTCGGGATCGGTCGGCACCGGCTGCTCCGGATCCTGGCCGAGCGGGCCCGGTCCCTCGGCGTGCGGCTCGAGTTCGCGCACGAGATGGAGGTCGGCGCGCTGCCGTCCGACGCCGATCTCGTCGTCGCGGGCGACGGGCTGCACAGCGCCCTGCGGACCGATGCCGCCGACCACTTCGGCACCGAGGTCAGGGCCGGGCGCAACCACTACACCTGGCTCGGCACCACCAAGGTCTTCGACGCCTTCCACTTCGCCTTCGTGGAGACCGAGCACGGCTGGGTCTGGTGCTACGCCTACGGGTACGGCGCGGAAGGCAGCACCTGCGTCGTCGAGTGCGCCCCCGAGACCTGGACCGGCCTCGGCCTCGACCGCGCGGACGAGGCCGACGGACTCGCGCTCCTGGAGGAACTCTTCGCCGACCTCCTCGACGGCCACCGCCTCATCGGCCGCTCCGCCGGCGACGGCCGCCCCCAGTGGCTGACCTTCCGCACCCTCACCAACCAGCGCTGGTACCGCGACAACGTCGTCCTGCTCGGCGACGCCGCCCACACCACGCACTACTCCATCGGCGCCGGTACGACCCTCGCCCTGGAGGACGCCATCGCGCTCGCCGACGCGCTGCGCGCGCACCCGGACCTCCCCGACGCCCTCGGCGCGTACGAGCAGGAGCGCAAGTCCGCCCTCCTGCCCGTGCAGAGCGCGGCCCGCTACAGCGCCCAGTGGTACGAGAACCTGCCCCGGTACCTCCAGTTGCCGCCGCACCGAATGTTCGCCCTCCTCGGGCAGCGGCACTCACCGCTCCTTCCGCACATCCCGCCGCAGCTCTACTACGGCCTCGACAAGGCCGTGGGACGGCTGACGGCGCTGCGTCGGCTCAAGCGGTGGCTCGGCCCGAAGGTCGCACGGGCCGCGCACGCGCGCGCGTTGGCTCCCCGATAGGGTCCGGGGCCGCGTCCTTGCGGGGGCGCGGCCCGGGCGTCGGGGGCGGCTTCGTAGAGTTAGCGCCATGTTGGCGGAATCCCCCCTGATACAGAGCCTGCGGACAGCCGTCGCCGCGGCGCCCGACGACGTCCCCCTGCGGCTGCACCTGGCCGCCCTGCTCCTGGACGCGGGGCACGACGACGCCGCGGTCGCCGAGACGGCCGTCGCGCTGCAGCGCGCGCCCGGGGACGCGGAGGCCCGGCGGATGATGGCGCGGGCGATGGGGGTGGGTGGGCCTGAGGTCGCGCCCGCGCCGGTGGTCGCGTCAACGGCGGAGGTTGCGCCCTCGCCGGTGGTCGCGGCAGTCGCGCAGGTCGCCCCCGCGGCGGACATCGCGCCTGCCCCACACGCAACTCCCGCCCCGCAGGCCGTGCCCCCTCAGGAGACCCCGCCCGCTCAGCAGCCCGACTCCGCGTCGCCCGCCCGCCCGGGCTTCGACTGGAAGGCCGCCCAGGACCAGGTCGGCGACGTGCTCCCGCCCCGGTTCGTCGAGGCGCCGCTGGCCGTCGACGGGAGCGGGGACGCCGGGGACGCCGACGCGTGGGACGTGGAGCGGCCGGGGTCGGTCCGCCTCGCCGACGTGGGGGGTATGCAGGAGGTCAAGGAGCGCCTGGAGGCCGCGTTCCTCGCGCCGCTGCGCAACCCCGAGCTGCGCCGCGTGTACGGCAAGAGCCTGCGCGGCGGGCTCCTGCTGTACGGGCCGCCCGGCTGCGGCAAGACCTTCATCGCGCGGGCCGTCGCCGGTGAACTCGGCGCCGCGTTCCTGTCGGTGTCGGTCAACGACGTGCTGGACATGTGGATCGGCAACTCCGAGCGCAACATGCACGAGATCTTCCGCACCGCACGCCGTCAGGCCCCCTGCGTGGTCTTCCTCGACGAGCTGGACGCGCTCGGCGGCAAGCGCAGCCGCAGCCAGAGCAGCGGCATGCGCAACACCGTCAACCAGCTCCTGACCGAGCTCGACGGCGTCGACGCGGGCGCCAACGAGGGCGTGTTCGTCCTCGCCGCCACCAACGTGCCCTGGGACGTGGACATCGCCCTGCGCCGCCCGGGCCGCCTCGACCGCACCCTGCTCGTGCTGCCGCCCGACGGCCCCGCCCGCGAGGCGATCCTCCGCTACCACCTGCGGGACCGGCCCATCGAGAACGTCGACCTGGGCAAGCTCGTCAAGGCCACCGACGGCCTGTCCGGCGCCGACCTGGCCCACGTGTGCGAGGCCGCGGCCGAGAGCGCGCTCCTCGACTCGGCGCGCACCGGCACCGTGCGCCTCATCGACATGAAGGACCTGCTCGCCGCCGCGCGGCAGGTCGTGCCGTCCACCGAGCCGTGGTTTGCGTCCGCGCGGAACGTGGCGATGTACGCCAACGACGGCGGCATGTACGACGACCTGGTGGCCCACCTCAAGAAGAAGCGGAAGCTGTGACCACGATCCACCCCGCCGTGGAGCGGGCCGACGCCCTCATCGACCTGGCGCGGTACGACGAGGCGAGCGCGCTGCTCGCCCAGCGCATCGCCGAGGACCCGGCCGACGTCCGCGCCTGGGCCAAACTCTCCCGTTGTCACCTGGACGCGGGCCGCCCGGACGAGGCGCTCGCGGCGGCCGACGAGGCACTGAAGCTCGACCCGGAGGACGTGGGCGGGCTCCTCATGCGGTCCTACGCGCTGCGCCGGGTCGGCGGCGCCCGCATGCCCGAGGTCGAGCAGGTCCTGCGCGAGGTGGTACGCCTCGCCCCGGAGTACTGGCTCGGCCACGCGCTCCTCGCCGACGTCGTGTTCATCACGAACATCGTCAGCCGTGGCCAGGCCAACGGCGGCGAGGTCTCGCGCGAGGACATGGACATCTCGGCGCGCCTCGCCGAAGTACACGTCCAGGAGGCGCTGCGCCTGGGGCCCGAGGAGGTCTACGGCTACGAGGTCGCGTACAAGATCGCGTCGCTCGCGGGCAACGGCGCCGCCGCCGACCAGCTCGACCTCGCCATCCTGAGGCTCGACCCGAACCACCCGCAGGCCCTGGAGCGGCAGACCCGCAAGGCCGCCGACACCCCCGGCGTCAAGGCCGTGGAGGCAGCCGACCTGTACGCCGCCGGGCTCGCCGCCGCCCCGGACTCCGAGGAGCTGCGGCGCGGCCTCGACCACGCCACGTACCGCATGCTGCGGGGCGTGCGCTGGCTCGCGCTGCTGTGCCTCGGACTCGGCGCCACGATGATCGACCTGTTCGCCGTCGACGGCGAGACCCAGCGGGACCTGCCCGTCGAGCTCGGCCAGCGGCTGTGGTTCCTCGTCCCGATGAGCGCGATCTGGGCCGTCGGCGCCCTGCTGCGCTACCGCCGTCGCCGCACCGGCGTCCAGCTGAACGTGCAGTCGCTGCTCCGGCGCGGCCGCTGGGCCCGTGTCGTGGTCGCCCAGGCGGCCTGGGCCGTGCTCTGCACCCTCCTCGTCACCCAAGTGCCCTGGACCGACCGGGCCGTGCCGACGGTGCTGTTCTGGGCCGGTCTGGTGCCGACGTTCGCCACGGTGTGGTTCGACCGGAGGAAGACGGGCTGAGCGGGCCCGGGCAGCCCGCGGTGCGCCGCGGACATTGGATACTGGCTGCTGACAGCTCCGCCCATCCAGGAGAAGCGCCGTGAGTGAATTCGAGGCGATCGACGCGCTGCTCGCGGCCGCGCCCGACGCCACCCCGCTGCCCCCCGCCGAGCGGCGCCGGCTGCTGCGCGAAGAGCTCGGCCTGTCACGGGCGCAGGTCGCCCGCGCCATGGGGGTCAGCTCGTCGACGCTCGCCGCGTGGGAGGCGGGGCGCGATCCCAGCGGGGAGCTGCGCGGGCGGTACGTGTACTTCCTGCGGCAGGCCGAGGAGCGGCACGGTCGGCGGGGGGAGGAGGGGGGCGGGGCCTCGGACGACCCGGCCGGGCCCGGCTCCGGACCCGCGGCGGCACCGGAAGCGGCCGCCGCAGCGGAAGCCGCTTCGACGCGGACCGCACCCGCCGACTCCGAAGCCGTCTCGACGCAGGCCGCGTCCACGGGCTCCGAAGCCACCGACGACCAGGACGAACTCGCCGAGCCCCGCCCCTGCGTGCTGTGCGGTCAGCCCGCCCGGCATCAGGTGGAGGGCTATCCGCAGCATCTCGACCCCGCCGAGTGTGCCGCTCCCGCACCGGAGCCTCCGGCCGCCGTCGCTGCACCCCCGGCCGCCGCGCCGGAGCCCCAGGCCCCCGCCCCCCGGTCGGTCCCCTCCACCGCGCAGCGGCCCTCCGGCTCCGCCCCGCAGCGTGTCGTGCGCAGCCCCGGCCGGGGCATGAAGGTCGTCCCGGTGGGGCGGCGCGCGCAGGCCGCTTCCGATGTGCCCGACCTGATCGGGGACGCGGTCGCCGGGGCGCTCGCCGAGCACTCAGGCGATGTGGATGCGGCCACGGCGGCGCTGGTGAAGCGCGCGATCCCGGACGCCATGGCGCTGCTCGACGAGACCCGCAAGGGCGCCCGTTACGACGTCGTCGCCCACCCCTGGGTCCCCGACATCCTGCGCAAGCAGACGGCGCGCGGCGCCGACCGGATCTGGGAGGGACGCCCCAAGTGGACCCGCGGCGAACTGCCGCCCGGCGCCCACGAGGTGACGGCGCTCGACATCAACGGCGCCTACCTCTCCGCCCTCAAGACCCATCTGCCGATCGGCCAGCTGGAGCACTCCACCGGCTTCGACCACGACCACCGCCGCGCGGGCGTCCACCTCATCACGCCGCCCGACTGGCACCACGACGACGTCCTGCCCAACCCGCTGGGCAACCGCGACGAACCGGGCCCCCTGTGGATCACCGAACCCACCCTGCGGCTGCTCCTTCGCCTGTCGGGCCCGAAGTACGGCCTGTGCGACCCGCCGGAGATCCACGAGTCGTTCACGTCCGGCGCCACCGAGAACCTCCTGGAGAAGTTCCGTGTCGCCCTGAAGGACGCCCGGGACGCGGCGATCGCCGCGCAGGACGAGGTGACGCTGGAGTACGTCAAGGCGATGTACTCGAAGTTCGTCTCCACGATGGGCGAGTCGAACTACAACCGTGAGCTGTACCGCCCCGACTGGATGCACCTCATCCGCTCCCAGGCGTTCTCCAACCTCTGGACGAAGGCGTACAAGGCACACCGCGAAGGCCTCGCCGTCGTCCGCGCCATGGGTACGGACGAACTGCACGTCATCGGCGACTGGCGGGCCGTGTTCCCCGAGGGGCGCGGGGTGACGGAGGTGAAGGTCAAGGACACCTACACCGTCGGCACCGCCGAAGAGCCCGCGGCGCGCTGAGTTCGCGCGGCGCGGTGGCTCCGCGGCCGGGGCTCACCAGCCGTCTCCGGCTCTCACCAGCGGTACCACCGCCCCCTGCGGCCGCCGACGCCGGCCGGGCGGACGAAGAAGCCGATCAGCCACGCGACGATCACGACGGCAGCCACCAGCCACAGGAACTTCAAGGCGAAGCCCGCGCCGAACAGCACGAGCGCGATCAGCAGAACCAGCAGCAAAGGAACCATGTCGTTCCACCTCCGCCGCACCGAGTGCCCCTTCCCGGGGCCCCTATGCGGCGGGCGGCGGCCGGTCCGGGTCAGTCCCAGACGCTCTTGCCCTCGTCCGACGCCCCGCCGTCCCCGCCCGCGGTGCCGTCGCCGGGACCCCGCTCCCGTACGTACAGAAGCAGGAACGAACAGGCGCCCGCGGCGCCCGCGACGACGCAGACCACCTCGGTGACGTCGGTCCCGAACAGCGTCATCAGGTCCGGGTCGCCCGCCGCGAGGGCCACGATCTGGCCCGCGACGACGGCGCAGCCGCCGAGCAGGAAGGCGATGAGCAGGACGCGGGTCGCGCCGAGCAGGAAGACGCGCAGGAAGCTGTGCACGACGTTGTGCATGATGGCTCTCCTTCTCTCTTCATCAGGCTCACTTCACGAAGCTGTCGTCATGAGGCTCTCTTCGGGAGCCGGTCAGCCCGGGATCCACAGCACGCCCACCGCCATCAGGACGCCGAACAGATAGGTCGGCACCAGGTAGTAGAGGGCGACGGGCAGGAAGATGCGGGCGGGGTTGATGTCGGCGATGCCCGCGGCCACGTACAGGGGCGCGGCCCCGGGGGGCGAGCAGCCCTCGGACGAGGCCCACACGATGACCGACGCGAAGGCCACGTGGGCGGGGATGCCGGCGGCGGTGAGCGCGGCGAAGGCGACGGGGCCGACGGCCGCGAGGGTGGACGTGGTGTTGAGGGGGCCCGCGACGATGACGAGGACCAGGCCCACGACGAGCGCCGCGACCAGGGGAGGGACGCCCTGGAGGTCTTCGAGGTACGGGGCCAGCTGCTCGCCGAGGCCGAGCCGGGAGAGGACCTCCGACGCGGCGAACGCGGACACCATCGTCACGCCCACGAGCCCCAGCTTCGGGCCGATCTCGCCGAGCGTCCGCCACCAGTCGGCCCCGCCGTGCGGCAACGCCCGCCGCTCCACGAGCAGTCCGGCGACCAGCATCACCACCGGCAGCCACATCAGCAGCGGCACCGCGTCCGTCGCGTCGAGCCCGTCCAGGCGGTCCGTCGCCCAGTCACTGCCGGGCGAGGTGGTGAGGAGGACCGGGACGGCGACGGCGGCGAGGACCAGCAGGGACGTCCAGCCCGCGCCGAACGTCTGCCGCAGCGGCCGGATGTCGGCCGCGGCCATCGTGCCCACGCCCCGCCACCGGACGATCGTGTACGCGACGACGAGCCGCATCGCGACCATCCACGCCCCGGTGACGAACAGCGTGGCGACGACATCGTGCGAGGACAGCACGGGCACGACCGTCGGCGCGGCCAGGAGTACGAAGAACGCGCCGCTGAACGGGAAGGTCGCGCCGACGCCCGCGTTGCCGGACAGCACGAGCGCGGCCGTCTCCCCACTGGCCCGCGACCGCTTCATCCACGGGATGGCCAGCGAGCCGACGGTGGCGACGATCGCCGCGCCGTTGTGCGCGACGGCGCCGAACAGACCGGAGGCCACCGTCGCCGCGTACGCGGAACCGCCCTTGCGGCGGCCGAGCAGCGAGCTGAGGATGTCGATCATCCGGTGCACGAGGCCCGTCCGCGTGAGCAGTTCGCTGACGAAGACGAACGCGAGCGCCGCGAACGTGATCTCCGACTTCAGGCCCTCGACGAGGCTCTCCCAGGCCACGCGCGGCGCGTCGGTGCCGCCGAATGCCGCGCTCGCGAGGAACCCGAGCACCATCGCCTCGCCGATGTTCCGCCGGAAGCCGACGTTCCAGATGACGATGACTCCTATGAACGCCACCAGGGCGAGGATCGCGTTCATCGGCTCGGGTCTTCGAGTCCGGCCGCGCGGTACGCCGAGAGTGCGGGGGCGGCGGTGAGGTGGCGCAGCAGCGCGGCGGCCTCGGAGCGGTGCCGCGCGTGCGCGCCGAGCGCGATCGAGAGGTCGGTGTAGTGCTGGACCTCCTCGGGGAACGGGCCGACGACCCGGGCGTCCGGCACGAACCGCAGCTCGCTCAGCTGCTGCACGGCGAGGTCCGCCCGCCCGTCAGTGACCGCGAGCGCCGTGAACCCCTTGTCGACCACCGTGGCCCGGGAGTTGACCTCCGCCGCGATGCCGAGCCGGTCGAGCAGCGCCGCGAACGCGACCCCGCTCGCCCCGGTACGCGAGTACGCCACCGACCGCGCCGACGTCAACGCCCGCACGAGCGCCCCGGTACTGGAGAGGTCGACGGCGGGCGCACCCGGCGGCACGGCCACCCCGATGCCGACGCGCGCGAGCGGCCGCAGCGAGGCCCGGTCGAGCACCCCCGACGCGGCCAGCTTCTCCAGGCCGCCCGTCACACCGACCATGACGTCGGGCCGCGCGCCGCCCGCGATCTGCTCAAGCAGCACGTTCGTGGGCTCGTACACCCCCTCGACATCGATGCCGGTGGTGCCGGCGAACGCCTCCAGGACGGTGTCGTCCAGCGCCTTCTTGATGGCGAGCGCACTGAACAGGGCTACGGGGCGCGGGAGTTGAGGGGAGAGGGGCGCGCGCTGCTCCTCGGTGAGGCGGGCGTGGCCCGTGCCGTGGAGCAGCAGGAAGATCCGCGCCGTCTGCTCCACCTCCTCCACGGCCTCCAGCGCCGCGTCGAGCCCGGGAGCCGCCACCACCGGGCCGTGGTGCCGCAGCAGCAGCGCCGCGTGGGTACGGGCCTTCTGCTCGGCCGGGCCCGCGAGCCGCGCGTCCCCCGGCGCGAAGTAGGGGAGCAGCGGGAGGCGTCCGACGCGCATCGCGTAGTAGGCGGTGAGCGGCGGCAGCGCGTCGTCGACGTCGAGGCCTTCGAGGCACGACACGGCGGCGGCGTGCGGGGAGTGGGTGTGCACGACGGCCCGCGCGTCCGGTCGTGCCCGCAACACCGCCACGTGCAGGAACGCCTCCTTGGACGGCGGCGGTCCTTCGAGGTGGGCACCGTCGGCGTCGATGACGGACAGGTCCTCGGCCGTCACGGCCGCGAGGTCGACACCGGTCGGCGTGATCAGGATGCAGCCGTCGGCGGTACGCAGCGACACGTTGCCGGTACGCCCGTGGACGAGCCCGCGTGCGGCCAGGGCGTGCGCGGTGGCGACGACGGCGGCGCGCCCGGAGGGGTGGGAGAGCGCGGCGCCGGGTGCGTGCGAAGGGTGCGAGAGGGCGGCGGTGGGCGGGGGTGGGGGCTGGTCGGGGTGGAGGGGTGAGGTGCCGGGAGCGGTGGTCGGGGGCGGGTTGGTGGTCATGGGCGGGCTCCTTGGGGACGGTCTTGCGGGGAGGGGGACTGGGGTGGGGGAGATGGGGGGTCCTGGGGGTGGGGAGGAGAAGGGGCGAAAGGGGAGTGGGAGGGGGCGGAGTGGGTGGAGTGGGCTGGAGACGTGGGGGTGTTGGGGGAGGAGGCGTCCTTGGGGTGTGAAGGAGGGTGAGCCAGGGACGGGGGCTGGGTCGGGGGAGGTGCCGACGTGGTCGTCAGGAAGTCGGGGGTGCCGAAGTTGCCGGACTTGAGCAGCAGCACGATGTCGGGGCCGGACGTGGGGCGCAGCCACGGCACGCCCGGGGCCGCGGCGCGGCCGATCCAGCCGCCCGTGATGCCGAGCGAGGCCACCACGGAGCCCGACGTCTCACCACCCGCCGCGACGACGCGCCGTACGCCGCGTGTCACGAGCCCGGCGGCGATGCGGCCGGTGGCGTCCTCGAGGACGGCCGCGGCCCGCTCGGCACCCAAGGCCTCCTGGACGGCGCGGAGTTCGCCGGGGCCGACGGACGAGTGGATCACGGGTGCTCCGCGGGGCGAGCCGGGCGCCAGCGCGTCGTACCAGTCGAGCGCCCGCCCGGCCAGCACTGCCGGATCGGGCTCGGCGACGGGATCGAGCCGGTGCATGGGCCGTCCTTGCGCGCGCAGGGCGTCGAGTTGTTGCAGGGTGCGCGCGGAGCAGCTTCCGCTGAGGACGACCGCGGGCCAGGCCTCCAGGGGGTCCCCCTCGTCGTCCGCGTCGAGGGTGCCGCCCGGGGTCGCGCGTGCGAGCCCGCCCGCGAGCCCGGCCGCCCCCGCCGTGAGCGGCGCGTCGGCCGCCGCCTGGCCGAGGGTGCTCAGGTCGTCCTCGTCGAGCGCGTCGGCCAGCAGATAGCGGACACCGCGCGCGGCGGCCTCGGTGACGTGCGCGCGGACGGCGTCGGCGCCCGCGCGCACGGTGCTCCACCGGACCAGCTCCACCGGGCGGTCCGTCTGGGCCCGGAGCAGCCGGGGCAGCGACGAATCCGTCATCGGCGTCACCGGGTGGTGCCGCATGGGCGACTCGGCCAACGGCTCGCCGTTCACGAAGAGATGGCCCTCGTACTGGGTGCGGCCGTGCTGCGGGGAGCTGGGCGTCAGGAGCACGGCCGGGGCGTCCAGGGCGTCGGCGAGCGCGTCCAGGACCGGGCCGATGTTGCCGTCGGCGGTGGAGTCGAAGGTCGAGCAGAACTTGAAGTACACCTGCCGCACGCCGTGTTCCCGCAGGCGGCGCAGGGCTTCCAGTGACTCCGCGCCGGCGTGCGCGGGGGTCGCCATCCGGCTCTTGAGCGCGACGACGACCGCTTCGTGCCCGTCCGGCGGTGCCGCGTCCGCGTCCGGCACCCCGAAGTACAGGACGGTCCGCAGCCCGCTCTCGCGCAGGGCCAGGGCCACATCGCTGGCTCCGGTCACATCATCGGCGATCACTCCGAGCATGGCGTGCCCCCTTTCATCCCTGCTGAACCTTTCGAGGCTATTGCCCCTTCTGTGTCAGCCGGGGCGGCCTGTGCGGCCTCGCCGACCGCGATGCGCAGAGCACGGGCCGCGCTGTGCGGCCCGGTGTGGACGGGCAGCCCGAGCGCGGCGGCCAAGTCCTCGGCGTGCGGCGCCAACGAGTACTGGGCCAACAGCACCCCGTCCGCGCCGCCGGGATCGGGGCGGTCCCCCGGTGTGATCACCCGACCGACCGCCTCCACGGGCGAGTCGGCGGACCGCGCGGCGGCCCGGAACCGCTCCAGGGAGTCGTCCAACGCCCCGGCGAAAGAGGCGAGGACGAGGACCCGGCGATGGCCCCCGGCGAGCGCGGCGGCGAAGACGGCCGAGTCCGCCGCGAGCACCGGGACGGGCACACCGGCGCGCTCGGGCGCTGGTCCGTAGAGCGAGTCGGAGTGCCCGTGGCGCGAGTCGGCCACCGCCCCGTGGAGCGAGTCAGCCACCAACCCGTGGAGGGACTCGGCCACCGGCCCATAGAGCGAACACGTCAGAAGCACCCCCTGGGCGCCGCCCTCGACGGCGTACGCGATGAGCCGCCGCATCCGGTCGGCGAGCGCCGGAGTGAGCCCGCCCTGCGCCTCGGCGTCGGGGAGCAGCGTGTCGTCGAGCAGATTCCAGGGCTCGGCCTCGGGGAAGGCGTCGGCGAGCCCGGCGACGGCGGGACCGATCGCCGCCGGGGTGGCGCTGATGAGCGCGATGCGCGGGCGGGCGCGAGGGGGCAGGGGGCGGGGGCGCGGGCGGGCGGAGGCGGTCATGCCGTCACCTCCGTGACCCAGCCGAGCCCGGCGACCGTGCCGTGCGCGGGCCGGTACTCGCAGCCGATCCAGCCCGCGTACCCGGCCGTGCGCAGCTCCTCGAAGACCCGCGGCCAGCGGATCTCGCCGCTGCCCGGCTCGGTGCGGTCGGGCGGGTCGGCGATCTGGAGGTGCGCGGCGTACGGCAGGCAGGCGCGCAGGGTCCGGACGAGATCGCCCTCGGTGACCCGGGCGTGGTAGAGGTCGAGGAGCAGTCCGGCCCGGTCGTGGCCGACGGCTTCCACGACGGCCAGCGCCTGGGCCTGGGTGCGCAGGAAGTATCCGGGCGCGTCGCGCTGGTTCTGCGCCTCGACGACGACGCGCACCCCGGTGCCGTGCGCGCGGTCGGCGGCCCAGGCGATGTTCGTGACGTACGTGGCGAAGGCGCGCTCGGGGCGCACGTCAGGGGGTGTGACTCCGGCGAGGACGTGCAGGAGCCCGGCGCCCAGCTCGGTGGCGTACTCGAGGCCACGCTCGATCCCGGCGCGGAAGTCCGCGGCGCGGCCCGGGTGGCAGGCGAGGCCGCTCCGCTCCGGCGAACCGGCCGCCCCTGCGGGCGAGTTGATGAGCACCTGTCGCAGCCCGGCGTCCCGAAGCAGGCCGCGCAGCCGCGCCGGGGGATACGGGTACGGGTCGGCGTACTCGACCCCCGCGAAGCCCGCAGCGGCCGCCGCGTCGAAGCGTCGCTCGAAGGGCAGCTCCGTGAACAGCCACTTGAGGTTGGCGGCGAGGGGCGGGCCGTCCGGGACGCGGAGGGCTCCGGGAGGCGCAGGCGCTCCCGGGGGCGCGGAGGCCGACTTTCCCGGTAGTGTCCCCGGCACGTCGTCGCCCGCCATCACAGCGCCTCCGAGCGCGCCGCGCCCCACTCCGGATTCACGACGTGCTCGGGATCCCGCCCCGACAGGACGTCGATCACCTGCCGGGCCGCCGCGAGGCTGGAGCGCGACCGGGCCTCCGCCGTCGCGCCCGCGATGTGTCCTGTCACCAGGACACTGCCGAACGCCCGGAGCCTGGAGTCCGCGGGCAGGGGCTCCTGTTCCGTCACATCCAGGGCGGCCCCCGCGAGTCGGCCCTCGGCGATCGCGTCGGCGAGGGCTTCCTCGTCGACGACGCCGCCCCGCGCGGTGTTGATGAGATACGCGCCGGGCCGCATCCGGCGCAGCGCCGCCCCGTCGACGAGGTGCCGGGTCGAGTCGTCCAGGGCGAGGTGCAGCGTCACGAAGTCGGCCTCGCCGAGCACCTCTTCCAGGGACAGCGCGGCCACCCCGGTCTCCGCGTGGAACGCCGGATCCAGGTGCGGATCGTGCCCCACGACGCGCATGCCGATGGCCAGGCCGAGGCGCGCCACGGTCCGCCCGATCGAGCCGAGCCCGACGACCCCGAGCGTCGCGCCCGCCAACTCCCGCCCGCTGGGCTGCGACCAGCCACCCGCCCGTACATCGGCGACGCTCTGCGGAATCCCGCGGGCGCAGCTCACCATCAGCCCGAGCACATGCTCGGCGACGGACCGGCGGTTGGCGCCGGGGGTGTGGGTGACGGCGACGCCGCTCCGGGTGGCCGCGGTCACGTCCACGTTGTCGTAGCCCGCGCCGCAGCGGGCCACGACCCGCAGTGCGGGGGAGGCGTCGAGGACCGCGGCCGGGAACGGGTCGGTCCCCGCGACGATGCCCGCGGCGCGCGTGTCGGCGACGGCCGCGGCCAGGGACCGGCCCGTCGCGCGCCGGTCCGCGGGCCGCGCGAAGACCGTACGCAGTCCGGCCTCCCGCAGCAGCCGGTCGACCTCGCCGCCGGGTTCCAGATACGCCGTGGTCACGAGCACCACGGCCGAGCCGCCGTCCGGAGGGGCGTGGAGCGGGGGCGTGGCAGGTGTGGCAGGTACGGCAGGCATGGAGGCCCTCCTCGATCACTCGCTATACTATAGCGATATGCAAAATAGTATAGGATCTGGCCGTGATCAAGAGTGGGGGACGGCTGCGCTAGGGTCGGGCGCGAAGGAGGCATGATGGCTACGACGCGCCCACCCGCCCGGCAACCCCTGGCCGACCAGATGTACGAGGTCCTGCTCGGGCAGTTCATGGACGGGATGTGGTCACCGGGACAGTCCCTCAACATCGGAGCCCTGACCCGGGAGCTGAACGTCAGCCAGACTCCGCTCCGCGAGGCGCTCGCCCGCCTGGAGCACACGGGCCTGGTGCGCCGCGAAGCACTCAAGGGCTACCGCGTCGCACCGCTCTTCACCGAGCGCGAACTGATCAAACTGATGGACGCGCGGCTCGTCCTGGAACCGGCGATGGTCCAGGAGGCGGCGCGCCGCACCACACCGGAGTTCCTGGACGAACTCAAGGAGAGCATCGAGGAGCTGAAGCGCTGCGCGGCGGCGCCCCGCTCGGCCTCGGTGCGTCCGTACTGGGCCGCTGACGAGCGCTTCCACCTGCGCATCGCCGCCCAGTGCGACAACCCGTTCCTGGAGACCGCCTACCGCTCCCTGGGCGGTCACGTCCAGCGCTTCCGCCTCTTCACCGAACTCGGCTCCTCCGAGGCCGAGTCCCCCGCACGTGAACACACGGCTGTATACGAGGCGATGGCGGCGGGCGACACGGAGGGCGCCGCGAAGAAGATGCGGCGGCACATCGAGAACGCCAAGGCGCGGGCCCTGACGGACCGCCAGGCGGTGGCGGAGGCCTGACAGGCCGCCTGGCGGGCGGCATGGGGGCCTGACGAGCCGCCGGGCAGGAGGTCCTGGAGGCCGGACGGACCGCCAGGCACTGGCGCACGGAGGCCTGGCCGGTCCGGGCCCGCGGGTCAGTGCCGCCGCACCTCGACGACCTGATCACCATCGGGTACGTCCGTGACGGTCACCGCGGCCGTCGGCACACCGAGCCCCCGCGCCACCGCCGCCGTCAGCCCGGCGAAGTCCCGGCCCGTGGGCACGGGGACCTCCTCGCCCTCGCCGTAGCTCTCGATCGCCTTGGTGAAGTACGCCGGATGCCAGGCCCCGACGGCGCCCCTGACCTCCACGGACGCCACCTCGTGCGCGCCTGTCAGGGCCTTGATCCGGTCCAGGATCTGGTCCGAGCGCAGCTCTCCGGGCACCTGGAACAGGCTCGCGTGCGCGCCGACCGCGCCGCCCGAGCGGAGGTGGACGGTGACGGTCAGACAGCTGGTGACGCTGGGGTACAGGAGCGTTCCGCCGGGCGCCGCTTCCTTGACCTGGCCCTCCGTCACCACGGTCGTCGCCGCTACGGCGTTGGGGGCGGCGGCCCCGGCCACCGCCCCGGCACCCTCGGCCGCGTGGGCCGGGACGGTGCCCGCGAGACAGGCCACGGCCGCCGCACCGGCCCCCGCGGCCGCCACCGACAGCCGCCGGATGCGCCGGGCCGCCGCGCCGAGAGGCGTGGATCCGGCGGGTGCCTGCGACTTCACATGCTCACGTGAGGACAAGGGAACAACTCCTGGCTGAGAGATCCGCGGCGCCCAGGGCTTGCCGGGCGGACCGCGGAGAGGTGATCGACGACGCAGCCCGCGGCGTACTCGGCCGCGGGCTGCGACCGATCACTCTATGTCCTGCTATGCCGTGCGCCGAGCCCACCACCGTGCCGTCCCGGAGGTGTCCCGCAGCGCGTTCGTCGCACAGTGCACCTCACCTCCGGCCAGGTGCGCCCAGGCGAAGTTCTCCACCCAGTGCACGCGCACCCCGCCCGTGGCCAGCGCCTTCTCGGCCGCCGCGCGGAACAGGTCGCGGCCGCGCAGACGGGGACCATGGGGGTCGGGCGCCGCGTAGTCACGGCTGGTCAGGGACAGGCCGTTGGCGATGCTGGGGGAGAGGGCGACCGCGCCCTCGGGGATCTCGGGGTGGACGGTGGCCATGGTGTAGAGCACGGGCAGGCGCACCAGGTCGCGCTCGGTCAGGCCGGTCTGCCGCAGCAGGGCGCGGATCTGGCCGTCGATGTGGCCCGCGGCCTTCGCGTTGTCGGCGAGGAACTCGTCGTCGGCCAGGAGCTCGTCGACGGTCGGCTTGTCGGGCATGGTCGTCGCGGCGAACATCCGCTGCCCGCCCTGGCCCGCGCGCTGGGTGCGCCGCAGCAGGTCGAGCCCCTGGCGCGGGTCGGCGACGGCGAGCGTCCAGCCGCGCGCGTTGTCCGCCCGCACCACATGCACCGTCTCGTCCACATGGCCGACCAGCAGCCAGGACGTGTCGATGGTGAGGGAGGGCTGCTGGGCCTGCGCCTCGATCATCTTCACGTACGACGCGTCCGGCTGCCGGAGCGGATCGGTGCCGTACAGGACCCGCCCTCGCGGATACCCCGGAGAGGGCGGCAGGGACTCGAAGTTGCCGGTGGCGTTCTGCAGGTCCATGCCGTCCGGCTCGCGGCCGGGCGTGAAGTGCTGCACGACGCCGACGTCCGGACCCCGGAGGTCACGGAACAGCAGCCGCCCGGACCGGCTGAGGGTCGTTCTGCCACCGTCGGGCGACATCCACTTCATGGGGCTGCGCAGCAGTACGCGCATGGTGTGCACCCGGCCGCCGGGCGCGGGCACGCTCGCGACGGTGGGCTCCACCATGTCCTGCCGCCAGATGTCGCGCCACCACTGGCGGGTCCCCGCCGTGAACGTCACGTCCCGGTCGGCGAGGCCCGCGGCGCGCGCGGCCCGGCGCAGCGAGGAGGCGAACGGCTTCCACTCGCGCGGCCGGTAGCCGGCGCCGACGCCCCCGGGGATGGCGCCGCTGCCGGGGCCCGGCTTGGCCGCGAAGACGCTCTGCGCGCGCTGGAGGTCGTTCTGGAACAGCACGGGCGCCACCTTCAGGCGGACGTGATCGTCGCTCCGGTGTCCCTGGTCGCGCACGGTGAGCGTCACGTCGACCTGGCCGTTCCAGCGGCGCGGGTCACGGACGATGTCGCGGCCCTCCAGGGCCAGTTCGACCCCGGCGCGCAGCTCGGCGGCGGTGAGGGGGCCGCGCAGGACGCGCAGGTGGCCGTCGCGCCTGACGAAGAGCCGGACGTACGGGCGTTGCGTGGCGGGGACCGTGACGTGGCCCGTGGCGTCGTCGCCCACGGCTGTCGGCGCGATGCGCAGCGGCGCCAGATCGGCCGCGTCGCGCGGCCCGTTGACCTTCTCGTCGGCCGCGTCGTGGCAGGCGGCGAGGCGGGTGTCCACGGCCGGGTCGATCCGGTCCAGGTCGCCGGGGCGCGTCCGGCAGCGCCGCGAGTCGTCGTCGACGTTCGCGAGGAACACCGCGCCGCGCCCCGGCCGCCAGGCGTCCTCCCCGGCCTCGTCGGAGCCGCCGGTGACGTCCACGCGGCCGTCCTGGTCGACGTCGGCGCGCAGGTCCGCGCGCGGTCCGGCGCCGGGGGGCCGGTCGGCCGCGGCCGCCGGTGGCCCGGCCAGGGCGGTGGCGGCGAGCAGGGTGACGGTGACGGCCGTTGTGGTGCGCTGCGTGCGTGATCTCGATGCCTTGGGCACGACGGGGCCTCCTCGAGGCGGCGGGTGCGAGCAGGAGTGAGCAGGTACGAGCTGTGCGAGCAGGTGGGGGGAATGTCCGCTTTCCATGCTCGTCCGCGCCGAGGGGCCGTTCATCGTGCCGAGTGCGGAGCCCGCCAGTACATCGATGGGGCTAGCGTGCCGCCGCTCCGTCCTCCTGCGGGTGTGGCCCGAGCGCCCCGGTCGTCGGCCCCGCCGGTGCGGCCGTCGCGGACGGGGCCGAGCGCGGAGGTGAAAGTGCCGTGAAGATCCGCACAACCGTTCCCGCACGTCACGGGTCTTGGGGGTGCAATCAACTCACTTCCCAGAGGGGGAAACGGACGTGCGCAGCCACATCCGTCGCGCGGTCGTGGTCGCCGCGGCGGCCACGACGGTCACGACACTCACCGGGGGGCTGCCGGGCCTCACCGGCACCCAGGCGGCCCAGGCCGCCCCCGCGGGCCCCGCGCCCACCCGGTACGCCGACGACTTCAACGGCGACGGGTACCACGACCTCGCGATCGGCGCCCCGGACGGCGCCGTGAACGTCCCCGGGGCGGACGGCGGCACCACCCGGGCCCTCAGCGCGGGCTACGTCACCATCTCGTACGGCTCGAAGAACGGCGCCCAGAAGACCGGCCTGAAGGCCGTCACCCAGAACAGCCCCGGTGTGCCGGGAGACGCGCGGCAGGACCAGCGGTTCGGTCGGACGGTCGCGGGCGGCGACTTCAACGCCGACGGCTACGCGGACCTCGCCGTCGCGTCCCGCGCCGAGGTCACGCTGCTCTGGGGCAGCCCCACCGGCCTCAAGGGCGGCACCGTGATGCCCGGCGGCGAGGCCGGACCCGAAATCGGCACGGCCTTGAAGTCCGGTGACTTCACCGGGGACGGCAAGACCGACCTGATCGTCGGCTACTCCACGGCGATCCGCCTGCACAAGGGCCCCTTCAAGGCGGACGGCTCGCCCGCGTCGGCCAGGACCGTGGATGTCGGCGCCTCTTTCAGGTACACCGACGCCCAGAAGCGGCTGGCCGTCGGCCGGATCAACAAGGGCGCCATCGACGACCTCGTGGTCCTCGGCGAGGAGCGCAGGAAGGGCCGGGTGCTGCTCGGCGGCGCGTCCGGGCTGCGCAAGACCGCGGCCAGCGTCCGCGGCGGCAACAGCGTCGCGATCGGCGACTTCGACAAGGACGGGTACGGCGACATCGCGGTCGGCGACTCGACGTACGTGAGCGACTCCGAGCGCCACGCGGGCCGCGTCCAGGTGCAGTACGGCTCCTCGGGCGGCGTGGACGAGAACCGCGCCGCCAAGGTCTTCACCGAGGACAGCGCCGGTGTCCCCGGCGGCGTCGAGGCGGGCGACAGCTTCGGCTTCGACGTCGCCACCGGCGACCTCAACCGGGACGGCTACGCCGACCTGATCGTCGGCGCCCCCGGCGAGCGGCACGCCACCTGCGAGCACTGCTACATCAGCGGGGGCGGCCTGTACGTGCTCAAGGGCGCCAAGAAGGGCGTGACCGGCACCGGTGCCCTGTTCACCAGCTACAACGCGCCAGGCCTGCCCCGGCCCGCGGGCGTCTACCGCATCCCCCAACTGCTCAAGGTCACGGACCTCAACGGCGACAAGCAGCCCGAGATCACCATCCCGGTCCGGGCGAACACCTCTGAGGTCTGGTCGGTCGGAACGAAGAGCGGCAAGATCGCCGGGACCGCGCCCACCCGCGTGGTGAAGCCGCCGGTGGACTCCGAGGTGCCGTGGCCCGGCGGGGAGTTCGGCGTGCTCGACCGCTGACCGGGTTTCGTACCAGGCGTACTGCTCGCACCACTAGTACCTGTGCAAGGCCCCGGGGGCCCTGTCGCTCGACACTCGTCGGCGACAGGGCCCCCGGGGCCTTTTCGGGTCCGGGGTCTGGATGGCCGGTGTCGGTACGCGGATGTCCGGGGCGCGACGGCCGGGGCGCCGAGCGGGCCGGACTGCCGCTGGTGCTCCACGTGCACGGGGGCGGGTTCGTGGGGACGGCGGCGCAGTGCGACTGGGTCACCAGCCATGTGGCGGCCCAACAGCCCGCCGTCGTCGTCTCGGTGGAGCACCGCCTCCTCCGCTGTCTTCGGCGAGAGCTGCGGCGCGCAGATCAGCGCCCTGGTGGCGATCCGGGCCGGTCGGGTCGGCTTGGGCCTGCGGGCGCAGGTCCTGGTCAACCCCGCGGTCGACGTGACCGGGACGGTGTTCGTGTACGCCTCGATCACCGAGCACGCACACACTCTGACCCTCGCCCTGCCCCCGGCGCCCGTGGTGGTGCCGACCCACGACCCGCTGGCCGGCCACGGCCGTCGCTACGCCGAACGGCTGCGGGAGGCCGGGACGGCCGTGCGGCTCGCCGAACATCCCGAAGCGCCGCACGCGTTCCCGAGCCTGCCGGGTGTGGTCCCGCAGGCCGAGGCCGCGCGGCGCAGATCCTCGACTTCCTCCGCGCCGGTTTGGGGCAGCCCTCGGCGGACTGCGGTGCGTGATCGCCCGGGCGCGTTGTGAGATGGGCCACGGTGATCATTTAAGGGCCCGATACGGGCGGGAAACGGGCAGTCATGTTGGCCAAACGGGCACGGCCCGCTGCGCGGATGCCCGTTCCCGGGAGTGGTGCCCGGTGCCCGGAGGGTGTTGGTGCCAGGTATCGCGGATGCGAACCGGGCGGAGCTGACGCCCAGGTCGCACCGGCGGTGGCTCTTCGCTTAGGCATAGATATGGGGCGTTCGGCGCGCGCGACAACGTATCTGACGCAGGAGTAAGGAAGTGTGATCGCGCCGCCGATAGCCACAAAAGGTCAGACTGGTACGGGCAAAGGGCGGTCCGATACTGTTGCCGCAGGCGCAACGCGGTGACATCGCATTCACCTGATCCGTGAGCGAGACACCCGCGCACCCCCCATTGGGCCTCCCGGAGAGTCATTCCCCGACTTCTCGCAGTGGGCCCGATGCTCATGTGGAGTCCAGGTAAAGGGAGACTGAGGTCCGGTGACCGGCGATACAGGTTCTGGTACTTCCCGGCGAGCCCTCTCGGCCGCCCCGCGGAGACCTTTCCGCGCCGTTGTCCATACCCAGAACTAAGTAGGCCCCCGGCGTCCCGCACTACTCGAAGCATGGAGTGCGCACTTCGCTGTATTACATGCCTCGACGTATTGCACACCTCTATCCGGCCTGTGTTCTGTCGAGAACGGAAACAGGGTTTTCGTCATTCATTCCCGCGCGTCCCGACGGCCGTGAAATCGCCGCTCGCCGCGCTTTCCTGGCTCATTCCTGCGCCGACGGCTGACGCGCGGTACGAAAGCCGCATCCGGCTGGGCCACGCCGAGGCGGCCCAGCCCGCACGCATGACCTGCTCCGGGTATCGCTGACCCGCGCCGCCCGTCCCGCCCGTGGCGCGCCCTCAGGGGCGATGCCACCGGCGTCTTCGTCTTCCCAGTTCACGGCCGCGCCGTGTCTCGACAGGCGGGGCGTCATCGGCCGGGAGCGCCGGGCCGGGGCGTCCCGTGCCCTCCGCGCGGCACGCCAGAACTGCTTCTTCGCCCGCGCTGCCGCCGCGCCCTGGGCCCCGCATCGGTGTTCTCCAGGAGTGCGCCACCCGTCTGCCCGGCGTCATTTTCCCGTCATCTGATCGGCGTTTAGGCGCCAATATTGGCAGGCGTTTACCTGTTATGGAGCTCCGCGTGACCCGAGACGGGCGGTCGCGTGACAGGGACATGTCCCCGCGTGAACCAGATGTTTCGAACTCGTCACACCTCCACGTGCCCCTACGGTCATGTCACGTGCTATGAGCTGGGGTTTCCGTTGCCCTAAAGGGCAACGGCCCCGGTGAATCCCTGAGGTCCGCCCCGTAAATTTCATGAGTCAGGGCGTGCCGACTGGCGTCCGTGTGTCGGTGTTGTGTATTCCTCGCGCGGGCGCGATACGCCAAACATGGCCAGCCATGGTTGAGACCGGAAATAGACGTCGACCGACTTGAAATGGACGTCAGTTGACAATTTCTGGAGCCCTGGTCTTGACTTGCGCCAGTTGTCAGGACCGATTGGCTGAGAAGTGATCGAAGTCAATTCGGGCCAATCAAGTGCGTGTTCTTTAGTGGACGATTGACGAGGGCAGGGGCTGCCATGTGCGAATTGGCACGAGTGGACATCGGCACTGTCGCCGTCATCGGAGTCGCCCCCGCGGCACCGGTGCGGACCGAGCCGGATCCCGGTGTGTGGGCCGAGTTGACCGGCGTGACGCCGCCGGCGGACCGGATCGCCGCCGTGGAGTCGGCGTGGACGGCCTGTGAGGACGCGGGCGTCGGCGACGACCGGGCGGGCATCGGCGTCTTCGTGACCGCCGACGGCACGGACACGGGCGCCCCGGGCGACGCGGACGAGTTAGCGGACGCGCTCGGCCTCCGCGGCCCGCGCCGGACCGGGCCCGACGCCCTCGCCGACGCCCTCGCAGCCGTGCGTTCCGGCGCGTGCGAGCGGGCGCTCGTCGGCTCCGGCGGCGCCCACGCCGTGCTCGCGCGGGGCGACGACGCCCGCACCGCGACCTTCGGCTACCGGCTCGGCACCGACCACACGTGGCCTGACAACGTTCTCGCTCTCGTCGAGGCAGCGCAGCACGCGGGCCGCCCCGGCCCCGGCCGCGAAGCGGCGGACGGCCCCGCCGTCCCGCTCACGCTGTCGGCCCACAACCAGGACGCCCTGCGGGCACGCGCCGCCGACCTGCGCACCCTGCTCGACGCCGAGCCGGACCTGCCCCTCGCCGACATCGCCCTGTCCCTCGCCACCACCCGCCCCGCCCTCGCCGAGCGCGCCGTGTTCGTCGGCGGCGACCGGGCGCGGCTCGCCGAGGAACTGCTCGCCTTCAGCGAAGGCGGATTACCGGTGCCGGGACTCGCGACCGGCGGCCCCACACCGGCCGCCGCGGACGGCCTCGCCTTCGTGTTCCCCGGGCACGGACCGCAGTGGCCGGGCATGGCCGACGAGTTGACGACCCGGTACCCGGAATTCGCCGAGCACCTGCGGACCTGCGTGGACGCCCTCCAGCCGCACGTCGACTGGCCCGTCATGGACGTACTGCGCGGCACGACGGACACCCCGTCGCTCGACCGTCCCGACGTGGGCCAGCCCGCGCTCTGGGCCATGATGGTGGCGCTGGCCGCCCTGTGGCGCTCCTGGGGCGTGCGACCCGACGCCGTGATCGGCTCCAGCGCCGGTGAGATCCCCGCAGCGACGGTCGCGGGCGCGCTGTCCGTCGAGGACGGCGCGCGGGCCGTGGCGCTGTTCAGCCAGGCGCAAGTGCACCTGCTCGAACGCGGCGTGATGCTGTCCGTCCTCGCGTCCGCCGACGAGGTACGCGAACGCCTGACCCGCTACGACGGCCTCGACCTCGCAGCCGTGCACGCCCCCGGCTCAGTCCTGGTCTCCGGCGTCGAGGACGAGGCCGAAGAACTCCTCGCCGAACTGGCCGCGGACGGCATCAAGGCCAGGGCCATCGACATCCGCATCGCGGCGCACGGCCGCCAGGTCGACGCGGTCCTCGACGGACTGCGCGCCGACCTCGCCCCGATCGAGCCCCGCCCGACGGACGTGCCGATCTACCTGGGCACCACGGGCGCGCGGGTCGACCCGCTCACGCTCACCGCGGACCACTGGTGCCGCAACATGCGCCACACCGCCGACTTCGAGAGCGCCACCCGCGCCGCTCTGGCCGCGGGCCACCGCCTGCTCGTCGAGTCGAGCCCGCACCCCGTGCTCACCCGGGCCGTGCAGGAGACCGCCGAGGACGCCGCCGTGGACGCCGTCGTCATCGGGACGCTGCGCCGGGGCCCGGGCAGCGCCGACCACCTGACCGCCGCGCTCGCCGCGCTGCACGCGCACGGCGTACTCCCCGACTGGGACGCGGTGTTCGCGGGCCGGGACGCCCGCGCGGTGCCGCTGCCCGCGTACCCGCTGGACGCGGCGCCCGCAGCCACCCCCGCCCCGACCCTCGCCGAGCGGCTCGCGGCCGCCCCCGACCGCCACGAACTCCTCCTCGACCTGGTCCGCGCGCAGGTCGCCGCCGTCGCGGGCGAGGACGCCGCGCTCTCCGCCGACGTGGACGCGCCGCTCCTGGAGCTGGGTGTCGACTCGGCGGGCGCGGTGACCCTGCGCAACCTCCTGAACGCCGCCACCGGCCTGAAGCTGCCCGTGTCCGCGGTGTTCGACAACCCGACGTGCCGAGGCCTCGCCACACACATCGACCGGGTTCTGCGCGGCGCGCCCACCGACGACGACGAGGCGCCGGTCCTCATGACGGGCGGCGACGACGATCCGATCGCCGTCGTCGCGATGAGCTGCCGCCTGCCCGGCGGCGTCCACAGCCCCGAGGACCTGTGGGAGCTGCTGTCCGCGGGCGGCGACGGCATCACCGCGTTCCCCGCCGACCGCGGCTGGGACCTGGACGGACGCTACGACGAGGACGCCGAGCGGGTGGGCGGCTATTACCAGCGCGAAGCCGGTTTCCTGCACGAAGCCACCGAGTTCGACCCGGAGTTCTTCGGGATATCGCCGCGCGAGGCCCTCGGCATGGACCCGCAGCAGCGGCTGCTCCTGGAGATCTCCTGGGAGGCGATCGAGCGCGCGGGCATCGACCCGGCGGGGCTGCGGGGCAGCCGCGCGGGCGTGTTCGTGGGCGCGATGACGATGGACTACGGGCCCCGGCTGCACGAGGCGCCCGCGGACCTGGAGGGCTACCTCCTCACCGGCAACACCGCGAGCGTCGCGTCCGGCAGGCTCTCCTACACGTTCGGCTTCTCGGGGCCCGCCGTCACCGTCGACACGGCGTGCTCGTCCTCGCTGGCCGCCCTGCACCTGGCCGTGCAGTCGCTGCGCCGCGGCGAGTGCACCGTCGCGCTCGCGGGCGGCGTCACGGTCATGCCGTCGCAGGGCCTGTTCGTGGAGTTCAGCAGGCAGCGCGCGCTGGCCCCCGACGGCCGCAGCAAGGCGTTCTCGGCCAGTGCGGACGGGTTCGGCCTCGCCGAGGGCGCCACCATGGTGCTCCTGGAGCGGCTCTCCGACGCGCGCCGCAACGGCCACCCCGTGCTCGCGCTGGTCAAGGGCACCGCCATCAACCAGGACGGCGCGTCCAACGGCCTCACCGCCCCCAGTGGCCCCGCGCAGCGCCGGGTGATCCGGCAGGCGCTCGCCGACGCGGGCGTGTCCGCCGCCGAGGTCGACGCCGTCGAGGCACACGGCACCGGCACGAAGCTGGGCGACCCCATCGAGGCGGACGCGCTGCTCGCCACCTACGGCCAGGAGCACCCGGCCGACCGGCCGCTGCTGCTCGGCTCGGTGAAGTCGAACATCGGCCACACACAGGCCGCGTCCGGCGTCGCGGGCCTGATCAAGATGGTGCTCGCGCTGCAGCACGGCGAGCTGCCCAAGAGCCTGCACATCACCGAGCCCACCCCGCACGTGGACTGGACGACGGGCGCGGTGTCGCTCGTCACCGAGACCACGCCGTGGCCGGAGGTCGAGCGCCCCCGGCGGGCCGGTGTGTCCTCGTTCGGCATCAGCGGCACCAACGCCCACGCCGTCCTGGAGCAGGCGCCCGACGAGGTTCCGGCCGACCCGGAGCCGTCGTCCGCGTCCGTGCCGCTGGTGTTCTCCGCGCGCTCGGAGGACGCCCTGCGCGCCCACGCCGCCCGACTCGCCGCCGTCGTGGAGCAGTTGACGCCCGCCGACATGGCGGCCGGTCTGTTGTCCCGCTCGGTCTTCGAGCACCGGGCCGTGGTGGTCTCGGGCGGCGCCGATGCGCTGACGGCGGTGGCCCGGGGCGTCGAGTCGGCGCGGGTGGCCACGGGTGTCGCCGGGCCCGCGGGCAAGGTGGCGTTCGTGTTCCCCGGCCAGGGCTCGCAGTGGCTCGGCATGGGCGCGGAGTTGGCGGAGTCGTCGCCGGTGTTCCGTGCCTCGATGGAGGCGTGTGCCGAGGCGCTCGCCCCGTATGTGGACTGGTCGCTGTGGGACGTCCTTGGCGACGCGGGCGAGCTGGAGCGGGTCGACGTCGTACAGCCCGCGCTGTTCTCCGTGATGGTGTCGCTGGCGGCGCTGTGGCGTTCGTACGGTGTGGAGCCGGACGCGGTCGTCGGGCACAGCCAGGGCGAGATCGCCGCGGCGCATGTCGCGGGCGCCCTGTCCCTCGCCGACGCCGCCAAGATCGTCGCGCAGCGGAGCAAGGCCATCCTCGCGCTGTCCGGTCAGGGCGGCATGGTGTCGCTCGCGGCGACCGTCGACGAAGCCCGCGAGTGGATCGCGCCGTGGGACGAGCGGATCTCCGTCGCCGCCGTCAACGGCCCCGGCTCGGTGGTCGTCGCCGGTGACGCGGACGCCCTGGACGAGCTGGTCGAGGCCTGCACGGCCGATGGCAGGCGGGCCCGGCGGATCCCCGTCGACTACGCCTCCCACTCGCCGCACGTCGAGCGCATCGAGGACGAGCTCGCGGGCGTGCTGGCCGGGGTGGAGCCCCGGGCCGCGGGCGTGCCGATGCTGTCCACCGTCACCGGGGAGTGGCTGACCGGCACCGAAGTCGGCGCCGACTACTGGTATCAGAACCTGCGCCACACCGTCCGCTTCGAAGAGGCCACGCGCGGCCTCCTCGACCACGGCATCGGCGCGTTCGTCGAGTGCAGCCCGCACCCCGTGCTCACCATCGGCGTGCGCGAGACCGTGGACGCGACCGAAGGCGACGCCATCGTTGTCGGCACGCTGCGCCGCAACGACGGCGACCTCGACCGGTTCCTGCTCTCCGCCGCCGAGGCGTACGTGGAGGGCCTGCCCTTCGACTGGCATGCCGTCGTGCCCGCCGGGCGGCACGTGGACCTGCCGACGTACCCGTTCCAGCGCAGGCGGTTCTGGCTCGACGAGACCTCCCGCCCCGCGGCGGGCGGCGACGACCCCGCGTTCGCGGAGTTCTGGGCCGCGGTCGAGCGCGGCGACCTCGCCACCACGCTCGACGTCCCCGCCGACGCGCCCCTGACCGACGTCCTGCCCAGCCTCGCCGACTGGCGGCGCCGCAGCCAGGAGCGGACCGCCGTCGACTCGTGGCGCCACCGGATCACCTGGCGCCCGCACAACACCGCCACCACACCCACCCTGACCGGCACCTGGCTCCTGGTCGGCCCGCCGGCCGGTGCGGCGCACCCGTGGCTCACGGCGGCCGCCGACGCGCTGCGCGCCCACGGCGCCGACGTCCTGCACGCCGACGGCTCGACCGAGTCGCTGAGCGCCCTGGACGTCGTACCCAGTGGCGTGCTGTCCCTGCTGGCCCTCGACGAACGGCCCGACCCCGAGGCGCCGACCGTCCCCGGCGGCCTCTCCGGCACGCTGGCGCTGGTGCGGGCGCTCGGCGACGCCGGGATCGGCGCGCCGCTGTGGCTGGCCACGACGGGCGCCGTGTCCGTCGGGCGCTCCGACCCGCTGACCCACCCGGCCCAGAGCCAGGTGTGGGGCCTCGGCCTCGCCGTCGGCCTGGAGCACCCCGAACGCTGGGGCGGCCTCGTCGACCTTCCCGTGACCCCCGACGCCAGGACCGGCACCCGGCTCGCCGCCGTCCTCGCCGGGCAGACGGACGAGGACCAACTGGCCATCCGCGCCTCCGGCGTGACGGTGCGACGGCTCGTACCCGCCCCCGCACCGGCGGCGGCACCCGCCTGGCGCACCAGCGGCACCGCGCTGATCACCGGCGGCACCGGTGCCATCGGCGGGCACGTCGCCCGCTGGCTCGCCGCCAGCGGCGCCGAACACATCGTGCTGACCAGCCGCAGCGGCCCGGACGCCCCCGGCGCCCAGGAACTCGCGGCCGAACTCACCGCGCTCGGCGCCCGGACCACCGTCGCCGCCTGCGACGCCGCCGACCGCACCGCCCTCGCCGACCTGTTCGCCGGGCTCGACGCCGACGGCACCCCGGTCCGCTCCGTCTTCCACGCGGCGGGCACCGTCCCGTCCCTGCCCCTCGCCGACACCGCCACCTCGGACCTCGCCCACGCCGTCGGCGCCAAGGCCGTCGGCGCCGTCCACCTCGACGAGCTGTGCGCCGGACGCGAGTTGGACGCGTTCGTGCTGTTCTCCTCAGGATCCGCGGTGTGGGGCAGCGGCGAGCTGGGGGCGTACGGCGCCGCCAACGCCTTCCTCGACGGCCTCGCGCAGCGCCGCCACGCCGACGGACTGCCCGCCACCTCGGTCTCCTGGGGCATGTGGGCGGGCGGCGGCATGGTCACCGGCGACCTGGACGACCAACTGCGCCGCCGGGGCCTGCGCCCCATGCGGCCGGAGCTCGCGGTCGGCGCGCTCGCCACCGCCCTCGCGGCGGGCGAGACCACCCTCACGGTCGCGGACTTCGACTGGGCCCGCTTCGCCCCCGGCTTCACGGCCGCCCGCTCCCGTCCCCTGATCAGCGAGATACCCGACGTCGTCGCGCTCGCCGCGCAGGACGCGGTGGACCAGCCCGCCGCCGGTGGCGCGCTCGCCGACCGCCTCGCCGGACTCACCGACGCCGACCGCCGCCGCGTCCTGCTCGACCTGGTCCGCGGCCACGCCGCCGCGGTGCTCGGCCACGAAGGACCCGACACCGTCACACCCGACCGCGCGTTCCGCGAGCTGGGCTTCGACTCCCTGACCGCCATCGAACTCCGCAAGCGCCTCAACACCGCGACCGGCGTACGACTGCCCGCGACCGTCGTGTTCGACCACCCGACCCCCACGGCCCTCGCCGCCGAACTGCACACCGTCGTGCTCGGCGAACAGCAGTCCGCCACGCCGACCCCGGCCACCACGACCCGGACCGCCGACGACCCGATCGCCGTGGTGGCGATGAGCTGCCGCTACCCCGGCGGCGTCCGCGGCCCCGAGGACCTGTGGTCGCTCGTCATGGCCGGACACGACGCCATCGGGGAGTTCCCAGACGACCGGGGCTGGGACACCGACCGGCTGTACCCGGCCGACGCCGAGGCCCTGGGCCGCAGCCGCACCCTGGAGGGCGCCTTCCTCGACGACGCGGGCGGCTTCGACGCGGGCTTCTTCGGCATCGCCCCGCGCGAGGCCCTCGCGATGGACCCGCAGCAGCGGCAGGTGCTCGAACTGGCCTGGGAGGCCTTCGAACGGGCGGGCATCGACCCGTCCTCCGTGCACGACAGCCTCACCGGCGTGTTCGTCGGCGCCTCGCCGCAGAGCTACTCGGGCACCCTGGAGCAGGCGACACCCGAGATGGACGGCTACCGCCTGACCGGCGACGCCCTGAGCGTCGTGTCCGGCCGCGTCGCCTACTCCCTCGGCCTGCGCGGCCCCGCCGTCACCGTGGACACCGCCTGCTCGTCCTCGCTGGTAGCCCTGCACCTCGCCGTGCAGGCACTGCGGTCGGGGGAGTGCTCGATGGCCCTGGCCGGCGGCACCGCGATCATGGTGACGCCGCTGCCCTTCGCCGAGTTCAGCCTGCAGGGCGGCCTGGCCCCCGACGGCCGGTGCAAGCCCTTCGCCGACGCCGCCGACGGCGTCGGCTGGGGCGAGGGCGCGGGCCTGATCCTTCTGGAACGCCTCTCCGACGCCCGGGCCAACGGCCACGAAGTGCTCGCCGTGGTCCGCGGCTCCGCCATCAACCAGGACGGCGCCTCCAACGGCCTCTCCGCGCCCAACGGGCCCGCACAGCAGCAGGTCATCCGCGCGGCGCTCGCCAACGCGGGCCTGTCCGCCGCGGACGTGGACGCCGTCGAGGGCCACGGCACCGGCACCCGGCTCGGCGACCCCATCGAGGCCCAGGCACTCCTCGCCACGTACGGCCAGGAACGCCCCGCCGACCAGCCGCTGCTGCTCGGAGCGCTGAAGTCCAACATCGGCCACACCCAGGCGGCCTCGGGCATCGCGGGCGTCATCAAGATGGTGCAGGCCCTGCGCCACGGCGTCCTGCCGCGCACCCTGCACCTGGACCGCCCGTCCCAGCACGTGGACTGGACGACCGGCGCCGTGGAACTCCTCGCCGACGAGCGGCCGTGGCCCGAGGCCGACCGACCCCGGCGGGCCGCCGTGTCCGCGTTCGGCGTCAGCGGCACCAACGGCCACGTCATCCTCGAACAGGCCGACGCCCAGGCCGAGTCCATGTCCGAGGCCCCGACCGCCGAGCCCGACGGCCGGACCCTGACGTGGGCGCTGTCCGCCCGCGACACCGCCGCGCTGCGCGACCAGGCCGCCCGGCTTGCCGCCACCGTCGACGAGCGGCCCGGCCTGTCCCCGGTGGACGTCGCCACGACGCTCACCACCGGGCGGGCCGCGCTCGACCACCGCGCCGTCGTCCTCGGCACCGACACCTCCGAACTGCGCGTCGGACTCGACGCCTTGATCGTCGGCGGCGACGACCCGGCCGTGGTGCGCGGCACCCCCGACGGCGGCGGGCTCGCCGTGCTGTTCTCCGGCCAGGGCTCCCAGCGCGTCGGCATGGGCCGCGGCCTGTACGCGGCGCACCCCGTGTTCGCCGACGCTCTCGACGAGGCGTTCGCCCACCTCGACCCGCACCTCGCCGTGCCGCTGCGCGACGTCGTCTTCGGCGACGACCAGGCCCTGCTCGACCGCACCGAGTACGCCCAGCCCGCGCTGTTCGCCGTCGAGGTCGCCCTCTACCGGCTGTGGGAGTCCTGGGGCCTCGCGCCCGACGCGCTCGCGGGCCACTCCATCGGCGAACTCACCGCCGCGCACGTCGCCGGGGTCTTCTCGCTGGCCGACGCCTGCGCGATCGTCGCCGCACGCGGCGCTCTCATGCAGGAACTGCCCGCCGGTGGCGTCATGGTCGCCGTGCAGGCCGCCGAGGACGAGATCGCGCCGGAGCTCTCCGAGCACGTCGGCATCGCCGCCATCAACGGCCCCAACTCCCTGGTCCTCTCCGGCAGCGAGCCCGAGGTGCTCGCCCTCGCCGACCGCCTCAAGGCACAGGGCCGCAAGGTGACCAGGCTGCGCGTCAGCCACGCGTTCCACTCGCCGCTCATGGAGCCGATGCTGGCCGCGTTCCGCCGCGTCGTGGCGTCCGCCACCGCGCATCCGCCCACGCTGCCCATCGTGTCCACGCTGACCGGCGCCCCGGTCGACACCGAGGAACTGGCCTCGCCGGACCACTGGGTGCGGCACGTGCGCCGGCCGGTGCGGTTCGCCGACGGCGTCACCGCCCTCGTCGCCCAGGGCGTGACCACGATGGTCGAGGTCGGGCCCGGCACCGTGCTCGCCGCGATGGGCCAGGACAGCGCCCCCGACACGGTGTTCGTGCCGACGCTGCGCTCCGACCGGGCCGAGCCGGACGCGCTCACCCTCGCCGCCGCGCACCTGTACGTCCGCGGCGCGAAGCTGGACGCCGCCGCCGCGCTGGGCGGCCCGGGCCGCCGGGTCGACCTGCCCACCTACGCCTTCCAGCACGACCGCTACTGGCTGACCGCCGCCGTCGCCCCCGCGGGCGACGGGGCGACCGCGGCCCTCGGTGTCGCCGCGGGCGACCACCCGCTGCTGCGCGCCGCGGTCGCGCTGCCCGACTCCGACGGCGTCGTCTTCACCGGCAGGCTCTCCACCCGGACCCACCCGTGGCTCGCCGACCACGGCGTCGGCGGCCGGGTGCTGTTCCCCGGCACCGGCTTCCTCGACCTCGCCCTGCACGCCGCGAGCCACTGCGGCCTCGACACCGTCGACGAACTGACCCTGCAGGCCCCGATGGCCCTGCCCGAGCGCGGCGGCCTCGCCCTGCGCGTCACGGTGGGCGCGGAGAACGACGGCACGCGGAGCATCCGGGTGCACTCACGGCCCGACGACGCCGACCGCGACGCCCCGTGGACCGAGCACGCCACCGGCATGCTCACCACGGGCGACGTGCAGGAGACCGACCTCGCGGCGTGGCCGCCGCGGGGCGCGACACCGATGGACGTCGAGGGCATCTACGACCGCCTCGACGAACTCGGCTACGGCTACGGGCCCGTGTTCCGCGCGCTGCGCGCGGCCTGGAGCCTCGACCGCGACGTGTACGTCGAGGTGGCCCTGCCGGACGGGACCGTCGGCGACGGCTTCAGCGTCCACCCCGCCCTGCTCGACGCCGCGCTGCACGCGCCCGTGCTGCGCGCCCTCGACGAGGTCGGCGCGGGCCCCCGGCTGCCGTTCAGCTTCCGGGGAGTGCGGCTGCACGCCGTCGGCGCCTCGGCGCTGCGGGTGCGCTGGTCGCCCACTGGGCAGGGGCAGAACGAGATGTCGCTGTCCGTCGCGGACCCGGCCGGGCGGCCGGTGGCGACCGTCGAGTCACTGGTGATGCGACCGGCGGACCTCGGCAGGGCCGCCTCCGGGACCTCCGACGCACTGCTCGAAGTGGAGTGGGCGCCGCTTGCCGCGACCGGGGAGCGGCCGGTCGGGCTCGCGGTGCTCGGCGTGGACGGCCTCGGGGCGGACGGGCTTGGGGCGGACGGGCTTGGGGCGGACGGGCTTGGGGCGGACGGGCTTGGGGCGGACGGCCTCGGCCTGGGCGCGGCCGACTTCGGACTCGACACCCCCACCGTCTCCGGCTTCGCCGACCTCGACGGCGTGACCGACCTGCTCGCCCGCTGCCCCCGAGCGTCCGACGCGGACGGGAAGGCGGCGCGGGACGCGGTGTCCTGGGCGCTCGCCCTGGCCCAGGCCTGGCTCGCCGACGAGCGGACCACGAGCACGCGCCTGGTGTTCGTGACCCGCGGCGCCGTCGACACCGACGCGCCCGACCCGGCGCAGGCCGCCGTGTGGGGCCTGATCCGGTCGGCCCAGACCGAGAACCCCGGCCGGTTCGCGCTCGTCGACCTCGACGCCGCCGCCGATTCCGCCCTCGCCGTGCCCGCCGCGCTGGCCTCCGACGAGCCCCAACTGGCCGTACGGGCAGGCCGGGTGACCGTGCCCAGGCTTGCCCGCACCACCGCCGACCGGCTGCTCACCCCGCCCGCCGACGGCCCCTGGCGCCTCGACGTCCAGCCGCGCGGCTCCCTGGACGGCCTCGCCCTGGTGCCGCACCCGGACGCCACCGCGCCCCTCGCACCCGGCGAGGTACGCGTCGCCGTCCGCGCGGCAGGCCTGAACCTCCGCGACGCGCTGTTCGCCCTCGACGCCCACCCCGACGCCGCCGAACCGGGCAGCGAGGTCGCGGGCGTGGTCACCGAGGTCGGCTCGGCGGTGACCGGCCTGACCGTGGGCGACCACGTGCTCGGCCTGGCCACGAAGGGCTTCGGCCCGCTCGCGGTCACCGACCACCGGCTCCTCGCCCCGGTCCCCGCGGGCTGGTCCTTCGCGGACGCCGCGTCGGTGCCGCTGGCCTTCCTCACCGCGTACCACGCCCTGCACGACCTGGCCGGCCTGCGCCGCGGCGAGTCCGTCCTCGTCCATGGGGCGGCGGGCGACGTCGGCATGGCGGCTGTCCAGCTCGCCCGGCACTGGGGCGCCGAGGTGTTCGCGACCGCGCGTCCCGAGGAGTGGGACGTCGTTCGGGCGGCGGGCGTGCCCGACTCGCACCTGGCGTCGTCGGACGACACCGACTTCGCGGCGAAGTTCGCCGTGGAGAGCGGCGGGCGCGGCGTGCACGTGGTCCTGAACCCGCTGGCGCGGGAGTCCGCGGCGGCCTCTCCGGAAGCGCGGGAGAACGTGGACACCTCCCCGGCGGCACGGGAGTTCACCGACGCCTGCCTGGAACTCCTTCACGACGACGGGCGGTTCATCGAGCCGGGCAGGGCCGAAGGCCGCGAGCCCGACGCCCTGCCGCCCGGCGTCAAGCACGCCGCATTCGACCAGCCGCAGCCGGGCCCCGACCGCTGCCAGGAGATGCTCGCCGACGTCCTCGCGCTCTGCGAGGCGGGCGTGCTGAACTCCCTGCCGGTGCGCGCCTGGGACGTCCGCCGCGCACCCGAGGCGTTCCGTCACGTCGGCGCGGCCCGGCTCACCGGCAAGGCCGTGCTGACCGTGCCCGCACCGATCGACCCGGACCGCCCGGTCCTGGTGACCGGCGGCCTCGGCACGCTCGGCGCGATCGTGGCCCGGCACCTCGTCGCCGAACGAGGCGTCCGCAACCTCGTCCTCGCGGGCCGCAAGGGACTCGCGACCGAGGGCGCCGAGGAACTGCGCGACGAACTGGCCGCGCTGGGCGCCGAGGTGTCCGTGGCGGCCTGCGACGTGGCCGACCGGGACTCGGTCGTGGCGCTCTTCGCCTCGCTGGACCGGCCGCTCGGCGCGGTCGTGCACACCGCGGGCGTCGTCGACGACGGCGTACTGGAGTCGCTGACGCCCGAACGCGTCGACCGCGTCTTCGGCCCGAAGGTCGACGGCCTGCTGCACCTGGACGAGCTGACCAGGGACGCCGACCTGTCCGCGTTCGTCGTCTTCTCCTCGGCGGCCGGAGTCCTCGGCAGCGCGGGTCAGGGCAGCTACGCGGCCGCCAACGCGGCGCTCGACGCGCTCGTGCGGCGCCGCCACGCGCTCGGCCTGCCCGGCGTCTCCGTGGCGTGGGGCCTGTGGGCCGCCGCGAGCGGCATGACGGCGGGCCTCGACGAGGGCGACCGGGCCCGGCTCGGCCGCTCCGGCGTCCTCGAACTGCCCACCGACGACGCGCTCGCGCTGTTCGACGCGGCGACGCGCGACGACCGCCCGGTACTCGTGCCGGTCCTCCTCGACACCGCCGCGCTGCGCGGTCAGGCGGCCGACGGCACCCTGCCCCCGCTGCTGCGGGGCCTGGTCCGCGCCCCCGCCCGCCGCGCCACATCGGTGGCCCCCGTCGCGGCCACGACGTTCGCCGACACCCTCGCGGGCCGGCCCGCAGAGGAACGCGAGCAGACGGTCCTCGACCTGGTCTGCACCCAGGTGGGGGCGGTGCTCGGCTACGCGGCCGACACCGAGGTCGACCCCGGCCGTGCGCTCGGCGACCTCGGGTTCGACTCGCTGACCTCGGTGGAGCTGCGCAACCGGCTCACCGCGGCCACCGGCCTGCGGCTCGCCTCGACCTTCGTCTTCGACCACCCGTCGGCCGCCGCGATCACCCGGCATCTGCTCACGCTGCTCCCGAGCGACGAGCCCGACCCGGGGTCCGGCGTGCTCGACCAACTCGACCAACTGGAGAGCGCGCTGCTCGCGCTCACCGACGACGGCACCGCCACCAAGGTGGACCTGCGGCTGCGCGCCCTGCTCGCCAACTGGAGCGACGCCCGGGCCGATGACGCCGAGGACGACGCGGAGGCCGGTTTCGACGCGGCCACCGACGACGAACTCTTCGGCTACCTCGACAACGAACTTGAGACCTCGTGAACCGGTCGGACCGCAACGAACACGTCCGCACCGCCGTAAGGAGTACACGCCAGATGGAGAACGAGGACAAGCTCCGCGATTACCTCAAGCGGGCCACCACCGATCTGCGCAACACGCGCCGACGCCTGCGCGAGGTCGAGGACCGGGAGCACGAGCCCATCGCGATCATCGGGATGAGCTGCCGCTACCCCGGCGGCGTGGCCTCGCCCGAGGACCTGTGGCAGCTCGTCGCCGACGGCGGGGACGCCGTGGTGGAGTTCCCGGCCGACCGCGGCTGGGACGCCGACGCGCTCTACGACCCCGATCCGGACCACGCGGGCACCTCCATCACCCGGCACGGCGGCTTCCTTCAGGACGCCGCGGGCTTCGACCCGGCGTTCTTCGGGGTCAGTCCGCGCGAGGCCGCGGCGATGGACCCGCAGCAGCGCCTGCTCCTGGAGACGTCGTGGGAGGCCTTCGAGCGCGCGGGCATCGACCCCGTGCAGGCCAAGGAGACCAGGACCGGCGTCTTCGCGGGCGTCATGTACAACGACTACGCGACGCGGCTGCCGCAGGCGCCCGAAGGGTACGAGGGCTTCCTCGCCAACGGCAGCGCGGGCAGCATCGCGTCCGGCCGCATCGCCTACACCCTCGGCCTCGTCGGGCCCGCGGTGACGGTGGACACGGCGTGCTCCTCGTCGCTGGTCGCCTTGCACCTCGCGATGGTGGCGCTGCGCCGTGAGGAGTGCTCCCTCGCCCTGGCGGGCGGCGCCACGTTCATGGCCACGCCGCGCACGTTCGTCGAGTACAGCAGGCAGCGCGCCCTGTCCGTGGACGGCCGCTGCAAGGCGTTCTCCGACAGCGCCGACGGCACCGGCTGGGGCGAGGGCGTCGGCATGCTCCTGGTGGAGCGCCTGTCCGACGCCCGCCGCAACGGCCACCCGATCCTCGCGGTGGTCCGCGGCTCCGCGGTCAACCAGGACGGCGCGTCCCACGGCCTGACCGCGCCCAACGGCCCCTCCCAGCAGGCCGTCATCAACCAGGCCCTGGCGAGCGCGCGGCTCACCCCGGCCCAGGTCGACGCCGTCGAGGCGCACGGCACCGGCACCACCCTCGGCGACCCCATCGAGGCGCACGCCCTCATCGCGACCTACGGCGCCGAGCGCACCGAGGAGCGCCCGCTGTGGCTGGGTTCGCTGAAGTCGAACATCGGCCACTCCCAGGCGGCGGCCGGGGTCGGCGGCATCATCAAGATGGTCATGGCGATGCGGCACGGCACGCTGCCCAGGACCCTGCACGTCGACGAGCCGAGCAGCCACGTCGACTGGTCGGCCGGCACCGTGGCGCTGCTCACCGAGGCACAGCCGTGGCCGGAGACCGGCGAGCCGCGCCGCGCCGGTGTGTCCTCGTTCGGCGTCAGCGGCACGAACACCCACGTCATCCTGGAGCAGGCGCCCGCCGCCCCGGAGGAGACGCCCGCCGCCGACCCGCGGCCCACGACGGACGCCGACACGTCGGCCACCCCCGTCACGCCCTGGACGCTGTCCGCCCGCACCCCCGACGCGCTGCGCGCCCAGGCCGACCGGCTCCGGTCCGCCGTGGCGGCCGCCGCCGACTTCGACCCGGCGGGCACCGGCTTCTCCCTGGCCACGACCCGCTCCCTGTTCGAGCACCGCGCCGTGCTGGTGGCCGAGGACCGCGCCACCACCCTCGACCGGCTCACCGCCCTCGCCGAGGGCCGTGGCGGTCCTGGCGTCGTCGTGGGCGAAGCCGCATCACACCGCCTGGGCTTCCTGTTCTCGGGCCAGGGCTCCCAGCGCCTCGGCATGGGACGTGAACTGGCGGCCCGCTTCCCGGTGTTCGCGGAGGCGCTGGACGAGGTCCTGGGTGAGTTCGATCCGTCGGTACGTGGCGTTCTGTTCGGTGGGGATGCCGACGCGCTGAATGAGACCGGGGTGACGCAGCCCGCGCTGTTCGCGGTCGAGGTGGCGCTGTTCCGGCTCCTTGACTCCTGGGGTGTGCGCCCCGACGTGCTCGCCGGGCACTCGATCGGTGAGCTGGCAGCGGCGCATGTGGCCGGGGTGTGGTCGCTGTCGGATGCGGTCAAGGTGGTGTCGGCGCGGGGTGCGTTGATGCAGGCGCTGCCGTCCGGTGGTGCGATGGTCGCGATTCAGGCGTCGGAGGCTGAGGTCTCTTCCGAGGGCTTGCCGGAGTCGGTGGGTATTGCGGCGGTTAATGGTCCCAACTCGGTGGTTGTCTCCGGTGTGGCCGCTGACGTCGAGGCGGTCGCCGAGAGCTGGCGCGAGGCGGGCCGCAAGGCGACCCGGTTGAAGGTCAGCCACGCGTTCCACTCCCCGCTCATGGACCCCATGCTCGACGACTTCCGCCGGGTCCTTGAGGGTGTGTCGTACGAGACGCCCCAGATCCCCATTGTGTCGACGCTGACCGGTAGGCGGGCCACGGCCGAGGAGCTGGCCTCCCCGGACTACTGGGTGCGGCACGTGCGCGAGTCCGTACGCTTCGCCGACGCCGTCGTGGCGCTGCGCGAGCAGGGCGCCGACGTGTTCGTGGAGGTCGGCCCCGGCGGGGTGCTGTCCGGTCTCGGGCAGCTCACCGCCCCGGAGGCCGTCTTCGTACCCGCCCTGCGTGGTGATCGCCCCGAGCTGGTCGCACTGACCACCGCCGTCGGCCACCTGCACGTGCGCGGTGTCGCGGTGAACCTGGCCGCCTGCTTCGACGGCGGCGGTGCCCGGCGCGTGGACCTGCCGACGTACGCGTTCCAGCGCGAGCGCTACTGGCTGGACGCCGATCCCGTCGAGGCGGGCGTCGAGCGGATGTCGCCGGTCGAGGCGCGGTTCTGGGAGGTCGTCGAGGAAGGCGACATCGCCGATCTCGCCCGCACCCTTGAGGTGTCGTCGGACGATCCGCTGAGCGCGGTGCTGCCTCGGCTGTCCGCGTGGCGCAGGAAGCAGCGGGACCGGTCTGTCGCCGATGGCTGGCGGTACGGGGTCGAGTGGCGGCCCGTGTCCGCCGTGTCCCGACAGCTCGCCGGTTCCTGGCTGGTCGTCGCTCCGGCGGGCGAGGACCGCACCGAGTGGGTGCGTGCGGCGCTGGCCCGAGGCGGTGCCGACGTCCACACCCTGGACGTAGAGCGTGTGGCGGTCGACTGGGCGGAGCAGTTGAGCGACCTGCCCGCCCTCGACGGCGTCGTCTCGCTGCTCGGGTTCGCCGACGCGGGCGAGTCGGCCGTCCCCACGGGTGTCGCGGCCACGATCGGTCTGTTGCGCGCCCTGGGTGACGCGGACGTGTCCGCGCCGTTGTGGTCCCTCACGTCGGGCGCGGTGGCGGCGGCCGAAGGCGACGCGGTCCCCGGGATCGAGCAGTCGATGCTGTGGGGCCTCGGCCGCGTGGCCGCCCTGGAGCACCCCGACCGCTGGGGTGGGCTGGTCGACGTACCCGCGGCGCCGGACGAGACGACCGGGGACCTGCTGGCCTCCGTCCTCGCCGGGACGGGCGGCGAGGACCAACTCGCCCTGCGGGGAACCGAGATACTCGGCCGCAGGCTGGCGCCCGCCCCGCTGGGCGGTGCCGCCGGAGAGGGCTGGACGCCGCGCGGCACGGTCCTGGTGACCGGCGGCACCGGTGCCCTGGGCGGCCACGTGGCGCGCTGGGTCGCGGCACACGGCGCCGAGCACGTCGTCCTGGTGAGCCGTCGCGGTGCCGCGGCCGAAGGCGCCGCCGCGCTGGAGGCCGAGCTCGACGAGCTCGGCGCGCGGGCCACCTTCGCCGCCTGCGACATGGCGGACCGGGACGCGGTCGCGGGGCTCCTGGAGAGCCTCCCGGCGCTCACCGCCGTCGTCCACACGGCGGGCATCGAGCGCTCCGCCGCCCTCGCCGACCTCGACCCGGACGACCTCACCGCATTCGGCGACGTACTGGCCGCCAAGGTCGACGGCGCCCGGAACCTGCACGAACTCCTGGGCGACACCCCGCTGGACGCCTTCGTGCTGTTCTCGTCCATCGCCGGAGTCTGGGGCAGCGGCGGCCAGGCCGCCTACGGCGCGGCCAACGCCTACCTCGACGCCCTCGCCGAGCACCGCAGGGCCGCGGGCCTGCCCGCCACCGCTGTCGCCTGGGGCCCATGGGCCGACGGCGGCATGGTCGCGGACGCAGGTGCGGACGTGGCCGCGCAACTGCACCGCAGGGGCCTGACCACGATGGCCCCCGACGCGGCGCTCGCCGGTCTCGGCGCGGCCATCGACCACGGCGACGGACAGATCACCATCGCCGACGTCGACTGGTCCCGGTTCGCGGGCACCTTCATGGCGCAGCGCCCCAGCCCCCTCCTCGGTGAACTCCCCGACGTCCGGGCCGCGTTCGCCGCCGCTCCGGCCGAGCAGTCCACGTCGGCGCTCGCGCAGCGCCTGGCCGGGCTCGACGAGGCCGAGCAGGAGCGGCAGCTCACCGACCTGGTCCGGTACGAGGCGGCCGCCGTGCTCGGCCACGCGTCCGGCGACGCCTTCTCGGCCACCCGCGCCTTCCGCGACCTCGGCTTCGACTCCCTGACGGCCGTCGAGCTGCGCGCCCGCCTCAGCGACGCCACCGGCGTCGCCCTGCCCGCCGCCGTGGTCTTCGACTACCCGACGGCCGCGGCGCTGGCCACCTATCTGCGTACCGAACTGTCCGGCGCCGCCGCACCCACCGCCGGTGCGGCCGTGACGGGTGTGACCGACGAGCCCATCGCGATCGTGGCGATGTCGTGCCGGTTCCCCGGCGGCGTGGCCAGCCCGGAGGACCTGTGGCAGGTGCTGCGGTCGGGCGTGGACGCGGTGACGGACTTCCCGACCGACCGCGGCTGGGACGTCGAGGCGCTGTACGACCCGGAGGGCGCGGGCGTCGGCACGTCGTACTCCCGCATGGGAGCTTTCCTCGACCGCGTGGCGGACTTCGACCCCGCGCTCTTCGGGATCTCCCCGCGCGAGGCCCTCGCCATGGACCCGCAGCAGCGCCTGCTCCTGGAGACCTCCTGGGAGGCGTTCGAGCGTGCGGGCATCGACCCGCAGTCGCTGCGCGGCAGCCGGTCGGGCGTGTTCGTCGGCACCAACGGCCAGGACTACACCCGGCTGATGATGGCCGCTCAGGACACCGTCGACGGCTACTTCGGCACCGGCAGCGCGGCGAGCGTCATCTCCGGCCGGCTCTCGTACACGTTCGGCCTCGAAGGCCCCGCGGTGACCGTGGACACGGCGTGCTCGTCGTCGCTCGTCGCCCTGCACCTGGCTGTGCAGGCCCTGCAGAAGGGCGAGTGCGAGCTGGCGCTCGCGGGCGGCGTGACGGTGATGTCGACACCCGCCGCGTTCGTGGAGTTCAGCCGCCAGCGCGGGCTCTCGGTGGACGGCCGGTGCAAGGCGTTCGGCGCGGACGCCGACGGCACCGGCTGGGGCGAGGGCGTCGGCATGCTGCTCGTCGAGCGCCTGTCCGACGCCCGGCGCAACGGCCACCAGGTCCTCGCCGTCGTGCGCGGCTCCGCGGTCAACCAGGACGGCGCGTCCAACGGCCTCACCGCGCCCAACGGCCCCTCGCAGCAGCGGGTCATCCGCGCCGCGCTGGCGGCCGCGGGCCTGGCGCCGTCCGATGTGGACGCGGTCGAGGCACACGGCACGGGTACGAAGCTGGGCGACCCGATCGAGGCGCAGGCGCTCCTCGCCACCTACGGCCAGGACCGTGCCGGTGAGCCGCTGTGGCTCGGCTCGATCAAGTCGAACATCGGGCACACGCAGGCCGCCGCCGGTGTCGCCGGTGTGATCAAGATGGTCATGGCGATGCGGCACGGCGTGCTGCCGCGCACGCTGCACGCGGACGAGCCGTCGCCGCACGTGGACTGGTCCGCCGGTGCGGTCGAGGTGCTGTCGGAGGCCCGGCCGTGGCCTGCCGCGGACCGGCCGTGGCGTGCCGGTGTGTCGTCCTTCGGGTTCAGCGGCACCAACGCGCACGCCATCATCGAGCAGGCCCCCGTGGTTGTACGGGAGGACGTCCCGGAGCCGCTGCCGGTCGGCGCGGTCGTCCCGTGGCTCCTGTCGGCCAAGACCCCCGAGGCGCTGCGGGAGCAGGCCGGGCGGCTCAAGTCCTACGTGGACGCGGCTCCTGAGCTGTCCGTGCCGGACGTGGGCCGTGCGCTGGTGTCCTCGCGGGCGGTGCTCGAGCACCGGGCCGTGGTCGTCGCCGCTGACGCCGCAGACTTCCGGTCTGGCCTGGCCGCGCTCGCCGAGGGGCGTGCCGGTTCGGGTGTCGCGGTGGGTGAGGCGGCGCCGCACCGGCTGGGCTTCCTGTTCTCGGGTCAGGGGTCGCAGCGCCTGGGGATGGGCCGTGAACTGGAGGCCCGCTTCCCGGTGTTCGCCGAGGCGCTGCACGAGGTGCTCGCGGAGTTCGACCCGTCGGTGCGTGCCGTCCTGTTCGGCGCGGACGCCGATGCGCTGAACGAGACCGGGGTGACGCAGCCCGCGCTGTTCGCGGTCGAGGTCGCGCTGTTCCGCCTCCTTGAGTCCTTGGGCGTCCGGGCCGACGTGCTCGCCGGGCACTCGATCGGCGAGCTGGCCGCGGCGCATGTGGCCGGGGTGTGGTCGCTGGCGGACGCCGCCAAGGTCGTGGCCGCGCGCGGTGCGCTCATGCAGGCGCTGCCGTCGGGTGGCGCGATGGTCGCGATCCAGGCCACGGAGGCCGAGGTCACGTCCGACGACCTGCCGGAGACCGTGGGCGTCGCTGCCGTCAACGGGCCCTCGTCCGTTGTCATTTCGGGTGTCGCCGCCGATGTCGAGGCGGTCGCCGGGCGCTGGCGTGCGGCGGGCCGGAAGGTGTCCCGCCTCAAGGTCAGCCACGCGTTCCACTCGCCGCTGATGGACCCGATGCTCGACGAGTTCCGGGCGGTGGTCGAGGGAATCGAGTGCGGCGCACCCGAGATCCCGATCGTGTCGACGCTGACCGGACGGCTCGCCACGGCCGAGGAGCTGGCCTCCCCTGACTACTGGGTGCGGCACGTGCGCGAGTCCGTGCGCTTCCATGACGCCGTCGTGGCGCTGCGCGAGCAGGGCGCCGACGTGTTCGTGGAGGTCGGCCCGGGCGGAACGCTGTCCGCACTCGGCCTGGGCAGTGCGCCCGACGCGGTGTTCCTGCCCGCGCTGCGCGCCGACCGGCCCGAGGAGAACGCGCTCGTCGGCACGGTCGCCGCGCTGCACACGCAGGGCGTGCAGGTCGACTGGTCCGCGTACTTCGCGGGCGGCGGCGCCCACCCCGTCGACCTGCCGACGTACGCGTTCCAGCGCGAGCGCTACTGGCTGGACGCCACCTCCGTCGATGACGGCGTCGAGCGGATGTCGCCGGTCGAGGCGCGGTTCTGGGAGGTCGTAGAGGAAGGCGACATCGCCGATCTCGCCCGCACCCTTGAGGTGTCGTCGGACGATCCGCTGAGTGCGGTGCTGCCCCGGCTGTCCGCGTGGCGCAGGAAGCAGCGGGACCGGTCTGTCGCCGATGCCTGGCGGTACGGGGTCGAGTGGCGGTCGGTGTCCGCCGGGACGCGGCAGGTGGACGGTGTCTGGCTGGTCGTCGCTCCGGCGGGCGAGGACCGCGCCGAGTGGGTGTGTGCGGCGCTGGCCCGCAATGGAGCTGACGTCCGCCGCCTGGACGTAGAGCCTGAGGCGGTCGGCTGGGCGGAGGAGTTGAGCGACCTGCCCGCCCTCGACGGCGTCGTCTCGCTGCTGGGGCTCGCCGACGTGGGCGAGTCGGCTGTGCCCACGGGCGTCGCGGCCACGGTCGACCTGCTGCGGGCGCTCGGTGACGCGGGTGTGGAGGCGCCGTTGTGGTGCCTGACGTCCGGTGCGGTGGCGGCGGTCGAGGGCGACGCCGTCACCGGGTTCGAGCAGTCGATGCTGTGGGGTCTTGGCAGGGTGGCCGCCCTGGAGCAGGCCGGTCGCTGGGGCGGTCTGGTCGACGTACCGGCGGTGCCGGACGAGGCGACCGGCGATCTGCTGGCCTCCGTCCTCGCCGGGACGGGCGGCGAGGACCAGGTCGCGCTGCGCGGCGACGGGATCCTCGGCCGCAGGCTGGCGCCCGCGCCGCTCAGCGCGGTCGGCTCCGGCTCCGGTTGGACGCCGCGCGGCACGGTCCTGGTGACCGGCGGCACCGGCGCCCTGGGCGGCCACGTGGCGCGCTGGCTTGCGGCGAGCGGCGCCGAGCACGTCGTCCTGGCGGGGCGTCGCGGCCCGACCGCCGAGGGCGCCGAGGAACTGCGGGCGGAGCTCGTCGAGTTGGGCGCGCGCGTCACCATCGCCGCCTGCGACGTGACGGACAAGGACGCGGTCCGTGCGCTCCTGGAGAGCGTCCCGGCGCTCACCGCCGTCGTCCACACCGCGGGCATCGAGCGCTCGGCAACCCTCGCCGAGCTGGACCGTGACGACCTGGCCGACGTCCTGGCGGCGAAGGTCGACGGCGCCCGGAACCTGCACGAACTCCTGGGCGACACGCCGCTGGACGCCTTTGTGCTGTTCTCGTCCATCGCCGGAGTCTGGGGCAGCAGCGGGCAGGGCGCGTACGCGGCCGCCAATACCTACCTGGATTCCCTGGCCGAGCACCGCAGGGCCGCGGGGCTGCCCGCGACGGCGGTCGCCTGGGGGCCGTGGGGCGGCGGCGGCATGGTCGCCACCGCCGAGCAGACCGCGCTGCTGCAACGTTGGGGCCTGTCCACGCTGGTTCCGGCGGTGGCGATCGCCGGTCTGGCCACGGCCTTGGAGCGCGGTGACGGGAATGTCGTCGTCGCCGATGTCGACTGGTCCCGGTTCGCGGGCACCTTCATGGCGCAGCGCCCCAGCCCCCTCCTCGGTGAACTCCCCGAGGTCCAGGCCGCGTTCGGCTCCTCTTCGACGGACCACGGCACGTCGGCGCTCGCGCAGCGCCTGGCCGGTCTCGACGAGGCGGAGCAGGAGCGGCAGCTCACCGAGCTTGTCCGGTACGAGGCGGCCGCTGTCCTGGGCCACGTCTCCGGGGACGCGTTCTCCGCGACCCGCGCCTTCCGCGACCTCGGCTTCGACTCGCTGACGGCCGTCGAGCTGCGCGCCCGCCTCAGCGACGCCACCGGTCTCGCCCTGCCCGCGACCCTGGTCTTCGACTACCCGACGGCCGCCGTCCTGGCCGCGTACCTGCGTACCGAACTGTGCGGCGCGAGCGCGGCACCCACCGCCCAGGCTCCGGTCGCGGTCCCCGGTGTGAGCGACGAACCGATCGCGATCGTGTCGATGTCGTGCCGGTACCCCGGAGGCGTGTCCAGCCCGGAGGACCTGTGGAACGTCCTCCTGTCCGGCGGCGACGCGGTGACGGAGTTCCCGGCCGACCGCGGCTGGGACGTGGAGGCGCTCTACGACCCCGACCCGGACGCGGTCGGCACCACGTATCTCCGCTCGGGCGCGTTCCTGTCGGACGTGAGCGGCTTCGACGCGGGCTTCTTCGGGATCTCCCCGCGCGAGGCCCTCGCCATGGACCCGCAGCAGCGACTCCTCCTGGAGACCTCCTGGGAACTTCTCGAGCAGGCCGGGGTCGACCCGGCGTCGCTGCGCGGTGGGAGCGTCGGCGTGTTCGTGGGCTCGAACGCGCAGGACTACGGCCTCGTGCTCGGCGAGGCCGCCGAGGACACCGGCGGCTACATGGCGACCGGCAACGCGGCCAGCGTCTCGTCCGGCCGCCTGTCCTACACGTTCGGCTTCGAAGGCCCCGCCGTCACCGTCGACACGGCGTGCTCCTCGTCGCTGGTCGCGCTGCACCTGGCGGTGCAGGCGCTGCGGACGGGCGAGTGCGAACTGGCGCTCGCGGGCGGCGTGACGGTGATGTCCACGCCCGGCGCGTTCATCGAGTTCAGCCGCCAGCGCGGCCTGTCCCTCGACGGCCGCTGCAAGGCCTTCGCGGCCGCCGCCGACGGCACCAGCTGGGGCGAGGGCGTGGGCATGCTCTTCGTGGAGCGCCTGTCGGACGCCCAGCGCAACGGGCACCCCGTCCTCGCGGTGATCCGCGGCTCCGCGGTGAACCAGGACGGCGCGTCCAACGGCCTCACCGCACCCAACGGTCCCTCGCAACAGCGCGTCATCCGCCAGGCCCTGGCCGGCGCGGGCCTGACCGCGGCCGACGTGGACGCCGTCGAGGCGCACGGCACCGGCACGAAGCTGGGCGACCCCATCGAGGCCCAGGCGCTCCTCGCCACCTACGGGCAGGACCGCCCCGCCGACCGGCCGCTGCTCCTCGGCTCCGTGAAGTCCAACATCGGGCACACGCAGGCCGCCGCCGGTGTCGCCGGAGTCATCAAGATGGTCATGGCGATGCGCCACGGCGTGCTGCCCAAGACCCTGCACGTGGACGAGCCGTCGCCGCACGTCGACTGGTCGGCGGGCGCGGTGGAACTGCTCACGGACTCGCGTACGTGGCCCGCCGTGGACCGGCCGTGGCGTGCCGGTGTGTCGTCCTTCGGGTTCAGCGGCACCAACGCGCACGCCATCATCGAGCAGGCCCCCGAGGCGACACCCGCCGAGGAGACCGGGCCGTCGGAGCCGGGCGTCGTGCCGTGGGTCCTCTCGGCCCGCACCGGCGCGGCGCTGCGGCAACAGGCGGCGCGACTCCGCGACGACCTCGACCGCCAGGTCGACGTGCCGGTCGCCGACGTCGCCCACTCGCTGCGGTCCCGGTCGGCGTTCGACCACCGCGCCGTGGTCGTGGGCGTGGACCGCGAGGAGTTCCGCAGCGGCCTGACCGCCCTCGCCGACGGCCGGGAGGCACCGAACGTCGTCACCGGCGTGGCGGACGACCGCGGCACCGGCCCGGTGTTCGTGTTCCCCGGCCACGGCACCCAGTGGGTCGGCATGGCCCACGAACTCCTGGAGTCCTCGCCCGTGTTCCGCGCGCGGATGGAGGAGTGCGCCGAGGCCCTCGCCGAGCACGTCGACTGGTCGCTCCTCGACGCGATCCAGGACCCCGGCCTGATGGAACGCCTCGACGTCGTCCAGCCCGCCCTGTTCGCCGTCATGGTGTCGCTCGCCGCCACCTGGCGGTCCTGGGGCGTCGAACCGAGCGCCGTCCTCGGGCACTCCCAGGGCGAGATCGCGGCCGCCTGCGTCGCGGGCGCCCTGCCCCTGAAGGACGCGGCACGGCTCGTCGTCCTGCGCAGCAAGGCACTGACCGCGCTCGCCGGACAGGGCGGCATGGTGTCCGTCGCGCTCGGCGTGGACGCCGTACGGGAACTCCTCACGCCGTGGGACGGCCAGCTCGACGTCGGCGTGGTGAACGGCCCCGCCTCGGTCGTCGTGTCCGGGGACACGGCCGCCCTCGACGAACTCATGGAGGTCTGCGCCGAGAAGGGCGTGTGGACACGGCGGGTCCAGGCGGACTACGCCCCGCACTCCCACCACGTCGAGCGGATCGAGGCGGACCTCGTCGCGGGTCTCGCGGACGTGTCGCCGCGCTCCGGCGACGTACCGTACTTCTCGCCGCTCACCGGCGGCTGGCTGGACACCCGCGACCTCGACGCCGCGTACTGGTACCGCAGCCTGCGGCAGACCGTGGAGTTCGCGGACTCCGTCTCCGCCCTCGTGGCGGCGGGCTTCAGCACCTTCGTCGAGGTCAGCCCGCACCCGGTCCTCGTGGCCGGGCTCGGTGAACTCGTCGGCGCCGACGGCGTGGTCGTCGGCTCGCTGCGGCGCGGCGACGGCAGCGAGGGACGGCTCATGGCCTCGGCGGCCGCGCTGTTCGCACGCGGCGGCCGCGTCGCGTGGCAGCTCCCCGCGGCACGGCGGGTGGACCTGCCGACGTACCCGTTCCAGCACGAGCGCTTCTGGCCCACGGCGGCGCACACCGCGTCCGGCGACGTGACCTCGGCCGGCCTCGGCCGCGTCGACCACGCCGTCCTCGCCGCCGTCACCGAACTCGCCGACTCCGAAGGCCTCGTGTTCAGCGGCAGGCTGTCCCTGCGCACCCATCCGTGGCTCGCCGACTACCGCGTCCTCGGCACGGCGGTGCTCCCCGGCGCGGCCTACGTGGACCTCGCGCTGCGCGCCGGAGACCACGTCGGCTGCGCGTCCCTGGACGACCTCGTCCTGGAGGCGCCCCTGGTGCTGCCCGAGCGGGACGGCGTCCAGGTGCGGCTCGGCCTCGACGGGCCCGACGCCTCGGGCCGACGGGCGTTCACCGTGGACTCACGGGGCGACGGCGGCGGCGCCTGGACCCGCCACGCCACCGGCACCCTGGCGGCCGACGCCGCACCCGTCGCCGACGACCTCGCCGCCTGGCCGCCCACCGAGGCCGAACCGGTCGAGATCGACGACCACTACGCCACCGTCGCCGCCTCCGGCCTCGACCACGGCCCCGCCTTCCAGGGCCTGCGCGCCGCCTGGCGCAAGGGCGACGAGGTGTTCGCCGAGGTCGAGCTGCCCGACGGCCTCACCGAGGACGGCTTCGGCCTGCACCCGGCTCTCCTGGACGCCGCGCTGCACACGGCCGGGCTCGGCGTCAGCTCGGACGGGCTGCCGTTCTCGTGGGCCGGGGTGCGGCTCCTCGCGACCGGCGCGACCGTGCTGCGGGTCCGCCTCACGCCGGTCGGCGTGGACGCCGTGGCGGTCCTCGTCGCCGACGGCTCCGGCCAACCGGTAGCCGCCGTCGACCAGTTGAGCCTGCGGCCGGTCTCGGCCGACCAGCTCGACCTCGCCCGGTCCGCCCACCGCGACTCGCTGTTCGAGGTGACGTGGGTCCCGGTACGCGACGCGGCTCCCGACACCGGCACCTGGGCGGTCATCGGCGGCGACACCGCCCGCCTCGCCCACGCCCTGACCGCGGCGGGCGAGCCGGTCGACACGCACGACGACCTGGCCGCGCTCGTCGCCGCCGTCGACGGGGGCGCGCCCGCGCCCCGGTGGGTGGCGGTGACGCCCGGGGAGAGCGCGACGACGCCGCGCGAGGCGACGCGCCACACCCTCGACCTGCTCCAGACCTGGCTCGCGGACGACAGGTTCGCCGACAACCGGCTCGTGCTCCTGACGAGCGGCGCGATGGCGGCGGGCCCGGACGAGGACGTGCCGGACCTGGTCCGCGCACCCGTCTGGGGCCTGGTGCGGACGGCGCAGTCGGAACACCCCGAGCGGTTCGTGCTCGTCGACGTCGACGAGCACGAGAAGTCGCTGCGCGGGCTGCCCGCCGCGGTGGCCACGGGGGAGCCGCAGCTCGCGATCAGGAACGGGACGGCCTCGGTGGCGAGGCTGGCACGGCTGACGGCTCCGGCCGAGGCGCCGGTCGGGACGCCGGGTGAGGGTGCCGGGGCGCGGGCCGCCGACGCGCAGCCCGCAGCCCCGGGCGAGAGCTCCGATGCCGAACTCGTGGCACCCGCAGAGCCGTTGGCGTTCACCGCCGACAGCACGGTGCTGATCACCGGCGGACTCGGCATGCTCGGCGGCCTGACCGCACGCCACCTCGTCACCCGCCACGGAGTCGGCGAGCTGGTCCTGACAGGGCGCCGAGGACCCGCCTCGCCGGGCGCGGACGACCTGCGCGGGGAACTGGAGGAACTGGGCGCACGCGTCACGATCGTCGCGTGCGACGTGAGCGACCGCGACGAGGTCGCCGCGCTCCTCGCCGCACACCCCGTGACCGCTGTCGTGCACACCGCCGGTGTCCTGGACGACAGCGTGATCGAGTCCCTGACCCCCGAGCAGGTCGACGCGGTGTTCCGCCCCAAGGCCGACGCCGCGCTGCACCTGCACGAACTGACCCGCGACCTGGACCTGTCGGCGTTCGTCCTGTTCTCCGCCATCGCCGGAGTGCTCGGCAGCCCCGGACAGGGCAACTACGCGGCCGCCAACACGTTCCTCGACGCGCTCGCCCAGCACCGCAGGGCCGCCGGACTGCCTGCGACCTCACTGGCCTGGGGCCTGTGGGCCGAGGCGAGCGGCATCACCGGGCACCTCGACGACGCCGACGTACAGCGGATGGCACGCGGCGGCATGGCCCCCCTGGCCTCCGCCGACGGCATGGCGCTGTTCGACGTGGCGCGCGCGACCGGCGCCGCTACGGCCGTGCCCGCCGCGATCGACCTGGCGGCGCTGCGGGCCCACCCGGAGCACGTCCGGCCGCTGCTGCGCGGCCTGGTGCCCACGCCCGCCCGCAGGGCCGCCAGGTCCGGCGACGGCTCCGGCACGGTCTCGCTCGCCCAGCGCCTCGCGGGCCTCACCGAGGCGGAGCGGGACCGCACCCTCGTGCAGCTCGTCCGCACCCACACGGCGGCCGTGCTCGGCTTCACGGGACCGGAGGCCGTCGAGGCGGAACGGGCCTTCAAGGAACTCGGGTTCGACTCGCTGACCGGCGTGGAGCTGCGCAACAGGCTCGACGCCGAGGTCGGCTCGCGACTGCCCGCCACCCTCGTGTTCGACCACCCGACACCGGCGGCACTCGCGGCCCATCTGCGGGCGACGGTGCTCGCGGACGACCACACGCCCGCCGCCGAGGTGCTCGGCGAACTCAACAAGCTGACCGTCAGCATCTCCAAGCTCGACCCGGACGACGCGCTGGTCGGAGACATCCGGCTGCGGCTCCGCTCGCTCCTGTCCACATGGGACGACAAGGAACCCGAGGCGACGACGGGCGACCTCGACGCGGCGACGCTCGACGACGTGTTCAACATCATCGACGAGGAACTTGAGTCCTGATCCGCAGGTCCGGACTTTTACCAAAAGGGGTAACAAAGCACATGTCGAACGACGACAAGGTCCTCGACTACCTGAAGCGCGTCACCACGGATCTGCGGCAGACCAAGCAACGGCTGCGCGAGGTCGAGGAGAAGGCCGGCGAGCCCCTCGCGATCGTCGGCATGAGCTGCCGTTTCCCCGGCGGCGTCGAGTCGCCCGAGGGACTGTGGCAGCTGGTCGAGTCCGGTACGGACGCGGTGGCGGACTTCCCGTCCGACCGCGGCTGGGACGTGGAGTCCCTCTACGACCCCGACCCCGACCGCTCCGGTACCACCTACAGCCGCAAGGGCGCCTTCCTCGACCGCGCCGCGGAGTTTGACCCGACGCTCTTCGGGATCTCGCCGCGCGAGGCCTTGGCGATGGACCCGCAGCAGCGGCTGCTCCTCGAAACCTCCTGGGAGGCCTTCGAGCGTGCGGGCATCGACCCGCAGTCGCTGCGGGGCAGCCGCTCCGGCGTGTTCGTCGGCACCAACGGCCAGGACTACGCGGCGCTGCTGATGGCCGCGCAGGAAACAGTCGAGGGCTACATCGGCACCGGCATCTCGGCGAGTGTCATCTCCGGCCGCCTGTCCTACACCTTCGGCCTCGAAGGCCCGGCCGTCACCGTGGACACGGCCTGCTCGTCGTCCCTCGTCGCCCTGCACCTGGCGGCCCAGTCCCTGCGCAAGGGCGAGTGCGAACTGGCGCTGGTCGGCGGTGTGACGGTGATGTCGACCCCGGCCTCCTTCGTGGAGTTCAGCCGTCAGCGCGGCCTCTCCGTGGACGGCCGCTGCAAGGCCTTCGCCGACGCGGCCGACGGCACCGGCTGGGGCGAGGGCGTCGGCATGCTCCTCGTGGAGCGTCTGTCCGACGCCGAGCGCAACGGCCACCGGATCCTCGCGGTCGTGCGCGGCTCCGCGGTCAACCAGGACGGCGCGTCCAACGGCCTCACCGCCCCCAACGGCCCCTCCCAGCAGCGCGTCATCCGCCAGGCCCTGGAGAGCGCGGGCCTGGCCGCCTCCGACATCGACGCCATCGAGGCGCACGGCACCGGCACGAAGCTGGGCGACCCGATCGAGGCCCAGGCGCTCCTCGCCACCTACGGCCAGGGCCGCGGCGGCGAGCCCCTGTGGCTCGGCTCCGTGAAGTCCAACGTCGGCCACACCCAGGCCGCCGCCGGTGTCGCGGGCATCATCAAGATGGTCATGGCGATGCGCCACGGCGTCCTGCCCAAGACCCTGCACGTCGACGAGCCCTCGACCCACGTCGACTGGTCCGCGGGCGCCGTCGAACTCCTCACGGAGGCCCGGCCGTGGCCCGAGACCGGCCAGCCCCGCCGGGCCGGAGTGTCGTCCTTCGGCGTGAGCGGCACCAACGCCCACGCCATCATCGAGCAGGCCCCCGCCGTCGAGCAGGACGAGACCCCAAAGCCGGCGCGCGACGGCCTCGTGCCGTGGGTCCTCTCGGCCCGCAGCCCCGAAGCCCTGCGCCGCCAGGCCGAACGGCTCCGCGCCCACGTGACCGGCCTCGACCCCGTGGACATCGGCTTCTCCCTCGCCACGACCCGGGCGGCCCTCGAACACCGCGCCGTGGTGGTCGCGGACGACCACGAGACCCGCCTCACCGCCCTCACGGCCCTGGCCGAGGACAGGCAGACCCCCGGCCTGGTCACGGGCTCCACGGGCAGCGGCCTGCTGGGCTTCCTGTTCTCGGGGCAGGGGTCGCAGCGGTTGGGGATGGGGCGTGAACTGGCGGCCCGTTTCCCGGTGTTCGCGGAGGCCCTGGATGATGTCCTGGGTGAGTTCGGTCCGTCGGTACGTGGCGTTCTGTTCGGTGAGGATGCCGACGCGCTGAACGAGACCGGGGTGACGCAGCCCGCGCTGTTCGCGGTCGAGGTCGCGCTGTTCCGGCTGCTGGAGTCGTGGGGTGTGCGGCCCGACCTGATGGCGGGGCACTCCATCGGTGAGCTTGCTGCCGCGTACGTCTCGGGCGTGTGGTCGCTGGCTGACGCGGTGAAGGTCGTGTCCGCGCGCGGTGCCCTGATGCAGGCGCTGCCGTCCGGTGGCGCGATGGTCGCGATTCAGGCGTCGGAGGTTGAGGTCTCTTCCGAGGGCTTGCCGGAGTCGGTGGGTATTGCGGCGGTTAATGGTCCTAACTCTGTCGTCATTTCCGGTGTGGCTGCTGATGTCGAGGCGGTCGCTGACCGTTGGCGTGAGGCGGGCCGCAAGGCGACCCGGCTCAAGGTCAGCCACGCGTTCCACTCACCGCTCATGGACCCGATGCTGGAGGACTTCCGCGCGGTCCTGGAGGGCGTGTCGTACGACGCGCCCGAGATCCCCATCGTGTCGACGCTCACGGGACAGTTGGCCACCACCGAGGAGTTGACCTCCCCGGACTACTGGGTGCGGCACGTGCGCGAGTCCGTGCGCTTCGCCGACGCGGTCGTGGCGCTGCGCGAGCAGGGCGCCGACGTGTTCGTGGAGGTCGGCCCGGGCGGGACGCTGTCCGCGCTCGGCCTGGGCAGCGCCCCCGAGGCGGTGTTCCTGCCCGCGCTGCGTACGGACCGGCCCGAGGAGAACGCGTTCGTCACCACGGTCGCCGCGCTGCACACGCAGGGCGTGCCGGTCGACTGGACCGCCCGCTTCGACGGCAGCGGCGCCCGGCGGGTGGAGCTGCCGACGTACGCGTTCCAGCGCGAGCGCTTCTGGCTCGACCTGCCCACCGACGCGCGCACCGAGCGGATGTCGCCGGTCGAGGCGAGGTTCTGGGAGGCCATCGCGGAGGGTGACCTCGCCGACCTGGCCCGCATGCTGAACGTGTCGTCGGACGACCCGCTGAGCGCCGTGCTGCCCATGCTGTCGGCCTGGCGCACGGAGCAGCAGGGCCGGGCCACCGTGGACGGCTGGCGCTACCGCGTCGACTGGAGCCCGGTCACCGCCGGGAGCAGCCAACTGGGCGGCGCCTGGCTGGTCGTGGCGCCCACGGGGGAGGAGCGCGCGGACTGGGTTCGCGAGTCGCTCGCCCGCCAGGGTGCGGACGTCCACGTCCTGGACGTGGACCCGGAGGCAGTGGACTGGACGGAGCGGCTGAGCGAGCTGCCCGCGCTTGACGGGGTCGTCTCGCTGCTCGGGTTCGCCGACGCGGGGGAATCGCCCGTGCCCACGGGCGTCACGGCCACGATCGGCCTGCTGCGGGCGCTGGGTGACGCGGACGCGTCCGCGCCGCTGTGGTGCCTGACGTCGGGCGCGGTGGCGGCGGTCGAGGGTGACGCCGTCGCCGGGTTCGAGCAGTCGCTGCTGTGGGGCCTGGGCCGCGTGGCCGCGCTGGAGCAGCCGGGCCGCTGGGGCGGTCTGGTCGACGTACCGGCGGCGCCGGACGAGGCGGCCGGTGAGCTGCTGGTCTCGGTCCTCGCCGGTACGGGTGGGGAAGACCAGGTCGCGGTGCGCGGTGACGCGGTGCTCGGCCGCAGGCTGGTGCCCGCACCGCTGAGTGGCGCCGCCCCGGAGGGCTGGTCGCCGCGTGGCACGGTCCTGGTGACCGGCGGCACCGGCGCGCTCGGCGCACACGTCGCCAGGTGGCTGGTGGCGAAGGGCGCCGAGCACCTGCTGCTGACCAGCAGGCGCGGCCTGGACGCCGACGGCGCCGAGGAACTGTGCGCGGAGCTGACCACGCTCGGCGCGCGCGTCACCATCGCTGCCTGTGACGCCGCCGACCGGGACGCGCTGGCGGACGTACTCGCCTCCGTGCCCGACGAGTTCCCGCTCACCGCCGTCGTGCACGCGGCGGGCATCGAGCGCTCGGGCGCCCTCGCCGACCTCGACCCGACCGACCTCACCGACTTCGCCGACGTCCTTGCGGCGAAGGTCGACGGCGCCCGGAACCTGCACGAACTCCTGGGCGACACGCCGCTGGACGCGTTCGTGCTGTTCTCGTCCATCGCGGGCGTGTGGGGGAGCGGTGGTCAGGGCGCGTACGCGGCCGCCAACGCCTACCTCGATGCCCTGGCCGAGCACCGCCGGGCCGCGGGGCTGCCCGCGACGGCGGTCGCCTGGGGCCCGTGGGCCGACGGCGGCATGGTCGCGAACTCCGGTCACGACGCGGCGGCGCAGCTGCGCCGCCGGGGTCTGAACTCGATGGCTCCCGTGGTGGCGATCGCCGGTCTGGCCACGGTGCTGGAGCGCGGCGACGGGAACATCGTCGTCGCCGACATCGACTGGGAGCGGTTCGCGGGCACCTTCATGGCCCAGCGCCCCAGCCCCCTGCTGGCCGAACTGCCGGAGGTGCAGGCCGCGTTCGCCACCGCTCCGGCGGAGCAGGGCACGTCGGCGCTGGCGCAGCGCCTGGCCGGTCTGGACGAGGCCGAGCAGGAGCGGCAGCTCACCGACCTGGTGCGGTACGAGGCCGCTGCGGTGCTCGGCCACGTCTCCGGGGACGCGTTCTCCGCGACCCGCGCCTTCCGGGACCTGGGCTTCGACTCGCTGACGGCTGTCGAACTGCGCGCCCGCCTCAGCGAGGCGACAGGCCTTGCCCTGCCCGCGACGTTGGTCTTCGACTACCCGACGGCCGCCGTTCTGGCCGCGTACCTGCGTACCGAACTGTCCGGCGCGGGCGTCACCGCCTCCACCACTCCGGCCACCGGCTCCACCACCGCCACCGACGAGCCGATCGCGATCGTCGGCATGAGCTGCCGGTTCCCCGGGGGTGTGTCCAGCCCGGAGGAGCTGTGGCAGATGCTCCTGTCCGGCGGCGACGCCGTGACGGACTTCCCGGCCGACCGTGGCTGGGACGTGGAGGCGCTGTACGACCCCGACCCGGACGCCGTCGGCACCACCTACCTCCGCTCGGGCGCGTTCCTGTCGGACGTGAGCGGCTTCGACGCGGGCTTCTTCGGGATCTCCCCGCGCGAAGCGCTGGCCATGGACCCGCAGCAGCGACTCCTCCTGGAGACCTCCTGGGAGGTCTTCGAGCGGGCGGGCGTCGACCCGGCCTCGCTGCGCGGTGAGAGCGTCGGCGTGTTCGTGGGCTCGAACATGCAGGACTACGGGCAGGTACTCGGCGGTGCGGCCGAGGACGTGGGCGGCTACGCGGCGACCGGCAACGCGGCCAGCGTGGCCTCCGGCCGACTCTCGTACACGTACGGCTTCGAAGGCCCCGCCGTCACCGTCGACACCGCCTGCTCGTCCTCGCTCGTCGCCCTGCACCTGGCCATCCAGGCCCTGCGCTCGGGCGAGTGCTCGCTGGCGCTCGCGGGCGGTGTGACGGTGATGTCGACGCCGGGCTCGTTCATCGAGTTCAGCCGCCAGCGCGGCCTTTCGCTCGACGGCCGGTGCAAGGCCTTCGCGGCCGCCGCAGACGGCACGGGCTGGGGCGAGGGCATCGGCATGCTCTTCGTCGAGCGGCTCTCGGACGCCCGGCGCAACGGTCACCAGGTGCTCGCGGTGGTGCGGGGCTCGGCCGTCAACCAGGACGGCGCTTCGAACGGTCTGACGGCTCCGAACGGTCCCTCGCAGCAGCGGGTGATCCGCCAGGCCCTGGCCAGCTCGGGCCTGACCGCGTCCGAGGTGGACGCGGTGGAGGCGCACGGCACGGGTACGACGCTGGGCGACCCGATCGAGGCCCAGGCCCTCCTGGCCACGTATGGGCAGGACCGCGACGGCGAGCCGCTGTGGCTGGGGTCGATCAAGTCGAACATCGGGCACACGCAGGCCGCCGCAGGTGTGGCGGGCGTGATCAAGATGGTGATGGCGATGCGGCACGGTGTGCTGCCGCAGACGCTGCACGTGGACGCGCCGTCGCCGCACGTCGACTGGTCGGCCGGCGCGGTGGAACTCCTGGCGGAGACGCGCTCGTGGCCGGAGACGGGCCAGCCGTGGCGTGCCGGTGTGTCGTCGTTCGGCTTCAGTGGCACGAACGCGCACGTCATTGTCGAGCAGGCCCCTGCCGTGGAGCCGATGGAGCCGGTGGAGGCACCGGAGCCGGTGACCGACGGCCTCGGCGTCGTGCCGTGGGTGCTTTCGGCGCGCGGCGAGGACGCTCTGCGGGGTCAGGCCGAGCGGTTGAGGTCCGTCGTCGGCGAGCACGCGCTCGCCGACGTCGGCCACTCGCTCGCCACGACGCGGTCGGCGTTGGACCACCGCGCGGTGATCGTGGCCGGTGAGCGGGACGAGTTCCTGGCGGCTCTGGCTGCGGTGGCCGAGGGCCAGGTGACCGGTGCGGTGGTGACGGGTGTCGCCGATGAGCCCGGCCGGGTGGGGTTCTTGTTCTCGGGTCAGGGGTCGCAGCGGTTGGGGATGGGGCGTGAACTGGCGGCCCGTTTCCCGGTGTTCGCGGAGGCGCTGGATGAGGTCCTGGGTGAGTTCGGTCCGTCGGTACGTGGCGTTCTGTTCGGTGGGGATGCCGAGGCGCTGAATGAGACCGGGGTGACGCAGCCTGCGTTGTTCGCGGTCGAGGTGGCGTTGTTCCGCTTGCTTGAGTCGTGGGGTGTGCGGCCCGACCTGCTGGCGGGGCACTCCATCGGTGAGCTGGCTGCTGCCCATGTGGCCGGGGTGTGGTCGCTGTCGGATGCCGTCAAGGTCGTGTCGGCGCGGGGTGCGTTGATGCAGGCGTTGCCTGAGGGTGGCGCGATGGTCGCGATCCAGGCCTCCGAGGCTGAGGTCAGCTCTGACGTCTTGCCGGATACGGTGGGTATAGCGGCGGTTAATGGTCCTAACTCGGTGGTTGTCTCCGGTGTGGCTGCCGATGTCGACGCGGTCGCCGAGCGCTGGCGTGAGGCGGGCCGCAAGGCGACCCGGCTCAAGGTGAGCCATGCGTTCCATTCACCCCTGATGGACCCGATGTTGGACGAGTTCCGTGCGGTCCTGGAAGGCGTGTCGTACGGGCAGCCGTCGCTTCCGATCGTGTCGACGCTGACCGGCACGAAGGCGTCGGCCGAGGAGTTGGGTTCGCCCGACTACTGGGTCCGCCATGTGCGCGAGGCCGTGCGTTTCGCCGACGCCGTGGGCGCTCTGGCTGCCGAGGGTGTGGCGACGTTCGTCGAGGTGGGCCCGGGCGGGGCGCTGTCGGCGCTGGGCCAGGAGTCCGCCCCGGACGCCGTCTTCGTACCGGTGCTGCGCGGTGAGCGCCCGGAGGACGTGGCGGCCACGACGGCCGCCGGGCAACTGCACGTGCGCGGTGTCCAGGTCGCGTGGGAGGCGTTCTTCGCCGGTCGCGGCGCACGCCGTGTGGACCTGCCGACGTACGCCTTCCAGCATGAGCGGTTCTGGCCCGAGGCCCTGGCGCCGACCGGCGATGTCACGGCGGCCGGGCTCGGTTCGGCGGAGCACCCGTTGCTGGGTGCGGCTGTCGCTGTCGGCGGGACGGACGGTGTGCTGCTGACCGGACGGCTGTCGGTTCAGACGCACCCGTGGCTGGGTGAGTACGTGGTCCAGGGTTCGGCGCTGCTGCCGGGTTCGGCGTTCGTCGAGCTGGCGGTGCGTGCCGGGGACCAGGTCGGCTGCGACCTGGTGGAGGAGCTGACGCTGGAGGCGCCGCTCGTCCTGCCTTCGGACGGCTCGGTACGGGTACAGGTGTGGGTCGGTGCGTCGGATGAGTCGGGTCGGCGTGAGCTGACCTTCTACTCCAGCTCCGGCGATGTCGAGGACGGCCGTGCGTGGACCCGGCATGCCGTCGGTGTGCTGGGGGAGGGCGGCCTCTCTGGTGAAGTCTCCCTGGAGGCGTGGCCTCCGGCGGGGGCCGAGGTCGTGGACCTGGAGGGGTTCTACGACGAGAGGGCTGACGCCGGGTTCGGCTACGGGCCGGTGTTCCAGGGCCTGAAGGCCGCCTGGCGCAAGGGCGGCGAGGTGTTCGCCGAGGTCGCGCTGCCCGAGGGTGTGCAGACCGACGGCTTTGGTCTGCATCCGGCACTGCTCGACGCGACCCTGCACACGATCGGCCTCACCGACGGCACAGGTGCCGATGGCGCTGGCGAATTGCCGTTCGCGTGGTCCGGTGTGCGGCTGCACGCCTCGGGCGCGACGGTGCTGCGGGTGCGGCTCACGCCCACGGACACGGCGGACGGCGTGACGCTGGCGATCGCCGACGGGGCGGGTGCTCCCGTCGCGACGGTGGACTCGCTCGTGCTGCGCCCGATGCCGGAGACGCTGTCGCGGCAGGACGGGGAGTCACTGTTCGGCGTCGACTGGGTGTCCGTACCCCTGCCTGAAGGCGCCGCACCGACGACCGAGTGGACCGACGCGCAGACGCTGGCGCCGTCGGCGGAACTGCCCGACTACGTGGTCGTGTCGTGCCCCGTCACGTCCGGGTCCGACCCGGTGGCCTCGGCGCACGAGGCGGCGCACTGGGCGCTGGACGTGGTCCGGACGTGGCTGACGGACGAGAGCTTCGACGCGGCGCGCCTGGTCGTCGTGACCAAGGGCGCACTCGCCACCACGGCCGACGAGGCTGTACGCGATGTCGCACAGGCGGCCGTGTGGGGCCTGGTCCGCTCCGCCCAGTCGGAGAACCCCGACCGGATCGTGCTCGTGGACCTCGACGACGAGGCGGCCTCGCTCGACGCGCTGCCCGCCGCGCTCGCCACCGGCGAACCCCAACTCGCCGTGCGCGCCGGACGTACCAGCGTGCCGCGCCTGGCGAGGGCCGAGCGGTCCGTGGTGGACGATCCCGGCTTCGGTTCGGGCGCGGTGCTGGTCACCGGCGCCACCGGCACGCTGGGCGGTCTGCTCGCCCGGCACCTGGTCGCGGAGCGAGGCGTACGCAACCTGCTCCTGGTCAGCAGGCGTGGCATCGCGGCCGAGGGCGCCGAGGAACTGCGTGCCGAACTCGCCGCGCAGGGCGCTGAGGTGACGTACGCGGCCTGCGACGTCGCCGACCGCGACGCCGTCGCCGACCTGCTCGCCGAGCACGAGATCTCCGCCGTCGTACACACCGCAGGTGTCCTCGACGACGCCACGATCGGCTCGCTCACCGCGGACCGGATCGACACCGTGTTCCGGCCCAAGGTCGACGCGGCCTGGCACCTGCACGAGCTGACCCGCGACCTCGACCTGTCCGCCTTCGTCCTGTTCTCGTCGGTGTCGGGCACGCTCGGCGCCGCCGGTCAGGGCAACTACGCGGCGGCGAACGCCTTCCTCGACGCGCTGGCGCACCACCGCCGGGCCGCCGGGCTGCCCGCGACCTCGCTGGCGTGGGGCCTGTGGGCGGACGCGAGCGGCATGAGCGGCCAGCTCGACGAGTCGGACGTACGGCGGATCACCAACGGCGGCATGATCCCGCTGGGCTCGGCCGAAGGGCTCGCGCTGTTCGACGCGGCGGGTACGACCGGGCGCGCCGCGCTCGTGCCGGTGCCCCTGGACCTGGGTGTGCTGCGCCGACAGGCACGTACGAACCCCGTCCCGCACCTCCTGCGCGGCCTGGTGCGCACCGCCGCGCGCAGGACCGCCGGATCGGGCCCCGCCGCGCGCTCGGCGCTGGCCCGCAAGCTCGCCGGAATGAGCGTGGCGGACCAGGAGAAGGCCCTCCTTGACCTCGTACTCGGCCATGTGGCCGTGGTGCTCGGCCACAGCTCCGCGGGTGCCGTCTCGCCCGACCGCGCGTTCAAGGACCTCGGCTTCGACTCGCTCAGCTCCGTCGAACTGCGCAACCACCTCAACGCGGCGACCGAGCTTGCCCTGCCCGCCACCCTCGTCTTCGACTACCCGACTCCCGCGGCGCTCGCCGCGCACCTCGGCGCCGAACTCGCGGGCGTCACCGTGGTCGACACGGTCACCGGCACGGCGATGGCCACGACGGACGAGCCGATCGCGATCGTCGGCATGAGCTGCCGCTTCCCCGGCGGGGTCGAGTCGCCCGAGGACCTGTGGCGGCTCGTCGAGTCCGGTACGGACGCGCTGTCCGGCTTCCCGACCGACCGCGGCTGGGACGTGGAGTCCCTCTACGACCCGGACCCCGACCACGCGGGCACGACCTACGCGCGTGAAGGCGGATTCCTGCACGGCGTCGGCGAGTTCGACGCGGACTTCTTCGGCATCTCGCCGCGCGAGGCCCTCGCCATGGACCCGCAGCAGCGACTCCTCCTTGAGACGTCGTGGGAGGCCTTCGAGCGGGCCGGTATCGACCCGCACGCGGTGCGCGGCAGCCGGTCGGGCGTGTTCGTCGGCACCAACGGCCAGGACTACGCGGCGCTGTTGATGGCCGCGCAGGAGAGCGCCGAGGGGTACGCGGGCACGGGCAGCGCGGCGAGCGTCATCTCCGGTCGGCTCTCGTACACCTTCGGGCTCGAGGGCCCGGCGGTGACGGTGGACACGGCCTGCTCGTCGTCGCTGGTCGCCCTGCACCTCGCGGGCCAGGCGCTGAACAAGGGCGAGTGCGAGCTCGCGCTGGTCGGCGGTGTGACGGTGATGTCGACGCCGGGTGCGTTCATCGAGTTCAGCCGCCAGCGCGGGCTCGCGGAGGACGGCCGGTGCAAGGCGTTCGCCGAGGGCGCGGACGGCACGGGCTGGGGCGAGGGCGTCGGCATGCTGCTCGTCGAGCGGCTCTCGGACGCCGAGCGCAACGGCCACCAGGTGCTCGCCGTCGTACGCGGATCGGCGGTGAATCAGGACGGCGCGTCCAACGGTCTGACGGCCCCGAACGGTCCCTCGCAGCAGCGGGTGATCCGCCAGGCGCTCGCCAGCGCGGGCCTGGCCCCGTCCGACGTGGACGCGGTCGAGGCGCACGGCACCGGCACCAAGCTGGGCGACCCGATCGAGGCCCAGGCCCTCCTGGCCACGTACGGGCAGAACCGTGCCGGTGACCCGCTGTGGCTCGGCTCGGTGAAGTCGAACGTCGGCCACACCCAGGCCGCGGCCGGCGTGGCGGGCGTGATCAAGATGGTGATGGCGATGCGGCAGGGTGTGCTCCCGCGCACGCTGCACGTGGACGCGCCGTCGTCGCACGTCGACTGGTCGGCGGGCGCCGTCGAACTGCTCACGGAGACCCAGCCGTGGCCGGAGACCGGTCACCTGCGCCGGGCCGGTGTGTCGTCGTTCGGCGTCAGCGGCACCAACGCCCACGCCATCATCGAACAGGCCCCGGCAGCAGCCGAGGATGTGGCCACCTCTGACGTGGCCCCGGTGCCGGACGGCATCGCGCCGTGGGTCCTCTCGGCCCGGAGCGCCGACGCGCTGCGCGAGCAGGCCGTGCGGCTGAAGTCCCTTGTGGACGCGGCGCCCGAGCTGTCCGTGCCGGACGTGGGTCGTGCGCTGGTGTCGACGCGGGCGGTGCTTGAGCACCGTGCGGTGGTCGTGGCCGGTGAGCGGGATGAGTTCCTGGCCGCTTTGGCTGCGATGGCCGACGGCAAGTCGAGTGGCGCCGTGGTGATGGGCGTCGCCGATGAGCCCGGTCAGGTGGGGTTCTTGTTCTCGGGTCAGGGGTCGCAGCGGTTGGGGATGGGGCGTGAACTGGCTTCCCGTTTCCCGGTGTTCGGGGAAGCCCTGGATGAGGTGTTGGCGGCGTTTGACCCGTCGGTGCGGGAGGTGCTGTTCGGTGAGGATGCCGAGGCGCTGAACGAGACGGGGGTGACGCAGCCTGCGCTGTTCGCGGTCGAGGTGGCGCTGTTCCGGCTTCTTGAGTCGTGGGGTGTGCGGCCCGACGTGCTGGCAGGGCACTCGATCGGTGAGCTGGCAGCGGCGCATGTGGCTGGTGTCTGGTCGCTGGCTGATGCCGTCAAGGTGGTGTCCGCGCGTGGTGCGTTGATGCAGGCGCTGCCGACTGGCGGGGCGATGGTCGCGATCCAGGCGTCGGAGGCCGAGGTCACGTCGGACGTCTTGCCGGAGACGGTGGGTATTGCGGCGGTTAATGGTCCTAACTCGGTGGTTGTCTCCGGTGTGGCTGCCGACGTCGAGGCGGTCGCGGAGCGCTGGCGCGAGGCGGGCCGCAAGGTCACCCGCCTCAGGGTCAGCCACGCGTTCCACTCGCCGTTGATGGAACCGATGTTGGACGAGTTCCGTGCGGTCCTGGAAGGTGTCTCGTACGGGGAGCCGTCGCTTCCGATCGTGTCGACGCTGACCGGCACCCGGGCGACCGCCGAGGAGTTGGCCTCGCCCGAGTACTGGGTGCGGCACGTCCGCGAGGCCGTGCGCTTCGCCGATGCCGTGAGCACGCTCGCGGATGGGGGCGTGGCGACGTTCGTCGAGGTCGGCCCCGGCGGCACGTTGTCGGCGCTGGGCCAGGAGTCCGCCCCGGACGCCGTCTTCGTACCGGTGCTGCGTGGTGAGCGGCCCGAGGATGTGGCGGTCATGACGGCCGCCGGACAGCTGCACGTGCGTGGCGTCCAGGTGGACTGGCAGCCCTTCTTCGACAGCGGTACGCGACGCGTCGACCTGCCGACCTACGCCTTCCAGCGCGAGCGCTACTGGCTGGACGCGTCGTACTCGACCGGTGATGCCGCAGCGATCGGACTCGGTTCGGCGGAGCACCCGTTGCTGGGTGCGGCTGTCGCCGTCGGCGGTACGGACGGTGTGCTGCTGACCGGACGGGTCTCGATCCAGACGCACCCTTGGCTGGCTCAGTACGTGGTCCAGGGATCGGCGCTGCTGCCTGGCGCGGCGTTCGCCGAACTGGCGGTGCGCGCCGGGGATCAGGTCGGCTGCGACCTGGTCGAGGAGCTGACCCTCGAAGCACCGCTCGTCCTGCCCGAGTCCGGTTCGGTACGGATGCAGGTGTGGGTCGGTGCGTCGGACGAGTCGGGTCGGCGTGAGCTGACGTTCTACTCCAGCTCCAGCTCCAGCTCCAGCTCCGGCGATGTCGAGGACGGTCGTGCGTGGACCCGGCATGCCGTTGGCGTACTCCGCGAGGGCGGTCTGTCCGATGGGGTTGCCCTGGAGGTGTGGCCTCCGGCGGGGGCCGAGGTCGTGGACCTGGAGGGCTTCTACGACGAGAGGGCTGATGCCGGGTTCGGCTACGAGCCGGTGTTCCAGGGCCTGAAGGCTGCCTGGCGCAAGGGCGGCGAGGTGTTCGCCGAGGTCGCCCTGCCGGACGGTGTGAAGGCCGACGGCTTCGGTCTGCATCCGGCGCTGCTCGACGCGACGCTGCACGCGATCGGCCTCACCGACGGCGCGGATCCCGACCACCTGCCGTTCTCGTGGTGGGGTGTGCGGCTGCACGCCTCGGGCGCGACGGTGCTGCGGGTGCGGCTCACGCCCACGGACGCGGCGGACGGCGTGACGCTGGCGATCGCCGACGGGGCGGGTGCTCCCGTCGCGACGGTGGACTCGCTGATGCTGCGCCCGGTCTCGGCCGACCAGCTCGCCCGCGACGACCGCGGCGACGCGCTGTTCGGCGTCGACTGGACATCCGCCCCGCTGCCCGACGGCGACTCGCCGACGACCCTGCGGACCGACCTGGACGAACTGGCGCGGACGACGGAACTCCCCGACTTCGCCGTCCTGTCCTGCCCGGCCACCTCCACGTCCGACCCGGTCGCCGCCGCGCACGAAGCGGCGCACTGGGCCCTCACGACGGTCCAGGCCTGGCTCTCCGACGAGCGGTTCGAAACGGCACGCCTGGCCATCGCGACCAGCGGCGCGCTCGCCACCACGGCCGACGAGGACGTACGGAACCTCGCGCACGCCGCCGTATGGGGCCTGGTCCGCTCCGCCCAGTCGGAGAACCCCGACCGGATCGTGCTCGTGGACCTCGACGAGGAGGCGGCCTCGCTCGACGCGCTGCCCGCCGCGCTCGCCACCGGCGAGCCCCAACTCGCCCTGCGTTCCGGCGACATCCGCATCCCTCGCCTGGCGAGGGTCGGCGCGTCCGTCGTGGACGACCCCGGCTTCGGCTCGGGCGCGGTGCTGGTCACCGGCGCCACCGGCACGCTCGGCGGCCTGGTCGCCCGGCACTTGGTCGCGGAGCGAGGCGTACAAAACCTCCTGCTCGTGAGCAGGCGCGGGGCCGCCGCTGAAGGCGCCGAGGAACTGCGTGCCGAACTCGTCGCGCAGGGCGCCGAAGTGACGTACGCGGCCTGCGACGTCGCCGACCGCGACGCGCTGGCAGACCTGCTCGCCGAGCACGAGATCTCCGCCGTCGTACACACCGCAGGTGTCCTCGACGACGGCGTGATCGGCTCCCTGACCCCCGACCGCATCGACACCGTCTTCCGCCCCAAGGTCGACGCGGCCTGGCACCTGCACGAGCTGACCCGCGACCTCGACCTGTCCGCGTTCGTCCTGTTCTCCTCCGTCGCCGGAGTGCTCGGCGGCCCCGGTCAGGGCAACTATGCGGCCGCGAACAGCTTCCTGGACGCGCTCGCCCAGCACCGCCGCGCCACCGGCCTCCCCGCCACCTCCCTGGCGTGGGGCCTGTGGGCGGACGCGAGCGGCATGAGCGGTCAGCTCGACGAGGCCGACGTGAAGCGGATGAGCAGGGGCGGAGTGATCCCGCTCCGCTCGGCCCAGGGCCTGGCGCTGTTCGACGCGGCGGGCACCACCGGGCGCGCCGTCCTCGCCCCCGTCCCGCTCGACCTGCCCGCGCTGCACCGGCAGGCCCGCACCAACCCCGTACCGCACCTGCTGCGCGGCCTCGTCCGCACCACCGCGCGCAGGACCGCCGAGTCCGGCGTCGCCGTCGGATCCGCGCTGGCCCGGTCGCTGGCGGGCCTCACCGGGGCCGAGCGCGAGAAGGTGCTCCTCGACGTGGTCCTCGAGCACGTGGCCGTGGTCCTCGGCCACGGCTCGGCGCACACCGTCGTGCCCGACCGCGCGTTCAAGGACCTCGGCTTCGACTCGCTCACCGCCGTCGAACTGCGCAACCGCCTCGGCGCCGCCACCGAGCTGCGCCTGTCCGCGACGCTGGTCTTCGACCACCCGACCCCGGCGGCGCTCGCCGCGCACCTCGGCACCGAACTCACCGGCGCGCCCGCCGTCGTGACGGCCACCCGCACGGTGGCCGCCGTGAGCGACGACCCCATCGCGATCGTCGCCATGAGCTGCCGGTTCCCGGGCGGCGTGAACTCGCCCGAGGACCTGTGGCGCCTCGTCCACGACGGTGTCGACGCCGTCGGCGAGTTCCCCGGAAACCGCGGCTGGGACCTCGCCACCGTGTACAACCCCGACCCGGACCACGCGGGCACCTCCTACGCGCGGGAAGGGGCCTTCCTCTACGACGCCGACCAGTTCGACCCGACGTTCTTCGGCATCTCGCCGCGCGAGGCCCTCGCCATGGACCCGCAGCAGCGACTTCTCCTGGAGACCTCCTGGGAGGCGTTCGAGCGCGCGGGCATCGACCCGAGCTCGGTGCGGGGGCGCGACATCGGCGTCTTCACCGGCTCGAACGTGCAGGACTACACGCTGCTCCTGACCCGCAGCGACGAGACCGTCGAAGGGTTCATCGGCACCGGCAACGCGGCCAGCGTCGTCTCCGGCCGGGTCGCCTACGCCTTCGGCCTCGAAGGCCCCGCGGTGACGGTCGACACCGCCTGCTCCTCGTCGCTGGTCGCCCTGCACATGGCGGTGCAGGCGCTGCGCACGGGCGACTGCTCGATGGCCCTCGCGGGCGGTGTGACGGTGATGTCGACACCGGGCTCGTTCATCGAGTTCAGCCGTCAGCGCGGCCTGTCCACCGACGGCCGGTGCAGGCCGTTCTCGTCCGACGCCGACGGCACAGGATGGGGCGAGGGCGTCGGCACGGTCGTCCTGGAGCGGCTCTCCGACGCTCAGCGCAACGGGCACCAGGTGCTCGCGGTGGTGCGCGGATCCGCCATCAACCAGGACGGCGCGTCCAACGGCCTCACCGCGCCCAACGGCCCCTCGCAGCAGCGCGTCATCCGCCAGGCGCTCGCGAGCGCCGGACTGGAGGCGTCCGACGTGGACGCCGTCGAGGCGCACGGCACCGGCACGAAGCTGGGCGACCCGATCGAGGCCCAGGCGCTCCTCGCCACCTACGGCCAGGACCGTGACGGCGAGCCCCTGTGGCTCGGCTCCGTGAAGTCCAACATCGGGCACACGCAGGGCGCGGCCGGTGTCGCGGGCATCATCAAGATGGTCATGGCGATGCGCCACGGCGTCCTGCCCAAGACCCTGCACGTCGCCGAGCCCACCCCGGAAGTCGACTGGTCGACCGGCGATGTCGCGCTCCTCACCGAGGAGCACGACTGGCCGGACACCGACCGGCCGCGCCGCTTCGGCGTGTCGTCGTTCGGATTCAGCGGCACCAACGCGCACGCCATCATCGAGCAGGCGCCCGCCACCGACGCCCCCGAGCGGCCCGCCGCACCGGACACGTCCCTGGTGCCGCTGCTCGTCTCGGCCAAGGACGACGAGGCGCTGCGCGCGGGAGCCGACCGGCTGCGCGCCCACCTCGCGGCACACCCCGACCTCGACCCGCGCGACGTCGCCGCGACGCTCGCCGTGTCGCGGTCGGCCCTCGACAGCCGGGCGGTCGTCGTGGGCCAGGACCGTGACGGCCTGCTCGCCGGCCTCGCCGCGGTCGTCGAAGGGCCGACGGCGGTGGCCCGGGGCGTCGAGTCGGCGCGGGTGGCCACGGGTGTCGCCGGGCCCGCGGGCAAGGTGGCGTTCGTGTTCCCCGGCCAGGGCTCGCAGTGGCTCGGCATGGGTGCGGAGCTCGCCGAGTCCTCCCCGGTGTTCCGTGCCTCGATGGAGGCGTGCGCCGAGGCGCTCGCCCCGCATGTGGACTGGTCGCTGTGGGACGTCCTCGCCGACGCGGACGCGCTGGAGCGGGTCGACATGGTGCAGCCCGCACTGTGGGCGGTGATGGTGTCGCTGGCGGCGCTGTGGCGTTCGTACGGTGTGGAGCCGGACGCGGTCGTCGGGCACAGCCAGGGCGAGATCGCCGCGGCGCATGTCGCGGGCGCCCTGTCCCTCGCCGACGCCGCCAAGATCGTCGCGCAGCGGAGCAAGGCCATCCTCGCGCTGTCCGGTCAGGGCGGCATGGTGTCGCTCGCGGCGACCGTCGACGAAGCCCGCGCGTACATCGAGAAGTGGGACGGGCGGATCTCGATCGCCGCGGTCAACGGCCCCGGCTCGGTGGTCGTGGCGGGAGACGCCGACGCCCTGGACGAGCTGATCGAGGCCCGCTCCGCCGACGGCACCCGCGCACGGCGCGTCCCCGTCAGCTACGCGTCGCACTCGGCGCACGTCGAGCGCATCAAGGACGAACTGGCGACCGTGCTGGCCGGGGTGGAACCCCGGGCCGCGCGCGTGCCGATGCTGTCCACCGTCACCGGGGAGTGGCTGACCGGTACCGAAGTGGGCGCGGACTACTGGTACGAGAACCTGCGGAACACCGTGCGCTTCGATGAGGCCACACGCGGCCTGATCGAGCGGGGCATCGGCGCGTTCGTCGAGTGCAGCCCGCACCCCGTGCTGACCTTCGGCGTACGCGAGACGCTGGACGCGACCGACACCCGGGCCGTCGTCGTGGGCACCCTGCGCCGCGACGACGGTGACGCCGACCGGTTCCTCGCCTCCGTCGCCGAGGCGTACGTGGCGGGCCTGCCCTTCGACTGGCACCAACTGGTGCCCGAGGGACGGCACGTGGACCTGCCCACCTACGCCTTCCGGCGCGGGCGGATCTGGCCCACCATGGCCGCGGCCCCCACGGGCGACGCCACCGGGACCGTCGACGCGCAGTTCTGGGCGGCCGTGGCGGACGGCGACCTCGGCGACCTCGCGGACGAGCTGGACGTCTCCCTCGACGACCCGATCGGCACGGTGCTGCCCCGGCTCGCGTCGTGGCGGCAGGCACAGTCCGAGAACTCCGAGATCGACGGCTGGCGCTACCGCGTCAGCTGGCTGCCCGTGCCCGAGCCCGTCGCCGCGCTCAAGGGCACCTGGCTCGTGGTCAGCAGGGACGGCGCCGGTGAGGAATCCGTCGCCGCCGCGCTGACCCGGCACGGCGCCCGCGTGGTGCCGGTCCGGGCCGGCGAGGCCCTGGACCGGGACGCGCTGACGGCGCGGCTAGCCGTCGACGAGCCCGTCGCGGGCGTGCTGTCACTGTTCGCGCTGGACCCCGAACTGCCGTCGGGCGGCGTGTACGCGACGCTCGCCCTCGTCCAGGCACTCGGCGACGCCGAACTCGTCGCCCCCCTGTGGCACGCGACGCGGGGCGGCGTCACGGTCGGCCGCTCCGACACGGCCATCGACCCCGAGCAGGCCATGGTCTGGGGCATGGGCCGCGTCATCGGGCGGGAACAACCCGAGCGCTGGGGCGGTCTCGTCGACCTGCCCGACACCCTGGACGACCGCGCCGGAGCCCGCCTCGCGGGCATCCTGTCCGGCACCCGGGACGAGGACCAGGTCGCCCTCCGGTCCGGCGGCGTGTTCGCCCGCAGGCTGGTGCAGGCCCCCGTGGGGCACCTCGGCGACTGGGACCCCACCGGCACGGTCCTCGTCACCGGCGGCACCGGAGGCATCGGCGCGCATGTCGCCAGGTGGCTGGCCGCGAAGGGCGCCGAACACCTCCTGCTCACCAGCAGGCGCGGACCGGACGCCGACGGCGCGGAGGAACTGCGCGCGGAACTGACCGCGCTCGGCGCACAGGTGACGATCGCCGCCTGCGACGTCGCCGACCGGGACGCGCTGGCACGGCTCCTCGCGTCGGTGCCCGAAGAGTTCCCGCTCACCGCCGTCATGCACACCGCGGGCGTCCTGGACGACGGTGTCCTCACCGCGCTCACCCCGGAGCGGCTCGCCACCGTGCTGCGGCCCAAGGTCGACGCCGCGGTCAACCTCGACGAGCTGACCCGGGACCTGGAGCTGTCGGCGTTCGTGCTGTTCTCCTCGATCTCGGGCACCTTCGGCGCGGTCGCCCAGGGCAGCTACGCGGCCGCCAACGCCTTCCTCGACGCCTTCGCCGAACGGCGCGTGGCCGAGGGCCTCGCCGCGACCTCGGTGGCGTGGGGGCCGTGGGGCGGCGGCGGCATGGTCGGCGAGCGGCTCGCCGAGATCCTGCGCGGCCGGGGCACCGCCCCGTTCGAGCCCGAACTGGCCATCGCCGCCCTCGACCGGGCGCTGCGCCAGGACGACCCGACGGTCCTCGTCGTGGCGGACATCGACTGGACCGTGTACGCGCCCACGCTCCCGGCCACGCTGCTGCGGGAACTGCCCGCCGCACGCAGGGCCCCGGCCCCCGCCGAGGCCGCGGCGCCGCTCGACCTGTCGGCCGAGCTCGCCGCACTGCCCGTGCCGGACCGCGAGCGCGTCGTACTCGATCTGGTACGGGAGCAGGTCGCCGCCGTACTCGGCTACGACAGCACCACGGCCGTGGAACCCGGCCGGGCGTTCAAGGACCTGGGCTTCGACTCGCTCACCGCGGTCGAGTTCCGCAACGTCTTCAACTCGGCCACCGGGTTGAGCCTGCCCTCGACGCTCGTGTTCGACCATCCCACCCCGGCGGCGCTCGCCGCACACGTGCTGGAGCAGATGCTCGGCATGGGCACGCCCACCATCGACGCGGAGCTGGACCGCCTGGAGGCCGCGCTGTCCGTCCTGACACCGGACGCCGAGCAGAGCACCGCCGTGGGTGAACGCCTGCGCGCGCTCGTGGCCAGGTGGGACGAGGCGCACACCAGCACGGAAGCCGCGAAGTCCGGACCGGACGCGCGCACCGCTTCGGCGGACGAACTTCTCGCACTCCTTGATGAACAACTCGGTAGGTCTTGAGCCGATGAACTCGCTTGAAAGGTCGCAACACATGTCGAACGAGGAGAAGTACCTCGACTACCTCCGGCGAGCCACGGTGGACCTCCAAGAGGCGCGTGGCAAGCTCCGCGAGGCCGAGGAGCGCGAGGTCGAGCCGATCGCGATAGTCGGCATGAGCTGCCGGTTCCCGGGCGGAGTGAACTCGCCCGAGGACCTGTGGCAGCTCCTGGCGGACGGCAGGGACGCCGTCTCCGGATTCCCCACCAACCGCGGCTGGGACCTGGAAGCGCTCTACGACCAGGACCCCGAGAAGCACGGGACCAGCTACACCCGCGAGGGCGGCTTCCTCTACGACGCCGACCAGTTCGACCCGGCGTTCTTCGGGATCTCGCCGCGCGAGGCCGCGGCGATGGACCCGCAGCAGCGCCTCCTCCTGGAGACGTCGTGGGAGGCGTTCGAGCGCGCGGGCATCGACCCGCACGCGGCGCACGGCACCAGGACCGGTGTCTTCATCGGCACCAACGGTCAGGGCTACCTGGCGCGCCTGGCCAAGGGCGGTGTGCCCGACGGCTATGAGGGCTACTTCCTCACCGGCAACGCGGCCAGCGTCGTCTCCGGCCGCATCTCCTACGTCCTGGGCTTAGAGGGCCCCGCCCTGACCATCGACACCGCCTGCTCGTCCTCCCTGGTCGCCCTGCACCTCGCCGTGCACGCGCTGCGGCACAGCGAGTGCGGACTCGCCCTCGCGGGCGGCGTCACCCTCATGTCGACGCCGGACACCTTCATCGAGTTCAGCCGCCAGCGCGGCCTCGCCCAGGACGGCCGCTGCAAGCCCTTCGCCGACGCCGCGGACGGCACCGGCTGGGGCGAGGGCGCTGGCCTGCTCCTCCTGGAGCGCCTCTCCGACGCCCAGCGCAACGGCCACAAGGTCCTCGCGGTCATACGGGGTTCGGCGGTCAACCAGGACGGCGCCTCCAATGGCCTCACCGCCCCGAACGGCCCCTCGCAGCAGCGCGTCATCCGCCAGGCCCTGGCCCACTCGGGCCTCGTGCCCTCCGACGTGGACGCCGTCGAGGCGCACGGCACCGGCACGACGCTGGGCGACCCGATCGAGGCCCAGGCCCTGCTCGCCACCTACGGCCAGAACAGGGCCGCCGACCGGCCGCTGTGGCTGGGCGCCCTGAAGTCGAACATCGGCCACACCCAGGCGGTCTCCGGTGTCGCCGGCATCATGAAGATGGTCCTGGCGATGCGGCACGGCACCCTGCCGAAGACGCTGCACGTCGACAAGCCGTCCTCGCACGTCGACTGGTCGGCGGGCGCGGTCGAGCTGCTGACCGAGGCCCGGTCGTGGCCGGAGACCGGCAGGCCCTGGCGCGCCGGCGTGTCCTCGTTCGGCGTCAGCGGTACGAACGCGCACGTCATCGTCGAGCAGGCCCCCGTGGCCGAGCCGGAGGAAGCACCGCAGGACGCACCGGAGCCGGTACGCGACGGCCTCGTGCCGTGGGTGATCTCGGCACGCGACGCGGACGCCCTGCGGGAACAGGCCGAGCGCCTCCTCGCCGCCGTCGCCGAACAGCCGATCGCCGACGTCGGCTACTCGCTCGCCACGACGCGCGCGATGCTGGAGCACCGTGCGGTGATCGTGGCCGCCGAGCGGACGGAGCTCCTGGACGCCCTGGCGGCGGTGGCCGCCGGTCAGGTGACCGGTGCGGCGGTCACGGGGGTCGTCGGCGAACCCGGGCAGGTGGGTTTCCTGTTCTCGGGTCAGGGGTCGCAGCGGTTGGGGATGGGGCGTGAACTGGCGGCCCGTTTCCCGGTGTTCGCGGAGGCCTTGGACGAGGTTCTGGCGGCGTTTGGCCCGTCTGTGCGGGAGGTGCTGTTCGGTGAGGATGCCGAGGCGCTGAATGAGACCGGCGTGACGCAGCCTGTGCTGTTCGCGGTCGAGGTCGCGCTGTTCCGGCTGTTGGAGTCGTGGGGTGTGCGGCCCGACGTTCTGGCGGGGCACTCGATCGGTGAGCTTGCTGCTGCGCACGTCTCGGGTGTGTGGTCGCTGGCTGATGCCGTCAAGGTGGTGTCCGCGCGGGGTGCGCTCATGCAGGCGCTGCCTGAGGGTGGGGCCATGGTCGCGATCCAGGCGTCGGAGGCCGAGGTCTCCTCCGAGGGCTTGCCGGAGACGGTGGGTATAGCGGCGGTTAATGGTCCTAACTCGGTCGTCATCTCCGGTGTGGCTGCTGATGTCGAGGCGGTCGCTGACCGTTGGCGTGAGGCGGGCCGCAAGGCGACCCGGTTGAAGGTCAGTCACGCGTTCCACTCGCCGTTGATGGACCCGATGTTGGACGAGTTCCGCACGGTCCTGGAAGGTGTCTCGTACGGGGAGCCGTCGCTTCCGATCGTGTCGACGCTGACCGGCACCCGGGCGACCGCCGAGGAGTTGGCCTCGCCCGAGTACTGGGTGCGGCACGTCCGCGAGGCCGTGCGCTTCGCCGATGCCGTGAGCACGCTCGTGGATGGGGGCGTGGGAACGTTCGTCGAGGTCGGCCCCGGCGGGGCGCTGTCGGCGCTGGGCCAGGAGTCCGCGCCGGACGCGGCCTTCGTACCGATGCTGCGTACGGATCGGCCCGAGGACGCTGCGGCCACGACGGCCGCGGGACAACTGCACGTGCGTGGCGTCCAGGTCGCGTGGGAGGCGTTCTTCGCCGGTCGTGGCGCACGGCGCGTGGACCTGCCGACGTACGCCTTCCAGCACCAGCGCCACTGGCTCGACGCACTGCCCGCTGTCGGTGACGTGACGGCGGCCGGGCTCGGCGCCGCCGACCACCCGCTGCTCGGCGCCGCGGTCACCGTGGGCGGCACGGACGGCGTGCTGCTCACCGGCCGCCTGTCGGTCCAGACCCACCCGTGGCTGGCCGACTACGTGGTCCACAGCTCGGTGCTGCTGCCCGGCACGGCGCTCCTGGAGCTGGCGATCCGCGCGGGCGACCAGGTCGGCTGCGACCTCGTCGACGAGTTGACGCTGGAGGCGCCGCTGGTGGTGCCCGAGCACGGCGCTGTCCGCGTACAGGTGTGGGTCGGAGCCGAGGACGAGTCGGGCAGCCGTGAGCTGACCCTGTACTCCAGCACGGGCGACACCGACGACGACCGGCCGTGGACGCGGCACGCCACCGGTGTGCTGCGCGCGGCCGGACGTACCGGCGGCACCTCCCTGGCGGAGTGGCCGCCCGCGAACGCCAAGGTCGTCGACCTGGAGGGGCTCTACGACCGGGCGGCCGACGCCGGTCTCGGCTACGGGCCGGTCTTCCAGGGCCTGCGGGCCGTGTGGCGGCGCGGCGACGAGGTGTTCGCCGAGGTCGTCCTGCCGGAGGAGGCGGGCGCGGACGGCTTCGGCCTGCACCCCGCGCTCCTTGACGCGGCGCTGCACGCCACCGGTCTGTCCGGCGGCGCCGACGAGGCCGGCCGGGTGCCGTTCGCGTGGTCGGGCGTGCGGCTGCACGCCTCGGGCGCCACGGTGCTGCGGGCACGCCTCGCGCCCACGGGCCCGGACCGATTCTCGCTGGCGATCGCGGACGGGGCGGGCTCGCCGGTCGCGACCGTGGACTCCCTCGAACTGCGCCCGATCACACCGGACCAGATCGCCGGAGAAGACCGCGACGACGCGCTGTTCGGCGTCGACTGGGTGACGGTGGCGCCGTCCGACGGCGCCGCACCGACCACCGAGTGGACCGACCTGGCGGACCTGGCCGAGCCGCGGTCGGACTGGGTGGTCGTCTCGTGCCCCGGCACGTCCGCGTCCGACCCGGCGGCCTCGGCGCACGAGGCGGCGCACTGGGCGCTGGACGTGGTCCAGACGTGGCTCGCGGACGAGCGCTTCGACGCGGCCCGCCTGGCCGTCGTGACCAGGGGCGCGGTCGCCGCCTCGGACGACGAGCAGGTGCGGGACATCGCACAGGCCGCCGTGTGGGGCATGGTGCGGTCCGCCCAACTGGAGAACCCGGACCGGTTCGTACTGGTCGACCTCGACGACGACGCGGCCTCGCTGGACGCGCTGCCGTCCGGACTCGCCGTCGGCGAGACGCAGTTGGCGGTCCGCTCCGGCGACCTCCGCGTACCGCGCCTCGCCAGGGTGCGGCGGTCCGTCGTCGACGACCCCGGCTTCGGTACGGGCGCGGTGCTGGTCACCGGCGCGACGGGCACACTGGGCGCCCAGGTCGCGCGCCACCTGGCCGCGGAGCGCGGCGTACGGAACCTGCTCCTGGTCAGCAGGCGCGGCGCCGCGGCCGAAGGCGCCGAGGAACTGCGTGCCGAACTGGCCGCTCTCGGGGCCGAAGTCGCCCTGGTGGCCTGCGACGTGGCCGATCGCGACGCCGTGGCCGCGCTGCTGTCCGCGCACGAGATCTCCGCCGTCGTACACACCGCAGGTGTCCTCGACGACGGCGTGATCGGCTCGTTGACCCCGGAGCGCGTCGACACGGTGTTCCGGCCGAAGGTCGACGCCGCGTGGAACCTGCACGAGCTGACCCGCGACCTCGACCTGTCCGCGTTCGTCCTGTTCTCCTCGGTGGCGGGCATCCTCGGCGCCCCCGGACAGGGCAACTACGCGGCCGCGAACACGTTCCTGGACGCCCTCGCACAGCACCGCCGCGACGCCGGACTGCCCGCCACCTCCCTGGCGTGGGGCCTGTGGGCCGAGGCCAGCGGCATGACCGGCGCGCTCGACGACGCCGACGTGAAGCGGATGGGCCGCGGCGGACTGCTCCCGCTGCGCACGGCCGACGGGCTCGCGCTGTTCGACGCGGCGGCCTCGACCGGCCGCGCCCTGCTCGCGCCCGTCCCGCTCGACCTGCCCGCGCTGAACCGGCAGGCGCGCTCCCACCCCGTGGCGCCCGTCCTGCGCGGCCTGGTGCGCACCACCGCGCGCAGGACCGCCGAAGCCGGAGCCACGGCCCGGTCCACCTGGGCCCAGTCCCTTGCGGGCATGACCGCCGCGGACCGCGAGAAGGCACTCGTCGAACTGGTGCAGAGCCACGTCGCCGTGGTCCTCGGCCACGGCTCGGCGCAGGCCGTCGCACCCGACCGCGCGTTCAAGGAACTCGGCTTCGACTCGCTCAGCGCGGTCGAACTGCGCAACAACCTCAACGCGGTCACCGAACTGCGCCTGCCCGCGACGCTGATCTACGACTACCCGACGCCCGCCGCGCTGGCCGCGTTCCTCGACACCGAACTCGTGGGCGCACCCGTCGTGACGGCGACCACGCACACCACCGTCGCCGTCGACGAGCCGATCGCGATCGTCGGCATGAGCTGCCGCTTCCCCGGCGGCGTGAACTCGCCGGAGGACCTGTGGCGCCTCCTGGTCGGCGGCACCGACGCCGTGGTGGAGTTCCCGACCGACCGCGGCTGGGACGTCGACGCGCTCTACGACCCGGAGCTGGGGAGCCCCGGCACGTCGTACACCAACAAGGGTGCCTTCCTCGACCGCGCCGCGGAGTTCGACCCGGCGTTCTTCGGGATCTCGCCGCGCGAGGCCCTCGCCATGGACCCGCAGCAGCGCCTCCTCCTCGAAGCCACCTGGGAGCTGTACGAGCGGGCGGGCATCGACCCGCACTCGGTACGCGGCAGCCGGTCCGGCGTGTTCATCGGCACCAACGGCCAGGACTACCCGACGCTCCTCATGGCCGCGCCCGACAACATGCGAGAGGTCGAGGGATACATCGGCACGGGCAGCGCCGCGAGCGTCATCTCCGGCCGCCTCTCCTACACGTTCGGCCTTGAGGGCCCCGCCGTCACGGTCGACACGGCCTGCTCGTCGTCGCTGGTCGCCCTGCACATGGCCGTGCAGGCACTGCGCTCCGGGGAGTGCTCGACGGCCCTGGTCGGCGGTGTCACCGTGATGACCACACCCGGCGTGTTCATCGACTTCAGCCGCCAGCGCGGCCTCGCGGACGACGGCCGCTGCAAGGCCTTCTCCGACAGCGCCGACGGCACCGGCTGGGGCGAGGGCGTCGGCATGCTGCTCGTCGAGCGCCTCTCCGACGCCCAGCGCAACGGACGCGACATCCTGGCGGTCGTACGGGGCTCCGCGATCAACCAGGACGGCGCCTCGAACGGCCTCACCGCCCCGAACGGCCCCTCCCAGCAGCGCGTCATCCGCCAGGCGCTCGCGAGCGCCGGACTCGCGCCGTCCGACGTGGACGCCGTCGAGGCACACGGCACCGGCACGACGCTGGGCGACCCGATCGAGGCCCAGGCCCTCCTCGCCACCTACGGGCGCGACCGCACCGGCGACCCGCTGTGGCTCGGCTCGGTGAAGTCCCACATCGGGCACACCCAGGCCGCCGCAGGTGTGGCGGGTGTGATCAAGATGGTGATGGCCCTCCGGCAGGGTGTCCTGCCGCAGACCCTGCACGTCACCGAACCCTCGTCGCACGTCGACTGGTCGGCGGGGGCGGTGGAACTCCTCACCGAGTCACGGCCGTGGCCGCAGACCGGCAGGCCGTGGCGGGCAGGTGTGTCCTCGTTCGGCGTCAGCGGCACCAACGCCCACACCATCATCGAGCAGGCCCCGGCGATCGAGCCGGAGGAAGCAGCGGAGCACACGCCGGAACCGGCGCGCGACGGCCTGGTGCCCTGGACGCTGTCGGCCCAGAGCCCGGAGGCGCTCCGCGAACAGGCCGCCCGCCTCAGGTCCTTCATGGCGGACGACTCCGAGTCGACCCTCGCGGACGTGGGTCGTGCGCTGGTGTCGACGCGGGCGGTGCTGGAGCACCGTGCGGTGGTCGTGGCCGGTGAGCGGGACGAGTTCCTGGCCGCTCTGGCGGCGGTGGCCGCCGGTCAGGTGACCGGTGCGGTGGTCACTGGGGTCGCTGGTGAACCTGGGCAGGTGGGTTTCCTGTTCTCGGGTCAGGGGTCGCAGCGGTTGGGGATGGGGCGTGAACTGGCGGCCCGTTTCCCGGTGTTCGCGGAAGCCCTGGACGAGGTGTTGGCGGCGTTTGACCCGTCGGTACGTGGCGTTCTGTTCGGTGAGGATGCCGAGGCGCTGAATGAGACGGGGGTGACGCAGCCTGCGCTGTTCGCGGTCGAGGTCGCGCTGTTCCGGCTGCTTGAGTCGTGGGGTGTGCGGCCCGACATTCTTGCGGGGCACTCCATCGGTGAGCTGGCTGCCGCGCACGTGGCCGGGGTGTGGTCGCTCGCTGACGCAGTCAAGGTCGTGTCGGCGCGCGGCGCGCTCATGCAGGCGCTGCCGTCCGGTGGCGCGATGGTCGCGATTCAGGCGTCGGAGGTTGAGGTCTCTTCCGAGGGCTTGCCGGAGACGGTGGGTATTGCGGCGGTTAATGGTCCTAACTCTGTCGTCATTTCCGGTGTGGCTGCTGATGTCGAGGCGGTCGCTGACCGTTGGCGTGAGGCGGGCCGCAAGGCGACCCGGCTCAAGGTGAGCCATGCGTTCCACTCGCCGTTGATGGACCCGATGTTGGACGAGTTCCGCACGGTCCTGGAAGGTGTCTCGTACGGGGAGCCGTCGCTTCCGATCGTGTCGACGCTGACCGGCACGAAGGCGTCGGCCGAGGAGTTGGCCTCCCCGGAGTACTGGGTGCGCCACGTCCGTGAGTCGGTGCGCTTCGCCGATGCCGTGAGCACGCTCGTGGATGAGGGCGTGGGAACGTTCGTCGAGGTCGGCCCCGGCGGGGCGCTGTCGGCGCTGGGCCAGGAGTCCGCCCCGGACGCGGCCTTCGTGCCGATGCTGCGCGGTGAGCGGCCGGAGGACGTGGCGGCCACGACGGCCGCCGGACAGCTGCATGTGCGCGGCGTCCAGGTGGACTGGCAGCCCTTCTTCGACGGCAGTGGTACGCGACGTGTCGACCTGCCGACGTACGCCTTCCAGCACCAGCGCTACTGGCCCCACGTCATGCCCGCGATGGGCGATGTGACGGCGGCCGGGCTCGGCGCGGCCGACCACCCGCTGCTGGGCGCGACGGTCGTCCTCGGCGGCACCGACGGCGTGCTGCTCACCGGCCGCCTGTCGGTGCGCACGCACCCGTGGCTGGCCGATCACGCCGTGCTCGGCTCGATCCTGCTGCCCGGTACGGCGTTCCTGGAGCTGGCGATCCGCGCCGGTGACCAGGTCGGCTGCGACGTGGTGGAGGAACTCACGCTGGAGGCGCCCCTGGTGGTGCCCGAGAACGGCACGGTGCGGGTCCAGGTATGGGTCGGCGCCGAGGACGAGTCCGGCAGGCGCGAGCTGACCCTCCACTCCAGTGCGGGCGACATCGACGACGGCCGGCCGTGGACCCGGCACGCCATCGGCGTGCTCCAGGCGGGCGGCAGGGCCCGCGGCGGCGCCTCGCTCACCGAGTGGCCGCCGACCGGGGCCGAGGCCGTCGACCTGGACGGCTTCTACGGCCACATGGTCGAAGGCGGCTTCGGCTACGGGCCGGTGTTCCAGGGCCTGCGGGCCGCCTGGCGCGACGGCAATGAGGTGTACGCCGAGGTCGCACTGCCCGAGGGGGCGAAGGCCGACGGGTTCGGGCTGCACCCCGCACTGCTTGACGCCGCCCTGCACGCCATCAGCCTGTCCGACGAGGCCGACGGGGTCGGCCGGTTGCCGTTCGCGTGGTCGGGCGTGCGGCTGCACGCCTCCGGCGCGGAGCTGCTGCGGGTGCGGCTGACCTCCTCAGGACCGGACCGGGTGGCGCTGGCGATCGCGGACGGGGCGGGCGCCCCGGTGGCCACGATCGACTCGCTGGTGATCCGGCCCGTCTCGCAGGAACAGCTCGCCGGTGACGACCTCAGTGAGGCACTGTTCGGCCTGGACTGGGCCCCCGTACCGCTCACTGAAGGCGATCTCCCGACGACCGAGTGGACCGACTCGCTCACGCCGTCGGCGGAACTGCCCGACTACGTGATCGTGTCGTGCCCCGACACGTCCGCGTCCGACCCGGTGGCCTCGGCCCACGAGGCCGCGCACTGGGCGCTTGACGTGGTCCAGACGTGGCTGACGGACGAGAGCTTCGACGCGGCGCGCCTGGTCGTCGTGACCAGGGGCGCGCTCGCCACCACGGATGATGAGGACGTACGAAACCTCGCGCACGCCGCCGTGTGGGGCCTGGTGCGCACGGCCCAGTCGGAGAACCCCGACCGGATCGTGCTCGTGGACCTCGACGACGAGGCGGCCTCGCTCGACGCGCTGCCCGCCGCGCTCGCCACCGGCGAACCCCAACTCGCCCTGCGCGCCGGACGTACCAGCGTGCCGCGCCTGGCCAGGGCCGAGCGGTCCGTCGTGGACGACCCCGGCTTCGGCTCCGGTGCGGTGCTGGTCACCGGCGCCACCGGCACGCTGGGCGGTCTGCTCGCCCGGCACCTGGTCGCGGAGCGAGGCGTACGCAACCTGCTCCTGGTCAGCAGGCGTGGCATCGCGGCCGAGGGCGCCGAGGAACTGCGTGCCGAACTCGCCGCGCAGGGCGCCGAAGTGACGTACGCGGCCTGTGACGTCGCCGACCGCGACGCCGTCGCCGACCTGCTCGCCGAGCACGAGATCTCCGCCGTCGTACACACCGCAGGTGTCCTCGACGACGCCACGATCGGCTCGCTCACCGCGGACCGGATCGACACCGTGTTCCGGCCCAAGGCCGACGCGGCCTGGCACCTGCACGAGCTGACCCGCGACCTGGACCTGTCGGCGTTCGTCCTGTTCTCTTCCGCCTCCGGTGTGTTCGGCGGTCCGGGCCAGGGCAACTACGCGGCGGCGAACACCTTCCTGGACGCGCTCGCCCAGCACCGCCGTGCCGCCGGGCTGCCCGCGACCTCGCTGGCGTGGGGCCTGTGGGCCGAGGCCAGCGGCATGAGCGGCCAGCTCGACGAGGCCGACGTGAAGCGGATGAGCAGGGGCGGCCTGATTCCCCTGCGTACGGCCCAGGGCCTGGCGCTGTTCGACGCGGCGGCCTCGACCGGCCGCGCCGTCCTCGCCCCGGTCCCGCTCGACCTGCCCGGGCTGCACCGGCAGGCGCGCTCCCACCCCGTGGCGGTCGTCCTGCGCGGCCTGGTGCGCACCGCCGTGCGCAGGACCGTCGAGCGTGCCGCCGTCGCCGGTTCGGCGCTCGCCGAGTCGCTGGCCGGCCTGACCGACGCGGAGCGGGAGAAGAGGCTCCTGAACCTCGTCCTCGAACACGTGGCCATGGTCCTCGGCCACAGCTCCGCGCACGCCGTCGCACCCGACCGCGCCTTCCGGGAAGTGGGCTTCGACTCGCTCAGCGCGGTCGAACTGCGCAACAACCTCAACGCGGTCACCGAACTGCGGCTGCCCGCGACGCTGGTCTTCGACCACCCGACCCCCGCGGCGGTCGCCGCCTTCCTCGGCTCCGAACTCGCGGGCTCCCCGGTCGTCGCGGCGACCACCCGCACGGTGGCCGCCGTCACCGACGAGCCGATCGCGATCGTCGGCATGAGCTGCCGCTACCCCGGCGGCGTGAACTCGCCCGAGGACCTGTGGAAGCTCGTCCTCGACGGCGTCGACGCCATCGGCGACTTCCCCGACAACCGCGGCTGGGACCTGGCGAGGCTGTACCACCCCGACCCGGACCACACCGGCACCTCGTACGCGCGTGAAGGCGGCTTCCTCTACGACGCCGACCGGTTCGACCCGGGCTTCTTCGGCATCTCGCCGCGCGAGGCCCTCGCCATGGACCCGCAGCAGCGCCTCCTCCTCGAAGCCTCCTGGGAGGCCTTCGAACGAGCCGGGATCGCCCCCGAGACGGTGCGGGGCAGCGCCACCGGCGTGTACGCGGGCCTGATGTACCACGACTACGCGGCGCGGCTGCGCTCCGTGCCGGAGGACGTGGAGGGCTACCTGGGCACCGGTGCGTCCGGAAGTGTCGCCTCCGGCCGCGTCGCCTACATGATGGGCCTTGAAGGCCCCGCGGTGACGGTGGACACGGCGTGCTCGTCTTCGCTCGTCGCGCTGCACATGGCGGTGCAGGCGCTGCGTTCGGGGGAGTGCGAGCTCGCGCTCGCGGGCGGTGTCGCCGTGATGGCCACCGCGGGCACGTTCGTGGACTTCAGCCGTCAACGCGGCCTCGCCGCCGACGGCCGCTGCAAGTCGTTCTCCGACAGCGCCGACGGCACCGGCTGGGGCGAGGGCGTCGGCATGCTGCTCGTGGAGCGCCTGTCGGACGCGCGCCGCAACGGCCACCAGGTGCTCGCGGTCGTACGGGGTTCGGCGGTCAACCAGGACGGCGCGTCCAACGGCCTCACCGCGCCCAACGGTCCCTCCCAGCAGCGCGTGATCCGGCAGTCGCTGGCGAGCGCGGGCCTGTCCACGTCCGATGTGGACGCGGTCGAGGCGCACGGCACGGGCACGACGCTCGGCGACCCGATCGAGGCCCAGGCCCTCCTCGCCACGTACGGCCAGGACCGTGCCGGTGAGCCGCTGTGGCTCGGCTCGATCAAGTCGAACATCGGGCACACCCAGGCCGCCGCCGGTGTGGGCGGCATCATCAAGATGGTCATGGCGATGCGGCACGGCGTGCTGCCGCCGACCCTCCACGTCGGTGAGCCCACCTCGCAGGTGGACTGGTCCGCCGGTGACGTCGAACTGCTCACGCGGGCCCGTTCGTGGCCGGAGACCGGCCGTCCGCGCCGCGCGGGTGTCTCGTCGTTCGGCGTGAGCGGCACGAACGCGCACACCATCATCGAGCAGGTGCCGAGCGACGACCACGTGCCGGCACCGGCCGACGGCGTCGTGCCGTGGCTCCTGTCGGCCAGGAACACGGAGGCACTGCGGGAGCAGGCACGGCGACTGCGGGACCACATCGCGGGCGAGCCCGGGACCGGCGTCCTCGACGTCGCCTACTCGCTGGCCGTGACCCGGTCCGCCTTCGACCACCGGGCCACCGTCGTGGCGGACGACCGCGCGGCCCTCCTCGACGGGCTCACGGCACTGGCCGAGGAGCGCCCGTTCCCCGGCCTGCACACGGGGTCCGTCGCCGTGGGCGGCGTTGGCTTCCTGTTCTCGGGTCAGGGGTCGCAGCGGCTGGGGATGGGGCGTGAACTCTCGGCCCGCTTCCCGGTGTTCGCGGAAGCGCTGGACGAGGTCCTGGCGGTGTTCGACCCGTCGGTGCGTGAGGTGCTGTTCGGTGAGGATGCCGAGGCGCTGAGCGAGACGGGGGTGACGCAGCCCGCGCTTTTCGCTGTCGAGGTGGCGTTGTTCCGGCTTCTTGAGTCGTGGGGTGTGCGGCCCGACGTTCTTGCGGGGCACTCGATCGGTGAGCTGGCAGCGGCGCATGTGGCCGGTGTCTGGTCGCTGGCTGACGCCGTCAAGGTGGTGTCCGCGCGTGGTGCGCTGATGCAGGCGCTGCCCGAGGGCGGAGCCATGGTCGCGATTCAGGCGTCGGAGGCCGAGGTCACGTCGGACGTCTTGCCGGAGACGGTGGGTATAGCGGCGGTTAATGGCCCTAACTCAGTCGTCGTTTCTGGTGTGGCCGCCGACGTCGAGGCGGTCACGGAGCGCTGGCGCGGGGCGGGGCGGAAGGTGTCCCGCCTGAAGGTGAGCCACGCGTTCCACTCCCCGCTGATGGAGCCGATGCTCGACGAGTTCCGCGCGGTGCTCGAAGGCGTGTCGTACGAGGCGCCCGCGATCCCGATCGTCTCCACCCTCACCGGCAAGGCGGCCACCAAGGCGGAGCTGGCCTCGCCCGAGTACTGGGTGCGGCACGTGCGGGAGTCCGTGCGCTTCGCCGACGCCGTCGAGACGCTCGTGGCCCAGGGCATGGTCACGTTCGTCGAGGTCGGCCCCGGTGGGGTCCTCGCGGCCCTGGGGCAGGAGTGCGCGCCGGACGCGGCCTTCGTCGCCGCGTTGCGGGGCGACGGCCCGGAGGAGACCGCGCTGACCACCGCGGTGGCCCAACTGTCCACGCACGGTGTACGGGTGGACTGGGAGGCGTTCTTCGCCGGTCGCGGCGCGCGCCGCGTCGACCTGCCGACGTACGCGTTCCAGCGGAAGCGCTACTGGCTCGACGCCGGAGTCTCCGCGGGCGACCTCGACGCGGCGGGGCTCGGCGCGGCCGATCACCCGCTGCTCAGCGCGATCGTCGACACGGCCGACTCGGACGGGCAGTTCTTCACGGGCCGCCTGTCGGTGGAGACCCACCCGTGGCTCGCCGATCACGCGATCCAGGGCTCGATTCTCCTGCCCGGTACGGCGTTCCTGGAGCTGGCGGTGCATGCCGGTGATCAGGTCGGGTGCGATGTGGTGGAGGAGTTGACGCTGGAGGCGCCGTTGGTGGTGCCGGAGCGTGGTGGCGTACGGGTGCAGGTGCGGGTCGGTGTGCCGGACGAGTCCGGTCGGCGCTCGGTGACGGTCCACGCCCGCGAGGACGACGGTGATGTGTGGGTCCGGCATGCGAGCGGCACGCTTCTGGCCGGTGCGGAGGTGCCGTCGGCGGATGCCGGTGTCTGGCCGCCCGCCGGTGCGGAGGCCGTGGACCTGGACGGGCTCTATGACCGTATGTCCGACGGTGGTTTCGGTTACGGGCCGGTGTTCCAGGGCCTGCGTTCTGCTTGGCGCAAGGGTGAGGAGGTCTTTGCCGAGGTCGCGCTGCCGGAAGGTGTCGAGGCGGGCGGCTTCGGTCTGCATCCGGCGCTTCTTGACGCGTCGTTGCACGCCATCGGTCTGATGGGTGCGGGGGACGGTCCTGGCAGGTTGCCGTTCTCGTGGTCGGGTGTGCGGCTGCACGCCTCGGGCGCGACGGCGCTGCGGGTGCGATTGGCACCCGTGGGGACCGACGGCGTGGCGCTGACCGTCGTCGACGGGGCCGGGGCTCCGGTGATCTCGATCGACTCGCTGGTGCTGCGCCCGGTCACGGCCGCGCTGTCCCGGCAGGGCTGGGAGTCCCTGTTCAGCCTGGACTGGGTGGCGGCCCCGACGTCCGCCGCGAGCGTCGGTTCGGTGGCGGAGTTCGCGGACTGGGCCGCCGTGCGGTCGGAGCTGGACGCGGGGGAGTCGCTGCCGGACGACGTCGTGGTGCGGTGCGCCGAGACCGGCGACGCGGACGCGGTACGCGGACAGGTCCTGGCCGCACTGGAGTTGGTGCGGAGCTGGCTCGCCGACGACCGGTGCGCCTCGTCGCGCCTCGTCCTCGTGACCCGTGGCGCCGTGGCCGTCGAATCCGGCCACGACGTGCCGGATCTCGCCGCGGCCGCCGTCTGGGGTCTGGTGCGTACGGCCCAGGCGGAGAACCCCGACCGGATTGTGCTCGTCGACCTCGACGACGCGGACACCGCGGACGACAGCGGCTGGGAGCCGGTGCTGGCCACCGGCGAGCCCCAGATCGCCGTGCGGGACGGACAGGCGTACGTGGCCCGCCTCGCGCGGGTGCGGCCGGAGCCCGGCACGGACCCGGCGTTCGGACCGGACAGCTCGGTCCTGGTGACCGGCGCCTCGGGCGCGCTGGGCGGCCTCGTCGCCCGGCACCTCGTCGAAAGCCACGGAGTCGGCCGACTGGTCCTCGCCAGCAGGCGCGGCATCGCCGCCGAGGGCGCCGAGGAACTGCGCGGCGAACTCGTCGCGCTGGGCGCCGAAGTGACGTACGCGGCCTGCGACGTCGCCGACCGGGACGCCCTGGCGGCGCTCCTGGCCGAGCACCCCGTGACCGCAGTCGTGCACACCGCCGGTGTCCTCGACGACGGCACCATCGGCTCGCTCACGCCCGAGCAGGTCGACACCGTGTTCCGGCCCAAGGTCGACGCGGCCCGGCACCTGCACGAGGTGACCCGCGACCTGGACCTGACGGCGTTCGTGCTGTTCTCGTCCGTGGCGGGCACGCTGGGCGGGCCCGGCCAGGGCAACTACTCGGCGGCCAACGCGTTCCTCGACGGCCTGGCCCGACGCAGGCGCGCCCAGGGCCTGCCCGCGACCTCACTCGCGTGGGGCCTGTGGGCCGACGGCATGGGCGCCCGCGTGGCGCAGTCCGCCTCGACCGGCCTGTCCGCGACGGAGGGCGTCGAGCTGTTCGACGCCGCGGTCTCCGGGACCGAGCCCGTCGTCGTACCGATGCGGCTCGACCTGCGTGCCGTACGGGAACTCCCGCAGGTTCCGCCGGTGTTCAGCGGCCTGGTGCGGACGACGACCCGCAGGGCCGCGGGGAGCGGGGCCGATCCGGCCGCCGCGCTTCGCGACCGGCTCGCGCCGCTGGCCGACGACGAGCGCGACCGGGTGCTCCTGGACCTCGTCCGCACCCAGGCCGCCGTGGTGCTCGGCCACGCCGGACCGGAGGAGGTCGCACCCGGCCAGGCGTTCACGGAGCTCGGCTTCGACTCGCTGACCGCCGTCGACCTGCGCAACCGCCTCGGCACCGCCACGGGCCTGCGGCTGCCCGCCACGCTGATCTTCGACTACCCGACCCCCGCGGCGATCGCCGCGTTCGTCGGCGTCGAACTCGCGGGCGCGCCCGCCGCCGCACCGGCCACCGGCGCGGTCGCGGTCCCGGCCGTGACCGACGAGCCCATCGCGATCGTCGGCATGAGCTGCCGCTACCCCGGCGGGGTGACCACCCCGGAGGACCTGTGGCGCCTGCTCGTCGACGAGGCCGAGGGGATCACGCCGTTCCCGACCGGCCGCGGCTGGGACGTGGAGTCGCTGTACGACCCGGCGGGTGAGCGGGCCGGCAGCTCCTACACCCGCGAGGGCGGCTTCCTGCACGACGCCGACCGGTTCGACCCGGGCTTCTTCGGCATCTCGCCGCGCGAGGCCCTCGCCATGGACCCGCAGCAGCGACTCCTCCTGGAGACCTCCTGGGAGGCGTTCGAGCGGGCGGGCATCGACCCCAAGTCGGTGCGCGGCAGCGCGACCGGCGTGTTCGCGGGCGTGATGTACCACGACTACGCCTCCCAGCTGCACGGCGTGCCCGAGAGCGTCGAGAGCTTCCTCGGCACGGGCAACGCGGGCAGCGTCGCGTCCGGCCGCGTGTCCTACGTCTTCGGGATGGAAGGGCCCGCGATGACCGTGGACACGGCCTGCTCGTCGTCCCTGGTCGCCCTGCACCTGGCCGCTCAGGCACTGCGTTCCGGCGAGTGCGAGCTCGCGCTCGCGGGCGGAGTCACCGTGATGGCGACACCCTCCGCCTTCATCGACTTCAGCCGCCAGCAGGGGCTGTCGCCGGACGGCCGCTGCCGCTCGTTCTCCACGGACGCCAACGGCACCGGCTGGGGCGAGGGCGTCGGCATGCTCGTACTGGAACGCCTCTCGGACGCGCGCCGCAACGGCCACCAGGTGCTCGCGGTCGTCCGCGGCTCGGCCGTGAACCAGGACGGCGCGTCCAACGGCCTCACCGCGCCCAACGGTCCCTCGCAGCAGCGGGTGATCCGCCAGGCGCTGGCGAGCGCGGGCCTGACCGCGTCCGACGTCGACGCGGTCGAGGCACACGGCACGGGCACCACGCTCGGCGACCCCATCGAGGCGCAGGCCCTGCTCGCCACCTACGGCCGGGACCGTGCCGGGGACCCGCTGTGGCTGGGCTCCCTGAAGTCCAATATCGGCCACACCCAGGCCGCCGCCGGTGTGGGCGGCGTCATCAAGACGGTCATGGCGATGCGGCACGGCCTGCTGCCGAAGACCCTGCACGTCGGCGAGCCCTCGCCGCACATCGACTGGTCCGCGGGCGCCGTGGAACTCCTCACCGAGGCGCGGCCCTGGCCGCGGACGGACCGCCCCCGCCGGGCCGGTGTGTCGTCCTTCGGCTTCAGCGGCACCAACGCGCACGTCATCATCGAGTCCGCGCCGGACGCCGACGCGCCGCAGGCCGCCGACGCGACGCCGCTCGGCCCGTGGCTGGTCTCCGGCCGCACCGAGAGCGCGCTGCACGACCAGGCGGTACGGCTGCGCGACCACCTGACCGCGCGGCCCGACCTCGCCCCGGCGGACGTCGCCCGCACCCTCGCGACCTCGCGAGCCGGGTTCGAACACCGGCTCGCCGTCGTCGGCCGTGACTCGGCCGACCTCCTCGCCGGACTCGACGACGCCGTGGAGGGACGGCTGACGAGTGGAGTCGTACGCGGTGTCGCCTACGAACGCCGGGTCGGCTTCCTGTTCTCGGGGCAGGGGTCGCAGCGGCTGGGGATGGGGCGTGAACTTGCGGCCCGCTTCCCGGTGTTCGGGGAGGCGCTGGATGCCGTCCTCGCGGAGTTCGACCCGCGGGTACGTGAGGTGCTGTTCGGCGAGGACGCCGAGGCGCTGAACGAGACCGGGGTGACGCAGCCTGCGCTCTTCGCGGTCGAGGTGGCGTTGTTCCGGCTTCTTGAGTCGTGGGGTGTGCGGCCGGATGTGCTGGCTGGTCACTCGATCGGTGAGCTGGCCGCGGCGCATGTGGCCGGTGTGTGGTCGCTGGCTGACGCGGTGAAGGTGGTGTCGGCGCGGGGTGCGTTGATGCAGGCGCTGCCGACTGGCGGGGCGATGGTCGCGATCCAGGCGTCGGAGGCCGAGGTCACGTCGCACGACTTGCCGGAGACAGTGGGTATCGCGGCGGTTAATGGTCCTAACTCGGTGGTTGTCTCCGGTGTGGCCGCCGACGTCGAGGCGGTCGCCGAGAGCTGGCGTGAGGCGGGCCGCAAGGCGACCCGCCTCAAGGTCAGCCACGCGTTCCACTCACCCCTGATGGACCCGATGCTGGAGGACTTCCGCGCGGTCCTGGAAGGGGTGTCGTACGAGGCGCCCGCGATCCCGATCGTCTCCACGCTGACCGGCAAGCCGGTCTCCGGGGCGGAGTTGGGCTCGGCGGACTACTGGGTGCGGCACGTCCGCGAGTCGGTGCGCTTCGCCGACGCCGTGGTCGACATGGGCGCGGACGTCCTCGTCGAGATCGGCCCCGGCGGCGTCCTTTCGGCGCTGGGGCAGGAGTCCCTGCCGGAGGCGGCCTTCGTGCCGGTGCTGCGCGGCGACCGGCCGGAGGACGGCGCGGTCATGACCGCGCTCGCCGAGCTGGACGTACGCGGCGTGCGCGTCGACTGGAACGCCTACTACTCGGGCAGCGGCCACGCCGTCGACCTGCCGACGTACGCCTTCCAGTACCAGCGGTTCTGGCCCGACACCAGCCTGCGGCCCGCCACGGACGCCACCGGCCTCGGACTCGGCTCCGCCGACCACCCGCTGCTCGGCGCCGCGGTCGCGCTCGCGGACGAGGACACCGTCCTGTTCACGGGCCGCCTGTCGATGGGAACCCACCCGTGGCTCGCCGATCACGCGATCCAGGGCTCGATTCTCCTGCCCGGTACGGCGTTCCTGGAGCTGGCGGTGCGCGCCGGTGATCAGGTCGGGTGCGATGTGGTGGAGGAGTTGACGCTGGAGGCGCCGTTGGTGGTGCCGGAGCGTGGTGGCGTACGGGTGCAGGTGCGGGTCGGTGTGCCGGACGAGTCCGGTCGACGTCCCGTGACGGTCCACGCCCGTGAGGACGACAGTGATGTGTGGATCCGGCACGCGAGCGGCGCCCTCACGGGCGGCGCGGAGATGCCGCTGGTCGACGCCGGTGTCTGGCCCCCGGCCGGGGCGGAGGCCGTGGACCTCGATGGGCTCTATGACCGTATGTCCGACGGTGGTTTCGGTTACGGGCCGGTGTTCCAGGGCCTGCGTTCTGCTTGGCGCAAGGGTGAGGAGGTCTTCGCCGAGGTCGCGCTGCCGGAAGGTGTCGAGGCGGGCGGCTTCGGTCTGCATCCGGCGCTTCTTGACGCGTCGTTGCACGCCATCGGTCTGATGGGTGCGGGGGACGGTCCTGGCAGGTTGCCGTTCTCGTGGTCGGGTGTGCGGCTGCACGCCTCGGGCGCGACGGTGCTCCGGGTGCGACTGAAGCCCGCGGGGACCGACGGCGTGGCGCTGACCGTCGTCGACGGGGCCGGGGCTCCGGTGATCTCGATCGACTCGCTGGTGCTGCGGCCCGTCACGGCCGCGCTGTCCCGGCGGAGCTGGGAGTCGCTGTTCCGCCTCGACTGGACGCCTGCCGGGGCCTCGTCGGGCGGGAGCGTCGATTCGGTGGCGGAGTTCGCGGACTGGGCCGCCGTGCGGTCGGAGCTGGACGCGGGCGAACTGCTGCCGGACAACGTCGTGGTGCGGTGCGCCGAGTCCGAGGGCGCGGACGCGGTACGCCCCGGGGTCCTGGCCGTCCTGGAGTTGGTGCAGGGCTGGCTCGCCGACGACCGGTGCGAGACCTCGCGCCTGGTCCTCGTGACCAGGGGTGCCGTGGCCGTCGGATCCGGTGAGGACGTGCCGGATCTGGCCGCGGCCGCCGTCTGGGGTCTGGTGCGTACGGCGCAGTCGGAGAACCCCGACCGCATCGTGCTCGTCGACGTCGACGACGAGAACGGCTGGAAGCCCGCCCTCACCGGCTCGGAACCCGAACTGGCCGTGCGCGGCGGCGAGTCGTTCGCGCCGAGGCTCGCACGGGTCCGGCCCGCCGAGGCCGAGGAGGCGTCGGAGGCTCCGTCCTTCGGCGACGGCCCGGTGCTTGTGACCGGTGCGAGCGGCATGCTCGGCGGGCTGGTGGCGCGGCACTTGGTGCGGCGGCATGGCGTACGGCGACTGGTTCTCGCCAGCAGGCGTGGGCAAGTCGGTGAGCTGTACGACGAGTTGGTCGAGATGGGTGCCGAAGTCGCCGCCGTCGCATGCGATGTGGCGGACCGGGACGCGGTGAGCGCCCTGCTCTCCGAGCACCCCGTGACCGCCGTCGTGCACACCGCCGGTGTGCTGGCCGACAGCACGATCGGCTCGCTCACGCCCGAGCAGGTCGACACCGTGTTCCGGCCCAAGGTCGACGCGGCCTGGAACCTGCACGAACTGACCCGCGACCTGGACCTGACGGCGTTCGTGCTGTTCTCGTCCGCCGCGGGCACACTGGGCAACCCCGGCCAGGGCAACTACGCCGCAGCCAACGCGTTCCTGGACGCGCTCGCCCGGCACCGGCGCGCCCAGGGCCTGCCCGCGACGTCACTCGCGTGGGGCCTGTGGTCCGGCGGGGACGGCATGGGCGCCCGGATGGCCGATGCCGGGACCGCGGGCCTCGCCCCCGAGGAGGGCCTGGAGCTGTTCGACGCGGTGGCCCTCGGGGCGGACCCGGTCGTCGTACCGATGCGGCTCGACCTGCGCGCCGTACGGGAACTCCCGCAGATACCCCCGGTGTTCAGCGGCCTCGTACGGACGACGACCCGCAGGGCCGCGGAGACCGGGCTCGACCCGGCCGCCGCGCTCCGGGACCGGCTCGCGGCGCTGCCCGCGTCCGAGCGGCCGTCGGCGCTGGTGGACCTCGTGTGCGCCCACGTCGCCGCCGTGCTCGCGCTGGCCGGCGCGGAGGAAGTGGACGAACGGCGTGCGTTCACGGAGCTGGGCTTCGACTCGCTGACCGCGGTCGAGCTGCGCAACCGGCTCGGCGCGGCCACGGGCCTGCGGCTGCCCGCCACCCTCATCTTCGACTACCCGACCCCGCTCGACCTGGTCGGATACCTCGAAGAGGGGCTCGCCGTCGAGGAGCCCGGCGCGGTGGCGCCGTTGCTCGCCGAACTGAGCCGCATCGAGGCGAGCCTCGCCGCGGTCAAGCCCGGCGACGACGAGGACGACCAGGTCGGCGCCCGCCTCTCGGCGCTCCTCGCCGTGTGGCGCGAGAGCCGTGCCGACGACGCCGACGCGGCGTCCGACGACCTCGACGACGCGACGGACGACGAGGTCTTCGAACTGCTCGGCAAGGAGTTCGGCATCTCCTGACCCGCCCGGCCACCCCACTTGCTCGAACGTTTCCTGGAGTAGAGACCGCATGAACAACGAAGAGAAGCTCCGCCACTACCTGAAGCGGGTCACCGCCGACCTGCGCGAGACCAGTCGGCGGCTGCGCGAGGTCGAGGAGGGCGAGCAGGAGCCGATCGCGATCATCGGCATGAGCTGCCGCTACCCCGGCGGCGTGCGCTCGCCCGAGGACCTGTGGGAGCTGGTCGCGAACGGCCGCGACGGCGTGACGGCGTTCCCCGCCGACCGGGGCTGGGGCGAGGTCGCACTGACCGACCCCGAGGACCCCGGCCGGGAGTTCCGCAGGGAGGGCGGATTCCTGCACGACGCCGCCGAGTTCGACCCCGGCCTGTTCGGGATATCGCCGCGCGAGGCCCTCGCCATGGACCCGCAGCAGCGGCTGCTCCTGGAGACGTCGTGGGAGGCGTTCGAGCGCGCCGGGATCGACGCGGCGACGCTGCGCGGCAGCAGGACCGGCGTGTTCGCCGGAGTGATGTACCACGACTACGCGTCCCGGCTGCGGTCGGTGCCGGAGGAAGTGGCCGGATTCCTCGGCACCGGCAGCTTCGGCAGCGTCGCCTCCGGGCGCGTGTCGTACACGTTCGCGCTGGAGGGGCCCGCCGTCACGGTGGACACCGCCTGCTCGTCCTCCCTCGTCACCATGCACCTGGCGGCGCAGGCGCTGCGCTCCGGCGAGTGCGGGCTCGCCCTCGCGGGCGGTGTCACCGTGATGGCGACGCCGGACACCTTCATCGGCTTCAGCCAGCAGCGCGGCCTCGCCGCCGACGGCCGCTGCAAGTCGTTCTCCGAGAGCGCCGACGGCACCGGCTGGGGCGAGGGCGCCGGCATGCTGCTCCTGGAGCGGCTGTCCGACGCCCGCCGCAACGGCCACGCCGTCCTCGGTGTCGTCCGTGGTTCGGCGGTGAACCAGGACGGCGCGTCCAACGGCCTCACCGCGCCCAACGGCCCCTCCCAGCAGCGCGTGATCCGCCAGGCCCTCGACAGCGCGGGACTGACCGCCGCCCAGATCGACGCGGTCGAGGCACACGGCACCGGCACCACCCTCGGCGACCCGATCGAGGCGCAGGCCCTGCTCGCCACGTACGGCCAGGAGCGCAACGGCGAGCCGCTGTGGCTCGGCTCCGTGAAGTCCAACGTCGGCCACACCCAGGCCGCCGCCGGTGTCGCCGGAGTCATCAAGTCCGTGATGGCGATGCGGCACGGCGTGCTGCCGCCGACCCTGCACGTCGGCGAGCGCTCCCGGCACGTCGACTGGTCGGCGGGCGCCGTGGAACTCCTCACCGAGGCGCGGCCGTGGCCGCGGACGGGGCAGCCGCGCCGCACGGCGGTGTCGTCGTTCGGCATCAGCGGCACCAACGCCCACGTCGTCCTCGAACAGGCCCCGGCCCCCGACCCCGACGACGAGCCGGCCGAGGCACCCGTCGACCCGGTCCGCGCCGAGGCCCTGCCGTGGGTCCTCTCCGGCAACGACCCCGCCGCGCTGCGCGAGCGCGCCGCCGCCCTCCTGTCCCACCTGGACGGCACGGACGTACCGGCGGTGGACATCGGCTACTCCCTCGCCGTGACCAGGACCGCCCTCGAACACCGGGCCGCCGTCGTCGGCGCGGACCGCGCCGAACTGCTGCGCGGCCTCGCGGCCCTCGCCGCCGACGGCGACGCGCCCCACCTGACGCGCGGCACCGTCGGAACGCGCGGCAAGCTCGCGTTCCTGTTCAGCGGGCAGGGCAGCCAGCGCGTGGGCATGGGCCGTGAGCTGTACCGGGAGTTCCCCGTGTTCGCCCGGGCCCTCGACGAGGTCTGCGCCGGACTGGACCCGTACCTGGACCGGCCGCTGCGGGACGTGCTCTTCGCCGAGCCCGGACCCGAGGCCGACACGGCCGCCGACCTGCTCGACCTCACCACGTACACGCAGCCCGCGCTGTTCGCGATCGAGGTGGCGCTGTTCCGCCTCGTCACCCAGTGGGGCCTCGCCCCGCAGTTCCTCGCCGGGCACTCCATCGGGGAACTGGCGGCGGCCCACGTGGCGGGCGTGTTCTCCCTCGCCGACGCGTGCAAGCTGGTCGCCGCCCGCGGCAGGCTGATGGGCGCGCTGCCCGAGGGCGGTGCGATGCTGTCGCTGCGCGCCGACGAGGACACCGTCCGCGGCCTGGTCGCCGAGCACGGCGGCACGGTGGACATCGCCGCGGTCAACGGCCCCGAGTCCACGGTCGTCGCGGGCGACGCCGACGCGGTGGCCGCGATCGACGTCGTCTGGCGGGAGCGTGGCGGCAAGACCCGGTACCTGAAGGTCAGCCACGCGTTCCACTCCCCGCACGTGGACGCCGTCCTCGCGGACTTCCGCGCCGTCGCCCGCAGCGTCGACTACGGCACGCCGACCATCCCCGTCGTGTCCACCCGCACCGGCGCCGTGCTCACCCCCGAGCAGGCGCGCGACCCGGAGCACTGGGTGCGCCACGTCCGCGAGGCCGTGCGGTTCCTCGACGGCGTGCGGACCCTGACCGGGCACGGCGTCACGCACTTCCTGGAGCTCGGCCCCGACGCGGTCCTCACCGCCGCCGGGCGCGACTGCGCCGACGAGGGCGCGTTGCTCGTGGCCGCGTCGCGCGCGAACCGGCCCGAGGGCGCCACGCTCACCTCGGCGGTCGCCGCCCTGCACGTGCGGGGCGTCGCCGTCGACTGGCAGGCGGTGTTCGCGGGCCGCGGCGCCCGGCGGACCGAGCTGCCCACCTACCCCTTCCAGCGCGCCCGTTACTGGCTGGACGCGGGCGCGCCCACCGGGGACGTGGCCTCGGTGGGCCTGCGTCCCGCCGACCACCCGCTCCTCGGCGCCGCCGTCACCCTCGCCGACGAGGAGGGCGCCCTGCTCACCGGCAGGCTCTCCCTCGCCACCCACCCGTGGCTCGCCGACCACACCGTCGGCGGCGTCGTCCTCGTGCCCGGCGCCGCGTTCGTGGAACTGGCGATCAGGGCGGGCGACCAGGTCGGCCTCGACCACGTCGAGGAACTGACGCTGGCGGCGCCCCTGGTCCTGCCCGAGGACGGCGCCGTGCGGCTCCAGGTGGCCGTCGGAGCACCGGACGAGTCCGGGCGCCGCGCGGTGAGCGTCCACTCCCGGGCCGACGACGCACCCGACGACGAGCCGGACAGCGAGCCGTGGACACGGCACGCCTTCGGCACGCTCACGGCGGGCGGGGCCGTTCCGGCGACCGGCGGAGTGGCGGGGGCGGAGGCCTGGCCGCCCCCGGGGGCCGAACGCGTCGACCTCGAAGGCCGCTACGACGACCTCGCCGCGGCCGGGCTCGGCTACGGCCCCGCGTTCCGCGGCCTGCGCGCCGCGTGGCGCCGGGACGACGAGGTGTTCGTCGAGGTGGAACTGCCCGAGCAGGACGCCGCGGGCTCCTTCGGACTGCACCCCGCGCTCCTCGACTCCGCGCTGCACGCCATCGGGCTCGGCACCTTCGTCGCCGACACCGAGCGGCTGCACCTGCCGTACTCCTGGAGCGGCGTGCGGCTGCACAGCGGCGGCGCGACCGCCCTGCGCGGGCGGCTGTCCCCGGCGGGCACCGCGGGCGTCGCCCTCGACCTCACCGACGCCGCTGGCGCCCCCGTCGCCTCGGTCGAGGCACTGTCCCTGCGGCCCCTGACGACGGACGGCCTCACCGGCGGCCGCCTGGACTCGCTGTTCCGCGTCGACTGGACGCGGGTGCGGCCCGCCACCGCGACCCCGGTCCGCTGGGCCGTCCTCGGGCGCGGCTTCGCCCAGGCGGAGTTCACCGAGCCGGTCGACGCGTACCCGGACCTGGCCACGCTGGCCGACGAGGACGTGCCGGACCTCGTGTTCGCCCCCGTGCCCCCGGCCGCGAACCCGGCAGAGGCTGCGCACTGGGCGCTCGCCCTGGTGCAGGAGTGGCTCGCCGACGACCGGTTCGCCTCGGCGCGGCTGGTGTTCGTCACCGGCGGCGCGGTGGCGGCGGGCCCCGACGAGGACGCCCCCGACCTGGCCAACGCGCCCGTGTGGGGCCTCGTACGCGCGGCCCAGGCCGAGCACCCCGGCAGCTTCGTCCTCGTCGACGTCGACCTGCTGGCCGCCTCCGCCCACGCGCTGCCCGCCGCCGTCGCGACCGACGAGCCCCAACTGGCCCTGCGCGCCGGTGAACTGCTCGCGCCGAGGCTCGTCCGGGCCCGCCCCGAGGAGTCGGAGGCCCCGTCCTTCGGTGCCGGTGCGGTGCTTGTGACCGGTGCGAGCGGCATGCTCGGCGGATTGGTGGCGCGGCATCTGGTGCGGCGGCATGGCGTACGACGGCTTGTACTGGCCAGCAGGCGGGGGCAAGTCGGTGAGCTGTACGACGAGTTGGTCGAGCTGGGCGCCGAAGTCGCCGCCGTCGCGTGCGATGTGGCGGACCGGGACGCGGTGAGCGCCCTCCTGGCCGAGCACCCCGTGACGGCCGTCGTGCACGCGGCGGGCGTCCTGGACGATGGCGTCATCGGCTCGCTGACCCCGGAGCGGATCGACACCGTGTTCCGGCCCAAGGTCGACGCCGCCCGCCACCTGCACGAACTGACCCGCGACCTGGACCTGTCGGCGTTCGTCCTCTTCTCGTCCGCGGCGGGCACGTTCGGCAACCCCGGGCAGGCCAACTACGCGGCGGCCAACGCCTTCCTGGACGCGCTCGCCCAGCACCGGCGCGCCCAGGGCCTGCCCGCGACCTCCCTGGCGTGGGGACTGTGGGCGGACGCGAGCGGCATGACCGAAGAGCTGGCCGAGACCGACCGCGGCCGTCTCGCCCGCGCCGGTGCCGCCGCGCTGTCCGCCGACGAGGGCCTGCGCCTCTTCGACGCCGCCCTCGCGCTCCCCGCACCCGTGGCCGTCCCCATGCGCCTCGACCTGGCGCCGCTGCGGGTACGCCCCGACACCGTCCCGCCGCTGCTGCGCGCCCTGGTCCGCACGGCCCGCCCCGAGGCCGCCAAGGCCGCAGGGGGCCTCGCGGCCCGCATCGCCGACCTGCCGGACAACGAGCGCCTCCCGGCGCTGCTCGACGTCGTCCGCACCGCCGTCGCCGCCGTGCTCGGCCACGCCTCCGCCGCCGAGGTGGAACCCGAGCGCTCCTTCGGCGACCTCGGATTCGACTCGCTCACCGCCGTCGAACTGCGCAACCGGCTCGACGCGGCCACCGGCCTGCGCCTGCCCGCGACCCTGGTCTTCGACTACCCGACGCCCCTGGCGCTCGCGGGCCGCCTGCGCGCCAGGCTGCTCGGAGACCAGGACGCGGGGGCGGCGGTCGTCCGCAGCGCCGTCGCCGACGACGAGCCGATCGCGATCATCGGCATGAGCTGCCGCTACCCCGGCGGGGTGCGCTCGCCCGAGGACCTGTGGCGCCTCGTCGCCGAGGGCCGCGACGCGATCTCCGACTTCCCCGAGAACCGGGGCTGGGACGTGGAGTCGCTCTACGACCCGGACCCCGACAACACCGGCACGAGCACCGTCCGCACGGGCGGCTTCCTGCACGACGCCGCCGAGTTCGACCCCGCGTTCTTCGGCATGTCGCCGCGCGAGGCCCTGGCGGTCGACCCGCAGCAGCGCCTGCTCCTGGAGACCTCCTGGGAGGCGTTCGAGCGGGCGGGCATCGAACCGAGGTCGCTGCGCGGCAGCACGACCGGCGTGTTCGCGGGCGTGATGTACAACGACTACGCCGCCCGCCTCACACGGTCCCCGGAAGGCCTCGAAGGGCAGCTCGGGTTCGGCAGCTCGGGCAGCGTCGCCTCCGGCCGCCTCTCCTACACCTTCGGCCTCGAAGGGCCCGCCGTGAGCATCGACACGGCCTGCTCGTCGTCGCTGGTGGCCATGCACCTGGCCGCCCAGGCGCTGCGCTCCGGCGAGTGCGAGCTCGCCCTCGCGGGCGGCGTGACCGTGATGGCGAGCCCGGGGGCCTTCCTGGAGTTCAGCCGCCAGCGCGGCCTGGCCCCGGACAGCCGCTGCAAGGCGTTCTCCGCCGACGCGGACGGCACTGGCCTCGGCGAGGGCGTCGGCATGCTGGTCCTCGAACGGCTCTCCGACGCCCGCCGCAACGGCCACAAGGTCCTCGCGGTCGTACGGGGTTCGGCGGTCAACCAGGACGGCGCGTCCAACGGCCTCACCGCCCCGAACGGCCCCTCGCAGGAACGCGTCATCCGGCAGGCACTCGCCCACGCGGGCCTGGCCCCGTCCGACGTGGACGCCGTCGAGGCGCACGGCACCGGCACCTCGCTCGGCGACCCGATCGAGGCGCAGGCCCTGCTCGCCACCTACGGGCAGGACCGTGCCGGTGAGCCCCTGTGGCTCGGCTCGCTGAAGTCGAACATCGGCCACTCCCAGGCCGCGGCCGGTGTCGCCGGTGTGATCAAGATGGTGATGGCGCTGCGCCACGCGGAGCTGCCCCGCACCCTGCACGTCGACCGGCTCTCGCCCCACGTCGACTGGACCGCGGGCGCCGTCGAGGTCCTGACACAGGCCCGGTCGTGGCCGGAGACGGGGCGCCCGCGCCGCGTCGGCGTGTCGTCGTTCGGCGTGAGCGGCACCAACGCGCACACCATCATCGAGCAGGCCCCGGAGCCCGAGGCGTCCGCTGCCATCGCCGCGCCGGTCGGCCCGGTGCCGGTGCCGGTGGTGCTGTCCGCGCGGAACGCGCAGGCGTTGCGGGAGCAGGCACTCCGCCTCCGGGAGCGGGTCGCGGACGAGCCGGGGTCCGGCGTGACCGACGTCGCCTACTCACTGGCGACGACACGGTCGGCCCTCGACCACCGGGGCGCCGTCGTGGCGGACGACCGCGCGGCGCTCCTCGACGGGCTCACGGCGCTGGCCGAGGGGCGGCCGTTCCCCGGCCTGTACGTGGGGTCTGTCGCCGTGGGCGGCGTTGGCTTCCTGTTCTCGGGGCAGGGGTCGCAGCGGCTGGGGATGGGCCGTGAACTCTCGGCCCGCTTCCCGGTGTTCGCCAAGGCCCTGGACGAGGTCCTGGCGGTGTTCGACCCGTCGGTGCGGGAGGTGCTGTTCGGTGAGGATGCCGAGGCGCTGAGCGAGACGGGGGTGACGCAGCCTGCGCTCTTCGCTGTCGAGGTGGCGCTGTTCCGGCTTCTTGAGTCGTGGGGTGTCCGCCCGGATGTGCTGGCTGGTCACTCGATCGGTGAGCTGGCAGCGGCGCATGTGGCTGGTGTCTGGTCGCTGGCTGATGCCGTCAAGGTGGTGTCCGCGCGTGGTGCGTTGATGCAGGCGCTGCCGACTGGCGGGGCGATGGTCGCGATTCAGGCGTCGGAGGCCGAGGTCACGTCGGACGTCTTGCCGGAGACGGTGGGTATAGCGGCGGTTAATGGCCCTAACTCGGTGGTTGTCTCCGGTGTGGCCGCCGACGTCGAGGCGGTCGCCGAGAGCTGGCGTGAGGCGGGCCGCAAGGCGACCCGCCTCAAGGTCAGCCACGCGTTCCACTCCCCGCTGATGGAGCCGATGCTCGACGAGTTCCGCGCGGTGCTCGAAGGCGTGTCGTACGAGGCGCCCGCGATCCCGATCGTCTCCACCCTCACCGGCAAGGCGGCCACCAAGGCGGAGCTGGCCTCGCCCGAGTACTGGGTGCGGCACGTGCGGGAGTCCGTGCGCTTCGCCGACGCCGTCGAGACGCTCGTGGCCCAGGGCGTGGCCACGTTCGTCGAGGTCGGGCCGGGCGGGACGCTGTCGGCGCTGGGGCTGGAATCCGCGCCCGACGCGGCGTTCGTGCCGGTGCTGCACGGCGATCGTACGGAGGAGTCCGCGCTGGCCGCCGCCGTGGCACAGCTGTGCACGCGCGGCGTACGGGTGGACTGGGAGGCGTACTTCGACGGTCGCGGCGCGCGCCGCGTCGACCTGCCCACGTACGCGTTCCAGCACACGTCCTACTGGCTGGACGCCCCCCGCGACCTGCGCTTCGACGAGGCGGCAGGCGGGCTCGGCCTGGCGGGCGCGAACCACCCGCTGCTCGGCGCCGTCGTGGAACTCGCCGACGGGCAGGGCCTGGTGTGCACCGGCAGGCTCGGCACCGACAGCCACCCGTGGCTCGCCGACCACGCCGTCGCCCGGACGACCCTGCTGCCCGGCACGGCCTTCGCGGAAGTCGCGCTCGCCGCGGGCGGCAGGCTCGGCCTCGACGAGGTGGAGGAACTCGCCCTCGCCGCACCGCTGGTGCTGCCCGAACGCGGCGGCGTACGGCTGCGGGTGACGGTCGGCGGCGACGACGGCTCCGGCCGCAGGACGCTGGGCATCGACTCCTGCCCGGACGACCCGACGGCCGACACCGACTGGACCCGGCACGCCACCGGCTTCCTCACCACCGGAGCCACGGGAGCCACCGGAGCCACCGCCGGCCCGGCCCAGGCCCCGGCCCCGCTCGCCGACTGGCTGCCCGCCGACGCCGAACCCGTCGACCTCGACGGCCTCTACGAAGGCCTGGAGGAGAAGGGGATCTCCTACGGCCCCGCCTTCCAGGGCCTCAAGTCGGCGTGGCGCGGCGAGGACGCCGTGTACGCCGAGATCGAGCTCGACGAGGACCAGCACGGGGACGCCGCGTCCTTCGGCCTGCACCCGGCGCTCCTCGACGCCGCGCTGCACGCCTGCATGCTCGGCGGCCTCGTCGAAGACGCCGGTCGGCCCCGGCTCCCGTTCTCCTGGAGCGGGATCCGTTGGCACACGACCGGTGCCACAGCGGCGCGCGTCCGGCTCACCCCGGCCGGAACCGACGCCGTCTCCCTGGAACTGACCGACGCCCAGGGGCACCCCCTGGCGACGGTCGCATCCCTCGTCCTGCGGCCGATCGCCGCGGAACAGTGGGGTGCGCGCCACCGCGACGCGCTGTTCCGGCTGGAGTGGGTGGCCGCGCCGACCCGTGCGGCCACCCACGCTCCCGCCCGCGCCCTCGCGATCGTCGGCCCGGACGACCTGAAGGCCGGTGCGGGCCTCGCGGCGTCCGGCGTCACCGTCGAGGAGCACGCCGACCTGGCGGCCCTCGCGGAGGCCGGGGTGCCCGAGGTGGTCGTCGTCCCGTTCGCCGAGGACGACACGGATCCGGTCTCCGGCACCCGCACCGCCGCCCTGCGCGCGCTGAGGCTCGCCCAGGAGTGGCTGGCCGACGACCGGTTCCTCGACTCCCGCCTGGTCTTCGTGACCAGCGGGGCCGTCGCGGCCGTGCCCGCCGAGAACGTTCCCGACGTCGCCGACGCGGCGGTGTGGGGCCTGATCCGCTCCGCGCAGTCCGAGACGCCCGACCGGTTCGCGCTGGTCGACGTGGACGGACACGACGCGTCGTGGGCCGCGCTGCCCGCCGTCCTCACGGGCGCCGAGCCGCAGGCCGCGGTGCGCGCCGGTGACGCGCTGGTGCCGCGGCTCGCCCGCTCGCGGCCGTCCGACGCGGAGGCCCCGCTCGCGTTCACACCCGGCGGCACCGTCCTGGTGACCGGCGCCACCGGCATGATCGGCGGCCTCGTCACCCGGCGCCTGGTGACCGAGCACGGCGTCCGCCACCTCGTCCTCGCCAGCCGCCGCGGCGCGGCCGCCCCCGGCGCCGAGGCCCTCCACGCCGAACTGACCGGCCTCGGTGCGCACGTCACCCTCGCTGCCTGCGACGTCACCGACCCGGACGCGCTCGCGGAGCTGCTCGCCGCGGTGCCCCTGGACCACCCGCTGACCGGCGTGGTGCACTCCGCGGGCGTCCTCGACGACGCCACGATCGGCTCACTGACGCCCGCCCAGATCGACGGCGTGTTCCGGCCGAAGGTCGACGCGGCCTGGCACCTGCACGAGCTGACCCGCGACCTCGACCTGTCGGCGTTCGTGCTCTTCTCCTCGGTGTCGGGCATCCTCGGCGGCCCCGGCCAGGGCAACTACGCGGCGGCCAACGCGTTCCTCGACGCGCTCGCCCAGGACCGCAGGGCCGCGGGTCTGCCCGCGACCTCACTGGCGTGGGGCCTGTGGGAGACGGCGAGCGAGATGACCGGACACCTCGCGGGGACCGGCGTGGCGCGGATGTCCCGCTCCGCCGTCGCGGGCCTGACCGAGGAACAGGGCCTCGCCCTGTTCGACCTCGGCTGCGCCGCCGACGAGGCCCTTGTGGTGCCGATGCGGCTCGATGCCGGCGGCCTGCGCGGCGGGCCCGACACGGTGCCGCCGCTGCTGCGCGGCCTCGTGCGCCCGCGCGCCACGAGGGCCGCCGCCGTGGACGAGGAGCCGCTGGCGCGGCGCCTCGCCGGTCTGACGGAGGAGGAGCAGGAGCGCGAACTGCTGCGCCTCGTCCGGGACCAGGTGGCGGCCGTCCTCGGCTATGCGCCGGACGGCCTCGACGTCTCCGGCACCCTCACCCAGCTCGGCCTGGACTCCCTGACCGCGCTGCAACTGCGCAACCAGCTCGCGGCCGTGACCGGTCTGCGCCTGCCCACCACCGTCGTGTTCGACCAGCCGACCGGACCGGCGCTCGCCGGGTACCTGCGGCGCGAACTCGCCTCGGCGGTCGGCGACGCCTCCGCCGCTCCGGCGTCGTCGGCGCTGGAGGACTCGCTCACGGGCCTGTACCGGCAGGCGTACGAACTCGGCCTGGAGGACGAGGCGTGGGAGATGGTGAAGGCCGCCTCGCGGCTGCGGCAGGTGTTCGACGAGCCGGACGGGATGCCCGCGCTGCCGCCGGTCACCCTGGCGACCGGCCCCGGTGTCCCGCTGCTGTGCTTCCCGCCGACGATGGCGCCCTCCGGCCCGCACTACTACGCCCGGTTCGCCCCCGTGTTCGCGGGCGAGCGGGACGTGACCGTGCTGCCCAACCCCGGCTTCGGCGCGGGGGAGTTGCTGCCCGCCACGCGGGACGCGGTCGTCCGCTACCAGGCGGAGGCAGTGCGCAGGGCGGCCGGTGACCGGCCGTTCGTCCTCGCCGGGTACTCGTCGGGCGGGTGGATGGTCAACGCCGTCGCCGCGCTCCTCGAACGGCAGGGCCGCGCGCCGGTGGCCTCGGTCCTCGTGGACACGTACACCGCGACGACCTCCTTCGAGGACCGGCTGTACGCGGCGCTCCAGGCGCGCGGCACCACCACCGAGGCGTTCGCGATGATGAACGGCGCGCAACTGACCGGGCAGGGCGGCTACTTGCGTGTGTTCAGCGACTGGGAGCCCGAGCCGGTGGAGACCCCGACGCTGTATGTGCACGCGACCTTCCCGCCGGGGGAGTCGCAGGCCATGGAGACCGAGGACGACTGGCAGCCCGACTGGCCGTTCCCGCACGAGGACACCCACGTCCCCGGCGACCACTTCACGATCATGGAGGACCGCTCCGAGTCCACCGCGCGCGCCGTGCGAGCCTGGCTGGACGAGGGTCCGGGCGCCGACTCCCAGTAGGGCCGGGCGACAAGACCCTCTGGACCAGGGGGTCTTGTCGCCCCGCGCACCGGGGCGCCGACCCCTTCCCCGTACGACAACGACACAGAATGGACGAAGAACATGACAGTTGCCGACGGCAGCGACCTCTGGCTCCGCCGGTTCCACCCCGCAGCGGACGCCCCGGTCCGGCTGGTGTGCTTCCCGCACGCGGGCGGATCGGCGAGCTTCTACTTCCCTGTCTCGGCCGCGCTCGCCGACGGCTGCGACGTGACGGCGCTGCAGTACCCCGGCCGCCAGGACCGGCGGCACGAGCCGAACGTGGACGACATCGGCGTGCTGGCGGACCGGATCGCCCCCGTCGTCGAGCCGCTGTTCGACCGCCCGGTGGTGTTCTTCGGGCACAGCATGGGCGCGGTCCTCGCGTTCGAGGTCGCCCGCAGGCTGGAGGCCCGCGGCCACAAGCCCGCGCTGCTCTTCGCCTCCGGCAGGCGCGCGCCGTCGACGCGGCGCGAGGAGAACGTCCACCAGCGGGACGACGACGGGATCGTCGCCGAGATGAAGGCCATGAGCGGCACCGACGCCCAGGTGCTCGGCGACGAGGAACTGCTGCGGATGGTGCTGCCCGCCATCCGCAGCGACTACCGGGCCATCGAGACGTACGGCCCCGTGGACACGACCGTCGACTGCCCGATCACCGCCCTGACCGGCGACGACGACCCGAAGACGACGGTCCCGGAAGCCGAGCGGTGGCGCGACCACACGACCGGCGCGTTCCACCTCCAGGTGTTCCGCGGCGGGCACTTCTACCTCAGCCCGCGCGCGGCGGAGGTGATCGCGACGGTGCGTGAGGCGCTGCGCGGCGCCGTGGCCGTCGGCTAGGCAGGCTTCGGAGGAAGGGGCTGGACGAGAGACCTGTCCAGCCCCTTCGCTCCGGGGTACGGGATCAGGGGTACGAGACGACCTTGGACGGGATCGTCGACGTGCCCGAGGTCGGGGCGCCGGTGTCGTTGATGACGCGCTCGTACTGGCCCTTGCCGCCGAGCGACACCACCAGCAGATGATGGAACTTCACCCCGGGCTTCGTCGGGGCGGCGAAGCCGTGGTGCTGGACGATGCTCGGATCGACGTTGTAGTAGCAGTAGCTGCCCAGGCCCCACGCCTCGTGCGTCGTCACGGAGTCGTCGACGCGGTAGGCCGCGAAGCCCTTCATGCTGCCGTTCTGGATGGCGGCCTGGTTGGGGGCGTCGTACGCCTTCTCGTTCTGGTAGAAGATCGTGCGGCCGCGCTCGCCGTACCACTGCACGTCGTACTTGTTGAAGTGCTCCACGAACAGGCCGGTGGCGAGGACGTCGGCGCCGTTGACGCGGACGCCGTAGTCGGCGCGGTTGGTCTCCCAGCCGACGCCGTCGCCGTGGTCGGCGCGCCAGACCCAGGTGTGGTCGACGATGGTGTGGCGGCTGTTGACGACCATGCTGGTGGTGGCCTTGCCGGGGCCCGCGCCGCCGATGCGGATGAACACGTCCTGCACGGTGATGGGGTCGGCGGAGTGGTCGGCGGCGGCTCCCTGCGGGCCGACCTCGAGCAGGGTGGGGGAGTTGACCGGACCGGCGTCGATGAGGAGCCCGGCCAGGCGCACCCCGTTGACGTCGGCGACCTTCAGGGCGGTCACGCCGTTGTCGGGGATGAGGGTGGCGTAGCCGAGCCCGAGGACGACGGTGCCCGCCCGCCGTACCTCGACCGTCCGGTCCAGGTGGTAGATCCCGGGCGTGAACAGCAGGTGCAGCCCCTCGTCCAGGGCCTGGTTGAGGGTGGCCGCGGACACCCCGGGCCGGGCGACGTAGAACCGCGAAAGGGGCACCGACGTGCCGCGCGGGGTGCCACTGCCCCAGGACACCCCGCGGGCGTTGGTGCGCAGCTCCGGCAGGAAGACCTTGTACTCGGCGCCGTCCAGGTAGAGGAACGGCTTCTCGCGGGAGAGCGGGGTGGTCTGGAGCGTCGTGTACGGGGGGTCGGGGAAGCTCTGCGCCGGGGCGCCCTCGACGCCGGAGAACACCATGTTCCAGACGGCGTTGCGCCATCCGCCGACGGCGCTGTCGCGGGTGTACCACTGCTGCTGCGAGTACGGTCCGACCTCGCCGTCGACGCGGCTGTCCGCGATGTAGCCGCCGCTCGCCCAGCCGAACCCGGTGGGGGCGAGGTTGAGGCCGCCGCGCACGTGCATGCGGCGGAACGGCGCGGCCTGCGACACGGCCCACCGGTTCGTGCCGTTGACGGGGACCAGCGCCAGGTTCTCCGCCGACCGCCAGAAGTTCTGCGTGGCGTTGCCGTCGAACCAGCCCGCGTCGACGGTGACATCGCCGTTGATGGTGGTGTCGTCGGGGGACAGGCCGAGGCCCGCGATGGCGGTGTAGAACCCGATCTGGGCGTTGAGGCCGTGGTACGTGCCGGGCTTGAACAGCAGGGCGTACCGGCCCGTGCCGAACTGCGCCGACTCCTGCTTCTTGAAGATCTCGTCCAGCCTGGCCTGGATCCCGCTCGTGGACGGCTCGAAGACGATGACGTTCGGGCCGAGGTCGCCGCCACCGGGCAGCCGGGGCTTGTCGGCTCTCCTGGCCTTCGCGGCCGGGGGCGCGGCCTCCGCCGGATTGGACAGGGCGAGGAGTGCGGGCACGGACGCGGCGGCGGCCCCGAGGACGGACCTGCGGGCTGGGGAAGCGGACATGGGGCACTCTCCTAGTTCAGGAAATGAACACGTGGGGGTGATGGGAGCGCTCTCTCGCGTTGCATGCTTCATCCGGGTGCATCCCTCGTCAAGGGAAGTGACCGGAGTTCCTTGACTTGTTGAAGACATCGACCCGGCGTCGCGTGCCCGTGTGGAGTCAACAGGCTTGTCGCAAAAGGCGGTTGTCAGGGTGGCGGCGTCTGCGTACAGAATGGTCCAGACCAAGATGCCCCGTTTGGGCATGCGGGCAGACGCAAGCTCACGCAGTCGATCCGCGGCCCTTCCTACGGGCTTCGCGGTGTCCTTCGCGCCGCGCCCCTCCGGGCAGGTGATTGAAGGTCACATCGCAACAGTGAACTGCGAAACAGATCCCAACTCGCCCTAGGGGTCGCTATGGCGAGGGAATTTCGGCGGTCAACCTCTTGCGTCCTCCGTGACTCCTCTGCCACATTCACCCCAGCCGAGCATGGCATGCACGCGCCAGGGGAAACCCGCCTTCCGCGTGTGCGCTCCACCCGCATACCTATGCGGTCGCGTCCTTATCGCAGGACGTTTCATCCCCCACACAATGGAGACGAACGTGCGAATATCCAGACTCGTCCCCGCGCTCGCGGCCACCGCCCTCGCCGTCCTGGGGCTCGCCCCCACGGCCGCGGCCCAGACGGCGCCGTCCGCCAACGCACCCACCGTGGCATCCGGCACCTCCGCCCAGCCGATCATCGGCGGCGGCTACGCCAGCAACGCGCCCTGGGCGGCCCGCCTGTTCTCCAACGGCCGGCAGACCTGCAGCGCCACCATCATCGCCCCGACCTGGATCCTCACCGCGAAGCACTGCGTCAGCGGCGGCGGCCTCTCGTTCCGCATCGGCAGCCTCGACCAGACCTCGGGCGGCACCACGGCCAACGGTGTCAGCGTCCACAACAACGCCAGCTCCGACCTGTCCCTGGTCAAGCTCGACCGCTCCGTGGCGGGCACCTACGCGCGCCTCGGCAACCCGGGCTCCGTGCAGGTGAACCAGACCGTGCAGGTGTACGGCTGGGGCGCCACCTCCCAGTGCGGCCAGGAGATCAACTGCCAGTCGCAGCTCCTGAAGGTCGCCAACGTCGTCGTGACCGGCGGCTGCCGCGACGCCTACCAGGGCCAGGCCATCTGCGCCCGGCGCGGCAACGGCATCACCGCGGGCGGCGACTCGGGCGGCCCGATGATGGCCAACGGCATCCAGGTCGGCGTGGCGTCCACCAGTGACCGCCAGACCACGACCGCGTACACGAACGTGACGGCGTACCGCTCCTGGATCCAGAGCGTCGCGGGCGTCTGAGCACCCCGCCGCCCGACTCGCACGACCGAGTAGCACCCAGCCAGTCCCGTCGCCTCCGTGCGGTCACCGCGCGGAGGCGACGCCGGGTCCGCACACCCCGGCCATCTCCCCGTCCCCACACCACAGTTCGGAGACCCGCACGTTGCGTTCCCGCCCGCGCGCCCTGACCGCCGCAGCCCTCGCCGTCACCCTGGCCGTCGGCCTCGCCCCCGCCGCCGACGCGGCGCGACCGGTCCACGGGCCGCCACCGGCACACGCGACACGACAGGACTCCGCACGGCACGCCGCCCCGGCGGCGGACCCGCGCGCGACGGGCACCCCCTCCTCGTACGCCGACGTCCTCGACCTGCAAGGCGTCCCGGCCGCCGCGCAGCCCGGCGAGTTCAACCCGGTCAACGTCTTCGCCGACCGCGGCGCCTGGCACGCCTACGCGCTGCCGTCGACCGACGATCCGGCCACGTACGGAGGTTTCACCGGGCCGCTGCACATCGCCCAGGAGTACCCCTGGTGGCTGAGCAAGTCCTTCAGCCGGATCCGGCTCACCGAGGCGGGCCAGGCCCTCGACCTCGGCGCGGGCGGCGCACCGCGCCTCACCTCGCTGCCCGGGGCGCTGCGCCAGACCTACCGCCTCGACGGCCTGCGGCTCACCCTCGACCTGTGCTTCGCCACCGACCGGACCGCCCTGGTCCGGGCCCGGATCCACAACACCGGCCGGGCACCGCGCACCCTCGGCGCGGGCTGGACCGGCACCCTGCTGCGCCCCGCCGCGCCGCCCCAGCGCGACGCGCCCGCCCTGGCCGCCACCGCCCGCGGTGTCGCCGTCGGCTTCGCCCGGGTCCGGGAGAAGTGGGACTACCTCACCGACGGCACCGAACGCTTCGAGGTCACCCACCGCGAGCCCGTCCGCACCACCGTCACGGGCGACACCTACCGCAGCGACCTCGCCGCGCCCCTCACGCTCGCCCCCGGAGCGGCCCGCAGCCTGGACTGGACCGAGAGCTACACGTTCACCGCCGCCGAGCGGACCCGCGAAGCGTCCGCGGTACGCCGTGTCCTCGCCCACCCGGCCGCCAACACGGCATCCGGTGACGCGCGTTGGCGCCGCTACGTCGCCGCCGTCACCCGGGGCGTCCCCGCCGACCGGCGCCGCCTCGCCGTGAAGTCGCTGGAGACCCTCGTCACCAACTGGCGCTCCGCCGCCGGGCGGATCCGGCACGACGCCATCAGCCCCTCGATCTCCTACAAGTGGTTCACCGGCGGCATCTGGTCCTGGGACACCTGGAAACAGGCCGTCGGCACCGCGCGCTTCGACCCCCGGCTCGCCCAGTCCCAGATCCGCGCCATGTTCGACCACCAGATCCGGCCGACATCGGCGACCCGGCCGCAGGACGCCGGCATGATCCCCGACGCCGTCTTCTACAACGACCAGGCCGACGGCGGCGGCAACTGGAACGAACGCAACAGCAAACCTCCGCTGGCCGCCTGGGCCGTGTGGGAGGTCTACCGGCGCGGCGGCGACCGTGCCTTCCTGCGCGAGATGTACCCGAAGCTGGCCGCGTACCAGGCCTGGTGGTACCGCAACCGTGACCACGACCGCGACGGGCTCGCCGAGTACGGCGCGACCGTCGACCCCGCCAACGACAGCCCCGAGGAGCGCAGGCTCGCCGCCGCCTGGGAGAGCGGCATGGACAACGCGCCGCGCTTCGACGCCGCCCTCGGCACCTCCGTCGTCACCAACCGCGACGCCTCCGGCTCCGTCACCGGCTACTCCCTCACCCAGGAGTCCGTCGACCTCAACGCCTATCTCGCCGCCGACCAGGACCACCTCGCCGACATCGCCCGCGCGACCGGTGACCGTTCGGGGGAGCGGCGCTGGCGCGGCCGGGCCGAGGCCACGCACCGGGCGGTGCGCGAGCACATGTACGACCCCGGGGACGGCTGGTTCCACGACATCGCCCTCGACGGCGGCGCACGGCTCACCGCGCGGGGCCGGGGCATCGAGGGCGCCATCCCGCTGTGGACCGGCACGGCGTCGCGCGCACAGGCCGCCGCCGTACGCGACCGCCTCACCGACCCGCGCGAGTTCGCCACGCCCGTCCCGTTCCCGACCGTCGCCCGCAGCTCGCCCTACTTCGCCCCGCAGCGCTACTGGCGCGGCCCCGTCTGGCTGGACCAGGCGTACTTCGCCCAGGCGGGCCTGCGACGCTACGGCCACGTGGCACAGGCCCGCACCCTCACGAACCGCCTCCTGACCACGGCCCACGGCCTGTCGGCCCGAAGCCCGGTCATGGAGAACTACGACCCCCTGACCGGCGTACCCCTGAACTCACCCAACTTCAGCTGGTCGGCGGCCCTGCTGCTGCCGATGCTGAGCCGACACTGAGGGCACCCCGTCCGGTGCGTCGGACCCCGATCACGGCTTCCAGCGGTGCGCGTATCCCTCGCGCACGGGGCCGCCCAGAAGGCCGAGCACCTGCTCCGCGGCCGCGGCGAGGACGGTGGGGTCGGAGTGTTCGGCCACGGCCCGATGGCCGTCCAGGAGTGCCCTGCCCAGGACCGGGTCCGCGCTCAGGAGCCTGCGCGGGAGCCACTTGCCGATGCCCGTCCACGCGTTGTGGTGGGCGGTGAGCAGGTGTGCCGCCTCGCGCAGGACGTGGTCGGCGACGGTGTTGAGGAACAGCTCGGCCGGGCGGCCCTCGTGCCGGACCACCTCCCGGCCGCTGTGGTCGTGGTCGGGCAGGAGCACCGCCACGTCCAGATCGCTGGTCGTCGAGGCGCGGCCCCGCGCGGCCGAGCCGCCGAGCAGCGCGCCCAGAGCGTGCGGGTAGCGCGCCGCGACCAACCGTGATGCCGACGCCCGGAACGCCTCCTGGTCCTGTACGCGATCACTCATGGCAGCAGCAGCGCCTCCGCCTCGGCGACCGCTTGCTTCAACGTGGCGGGGTCGTCGGGTCGCAGCCGCGCCACGACCGCGTCGATGTCGCGCAGGCCCGCCCGGCGCAGGAGCTGCTTCTCGTTGGTGACCCATTCGCCGCGCTCGGCGAGGGCGGCGTGCGCGGACTGCAGGGCGGCCGTGGCGATGGCGCCCGCGGCCTCGGTGGCCTGGCCGCGCGGCGCGTAGGCGGACTTGGCGTAGTCCAGGGTCATGGCGGCACGCTGCCGCCACACCGGCGGCGCGGCCGCGCGCAGCGCCCGCGGGTACTCGGGGCGGGGGAGCGTGCCGCGCAGCACCCGGTTGACGGCCAGTTCGGCGACGACCAGGTAGCTGGGGATGCCCGCCAGGTGGAACATCAACGGCTCCCAGCGGAACCGGCCCTGGCGGGCCTCGGCGAGTTCGTGCTCGACCGCGTCGAGGTCGCGGTAGTGGACGTCGACGCCCCGGCCGTCGATGGTGAACCACCCGCCGCCGTTGAACACGCCGCCGCCCCAGCCGCCGATCTCGGACACCTCACCGGACCAGCCGATGCCCCGCAGGTCGTCCGGGTCGAAAGGGCCCCGGTAGTACACCGCCAAGTCCCAGTCGCTGTCCGGGGTGTGCGTGCCCTGGGCCCGCGAGCCGCCGAGGGCGACGGCGTGCACGGAGGGGAGGGCGGCGAGCCGGTCGGCCACGGCGTCGAGGAAGCGGTCGTCGTGGTCGGGCAGGCGGTCGTGGTCCGTCTCGGTCATCAACGCTCCGATCGTGTGCGGTGGATGGGAGGGGTGGGTGGTGGGTGGGGGGAGGTGGATCAGGGGAGGTGGCTGGGTGCGGCTCGGCCGGAGCGCGGGCACATCCGGTGGCCGCCGCCCCCGGCCTATTCACTGAGCCCCACCACGCACCACCCGCGCCGGTCCGCCTCGGCGAGGACGCGCCCCCAGTCCTCAAGAAGGTCGCTGAACTCGTCGAAGGTGCGCACCCACCCGTCTCCAGGAGCCTGCGCGGAGTGGACGGCGAAGGCCTCGCGCAGCCCGCACAGGAGCGGCCGCAGCCGCTCCCACGCCGCCGCCAGGTGTCGCACGCTGTCCGGCGACCGTGCGAGCAGCACGCCGTGGGGGACGGCGGGGGCGTCGCGGGGGGAGCCAGGATCCGCGAAGAAGCCCGGATCCGTGTGCTCGGCCTCGCCGTCGAGGCCGTTCCAGATCAGCCCGAGCAGCAGGGCGTCCACCGCGGAGCGCGGCACCGGGTCGGCGTGGCCGCGTACGGCCTCCCACCGCTCCCCGGCCCAGAAGTGCGCCTTGAACGAACCGAGGGTGCCCCGGAACTCGTAGATCCCGAAGACCGGGCCGCCGGACCCGCGCGGCCACTCCCAGTCCCCCTCGACCGCCCGCGCGGCCTCCGGGCCGACGTCCCACAGCCCCGTCTCGTCCGCGTACCACGCGTTCCGCAACCGCGGCAGCCGCTCCCGGGGCGGCATCTCCCCGAGCCACGACCAGTCGGCGATCAGCACGTTGATGTCGAGCCCCATTGGGGTGAGCGTAGTGATGGGGGGTGCCCGGACGCGGGCACCCCCCATCACTACGCGGTCAGTGCTGGTAGCTGGTGAAGGTGGCGTAGCCCGACGTGCCGCCCTGGTACCAGGTGTCCGGGTCGGCGGTGTGCAGCGGCAGGTCCGCGCGGAAGCGTTCGACGAGGTCGGGGTTGGCGAGGAAGGCACGGCCGTAGCTGATGAGGTCGGCGCCCTGGGCGAGCCAGTGCTCGCCGTCGGCGCGGTCGCCCGTCCGCGGGCCGATCTGGCCGCCGGGGTTGACGATGTAGGCGCCCGGCCACGCCTTGCGGAGCGCGACGAGGGTGTCCTCGTCGGTGCCGGTGAGGACGTGCAGATAGGCGAGGCCGAGGGGCGCCAGGGCCGCGACGAGGGCGGCGTACAGCTCGGGCACGTCGTCCTCGGCGATGCCCCAGACGCTGCCGCCGGGGGAGAGGCGCAGGCCGACGCGGTCGGCGCCGATGGCGTCGGCCGCGGCCTCGGTCGCCTCGACGGCGAAGCGGATGCGGCCGGTGACCGATCCGCCGTAGGCGTCGGTGCGCCGGTTGGTGTTGGCGGAGAGGAACTGCTGGATGAGATAGCCGTTGGCGCCGTGGAGTTCGACGCCGTCGAAGCCCGCGTCGACGGCGCGCCTGGCGGCGTCCGCGAAGACCCGTATCTCGCCCCCGACCTCGGCGGTGCTGAGCGCGCGCGGGACCGGGGCGGCCTGACGGCCCTTGGGGCCGGTGTACAGGGTGGCGTCGAGGGCGATCGCGGACGGCGCGACGGGGTGGTGCCCGGCGACATCGGGGTGGCCGACGCGCCCGGCGTGCATGAGCTGGGCGAAGACGCGGCCGCCGTTGGTGTGGACGGCGTCGGTCACCGGCCGCCACGCGGCGACCTGCGCGTCGGTGTGCAGGCCCGGGGTGTGGGGGTTGGACTGGCCCGTGAGGCTGGGCTGCACGCCCTCGGTGACGATGAGCCCGGCGGTGGCGCGCTGCGCGTAGTACGTCGCCGTGAGCTCGCCGGGGATGCCGTCGGCGGAGGCGCGGGCGCGGGTCATGGGGGCCATGACGAGGCGGTTGGGCAGCGTCAGGCCCCCGAGCTGGAAACTGTCGAACAGGCTGGTCACAGTGGTGTCCTTCGCGTAGTACCGGCGCGTGCGGGGTGGTGCGTCGGCTACGCTAAAACCTGACGTTGACGTCAGAGGCAAGTGTCGTCGGCGACGGGCCTGGCCGGAGGGCGGACGGCGGGCGGCGGAGCGCGACCGGTGGGGCCGCGCGGGACTCGGAGGAGGGGCTCATGAGGATCGGCGAACTCGCCGCTGCGACCGGCGTGAGCGTGCGGGCGCTGCGGTACTACGAGGAGCAGGACCTGCTGTCCGCGGACCGCAGCCCCAGCGGCCAGCGCCACTACCCGGCCGCGGCCGTCGACCGCGTCCGGCTGATCCAGCAGCTGTACGCGGCCGGTCTCACGAGCAGGACCGTCGTGAAAGTGCTGCCCTGCATCGAGACCGACGACGTGGCCCCGCAGGTCCTGGAGCTGCTGCGCGCCGAACGCGCCCGCATCGACGGGCAGATCACCGGCATGCTGGAGACCAGGGACCGCCTCGACGCGGCCATCACCATGGCGAGCGAGGCCCGCGACCACGGCCGCCCCTGCCCGCGCTGATGACACGCCGGGCCCTGGATGACGCCGGGCCCTGGACACGCCGGGGCGCCCTCAGGTGCCGATGACCCGCAACGATGCCCACAGCGCGAGGGTGGAGACCACCAGGGCGGCGGGGACCGTCAGGAGCCCGAGGACGGTGAACTCCTTGAGCCGGACGTCGTGCTCGTGGTGATGGGTGATGCGGCGCCAGAGCAGCGTGGCCAGGGAGCCCGCGTAGGTGAGGTTGGGGCCGATGTTGACCCCGAGGAGGACGGCGAGGACCGCTCCGGGGCCGGAGGTGGCGGCGAGCGGGGTGAGGGCGAGCACGGCGGGCAGGTTGTTGATCAGGTTCGCGAGGACGGCGGCGAGCGCGGCGGTGCCGAGGAGCGCGGGCAGGGACGTGCCGTCGGGCAGGGCGTGGCCGAGCGCGTCGCCGAGGCCGTTGTCGATGACGGCGCGCACGACGACGCCGAGGGCGAGGACGAACGCCAGGAACGGCAGGCCCGCGGAGCGGACGATCGCCGCCGGTGTGGTGTGCCGCCGGGCCAGGGCGCGTACCGCCATGACGGCCGCGCCGGCCGCCGCCGCCCAGGCGGGGTCGACGTCGACCGCGGAGGCCACAGCGAACCCGGCGAGCGTCGCGGCGACGGTCACCAGCGCGAACAGCGGCACCTCCGGGCGCTCATCGGCCCCGTCGTCGTCGGTGGGCGCGTCCAGGTCGGCCGCGAAGTAGCGGCGGAACACGACGTACTCGACGGCGATCGCGGCCGCCCAGGGAAGCAGCATCAGGAGCGCGAAGCGGGTGAACGTCAGGCCCGTCGCGGTGAACGCGAGCAGGTTCGTCAGGTTCGACACCGGGAGCAGCAGCGACGCCGTGTTCGACAAGTGGGCGCAGGCGTAGGCGTGCGGCCTGGCGGAGGTGCCCATGCGGGTGGCCGTGGCGAACACCACCGGAGTCAGCAGGACCACCGTCGCGTCCAGGCTGAGCGCGGCGGTCACGACCGACGCGAGCGCGAACACCGAGCCGAGGAGGCGCCGCGGCCGGTGCCGGGCCCAGCGGGCCATCCACGTGCCGCAGGCCCGGAAGAGCCCCTCGTCGTCGCACAGCTTGGCGAGCACCAGGACGGCGGCGAGGAAGCCGATCACCGGCCCGAGCCGGGCCGCCTCGTCGCGCACGTCGTCCAGCGGGATCGCCCCCGTGACGATGACGAGGGCGGCGGCGGGCACGGCGAACACCGCCTCCGGCCGCCCGAAGGGACGGACGACGGCGCACACCAGTACGACGATCAGGGCGGCGACGGACAGGAACTCGAGGAGCATGACCTCGATCATTCACGGTGCCCCACGCGGGCCCGGACGCCACCCCCGGAACAAGCGGAGCGATTGGTTCAGTCGCGGCCCCGGGCCCGCCGGAAGCGCGCCAGACCTTCGGCGAGGACGACGACCGGCTCGGGGTAGTCGAACCGGGCGCGGTCCGGGCCGGTGAGCCGCCACGGCTCGTGCACCGCGGCGCCGTCGAGCTCCGCGAGCTCGGGAACCCAGCGGCGTACGTACGTCCCGTCCGGGTCGTGGCGCCTGCCCTGGAGCACGGGGTTGAGCACGCGGTTCGGGCGTGTGTCGTTGCCGGTGCCCGCCGTCCACTGCCAGTTCAGCTGGTTGGCGGCGATGTCGCCGTCCACCAGGTGGCGCAGGAAGTGGCGGGCGCCGACCCGCCAGTCCACGTACAGCGTCTTCGTCAGGAAGCTCGCCGTGATCAGCCTGCCGCGGTTGTGCATCCACCCCTCGTGCGCGAGCTGCCGCATCGCGGCGTCCACGACCGGGAACCCGGTGCGCCCCCGCCGCCACGCCTCGATGTCGTCGGCGGCCTCGTGCTCGTCGCGCCAGCGGTCGTGCCGGTCCCGGTAGTCCGCCGACGCCGCGCCCGGCCGGGCCGCGAGCACCTGGTGGTGGAAGTCCCGCCAGCACAACTGGCGTACGAACGCGTCCCGACCCGGCCCCTCCTTCTTCGCCGCGCGGTGGACGAGCTCCACGGGCGAGAGCGTGCCGAAGTGCAGATGCGGGGAGAGCCGTGAGGTCAGGTCGCCCGCCAGATCGTCGTGGCCGTCCGCGTAGCCCGCGATCCCCGAACGCAGCCACGCCGCGAGCCGGGCCCGCGCCGTGGCCTCGCCACCGGGCGGCACCCCCGGCGACACCTCCCGTACGTCGGCGCGCGACGGCACCCGCTCGGAGGCGGGGCCGGACGGGACGCGGACGGTGCGCGGGGCGGCCACGGCGTGCCGCACGCCCTGCTGCGACCAGCGCTTGAAGTACGGCGTGAAGACGGCGAAGTGGTCATTGCCCGCCGGGGTCACCGCGCCCGGCGCGACGGCCGTCACCACGCAGTCGTGGACGTGCAGGGCGCAGCCCCGCTCCGCGAGGGCGGCCCGCAGCCGCTGCTCCCTCGCCTGCGCGAAGCCGCTGGCTCCGGCCGCCATGTGCACCGACCCGGCGCCCGTCTCCGCGACCACGGCTCCCACCTGCTCCACCACGTCCCCGGAGCGCACGACCAGCCGCCCGCCGCGCTCGCGCAGCGCCTCGTCCAGCGCCGTCAGACAGTCGGCCAGGAAGGCGAGGCGGTTGGGCGCGGCGAATCCGGCGGCGTCGACGCGGTCGTCCCGGACGAAGAGCGGCACGATCTCGTCCGCCTCGTCGAGCGCGGCGCGCAGCGGGGGATGGTCGTGCAGCCGCAGGTCGGACGTGAACAGCACGAGTGAGACGGACATGGCGCTACTCCTGGGGCGGTGCTTCTGGAGGCGGTGCTTATGGGGAGGCGTGGTTCTGGCGGTGCTTCTCGCGGGGCGCGGAAGCTGACGGCGACGGCAACGGCGTACGATCACCTGCCGCCCAGTCTCTCCGTAAAGGTCCTTGCCCGTGCCCTCCGCCATACCGAGTCCCGCGCAATCCGGCCTGTTGTCTCCGGAGATGTGTACGAGGGACGAGGACGGGGAGCGGCTGCGGGCGCTGTTGTGGCGTGCCGGGCCGGGCTGGCGGATGGTCAGCAGCGCCGTCCTGGGCGGCGGTATCGGGGAGCGTTCCTGGGTGCTCAACGCGCAGGTCTCGCACGGCTATCGGCGCACCGACCCGGAGCGGCACCTGACGGACCTCGCCCGCGCGGCGGGAGCCGAAGGGCCCGGCGTCGGCCTGATGACCGCCGCCGACGTGTCCGCGTACGCCCACGCCGCCGACGGGGGCGTCGAGGCGGTCGTGACCGCGGGCGTCAGGGTGCGCGGCTGGGCGGCGGCCCCGGACGAGGGGTCCTTGCTCCTGGCGCGCCCCGGCACGATCAACATCGTCGTGGCGCTGCCGACGGCCCTGACCGACGCGGCCCTGGTGAACGCCGTCGCCACCGCCACGGAGGCCAAGGTGCAGGCGCTCCTGGACGCCTCCCACGACTGCTCGGGCACGCCCACGGACGCGGTGTGCGTGGCCGCGCGCGTGCCCCGGGCCGGGGACGAGGTGCAGGCCTTCGCCGGGCCGAGGTCACTGTGGGGCGCACGGCTCGCACGGGCCGTCCACCGGGCCGTGCTCACCGCGAGCTGCTCGCCGGGGGCTCCCCGATCCCGCCCCTTCCCGAAACTGGGGGCGCGGCCCCAGACCCCCGCTCCTCAAACGCCGGAGGGGCTATAGCTAGCCCGTTTCGGCGTTTGAGGACGAGGCGCGGAGCGCCGATACGGGGTCCGGGGCGGAGCCCCGGTTTCGGGAAGGGGCGGGATCGGGGAATGCCCCGCAGGGCCCTCACTCCCCGCTGCAACCGCAAAATCCCCGCCCCGCCTCCCCGCCGATGTCAGTGCCCCCTGCGAACGTGGACGCATGACCACCACCACGCGCGCCGCACCCGGCGACCTGGTCGCGGCCCTGCGACTGCCGGTGTGGAACACCCTGTCCGCGCGCGCCGAAGGCCTGCGCCGGGAACTGCCGCCCTGCCCGGACGCACCCGCCGAGCGCTACGCGTGGCTGCGTTCCCTCACCCCCGAGCAGGCCCGGAACGCGGCCCTCCTGGACCACCTCGACGCCCTGTGCGGACACCTCGACGGAAAGCCCGCCCTCGGCTATGCCCCGGACGACCCGTTGCCGGACGCCGCCCTTGAAGCCGCCGAGGGCTTCAACCCGCAGCTGACCGCGCTCATCACCCGCTATCGGGCGGCACGCGACGCCGACCCCGGCGACCGCCCCGAAGGGCGGCGCCGCGAGCGGCCCTGACGGGTGCGCGGGCGGCCCGTCCGGGCGAGGGGCTGGTATCCGAGGCTCGAATGGCTCGAATGGAGTGGAACTGGCCCGCGGGGTGGGGGTTTTCTGGTGGGGCGGCTGCACGAGGAGGAAATCCGGCCATGGGCATGACGAAGATACCGGGCCCCGCTCCCCGGCCGGACGGCGGCGTGGGCGCCGTCACGGAGGCGGGTGGGCTGCACCGGTACCAACTGCGGCTCCACGCCGAGTACGGCCCCGTCGTGCGGTTCCAACTGCCCGGCACGGAGACGGCCGTCTCCGTCGCCGACCCCGTGCTCCTCGAAGCCACCGCGCACCTCAACGAACGCCCGGACCAGCTGTTCGAGTTCCTCGCGCCGCTGTGCGAGGCGGACAACCTCCAGGTCGTCCCGGCCGCCCAGCACACGCCGTGGCGACGGATCCTGCTCTCGGTGTTCGCCGGACGCCCCTCCCACGAACGGCACTTCGCGACCTTCACCGCACTGACCACGGACCTCGCCGACGGCTGGGCCGCGCGGGCCGACGGCGAGCCCGTCGAACTCCAGAAGGACCTCACGGCGCTGACCCTGCGGATGATCTGCGAGTACGCCCTCGGCGGCAGCGGCGCCGCCGACCCCGACCGCGTCATCACCGCGTTCGAGGACGTCCTCACCGAATACCTGGGACGGCTCTACGAGGTTCCGGTCCCCGGCACCCAGGAGGAACGCGCCGAGCGCGCCGAAGCGGCCCTGGCACAGCTGCGCGCGACGGTCGACCAGGTGGTCGCGGCGCACCGCTCCGACGACCGCACGGACCGCAGCGATCTGATCGGGGCGCTCGTCGAGGCCGGTGAACCGCCCGCGCGGATCCGCGACACCGTCATGGTGACCCTCCTCGCCGCCCACCACACCACGGGCGTGGCCGTCTCCTGGACCCTGCATCTGCTCGCGCGCCACCCCGACGCGGCCGCGCGCGTCACCGACGAACTGGACCGCGTGCTCGGCGACCGCGCCGCGCCCGACTACGCCGACCTGCGCGGGCTCACGTACCTGGACATGGTCCTCAAGGAGTCCATGCGGCTCTACCCGCCCGGCCCCTACGGCGCCCGCGAGACCACCGACGCCCTCGTCGTCGGCGACTACGAGATCCCCGCGGGGGCGACGGTCTTCTACCCCTTCTGGGCCGTCCACATGAACCCCGAGCACTGGCCCGAGCCGGAGAGGTTCGACCCCGAGCGGTTCACGCCCGAGGAGATCGCGAAGCGGCCGCGGCTCGCCCATATTCCCTTCGGCATCGGCCCGCGGAGCTGCGAGGGCGCGAACCTGGCCGTGGTCGAGGCCCAACTGATCCTGGCCGTCCTGCTCAAACGCTTCCGGTTCCGGCCCGTGCCGGGCCACGAGGTGACACCGGTCGAACGGTTCGTGCTCTGGGCGGCCGACGACATCCGCATGCTGGTGAGCCCGCGCGTCCCGGCGTAGGGCGGGGAACATTCGTCCAAGACGAGCCGGCGCGCACCGGCCAGGGTGGGGGCATGTACGCCGACGAATCCGAGGGCGGCCGGGATCCCGAAGGCGGCCCGGACCCTGACCGCGGCCGGGGCTCCGCGGCACGCCGTGCCCACGCGGGCGGCCCGGGCTCCGACGACGGCTGGGACACCGTGCGGCCCGTCGGCGGGCCCGCGGTGCGCGGGGTCCACGTGGCCGGGTACCGCTCCCGCGCGGGCGGACGCCTCGACATGCGAGTGTTCCCGCAGCCGTTCGTGACCGTCGTCCTCGGCTCCGGCGACGCGCTGCTGCACGTCGAGGGCGGCTCGGGCCGGACGGCCCTGGGCAGCCTCGTCGCCGGTCCCGTGCCCGGGCCGACCCGCATTCGCTCCGGGCCGTTCTCCTGCGTCGAGCTGCGCCTGTCGCCCCTGGCCGCCTACGCGCTCATGGACACCGCGCCCGCCGACCTCCGGGGGGCCGTGACCGGCCTGGAGGAACTGTGGGGAGCGCGGGGGCGGCGGCTCGGCGAACGGATCACCGGCGCCGGGGGCTGGCCGGAGCGGTTCGCCCTCGTCGACCGGTTCCTCGTCGAACGGGCGGCGCGGGCGCCGTCGGCGGACGCGGAGGTCGCCGCGAGCTGGTCGGCCATCGTGGCCCGGCGGGGCCGGGTGCGGGTCGGTGACCTGGCGGCCGCGTGCGGGTGGAGCCGCAAGCGGCTGTGGGCCCGGTTCACGGCCCAGGTCGGCCTTACCCCCAAGCGCGCGGCCATGCTCGTCCGCTTCCACTGCGCGGCCCGCCGCCTCCACGCGGGCGCGGACGTCGCCGAGGCCGCGCTGGCCTGTGGATACGTCGACCAGTCCCACCTCCATCGCGATGTGCACGCGTTCACCGGGTGCACGCCGAGTGCGCTGGTACGCCTTGCGACGTCGGCCGATGTCGACATCTACGAGGACGTCGACGAGGACGCCGCCGCCGACGGGGACGCTCACGCGGAGGCCGCGCATGAGGGCGGCGCCGCCCCACATCCCGTAACGCAGACGACCCACCTGGCGAAGCAGACGACTCACCTGGCGAAAGGGAACACACAGTGACGAACGACGAGGCCCGTGAGACCACCCCCGACGACGCCCGCCTGGTCATCGAGTACGCCTTCGGCGGCGTGGCGGCGCAGACGATGCGCGCGGCCCTGCGGCTACGGGTGGTCGAGCTGATCGGCGACAAGGAGATGGCGGCGGACGACGTGGCCGCCCAGGCGGCCGCGGCCCCGCAGTCCATGGCGAGGCTGCTGCGCGCCCTGGCCAGTCTCGGCCTGCTGGAGGAACGCGCCGCGGGCACCTTCGCCGTCACGCCCGCCGGTGCCCTCCTCGACCCCGCGCGCCCCGGCTCCCTCGCCTCCATCGCCCGGATGTTCACCGACCCGATGATGCTGCGGGGCTGGGAGCAGCTGGACGACAGCGTCCGCACCGGCGAGGTCGCCTTCGACAAGGTCTTCGGGACGGACTTCTTCGGTCACCTGAAGCAACACCCGGATCTGTCGGCCGAGTTCAACACGGCGATGAGCCAGGGGACCCGGCAGACGGCCGCGGCGCTGCCGGGCGCCGTCGACTTCGGGCGGTTCAAGACGGTCATGGACATCGGCGGCGGCGACGGCACGCTCCTCAGCGCCGTGCTGCGGGAGCACCCCGCCGTCACCGGCGTCATCTACGACACCGAGGAGGGCCTGGCCCAGGCCCCGGCCACCCTGAGCCGGGACGGAATCGCCGACCGATGTTCCCTCGTGGCCGGGGACTTCTTCCGCTCGGTGCCAGAAGGCGCCGATCTCCACATGATGAAGAGCATCGTCCACGACTGGTCGGACGACCAGGTGGTGACGATCCTGAGCCACTGCCGCGCGGCGCTGCCGCCAGGCGGTCGCGTCCTGATCGTGGAGCCCGTCCTCTCCGAGATCGTCGACGCCGAGACCGCCGGGCGCATCTACCTGAGCGACCTGAACATGCTGGTGAACGTCGGCGGCAGGGAACGCACCCGCGCGGAGTTCGAGGAGGTGTGCCGCCGCGCCGGGCTCGCGGTCACGTCCGTCACGCCGCTGCCGCAGGCCCCGCCGTTCCACGCCATCGAGGCGGAGGTCGCCGCCGACTGACGGCGCGGCGGGTCCAGCGGGTCCAGCGGGTCTGACGGGTTCGGTGGGCCCCGATCGGTCCCGTGGGCCCGCCAGGCCGCCAGGCTGCCAGGTCCGAGACACGCAGGAGGCCCTGGTCCCGGGGGAAGTGCCACCCGGGACCAGGGCCGCTGTGTCGCGCCCTACGCCACGGTCGTCCCGTCGGCTCCTGCGGCACCGTGGCCGGACGGCTCGGCGGAAACGGCGGATTCGGCGCCCAGGGCAAGCCGCACCAACTCGTCGGTGCTCATCGCGTCGACGGCACTGTCATCGCCGGGCCCGTCGGCCCCATCAGCTCCGTCGGCCCCGTCCGAGCCGGACGGCGCACCCCCATCCGCCGCCACGTCCCGAGCCCCACCCGTCCGCACGGCCAGGTCCACGGCGAGCCGGTCGGCGAGGGCGCCGGGGCTCGGGTGGTCGAAGACCAGGGTCGGGGGCAGCCGGACACCGGTCGCCGTGCTGAGCCGGTTGCGCAGCTCCAGCGCCGTCAGCGAGTCGAACCCGAGGTCCTGGAACCGGCTCGCCGCCGCGACCCGCTCCGGAGCCGCGTGCCCGAGGACGGCGGCCACCTCGGCCCGCACGGCCTGCAGGATGATGTGCCGCTGCTCCTTGTGCGGCGCGGTGGAAAGGCGTCCGCGCAGCACGGCGGCCGGGGTCTCGGTGGGACGCGCGGTGGCCGTCCGGGCCGGGGCCGCCGCCGGGGCGAGGGTCCGCAGGACCGGCGGGACCGTACCGGAGTCGAGGCCGCGCAGGTCGAGCCGGGCGGGTGCCAGGACCGGAGCCCCGTCCGCGACGGCCGCGTCGAAGAGGGTGAGGCCCTCGTCGGCGGACAGCGGGGCGACACCGGACCGCGACAGGCGCAGCAGATCCGTGTTCCCGAGCCCCGCGGCCATGTCCCCCTCGCCGGCCCACAGGCCCCACGCGAGCGACACGGCGGGCAGTCCCTCGGCGTGCCGTCGCCGCGCCAGGGCGTCGAGGAAGGTGTTGGCGGCCGCGTAGTTGCCCTGCCCCGCGGTGCCGAGCATGCCCGAGAGGGAGGAGAACAGGACGAACGCCGACAGGTCCAGGTGCCGGGTCAGCTCGTGCAGATGCAGGGCGGCGTCCGCCTTGGGCCGCAGGACGGCGTCCAGGCGCTGTGGGGTGAGCCCTTCCACGACCACGTCGTCGAGGACGCCCGCCGAGTGCACCACCGCGGTCGGCGGCTGCTCGAGACCGTCCAGGAGCGCGGCCACGGCGGCCCGGTCGGCCGTGTCGCAGGCCGCGACGGTCACCTGCGCGCCGGTGGCCTCCAGCTTGGCCACGAACTCCTCGGCGCCCGGCGTGTCCAGGCCGCGCCGCCCGGTCAGGACGAGGCGGCGTACGCCGTGCAGCTCCGTCAGATGACGGGCCACGACCCGGCCCAGGGCGCCCAGGCCACCGGTGATCAGGACGTTGCTGTGCGCGCCGAACGCCACGGACGCGGTGTCGCCCGGCTGGTGCTCGCGCAGCCGCGGGAGGAGTGACGCACCGGCGCGGACGGCGAGTTGGGGTTCCTCGGAGGCGATGGCCCGGACGAGGCCGCGGACCGAGTCGGGGTGATCGTCGGTGTCGATCAGCGTGAACCGGCCGGGATGCTCGGCCTGCGCGGAGCGGACCAGCCCCCACACCGCGGCGAGCGCCGGGTCCGGGTGCTCGCCGTCGGCCGCGGCGACCGCGTCCCGGGTGAGCAGGACGAGGCGGCTCGCGGTGAACCGGTCCTCGGTGAGCCAGCGCTGGACGAGTGCGAGTGCTTCGGTGGTGGCCGCCCCGGTGGGTCCGCCAGGTTCGGTGGACCCACCGGGTGCGTGGGATCCGCGGGGTGCCGCGGACCCGTTGGCTCCGCCCTGGCCGGGCGCGCCGGATCCGGTGAGGTCGCCGTGTGCGGCGGCCCCACCGAGTGTGAGGACGACGACATGGGGCGCATCGGCCCCGTCGTCGTGCGTGCGGAGCAGGTCGTCGAGGGCCGCGTGGGCGCGTACGGTCACGCCCCCCGCCCGCACGGTGTCGCGCAGCGCGTCCGTGCTCCGGCCGATCACGGCCCAGGTTCCCGCCGGAGCGGGCGCGGACAGCTTCTGCTCGGTCCAGTGCAGGGCGAACAGGGTGGCGCTGTCCGCCGGTTGGTCCGCGCCGGGCGGCAGCTCGCGCAGGGCGAGCGCGTCGGCGCTGAGCAGCGGGGCGCCGGTCGCGTCGGCGATGAGGAGCGCGTACGTGTCGCCGTCGCCGCGCCGCAGCAGCACGCGCAGCGTGCCGCCCTCGGCGCCGTCCGTCGAGCCCGTGCCCCGGGTGCGTTCGGTGCTTTCGGTGTGCAGCCTCAGGCCGCTCCACGCGAACGGTACGAGGAGCCGGTCGTCGTCGCCCGCGGCGCCGAGCAGGGAGTGCAGGGCGGCGTCGAGGGCGGCGGGGTGCGGCACGAACCCGGCGTCGGTCGCGCCCGTCGGCGCGTCGACCTCCGCGTACAGCTCGGCCCCGGCGCGCCACAGCCGACGCAGGCCCTGGAAGGTGGGGCCGTAGCGGTAACCGCGGTCGGCGAGGCGGGCGTAGAGGCCGTCGATCGGCACGGGGGAGGCCTCCGGGGGCGGCCAGGCGGTGAGGTCGGCCGGGCCTCGCACGGCAGTGGTCGACCCATCGGTCGCGTCGGCCCCACCAAGCCCACCAAGTCCGGCCCCGTCCGCACTCAGCGCGCCGGTCGCGTGCCGCGTCCACGGCGTGGACCGCGAGCCCCCCGGCCGCGAGTAGAGCGCCAGGGAGCGGCTGCCGTCGTCGGCGGGAGCGCCGACGATGACCTGGACCGCGGCGGGTTCGGCGAGCGACAGGGGCTGCTCCAGGGTGAGGTCGGCCACCTGCGCCGCGCCGGTGCGCCGCGCCGTGTACAGGGCGAGCTCCGCGACGGCGGCGCCCGGCAGTCGTACGGAACCGGCGATGACGTGATCGGCGAGCCACGGCTCGGCGTACGGGTCGAGGTTCCCCGTGAACAACAGGGCCTGGCCGTCGGCCAGTTCCACGCCGTCGTCGAGAACCGGGTGGCCGTGGCCCGCGGCCGCCGCCGGGGAGGCCGGGGCGGTCGGGGCGCTGAGCCAGTACCGCTCGCGCTGATAGGGGTAGGTGGGCAGGGGCACCGTACGGCCGCCGGGGAAGAAGTCGCTCCAGTCGACGGCGGCGCCGCCCACGTAGTTCCGGGCCAGTGCGGCGGTGACGGTACGGACTTCGTCGTGGCCGCGGCGCAGCAGCGGCGCGACGGACACGTCCTCGCCCTCGCTGCCCCGGACCATGGCGGTGAGCACGGCGTCCGGGCCGACTTCGAGGAACCCGGTCACGCCGTCCGCGGTGAGGTGGCGCACGCCGTCGAAGAAGCGGACGGTGCCGCGCAGTTGACGTACCCAGTAGTCCGGATCGGCCAGTTCGTCGGCGGTCGCGACGCGGCCGGTGACGTTGGAGACGACCGGGATGCGGGGTGCCGCATACGTCAACTGGGCCGCCACGGCACGGAAGTCGGCGAGGACGCCGTCCATGTGCGGCGAGTGGAAGGCGTGGCTGACGCGGAGGCGGGACGTGCGGCGGCCCTTGTCCCGCCAGACGCGGGTCAGTTCCAGGGCGGCTTCGACGTCTCCGGTGATGACGACGGACGTGGGTCCGTTCACGGCGGCGATGTCGAGGCGCCCGGCGTAGGGCGTGAGGGTCTCGCGTACCTCGTCCTCGGTGGCTTCGACGGCCGTCATCGCGCCGCCCGCAGGGGCGGACTGCATCAGTCGGCCTCGGGTGGCGACCAGGGTGCAGGCGTCGGTGAGGTCGAGTACGCCCGCGACATGGGCGGCCGCTATCTCGCCGACGGAGTGGCCGAGGAGGTGGTCGGGAGTGACCCCGAAGTGCTCCATGAGCCGGAACAGGGCGACCTCGACGGCGAACAGGGCGGGCTGTGTGTACTGGGTCTCGTCGAGCAGGGCGGCCTCCGGGCTGCCCTCGTCGGCGAAGATCAGCTCGCGCAGGTCGATGCCCGCGACGGACTCCATCCGGTCGCAGATCTCGTCGAGGGCGGCGCCGAACACCGGGAAACGGGCGTGCAGTTCACGGCCCATCCCCGGCTGCTGGCTGCCCTGGCCGGTGAACAGGAACGCGGTGCGCACCGGGCCCGCCACGCCGCCGGTCACCACGTTCGCCGCCGCCTTGCCGTCCCGCAGGGCGTCGAGCCCGGCGAGCAGCTCCGCGCGGTCGGCCGCGAGGATCACGGCGCGGTCGGTGAGGGTGGCGCGGGACGCGGCGAGGGAGTGGCCGATGTCGAGGTCGGCCCGGCCGAGCGCCATCGTGTCGTGGGCGTCGAGGACCCCGACGGCCCCGGCGGACGCGACAGACGCGACGGACTGGATGGCCTGAGCGGACGCGTCGGACAAGGCGACCTCGGCGGACACGTCGCGCAGGACGGCCGCAGCGGACCCGGCGGCCCCGACGGACGACTTGCCCGCCCCGGCCGCGAGCGGCCGCAACTGCGCCGCCTGCGCCCGCAGCGCCCCCGCGCCCCGCGCCGACACCAGCCACGGCACCAGACCCGGCCCGGCGGCGATCCCGGTCTCCGGCCGCTCTGCCCCCGGCTGCCCGGGCTGCCCCGCCTGCTCGGGCGACGGAGCGACCACCGGCGCCTCTTCCAGTACGACATGGGCATTCGTGCCGCTGACGCCGAACGACGACACACCGGCCCGCCGCGGCGCGGTGCCCGCGTCCCAGGGCCTGGCGTCCGTGAGCAGCGACACCGCGCCGGATTCCCAGTCGACGTGCGGCGTCGGCTCGCCCACGTGCAGCGTGCGCGGCAGGACGCCGTGCCGCATCGCCTGGACCATCTTGACGATGCCGCCGACCCCGGCCGCGGCCTGCGCGTGCCCGATGTTGGACTTCAGCGTGCCCAGGTACAGGGGCCGCTCCGCGTCCCGGTCCTGGCCGTACGTGGCGAGGAGCGCCTGCGCCTCGATCGGGTCGCCGAGCCGGGTGCCGGTGCCGTGCGCCTCGACGGCGTCGACGTCGGCGGGGGCGAGCCCGGCCTGGGCCAGGGCGTCGCGGATGACCCGCTCCTGCGAGGGGCCGTTGGGCGCGGTGAGGCCGTTGCTCGCGCCGTCCTGGTTGATGGCGGAGCCGCGGACGACGGCGAGGACTTCGTGGCCGTTGCGGCGCGCGTCGGAAAGCCGCTCGAGCAGCAGCACACCGGCGCCCTCGCTCCACGCGGTGCCGTCGGCCGCGCCCGAGAACGCCTTGCAGCGCCCGTCGGGTGCGAGGCCGCGCTGGCGGCTGAACTCGATGAACGTGGCGGGCGCCGACATGACCGTGACACCCCCGGCGAGGGCGTACTCGCACTCGCCGTTGCGCAGCGCCTGCGCCGCCAGGTGCGTGGCGACCAGCGACGATGAGCACGCCGTGTCCACGGTGATGGCGGGCCCCTTGAGGCCCAGCGTGTAGGAGACACGGCCGGACACCACGCTGGGCGAGTTGCCGGTGAAGCCGTACGCCTCCACGCTCTCCGGCGTGGCGCGCAGCCGCGAGGTGTAGTCGCTGTACATCACACCGCAGAACACGCCGGTACGGCTGCCGTGCAGGGCCGTCGGCGCGATGCCCGCGCTCTCCACGGCCTCCCAGCTGGTCTCCAGGAGAAGGCGCTGCTGCGGGTCCATGCCCGCGGCCTCGCGCGGGCTGATGCCGAAGAACTCGGGGTCGAAGCGGTCCGCGTCGTACAGGAAGCCGCCGTGCCGGGTGTAGGACTTGCCGGGCCGCTCGGGGTCCGGGTCGTAGAGGTTCTCGACGTCCCAGCCGCGGTTCTCCGGGAACGGGCCGATCGCGTCGGTGCCGTCGGAGACGAGCCGCCACAGGTCGTCCGGGGTGCGGACGTCGCCGGGGTAGCGGCAGGCCATGCCGACGATCACGATCGGGTCGTCGTCCCGGACGGCGGTCGGCGTGGCGCTCGGCGTGCCAGGCCGGGCCGTGGGGGCCTGGTCGAGGCGGGACACGATGTGCTCGGTGAGGGCGGACGGGGTGGGGTGGTCGAAGACGACGGTGGCCGACAGCTTGAGGCCGGTGGCCGTGCCGAGCCGGCCGCGCAGTTCGAGGCCCGACAGGGAGTCCAGGCCCAGCTCACGGAACGCCGCGTCCGGGGCGATGCCCGCGGCGCTCGGCAGCGCGAGCACCGCGGCCACCGTCGAGGCGACCAGGTCCATGACGGCGCGGCGGCGTTCGGTCTCCGGCAGCGCGGCCGTGCGCGCGGCCCACGAGTCCGCGCCGGTCCCCGCGCCACCGTCCGCGGCGCGGCGGCGGGAGCGGGTGCGGGGCGCCAGGGTGCGCAGCAGCGCGGGCGGGGACGCGTCGGGAGCGCGCAGCGCCGCCACGTTCAGCTCGACCGGGACGAGCAGCGGCTCGCCCGAGGCCAGGGCCGCGTCGAACAGTTCCATGCCGCGCTCGGCCGACAGGGGCAGGATGCCGTTGCGGCTCCAGCGTGCGACGTCCGCGTCGGACAGCTTCGCGGCCATGCCTCCGGCCGTCGCGTCCCACATCCCCCAGGCCAGCGACGTCGCGGGCAGGCCGTGGGCCCGCCGGTGCTGGGCGAGCGCGTCCAGGTGGGCGTTGGCGGCGGCGTAGGCGCCCTGGCCGGGGTTGCCGAGCAGACCGGCGATGGAGGAGAACACCACGAACGCGGACAGGGGCCGCTCCGCGGTGAGTTCGTGCAGGTGCCGGGCGCCGTCGGCCTTGGCGGCGAGCACCCGGTCGACGTCGTCGGGGCGCAGGTTGTCGAGCGTGGCGTCGGCGAGGACACCGGCCGTGTGCACCACGGCCGTCAGTGGATGCTCGTCCGGCACGGCGGCGAGGACCTCGGCCAACCGCTCCCGGTCCGTGACGTCGCAGGCCACGACGGTCGCGGTGACGCCCGCCCCGGCCAGTTCCGCGACCAGTTCGGGGGCGTGCCCGCTGCGGCTGCACAGCAGCAGGTGCCGCACCCCGTGCCGGACGGCCAGATGCCGGGCGACGAGTCGGCCGAGGCCCCCGGTGCCGCCGGTGACCAGGACGGTGCCGTCCGGGTCGAGCGTAACCGCCGCGTCCTCGGGGACGGAGGTGCGGGTCAGCCGGGGCGCGTACAAGGTGCCGCCCCGCAGCGCCAGTTGGAGCCCGTCGGCGGCGGCGAGGGCGGCGGCCGCGTCGATCCCGGTGGGGCCGTGGCCTTCGGCGGGGCTGTCGGCGGCATCGTCGATGTCCAAGAGGGCGAAGCGGCCCGGGTGTTCGCTCAGCGCGGTGCGCAGCAGCCCGTGCACGGCGGCCCCGGGCAGGTCGCGCACGTCGTCGCCGGACGCGGTCGCGACCGCCTCGCGGGTCAGGAACAGGAACGTGGTCGACTGCAGCCGCTCGTCGGCGAGGCAGCGCTGCACGGTGGCGAGGGTCCGGCGGACCGCGTCACCCGTCGCCGTCAGCTCCTCGCGCCGGTCTTCGGGGGTGCGGTACGGGAGTACGAGGACGTCGGGAGCGGGCTCGCCGGAGGCCAGGGCGGTGTCCAGGGCGTCCAGGTCCCGGTACGGCGTGCCGGTGAGGCCGGGCGCGGTGCCGCCGAGGACGGCCCAACGGCCGCTGCGGGGCGTGGTGTTGACAGCCGGGACCGGGTGCCACTCCAGGTGGTGCAGGCCCTCGCGGACGGAGCCGCCCCCTGCGGCGATCCGGTCCAGCGGCACCGGGCGCATCGTGAGCGAGTCCACGGTGAGCACGGGCTGCCCGGCGGGGTCGGTGGCCTCCAGGACGACGCCGTCGCCCTCGCCGGGACTGAGCCGGACGCGGAGCCGGGTGGCTCCCGCCGCGTGCAGGGTGACGCCGTCGTACGAGAACGGCAGGCGCAGCGCGCCCGGCGCGTCGGGTTCGCCGAGCAGCAGGGCGTGCAGGGCCGCGTCGAGGAGAGCGGGATGGAGACCGTACTCGGCGGCCTCCGCATGCTGCTCCTCGGGCAGCGCCACCTCCGCGTACAGGTCGGGGCCCGACCGCCAGGCGGCCCGCAGCCCTTGGAACGCCGGGCCGTACGCGTACCCCAGGTCGGCGAGGCGCGCGTACAGACCCTCGTGGTCGAGCGGCCGGGCGCCGGGCGGCGGCCAGCTCCCCTCCGCGTCGGAGGCGGGCGCGGGCGCACCGGCCGCGGCGAGGACGCCCGAGGCGTGCAGCGTCCACTCGCCCTCGCCCCACCCGGACCCCCCGGTTGCCGGGTCGCGGCGCGAGTGGACGGCGACGGCGCACTCGCCGGAGTCGTCGGCGGGCCCCACGGTGAGCTGGAGGCGGATGCCCTCGTCGGGCAGGCGCAGGGGCTCTTCGAGGACGAGTTCGCGCAAGGAGCCGAGCCCGGCCCGGTCGCCCGCGGCGACGGCGAGTTCCACGAGGGCCGCGCCGGGCACCAGCGTGGAGCCGGCGATGAGGTGCTGGGCGAGCCACGGGTGCGTGTGCGCCGAGAGCCGCCCGGACAGGAGCAGGCCGTCGCCCCCGGCGAGGCTCGTCATGCCGCCGAGCAGCGGGTGCCCGGCCGCCTCCAGGCCGAGGCCGGTGGCGTCGCCCGTGGGCGCGGGCGTGTCGAGCCAGTAGCGGCGGCGCTGGAAGGCGTACGTGGGCAGCACGGTCCTGCGGGCGCCGGGGAAGAGCGCGCCGGAGTCCAGGGGCGCCCCGTGCAGGGCGAGATGGGCCAGCGCGGTCGCGAAGGTGTGCGCCGCGGGCCGGTCGGGGTGCAGCACGGCGACCGGCCGCGGGCCGTCCTCGCCCAGGCAGGCCCGGGCCATCGCGGCGAGCACGGGCGCCGGGCCCAGCTCGACGTACGTCGTGACCTTCTCGTCCTGGAGAACGCCGACTCCGTCGGCGAACCGGACCGTGTGCCGCAGGTGGCGGACCCAGTACTCGGGGTCGGCCAGTTCGTCGGCGGTGGCGACACGGCCGGTGACGTTGGAGACCACGGGAATGCGCGGCGGCGCGTAGGTCAGCCCGGCGGCCACCTCGCGAAACGCGTCGAGTACGCCGTCCATGTGCGGCGAGTGGAAGGCGTGGCTGACCTTGAGGTCGGTCGTGCGGCGGCCCTTCTCCCGGAAGGACGCGGCGAGTTGGGCGGCGGCGTCGGTGTCGCCGGTGACGACGACGGAGCCGGGGCTGTTGACGGCGGCGATGTCGAGACGCCCGGCGTAAGGGGTCAGGGTCTCGCGTACCTCGTCCTCGGTGGCTTCGACGGCCGTCATCGCGCCGCCCGCAGGGGCGGACTGCATCAGTCGGCCTCGGGTGGCGACCAGGGTGCAGGCGTCGGTGAGGTCGAGTACGCCCGCGACATGGGCGGCCGCTATCTCGCCGACGGAGTGGCCGAGGAGGTGGTCGGGAGTGACCCCGAAGTGTTCGAGCAGCCGGAACAGCGCGACTTCCAGCGCGAACAGGGCGGGCTGTGTGAACTCCGTCCGGTGCAGGCGGGCGTCGTCCGCCGCGAACACCACGTCCTTGAGAGGCACCTCAAGGTGCTGGTCCAGCTGCGCGCACACCGCGTCGAACGCGGCCGCGAACACCGGCTGGGACGCGTACAGCTCACGGCCCATGCCGTGGCGCTGGCTGCCCTGCCCCGTGAACAGGAACGCCGTCCGGCCGCCCGCGGCCGCGCCCGCCGGACCGCGCACCACGTCGGCGGAGGGCGCGCCGTCGGCCAGCGCCGCGAGCCCGCCGAGGAAGCCCTCGCGGTCCTGTGCGACGACGGCGGCGGTGTGCGCGAAACGCGTGCGCGCGGTGGCGAGCGTCAGGCCGATGTCCGCGAGGCCGTCCCGCTCGGGGTGCTCGGGGTGTTCGGGGAGTTCGGAGACGAAGGCGTGCAGGCGGGCGGCCTGGGCGCGCAGGGCGTCCTCGGTGCGGCCGGAGAGGAGCCAGGGGTGCGGGGTGGGGTGGGGCAGGGCGGGGGTGTCGGGGGTGTCGGCGGTGTCCGTGTCCTGCGCGTCGGCCGCGACACCTGCACCGCTCGTCAGGGCGGCGTCGCCCGGGGTGTCCGCGACGCCCGCGCTGCTCGCGCCGTCCGCGACGCCCGCGCCGTCGGCCTCGGCCGCCTCACCGGGAACGGCCGCCTCCACCGGCGCCTGCTCCAGAATCACGTGCGCGTTGGTGCCGCTGATCCCGAAGGAGGACACCCCGGCGCGCCGGGGGCGGCCGGTCTCGGGCCAGGACTGGGCCTCGGTCAGCGGGCGCACCGCGCCGGCGCTCCAGTCGACGTGCGACGTGGGCCGGTCGAGGTGGAGGCTGCGCGGCAGCGTGCCGTGGCGCATCGCCTGGACCATCTTGACGATACCGCCGACCCCGGCCGCGGCCTGGGTGTGCCCGATGTTGGACTTCAACGAGCCCAGATACAGCGGCTGTTCGTCCGTGCGCCCCTGCCCGTACGTGGCGAGCAGCGCACCGGCCTCGATCGGGTCGCCGAGCCGGGTACCGGTGCCGTGCGCCTCGACGGCGTCGACGTCGGCGGGGGCGAGCCCGGCGGCGGCGAGCGCGGCGTGGATCACGCGCTCCTGGGCCGGGCCGCTCGGCGCGGCGAGTCCGTTGCTCGCGCCGTCCTGGTTGATGGCGGAGCCGCGGACGACGGCCAGGACCTCGTGGCCGTTGCGGCGCGCGTCGGAGAGCCGCTCCAGGAGCAGCACCCCCACGCCCTCGGCCCAGCCCGTGCCGTCCGCGTCCTCCGCGAACGCCTTGCACCGCCCGTCCGGCGACAGGCCGCGCTGACGGCTGAACTCGACGAACATGCCGGGGCTCGACATCACCGTCACACCGCCCGCGACCGCCAGTTCGCAGTCACCGGCGCGCAGCGCCTGCGCGGCCAGGTGCAGGGCCACCAGGGACGAGGAGCACGCGGTGTCCACGGTGACGGCGGGTCCGCGCAGGCCGAGGGTGTAGGCGACGCGGCCGGAGAGGACGCTGGTGAAGTTGCCGGTGAGCAGGTACCCGCCGGCCTTGTCGTCGGCCTCGTGCAGCCGCGGGCCGTAGTCCTGGGCGAGCGCGCCCAGGTACACGCCCGTGTCGGTGTCGTGCAGGGCCGCCGGGTCGACCCCGGCCCGCTCCAGGGCCTCCCACACGGTTTCGAGGACGAGGCGCTGCTGCGGGTCCATGCCCAGCGCCTCGCGCGGGCTGATGCCGAAGAACTCGGCGTCGAACTGGTCCGCGTCGTGCAGGAATCCGCCCTGGCGCGTGTAGGAGCGGCCCGCGCGGTCCGGGTCGCCGTCGAAGAGCGTGTCGAGGGGCCAGCCGCGATTGACGGGGAAGCCGGAGATGACGTCCCGCTCGTCCACGACGAGCTGCCACAGGTCCTCCGGGGATGCCACGTCGCCGGGGAAGCGGCAGGCCATGGAGACGATGGCGACGGGCTCGTCCGCGTCGGCGCTCCGCCGGGCCGGGGTCGGCGCGGGCGTCGCGGAATCCGCGGTGCCGGTCAGCTGCGCGGCGAGGTGCTGGGCGAGGCGCTCCGGTGTCGGGTGCGCGAAGACGATCGTCACCGGCAGGCGCATCCCGGTGGCGTCGACCAGACGGTTGCGCAGCTCCACCGCGCGTACGGAGTCGAAGCCGAGGTCCTTGAACGCCCCGGTGTCGTCGAGTTCGGCGTCCGCGTCGAGGTCGAGGACGGCGGCGATCTCGGCGCGCACGACGTCGAGGAGGCGGGCCACGGTCTCCTGCGGGGACTCGCCGGCCGGGGTGCCCGGGCGCTGCGGAGCGTCGGCGTCCGCTACCGGGTCGGGCGACGGCAGGACGTCCGCGGGCAGTTCGACGGGTGTCGCGTCCGGGCCGAACGCGGGCCGCCAGTCCACCGTGGCGCCCCCGGCGTACAGGCGGGCCACCGAGCTGAGGAACCGGCGGGTGCCGGGCTCGCGGCGCCGCAGCGACTCCACCACGACTGCGTCCGACTGGAGGTCGTCCAGGGTCTGCTGGAGCGCCATGGTGAGGACCGGGTGCGGGCTGACCTCGATGAAGGCGTGGTGGTCCGCCGCCAGGGCGCGCGTCGACTGCTCGAACAGCACCGTGCCGCGCAGATTGGCGTACCAGTACCCGGCGTCGAGCCCTGCGGTGTCGAAGTAGTCGCCGGTCGCGGTGGAGTGGAACGGCACGTTCCCCGTGCGCGGCCGTACCGGCGCGAGCCCGGTCAGCATCTCCTCGCGAATGGCCTCGATGTGCGAGGAGTGGGCCGCGAGGTCCACGGGGATCCGCCGGGCCCGCACGCCCTCGGCGGTGAACTCCTCCAGGAGCACGTCGATCACGTCACGGTCGCCGGAAAGGACCACGGACTGCGGCCCGTTGACCGCGGCGACGCCGACGCGGCCGTCCCAGCGCGCGACCTTCGTGTCCAGGTACGCCCGCGTGGCCGACACCGAGATCATCCCGCCGAGCCCCGCGAGCCGCGCCTGCGCCTTGCTCCACAGCGACACCACCCGCGCCCCGTCGTCCAGGGACAGGCCGCCCGAGACCACCGCTGCCGCGATCTCGCCGACGCTGTGCCCGAGCACCGCCGCGGGCCGCACCCCGAAGGACTGCCACAGCTCGGAAAGGCCCACCATCACGGCGAACAGGGCTGGCTGCACCACGTCGTCGCGCTCCAGGGACGCCGCGTCGGGCGTCCCGCGCAGCACGTCCTCGAGGGACCAGTCGAGGTACGGGGCGAGCGCGCGTGCACTGGCGTCGACGGAGGTGCGGAACACGTCGGAGTGGTCGAGGAGCCCGGCCGCCATGCCGAGCCACTGCGGGCCCTGGCCGGGGAAGACGAACACGGCCCGGTCGAGCGCCCCGGCGACCCCGCTGATCCGGGTGGCGCTGCGGCCGCCCTCGGCGAGCGCCGTCAACTCCTCGACGAGCTGCTCCTCGTCGTCGGCCCACAGGACGGCCCGGTGCCGCGCCGCGGTCGGTGCGCGCCCGGCGTGCTCGTCGGCGGCGTCCGGGGGAGCGGCGGCATGGGCGGCCGCGAGGGCCAGGCCGAGGTCCCGCAGCGCGGGCCCGTCCTCGGCGTGGAGCGCGAGCAGGCGCTCCGCCCGCGTGCGTACGGCCGCCGGGGTGGCCCCGGAGACGACCAGCGGAATCGTGCCGCTGCGGAAGAGGGGTTCCCCGGCGGACCCGGCATCGGTGCGCGTGCGGTCGGCAGACACGGTTCTACTCGCTCTCGGTCTAGGCGGATGCCGTGCGGCGGCACGGGGCGAATGGGACGGCCGTGGCGGAACTCGTCAGGACGGTCCGAAAGAAGGCCGTGCGGTATTCGGGCGGCGTTATTTCTCCGTCAGGAAATCGTGGGGACCCGGCCGATGTCCAAGAACTCTCGGTCTCATAGCGAGAGGTGCCGCGCCCCGATTCCACACAGGCCGTCGGGCCGCACTCGGGCCGAGTCCGAACGTACCCCGTACCCGACCCCTGGTGAACCGGAGAAAGGCTCGCCGAGGAGGGCTGTCCCGGTGACGGGACATGGCTGGCCAGGACTTGTGCGGACCGCGTGGACCGGCCGTTCCGAAGGTCATTCCGACACCTCTGCGAAACGGAGTGAGAACGGTCGGGACACCGCCTCTGACCTGCGGTTAAGGCGCTGAAAAAGCGGCTCTGAATCGAGTGTTGAGAAAGTACAGTCACCCCCTTTGGGAAATATCGAGCGACGCACCGCGGCGAGGGCGTGAGAAAGGACATTCACGCGAGCCGCGCAGGACGCGCCCGATGCGCCGGGCAGCGGCCCGTCCGGGTGAGAACGGTGGGTGCGGCGACGGGGGAAATCCAGCCGTCGGACGGCCCGGAACTCGTTGCGTTACGGTTCCCCGGCAGGCAAGCGAGACCGGAAACCAATGGGGGAGTGGAGACGGTCCGGGCCGACGGAAGTGCGCCGCACTTCGGGTCGGTCCGCCTTATCTCCACGGCTCTCCGAGGCACCGGCGAATGCTGGGTTCCGTTGCGCTGCCATGGCTCGCCGCCGCCCCACCGGCGCCGCGAACTGTTCGCTCACCGCGTCCCGCACGGAATTTCTGAGCCTCTGGAGCCTTCGTGACCGACCCTCATGAGTCTTCCGCCACAGCCCTGCCCGCCCCCGACGCGACCGTCGCCGCGCTCTTCGCGCGCCAGGCGGCCGCGACACCGGACGCGGTGGCGGTCGTCGGCGGACCCGACGTCGCGTGGACCTACCGCCAGCTCGACGAGCGCGCCGACCGGCTCGCGCGGGTGCTCACCGGGCACGGGGTGCGCCAGGAGTCGATCGTCGGCGTGGCGCTGCGCCGGTCGCCGGAGTACGTCGTGTCGGTCCTCGCCGTGCTCAAGGCGGGCGGCGGCTATCTGCCGGTCGACCCCGACTACCCGGCCGAGCGCCTCGACTTCATGCTGACCGACGCCGCGCCGACGGTCCTGGTGACCGACACCGAGACCGCCCGCTCCCTGCCCCCGAGCACCGTCCCGCACCTCGTCCTCGACGGGCCCGGCACGAGAGAGGCGCTCGCGCGGAGCGGGCCGCGAACCACCGAAGCGACCACGCCGAGCGGACCGCGTACGACCGACGCCCCCCAGACCCCGGCCGCGCCCCCGCCCGGGCACCCCGACAACCTCGCGTACGTCATCTACACCTCCGGCTCGACCGGCACCCCCAAGGGCGTGGCCGTCACCCACCACGACGTGGTGACCCTCGCCCTGGACGGCCGCTACGCGGGCGGCGCGCACACCCGCGTCCTGCAGCACGCCCCGCTCGCCTTCGACGCCTCGACGTACGAACTGTGGGTGCCGCTGCTGTCCGGCGGCACCGTGGTCGTGGCCCCGCCGGGTGTCCTCGACGCGACCGCCCTGGCCGCCCTCATCACCGAACACCGCGTCACCGCCGCCTTCATGTCCGCCGGTCTGTTCAAGGTCGTCGCCGAGGAGCGGCCGGAGAGCTTCACCGGGATGCGGGAGGTGTGGGCCGGGGGTGACGTGGTGTCACCCGAGGCGGTGCGGCGGGTGCTGCGCGGCTGCCCGGACCTGACGGTCGTCAACGGCTACGGCCCGACCGAGACGACGACGTTCGCCCTGTGCCGCCCGGTGTCCGAGCCCGCCGACGTGGCCGAGCCGTTCCCCGTCGGCTGGGCGATGGACAGCATCGACGCGTACGTCCTGGACGACGGGCTGCGCCCGGTGGCGCCCGGCACCAGCGGCGAGCTGTACCTGGCGGGTCCGGGCCTCGCCCGCGGCTATCTGAACCGCCACGCCCTGACCGCCGAGCGCTTCGTGGCCTGCCCCTTCGGCGCGCCCGGCGAGCGCATGTACCGCACCGGCGACGTCGTCTCCCGCACCCCCGACGGCGAAGTGAGCTTCGAGGGCCGCTCGGACGCCCAGGTGAAGATCCGCGGCTTCCGCATCGAGCCCGGCGAGATCGAGGCCGCCCTGGAACTGCACCCCCGGGTGGCGCACGCCGTGGTCGTCCCGCACGAGGGGCGCGGCAACCGGGGCAAGCAACTGGTCGGCTATGTCGTCCCGGCCGCCGACGACGCCACCCTGGAGGCCGAACGCGGCGGCGGCACGGGCCACTTCGGCCTCCAGGCGGGCCTCGGCCCCGGCGAGCTGCGCGCCTTCCTCGCCCGCACCCTGCCCGAGTACCTGATCCCGGCCGCGTTCGTGGTCATCGACGCACTGCCGCTCACGGCCAACGGCAAGCTCGACCGGGCGGGACTGCCGGAGCCGGAGTTCCGCGGCGCCGTCTACCGGGCGCCGCGCACGGAGCGGGAGGAGATACTCGCCGCGCTGTTCGCCGAGGTCCTCGGCGTGGAGCGGGTCGGCGTCGACGACGACTTCTTCGTCGTCGGCGGCGACAGCATCCAGTCGATCCAGCTGGTCACCCGGGCGCGCGCCCGCGGTGTGGTGCTCAGCACCCGGGAGGTCTTCGAGCGGCGCACGGTCGCCGACCTCGCCGAGACCGCGGCCGCCAACGCGGCGAACGCCGCCGGGACCGGTGAAGACGCCCCGGTCCTCGCGGAGTTCGAGAGCGGCGGCATCGGCTTCGTACCGCATCTGCCGGTGACGCGCTGGCTGCAGGGCCGCGGCCCCGGCTTCGAACGGTTCCTCCAGGCGATGGTCCTCGACCTGCCCCAGGGCATCGACGAGGCGGGCCTCGCTGCGACGCTCGGCGCGGTCGTCGACCGGCACGACCTGCTGCGGGCACGCCTGGTGCAGGGCGTCCTCAGCGGCCTGGTCACCCAGGCCCCGGGCTCCGTGGACACGGCGTCGCTCATCCGGCGCGTGGAGTGCGCGGGCCAGTGGGACGCGGACGAGTGGCACAAGTCGCTGCTCGCCGAACTGGACGCCGCCGCCGGACGCCTCGACCCCGTCGCCGGGACCGTCGCGCAGTTCGTGTGGTTCGACGCCGGGCCCGAGCGGGCCGGGCGGCTGCTGCTCGCCCTGCACCACCTGGTCGTCGACGGCGTCTCGTGGCGCATCCTGATGCCCGACCTGGCGGCGGCCTGGCAGCAGGTGCGCGCCGGTACGACACCTGAACTCGCGCCGGTCGCCACCTCCGTGCGCCGCTGGTCGCACGCCCTGGTCGAGGAGGCGGGCCGCCCCGGCCGCACCGCGGAACTGGAGCACTGGAAGTCCGTCGTCGAAGGACCGGACCCGGTGCTCGGCACCCGGCGGCTCGACCCCGCCGTCGACGTCGTCGCCACCCTCGGCAAGGTGCGGGTGCAGCTGCCCCCGGCCGTCACCGAGGCGCTCCTGACCACCCTGCCCGCGACCTACCGGGGCGGTGTGAACGACGGCCTGCTCGCCGCCTTGGCGATGGCGGTCGCGCGGTGGCGGCACGGCCGTGGCGTCGAGGAACCGTCCACGCTGATCCGCCTCGAGGGGCACGGCCGTGAGGAGACCGTGGCGCCGGGCGCCGATCTGTCGCGCACCGTCGGCTGGTTCACCAGCGTCTTCCCGGTCCGCCTCGACCTCTCGGGCACCGACCTCGACGAGGCCTTCGCGGGCGGCGCCGCCGCGGGCCGCGCCGTCAAGACCGTCAAGGAGCACCTGGCCGGCGTCCCCGACAAGGGCATGGGCTACGGCCTGCTGCGCTACCTCAACCCCGAGACCACCGACGCCCTCAAGGGCCACGAGGCCGGCCAGATCTCCTTCAACTACCTGGGCCGCTTCTCCGCCGCCGCCGACATGCCCGAGAACCTGCGCGGCCTCGGCTTCACCCAGACCCCCGGCCTGACGGAACTTGCCGAACTGGACGCGGGCCAGGACCCCCGCATGGCCGCCCTCGCCGAGCTCGACATCAACGCCCACGTCACCGACACCCCCGAAGGCCCCAGCCTCGGCGCCCTGTTCACTGCCCCGCAAGGCGTGCTCAGCGCCGCGGAGGTGCGTGAACTCGCAGACCTCTGGTGCGCCGCACTCACCGGCCTCGCCCGGCACACCGCCGACCCCGGCGCCGGTGGCCTCACCCCCTCCGACGTGCTCCTCACCCCCGTCGAGCAGGGCGACATCGAGGGCTGGGAGCGGCGCTACCCCGGCCTGTCCGACGTCTGGCCGGCCTCGCCCCTGCAGTCCGGACTGCTCTTCCACTCCAAGCTGGTCGCCGAGTCCGGATCCGACTTCGACGCCTACCACGAGCAGTACGTCCTGCACCTGTCCGGACCCGTGGACACCACCCGGCTGCGCACCGCCGCCCAGGCCCTGCTCGACCGCCACCCCGCCCTGCGCGTCGCGTTCGTGCCCGGCCCCGGAGGCGACCTGGTCCAACTCGTCGTCGACGGCGTCGAGGTGCCCTGGCGCCACCTCGACCTCACCGGCCACGCCGCGGCCGAACGCACCACGGCGTACGAGGACTTCCTCGCCGAGGACCTGAAGGCCCACTTCGACCCGGCCGCGCCGCCCATGCTGCGCCTGGCCCACATCATCACGGAGGCCGACCGCCACGCCGTCGTCCTGACGGTGCACCACGTCCTGGTGGACGGCTGGTCGCTGCCGCTGCTCATCCAGGACCTGCTGCAGCTCTACGCGGCGGACGGCGACGCCTCGGCGCTCGGGCGGGCCCGCAGCTACCGGGAGTACCTGGCCTGGCTGGAGCGGCAGGACCCGCAGGAGTCCCTGCGCGCCTGGGCCGACGAACTCGACGGCGTCACCGAGCCGACGCTGGTCGCCCCCGCCGCCCTCGACACCGCGAGCCCCGGCATCGACCAGACCGACGTCCCGCTCACCCCCGCCCAGGTCCGTGAACTCGCCGCCCGCGCCGCCGACTCGGGCGTCACCCTGAACACCCTCGTCCAGGGCGCCTGGGGAGTCCTCCTCGGCCAGCTGACCGGACGGCAGGACGTGGTGTTCTCCGCGACGGTGTCCGGACGGCCGCCCACGCTGCCGGGCGTCGACTCCGTCGTCGGCATGTTCCTCAACACCGTTCCCGTACGCGTCCGCTGCGCACCCGCGACACCCTTCGCGGCGGTCCTCACCGAACTCCAGGACCGGCAGGCCGCGCTCCTCGACCACCACCACCTCGGCCTCACCGAGATCCAGCGCGGCACCGGGCTCGCGGCGCTCTTCGACACCGTGGTCGCCTTCGAGTCGTTCCCGCTGGACCGCACGGGCATCGCCGAGGCGAGCGAGGCCGCCGGGATCTCGGTGAGCGGCCTGCGCTCCTTCACCGCGAGCCACTACCCGGTGACCCTGTTCGTCTACCCCGACGGCGCCCACCCGCGCCTGACCGTCCAGTACCAGCGGCACGCCCTCGACGCGGCCGCGGCCGACGACCTGGCCACCCGCCTCGGCCGCGTCCTGACGGGGCTCACCGAGGAGCCGGGCACCCCCGTGGGCCTCGTCGACCTCCTCGACGACGGCGAGCGCCACCGGATCGTCGGCGAGTGGAACGACACCGCGGAGCCGACGGCCGCGCACACGATCCCCGAGCTGATCGAGAAGCAGGTCGCCGAGACGCCCGACGCCACCGCCGTGGTCTGCGGCGAACACTCCCTCACGTACCGCGAGTTGAACGCCCGCGCCAACGTCCTCGCCCGCGAGCTGTGCGCGCGCGGCGCCGGGCCGGAACAGGTGGTGGGCCTGGCCCTGCCGCGCACGGCGGACCTCGTCACCGGCATGCTCGCCGTCCTCAAGTCGGGCGCCGGATACCTCCCGATCGACCCCGCCTACCCCAGCCACCGCCTGGACTTCATCCTCGCCCAGGCCCGCCCGGCCCTGATCCTCACCGACTCCGCGACGGTCGAGGTGCTGCCGAGGACGGACACGCCGTCCCTGTACCTCGACGACGTGGACCTCCAGGGCGCCCCGGACCGGGTGGGCCCGGACAGGACCGAGCCGCCGAGCCCGGACCACCTGGCGTACGTGATGTACACCTCCGGCTCCACCGGCACCCCCAAGGGGGTCATGATCACGCACGCCAACGTGGTCAACGGCGTCGCCCGGCTCGCCCGGCGCGTGGGCGTCGACGCGTCCACGCGGATGCTGGCCGGCACCTCCGTCAACTTCGACGTGTCCGTCTTCGAGATCGTCACCACCCTCTCCCGGGGTGGCTGCGTCGAAGTGGTCCGCGACGCCATGGTCCTCGGCGAACGCACCTCCCTGACCGCCGACGTGATCAGCACGGTGCCGTCGGTCTTCGCCGAACTCCGCGACCAGATGGGCACCATCACCGGGCTCAGGACCGTGGTGTTCGCCGGTGAGGCGCTGCCCGCGTCCCTGGTCGCCAAGGTGCGCGAGGCCCTGCCCGGCGTGCGCGTGATCAACGCATACGGCCAGAGCGAGTCGTTCTACGCCACCACCTTCACCGCCGACGACACCTGGCAGGGCACCGCCAGCGCGCCCATCGGCACCCCGATCGGCAACATGCGCACCTACGTCCTCGGCCCCGGCCTCACCCCCGTACCGCCCGGCGTGGTCGGCGAGCTGTACGTGGCGGGCCGCCTCGGCCGCGGCTACCACCGGCAGCAGTCCCTGACCGCCGAGCGCTTCGTCGCCGACCCCTTCGGCCCGGCGGGCGCGCGCATGTACCGCACCGGGGACCTGGCCCGCTGGAACGCCGAAGGGCAGCTCGAATACGCCGGGCGCGCCGACGACCAGATCAAGATCCGCGGAGTGCGCGTCGAGCCCGCGGAGGTCGAGGCGGCCCTCATCGGCCACCCCGATGTGGCGCAGGCCGTGGTCGTGGCCCGGGACTGCACCGGCAAGGCGGGCAAGCAACTCGTCGGCTACGTGGTGCCGGAGCCGGACGACGGCGCCGGGGGAGGGGGCGGGGCCGGGCTCACCGCCGGTACCCGGACCGCCGGAAGCGCCGACGCCCTGATCGCCGCGCTGCGCGAGCACCTCACCGCACTCCTCCCGGCCCACCTGGTGCCCACCGGCCTCGTGGCCCTCGCCGAGATCCCCCTCACCGCCAACGGCAAGGTGGACCGCAAGGCGCTTCCCGACCCCGCGCCCGCCGCGCAGAGCGCCGGGCGGGCCCCGCGCACTCCGCAGGAAGCACAGCTCTGCTCGTTGTTCGCCGAAGTCCTCGGCCTCGACCGGGTCGGCATCGACGACAACTTCTTCGACCTGGGCGGCCACTCCCTGCTCGCCACCCGCCTGACCAATCACATCCGCGACAGCTTCGGCGTCGACGTTCCCATCCGCGCGGTGCTCGACTCCCGCGACGTCGCCGACCTCTCGCGCACCGTCCTGGAGGCATCGACCACCAGGCGGCCCCGTCTGCAGAAGATGAACAGGAGTGCAAAGTAAATGATCCCGTTGTCCTATGCGCAGCGCCGTCTGTGGTTCATCGACCGTTTCGAGGGTCCCTCGGCCACATACAACCTCCCGTTCCTCATCGAGCTGACGGGTGAGCTGAACGTGGCGGCGCTCACCGCGGCCGTACGGGACGTGGTGGTCCGGCACGAGAGCCTGCGCACCCTGATCATCGACAACGCCGACGGCGTACCGGCACAGGAGGTCGTCCCCGCCGAGGACGTCCACCTGGACGTGCCGCTCGTCGAGGTGGCGCCCGCGGACCGGGACGCGGCCGTCGCACGGGCCGCCCAGTACGCGTTCACGCTGGCCGAGGAGATCCCCGTACGGGCCACCCTGTTCCGCAGCGGCCCCCAGGACCACCAGCTGCTCCTGCTCGCCCACCACATCGCCACCGACGGCGAGTCCATGGCCCCGCTCGTCCGCGACCTCGCCGCCGCCTACACCGCACGCGCCGAGGGCGCCGAACCCGACCTGCCCGAACTCCCCGTGCAGTACGTCGACTACACGATGTGGCAGCGCGACCTGCTCGGCGACGAGAACGACCCCAAGAGCATCCTCGCCACCCAGCTCGACTACTGGCGCGGCGAACTCACCGGCGTCCCGCAGCCGCTGCGCCTGCCCGCCGACCGGCCGCGCCCGCCCGTCGCCGGACGCCACGGCGACGTCGTGGACTTCCGCGTCGACGCGGAGCTGTACGGCCGGGCCGAGGAGCTCGCCCACCGCCACGGCGTGACCGCGCCGATGGTCTTCCAGGCGGCGCTCGCGGCGCTCCTGCAGCAGCTCGGCGCGGGCGCGGACGTCACCATCGGCTCCACCGTCGCGGGCCGCATGGACAGCCAGCTCGACGACCTGGTCGGCTTCTTCGTCAACACCTGGGTGCTGCGCACCGACCTGTCCGGCACCCCGTCCTTCGAGGACCTGCTCGGCCGGGTCCGCGAGAAGGCCATGGCCGCCTACGACCACCAGGACGCCCCCTTCGAGCGCCTGGTGGAGATGCTCAACCCCGAGCGGTCCACGGCCTACCACCCGCTGTTCCAGACGATGTTCACCTGGGAGACCCACCGCTCGGTCACCCTCGAACTCCACGGCGGCCTCACCGCCCGCTGCACCGGCCTGCCGACGCCGACCGCCAAGTTCGACCTGGAGTTCAGCTGCTTCGCGGACCCCGACGAGCCGGGCCTTTCCGTGTCCCTGGAGTACGCCACCGAGCTGTTCGACCGGTCCACGGCCGAAGCCGTCGCCGAACGCTATGTCCGCCTCGTGCGCCACCTCGTGGACGCGCCGGAGCGGCCCGTCGCCCTCGCGGACGTCCTGGACGCGGGCGAGCGCAGGCTCGTCCTCGGCACCTTCAACGAGACGGCGGCGGAGACGCCCGAGGTGAGCATCGCGGGCCTGGTCGAGCGCCGGGCCGAGGCGACACCCGACGCGCTCGCCGTGGTCCACGGCGACACGGAGCTGACCTACGCCGAACTCGACGCGCGGGCCGGGCTGCTCGCCCGCGAGCTCGTGGCACGCGGCGCCGGTCCGGAGAGCGTCGTCGGCCTGGCGCTGCCGCGCTCCGCCGACCTGGTCGTGGCCATGCTCGGCATCCTCAAGTCCGGTGCCGCCTATCTGCCGATCGACCCCCGCTACCCCAGCACCCGCCTGGACCACATCCTCCGCGACGCCCGCCCGTGCCTGGTCCTGACCAGCGCCGACACCGTGGGCGTGCTGCCGACGACGGACATACCGACGCTGTTCGTCGACGACGTCGACTTCGAGCCGGGCGACGCGGAGGGCCGAGGCGGCGAACTGCCGCGCGTCAAGCCCGCGAACGCCGCCTACGTGATGTACACCTCCGGCTCCACCGGTGTGCCCAAGGGCGTGACCATCACCCACCGCGACGTCGTCAACGGCGTGCTGCGCCTGGCCGACGCCATCGGCATCGACGCGGGCACCCGCACGCTGGCCGGCACCTCGGTCAACTTCGACGTGTCCGTCTTCGAGACGATCACGACCCTGGCCGTCGGCGGCACCCTCGAAGTGGTCCGCGACATCCTGGTCGTCGGCGAGCGCGGCGGCTGGTCCGGCGGCATCATCAGCACCGTCCCCTCCGTCTTCGCCGAACTCCTCGACCAGGTCGGCGGGAAGCTCCAGGCCGACGCGGTGGTCTTCGCGGGCGAGGCCCTGCCCGCCGCCCTCGTCGAGCGGGTGCGCGAGGCCATCCCCGGCGTCCGCGTCGTCAACGCCTACGGCCAGACCGAGTCGTTCTACGCCACCACCTTCACCGCCGACGACAGCTGGCGCGGCACCGGCAGCGCCCCCATCGGCGCCCCCCTCGGCAACATGCGCGCCTACGTCCTCGGCCCCGGCCTGGAGCCGGTGGCACCGGGCGTCGTGGGCGAGCTGTACGTCGCGGGCAACGTGGCCCGCGGTTACCACGGCCGCGCCGCACTCACCGCCGAACGCTTCGTCCCCGACCCGTACGGCGAGCCCGGCGCGCGGATGTACCGCACCGGCGACCTCGCCCGCTGGACCCCGGACGGACAGCTGGAGTACGCGGGCCGCGACGACGCGCAGGTCAAGGTGCGCGGCTTCCGCATCGAGCCCGGCGAGATCGAGGCGGCCCTGACCGCGCACCCGGGCGTCGCGCAGGCCGTGGTGACCACCCACGCGGGCCCCGGCTCCACCCAACTGGTCGGCTATGTCGTGCCGGTCGACTCCGGCGAGGGCGGCCTCGACAGCGTGTCGAGCCTCGGCGACCTGGACCTGGACCTCACGGCGATCGTGTCCGCGCGGGACCTGCGCCGGTTCGTCTCCGGGCGGCTGCCCGAGTTCATGGTGCCGTCGGTGTTCGTGATGCTCGACCGCCTTCCGCTGGCACCCAACGGCAAGCTGGACCACAAGGCGTTGCCGGAGCCGGAGTTCACCGGCGGCGAGTACCGCGCCCCGCGCACCGCCGAGGAAGTCACCCTCGCCGCCGTCTACGCCGAGGTCCTCGGCCTCGAACGCGTCGGCGTCGACGACGACTTCTTCGCCATCGGCGGCGACAGCATCCGCTCCATCCAGGTGGTCTCCCGCGCCCGCGCCCAGGGCGTCGACGTCACACCGCGGCAGATCTTCGAGTGCCGCACCGTGGCCGAGCTGGCGCAGGCGGCGGGCGAGGGCCCGGGCCGTCCCGTCCTCGACGAACTGGACGGCGGCGGTGTCGGCTTCGTGCCGCTCCTTCCCATCGGTCACTACCTGACCCAACTGGGCGGCGGCACCGACCGGTTCACCATGTCGATGACCGTGGACCTGCCCGCCGGGATCGACGAGCGCGGCCTGCTCGCCACCCTCGGCGCGGTCCTCGACCGGCACGACATCCTCCGCTCCCGGCTCGTCACCGACCCCGCCCCCGGACTCGACGTGACCGGCCCCGGCACGGTCGACGCGGGCGCGCTGCTGCACCGCGTCACCTGGAGCGGCGCCTGGGACGGCGCGTGGCGCGACCAGGCCGCCGCCGAACTCGACGCCGCCGCGGACCGCCTCGACGCGCGGCGCGGAGTGATGGCGCAGTTCGTGTGGTTCGACGCGGGCGCCGACACCGCGGGACGCCTCCTGATCCTGCTGCACCACTTCGTCGTCGACGGCGTGTCCTGGCGCATCCTGCTGCCCGACCTCGCCGAGGCCTGGCGCCAGGTCCGCGACGGCCGCACCCCCGAACTCGCCGAGGTCACCACCTCCGTACGGCGCTGGGCGCACGCCCTGGCCGACGAGGCGGCCGGCGAGCGGCGCACGAGCGAGCTGGCGCTGTGGCGCGCGATCGTCACCGGCCCCGACCCGGACCTCGGCGGGCGGCCGTTCGACCCGGCGGTGGACGTGTGCGCCACCGTGCGGACGGTGCACATGGACCTGCCGACGGCGGCCACCGAAACGCTCCTCACCACCCTGCCCGGCGCGTTCCGCGGCGGAGTGAACGACGGCCTCCTCGCCGCCCTCGCCCTCGCCGTCGCCAAGTGGCGGCGCGGCCGGGGTGTGGCCGACGACGCCTCCGCCTCGACGCTGATCCGCCTGGAGGGCCACGGCCGCGAGGAAGCGGCGGCGCCGGGCGCGGACCTGTCCCGCACGGTCGGCTGGTTCACCAGCGTCTACCCGGTGCGCCTCGACGTGGCGGGCGTGGACGTCGACGACGCCCTCGCGGGCGGCCGCGCCGCCGGTGCCGCCGTCAAGGCCGTCAAGGAACAGCTCCTCGCCGTGCCCGACAAGGGCGTCGGCTACGGCATGCTGCGCCACCTCAACGCCGAGACCGCCGAGATCCTGGAGCGCTACCCCACCGGGCAGATCTCCTTCAACTACCTGGGCCACTACACGGGCTCCGGCAACATGCCCGAGCACCTGCGCGGCCTCGGCTTCACCCAGGCCGACGGCACCACCGAGCTGATCGCCGACCTCGACGCGGACATGCCCGCCCTCGCGACCCTCGCGGTGAGCGCCTACGTCACCGACACACCGCAGGGCCCGCGCCTGGACGCCCGCCTCGACTTCCCCTCCGGCCTGCTGTCCCAGGGCGAGGCCGAGGAGCTCGCCGCCCTGTGGCGCACGGCCCTCGAAGGCGTCGCCCGCCACGCCGACCAGCCGGACGCGGGCGGCCTGACGCCCTCCGACGTTCCGCTGGTCACCGCCGACCAGGCCCAGCTCGAAGCGTGGGAGGAGCGCTACCCGCACCTCGCCGACGTCTGGCCGCTCACCGCCATGCAGGACGGCCTGCTCTTCCACGCGGAACTGGCAGGCGCCTCCTTCGACGCCTACCAGATGCAGCTCGTCTTCCACCTCAACGGCGAGGTCGACGGCGCCCGGATGCGCGCCGCCGGACAGGCACTCCTGGAGCGCTACCCGACCCTGCGGGCCGCGTTCGTCATGGCCGACAACGGCCGCCGCGTCCAGCTCGTGCACGAGCACGTCGAGCTGCCCTGGGCCGAGTACGACCTCAGCGGCCTCGCCGACGGCGAGCGCGAGCAGCGGCTCAAGCGCCACCTCGCCGAGGAGCACGCCCGCCACTTCGACCCGGCCACCGCGCCCCTGGTGCGCATGTCGCTGGTCAAGCTGGCCGCCGACCGGTGGGAGCTGGTCTTCACCGCCCACCACGTCCTGTTCGACGGCTGGTCGCTGCCCCTCGTCATGGAGGACCTGCTGCGCCTGTACGGCTCGGCGGGCGACGCGAGCGGCCTCGGCAGGATCCGCGACTACCGCGACTTCCTGTCCTGGCTCGCCGAGCGGGACGAGGGCGCGGCGGCCCGCGCCTGGGCCACGGAGCTGTCCGGCGTCGAGTCACCGACGCTCCTCGCGCCGGGCGCGGCCGACAGCGACGCGGAACCGGCGGGCATCGCCATGGCGGACGTACCGCTGTCCCCGGAGACGGGCCGCGACCTGGCGCGCCGGGCCGCCGACCTCGGCATCACCCTGAACACCCTGATCCAGGGCTCCTGGGCGGTCCTCCTCGCGGGCCTGACCGGGCGCCAGGACGTGGTGTTCGGCACCACGGTCTCCGGCCGCCCGCCCCAGGTCACGGGGGCCGACGAGATGGTCGGCCTGTTCATCAACTCGCTGCCCGTGCGGGTGAACTGCGCCCCCGGCACCACCCTGCGCGAGCTCCTCACCGACCTGCAGGAGCGCCAGAGCGCGCTGCTCGACCACCACCATCACGGGCTGCTCGACATCCACCAGGCGGTGGGCCTGCCGACGCTGTTCGACACCATGGTCGGCTACGAGTCCTTCCCGATCGACGCCGTCGCCCTCAGCGAGGCCGGAGCCGCCGCCGGGATCGAGCTGACCGGCATCAGCCCGCTCAGCGGCGCGCACTACCCGCTGGTCGTCATGGCGCTCGCCGAGCCGCACCTGAAGGTCGGCATCGAGTACCGGCCGCACGTGTTCGACGCCGCCCAGGTCGGCGCCATCGCGGGCCGCCTCGCGCGGATCCTGGAACTCCTGGCGCGCGACGCGGACACCCCGGTGGCCGCCCTCGGCATCCTGGAGGACGACGAGCGCAAGCGGATCCTCACCGACTGGAACGACACCCCCGCCGCGATCGCCCGGCAGACCGTCCCCCAGGTCTTCGAGGCGCACGTGGCACGGACCCCGGACGCCCCCGCCGTGGTGGACGGCGCCCGGACCCTGACGTACCGGGACCTCGACGAGCGGGCCAACCGCCTCGCCCGGGTCCTGGCCGCGCGGGGCGTCGGGCAGGAGTCCGTGGTCGGGCTCGCCCTGCCGCGCTCCGTGGAGCAGATCGTGTCGCTCCTGGCCATCGAGAAGGCGGGCGGCGCCTATCTGCCCGTCGACCCCGAATACCCGGCCGACCGCCTCGCGTTCATGCTCAGCGACGCCGACCCCACCCTGGTGGTGACCGACGCGCGGATCGCCGCCGACCTGCCCGAGAGCCCCTGCCCGTTCCTGGTCGTCGACGAGCCCGACACCGCCGCCGAGATCACCGCCGCCTCGGCGGAGCCGCTGGCCTCCGCGCAGGCCGGGCAGCTGGACCAGCTCGCCTACCTGATGTATACCTCCGGCTCCACGGGCCGCCCCAAGGGCGTGGGCGTGACCCACCGGGGCGTCGTGAGCCTCGCGGCCGACAGCTGCTACGCGGGCGGCAACCACGAGCGCGCCCTCATGCACAACGCGCAGGCCTTCGACGCCTCCACCTACGACCAGTGGATCCCCCTGCTCGGCGGCGGCACCATCGTCATCACCCCGCCCGGCCGCCTGGACGCGGCCACCCTTGCGGCGGCCGTGCGCGAGCACGACGTGACCGGCGTCGTCATGACGGCGGGCCTGTTCATGGTCATCGCCGACGAGATGCCCGAGGCCTTCACCGGCGTGCGCGAGGTCTGGTCGGCCGGTGACGCGGTGGCGCCCGCCCTGGTGCGGCGCGTCCTCGACACCTGCCCCGGCCTGCGGGTCGTCAACGGCTACGGGCCCACCGAGGCCACCATGGCCACCTCCATCCACAACATGGAGCGCCACGAGGACATCGGCGAGGTCGTCCCGATCGGCCGCCCCCTCGACAGCACCCAGGTCTACGTCCTGGACGCCGCGCTGCGGCCCGTCCTTCCCGGCGTGCCCGGCGAGCTGTACATCGGCGGGGAGCGCCTGGCCCGCGGCTACCGCAACCGCCCGGGCCTGACCGCCGAGCGCTTCGTGGCCTGCCCCTTCGGCGCGCCGGGGGAGCGGATGTACCGCACCGGCGACGTCGTGGCCTGGACCGACGAGGGCCTGTTGGTCTTCCACGGCCGCGTCGACACCCAGGTCAAGATCCGCGGCTTCCGCATCGAACCCGCCGAGGTCGAGGCGGCCCTCTCCACCCACCCCGGTGTCGCGCAGGCCGTGGTGACGGTCCAGGAGGACGAGGCCGGGGAGCGGCGCCTCATGGGCTACGTCGTCCCGCACCTGGACGGCACCGGCCAGAGCGCCGCCGCCGAGCGCCAGGTCGAGGAGTGGGAGACCATCTACGACCAGGTCTACTCCGCGGCGAACACCGTCTGGGGCGAGGACTTCACCGGCTGGGACTCCACCTACACCGACCGGCCGCTCGCCCTGCACGAGATGCGCGAGTGGCGGGACGCGGCGGTCCGGCAGATCCTCAGCCGCGGCCCGCGCCGCGTCCTGGAGATCGGCGTCGGCTCCGGCCTGCTGATGGCGCACGTCCTGCCGCACGTGGAGCAGTACTGGGCCACCGACCTGTCGTCCGCCGTCATCGAGCGCCTCGCCCACGAGGCCGAGCAGGCCGGGTACGCCGACAAGGCGACCCTGCGCCACCGCGCCGCCGACGACGTGACCGGGCTGCCCCAGGGCCACTTCGACACCGTCGTGCTCAACTCGGTGGTGCAGTACTTCCCGGACGCCGACTACCTCGACCGCGTCCTGGCGCAGGCCTTCGAACTCCTCGCGCCCGGCGGCCGGATCATCGTCGGCGACGTCCGCAACGCCGCCACCCTGCGGCTGTTCCGCGCGGGCGTCCAGCACGCCCACCAGCCGGAGGCAGCCACCTCCCAGGCCCGGGCCGCGATCACCCGCGCCATGCTCATGGAGCAGGAACTGGTCCTGGACCCGGAGTGGTTCACCCAGTGGGCCGCGCGGCACGGCGCCGCCGGCGTGGACATCCGCCTCAAGCCCGGCCGCGCCCACAACGAACTCACCCGCCACCGCTACGAGGCCGTGCTGCACAAGCAGCCCGCGGCGCCGGTGGAGCTGACCGAGGCGCCCCCGCTGTACTGGGGCCGCCAGGTCGGCGACCTGCGCGAGCTGGCGCAGCTGTGCGCCGCCCGCGAGGACACCGAGGTGCTGCGGGTCGTGGGCATCCCCAACGCCCGCCTCACGGAGGAGGTGGACCTCGCGGTCGCCGCGGGGCTCATGACCGCCCCCGCCGTGACGGGCCCCGCCGTGGACCCGCAGGACGTCTGGGACCAGGCCGCCGAGCAGGGCTGGACGGTGCTCCTGACCTGGTCGGGAGCGGTGGCCGAGAGCTTCGACGTCCTGGTCTTCCCGCAGGGCCCCGAACTGCCCGACCAGTTGACGGGCCTCTTCGTGCCCGCCGGACGCGCCGACCGCGAGCTGGCCAGCGAGCCCGCCGCGGCCGGACGCATCGGCACCCTCGTGGGCTCGCTGCGCGACTACCTCACCGAGCGGCTGCCCGCGCACCAGGTGCCCGCATCGGTGGTGGCCATCGCCGAGGTGCCCCTGATGGCCAGCGGCAAGCTGGACCGCAAGGCGCTGCCCGTCGCCGACTTCGTCGCCCAGGCCACAGGACGGGACCCGCGCACCCCGCAGGAAGAGCTGCTGTGCGGCCTGTTCGCCGAGGTCCTCGGCCTGGACCGGGTCGGCATCGACGACGACTTCTTCGCCCTGGGCGGCCACTCGCTGCTCGCCACCCGCCTGGTGAGCCGCATCCGCGCCGTCCTCGGTGTGGAGCTGCCCATCCGCGCGGTGTTCGCCGCGCCGACGGTGGTGGGCCTGTCCGGTCACCTCTCCGAGGGCGACCGGGCCCGCCCGCCGATGGTCCGCGTCGAGCCGCGCCCGGAGCGGGTGCCGCTGTCCTTCGCCCAGCGCCGCCTGTGGTTCCTCGACAAGTTCGAGGGCCCCTCGGCCACGTACAACGCGCCCTTCCCGCTGCGCCTGACGGGCGATCTTGACCCCGACGCGCTCGCGGCGGCGGTACGCGACGTGGTGACCCGGCACGAGAGTCTGCGCACCCTCTTCGCCGAGGACCCCGACGGCACCCCCTACCAGCGGGTCCTGCCGGCCGCCGAGGTGCGCCTCGACGTGCCCGTGGTGGACGTGGCGGCGGCGGACCTGACCGCCTCGATCATGGACTTCGCTTCCTACCGCTTCGACCTGGCCACGGAGATCCCCGTGCGCACGGTGCTGCTGCGGCTCGCCGAGCACGACCACGTCCTGGTCCTGATGGTCCATCACATCGCCAGTGACGGCTCCTCGATGGCGCCCATGTTCCGTGACCTCGCGGACGCCTATGCGGCCCGGCTCGCGGGTCAGGCCCCGCGCTGGCCCGAACTGCCCGCCCAGTACGTCGACTACACCCTGTGGCAGCGCGACCTGCTCGGCGACGAGAACGACCCCGACAGCCTGCTCACGGCCCAGTTCGACTACTGGCGCGGCGAGCTGACCGGCGTACCGCAGCCCCTGCAACTGCCCACCGACCGCACCCGGCCGCCCAAGGCCAGCCACCGCGGCGCCCACGTCGACTTCGCCCTCGACCCGGATACCGTCGCGGGCATCGGCGAACTGGCCCGGGAGCGCGGCGCGACCGTGGCGATCGTCCTGGAGGCCGCCCTCGCGGTGCTCCTGAACCGCCTCGGCGGTGGCGACGACGTCACCATCGGCTCGCCGATCGCCAACCGCACCGACGAGAACCTGACCGACATGGTCGGCTTCTTCGTCAACACCTGGGTGCTGCGCGCCCGCCTCGACGGCAACCCCACCTTCAACGACGTCCTGGACCAGGTCCGCACCAAGTCCCTTGCCGCCTACGACCACCAGGACGTGCCCTTCGAGCGCCTGGTGGAGGTCCTGAACCCGGAGCGCTCCACGGCGTACTCGCCACTGTTCCAGGTGATGTTCGCCTGGCAGAACTTCAACCGGCAGGACTTCGAACTCTCCGGCCTGCAGGTCGAGTTCGAGCGCGTGCCCAACGACACCGTCAAGTTCGACCTGTTCTTCAACATGGCCGACCTGCCCGGGCGTGGCGTCCTCGGCGTCCTGGAGTACGCCACCGACCTGTTCGACGAGGGCACCGCCCGCACGATCGCCGACCGCTTCGTGCGCCTGCTCGACCGGCTCGCCGCCGAACCCGCGCGGCCCGTCGCCACCGTCGACCTGGTCGAGCCGGACGAGCGCGAACTGGTCCTGCGCGGCTTCAACGACACCGCCGCCGAGACACCCGACCTGACCGTGCCGCAGCTCATCGCCGAGCAGGCCGCCCGGACTCCGCGGGCGACCGCCGTCGTCTTCGGCGAGGAGCAGCTCACCTACGCCGAACTGGAGGCCCGCACCGACCGGGTGGCCCACGCGCTCGCCGCGCGCGGCGTCGGCCCGGAGACGATCGTCGGCCTGAACCTGCCGCGCTCGGCCGACCTCGTGGTCGCCATGCTCGGCATCCTCAAGGCGGGCGGCGCCTACCTGCCGATCGACCCCAAGTACCCGAGCACCCGCCTGGACCACATCCTCGACGACGCCCGCCCCGCGCTCATCCTGAAGAGCCTCGACGACCTCGGGGACCTGACGGACGACGGCGCGGACGCCCCGGTGACGGCGGCGCGGCCCGCGAACGCCGCGTACGTGATGTACACCTCCGGCTCCACCGGTGTGCCCAAGGGCGTGACCATCACCCACCGCGACGTCGTCAACGGCGTGCTGCGCCTTGCGGAGTCCGTCGGCATCGACGCGGGCACCCGCACGCTTGCGGGCACCTCGGTCAACTTCGACGTGTCCGTCTTCGAGACCGTCACCACGCTCGCCCGGGGCGGCACCGTCGAGGTCGTCCGCGACGTACTGGTCGTCGGCGAGCGCGGCGGGTGGTCCGGCGGCGTGATCAGCACCGTCCCGTCCGTCCTCGCCGGGCTGCTCGACCAGGCCGACGTGGACATCACGGCGGACGCGGTGGTGTTCGCGGGCGAGGCCCTGCCCGCCTCGCTCGTGGAGCGGGTGCGCGAGGCCATCCCCGGCGTGCGCGTCGTCAACGCCTACGGCCAGACCGAGTCTTTCTACGCCACCACCAGCACCATCGCCGAGGACGGCACCGGCGCCGCGGGCGCCCCCATCGGCGCCCCGCTCGGCAACATGCGCGCCTACGTCCTCGGCCCGGGCCTCGCGCCCGTACCCGTCGGTGTGGTGGGCGAGCTGTACGTCGCGGGCAACGTGGCCCGCGGCTACCACGGCCGGGCCGCGCTCACCGCCGAGCGGTTCGTGCCCGACCCGTTCGGCGGGCCCGGCGCGCGGATGTACCGTACCGGCGACCTCGCCCGCTGGCGGGCCGACGGCCAGCTCGACTACGTCGGCCGCGGGGACGCGCAGGTCAAGGTGCGCGGCTTCCGCATCGAGCCCGGTGAGATCGAGGCGGCCCTCACCGCCCACCGCGCGGTGGCCCAGGCCGCCGTGGTCGCCCGGGAGGTGCGCGGCAGCACCCAGCTCGTCGGCTACGTCGTCCCGGTGGAGGTCGACGAGACCGGCGACAACTACGACATCACCGCCGGTGTCGAGGCCAGGGACCTGCGCAAGTTCGTGTCCGCGCGGCTGCCGGAGTTCATGGTGCCCGCCGCCTTCGTGATGCTGGACCGCCTCCCGCTGGCCCTGAACGGCAAGCTGGACCACAAGGCCCTGCCGGAGCCCGAGTTCACCGGCGGCGCCTACCGGGCGCCGCGCACCGCCGACGAGCACACGCTCGCCGCCGTGTACGCCGAGGTCCTCGGCCTGGAGAGCGTCGGCGTCGACGACGACTTCTTCGCCGTCGGCGGCGACAGCATCCGCTCCATCCAGGTGGTCTCCCGGGCCCGTGCCCAGGGCCTCGAGGTCACACCCCGGCAGATCTTCGAGCTGCGTACGGTCGCCGAGCTGGCCGAGGCCGCGGCCGCGGGCCGCACCGGCACCGTCCTGGAGGAGCTGGAGGGCGGCGGCGTCGGCTTCATGCCGCTGCTGCCGATCGGCCACTACCTTCTCGAACTGGGCGGCGGCAGCGACCGGTTCACCATGTCGACCGTCGTCGACCTGCCCGCGGGCATCGACCACGACGGCCTCGCCGCCACGCTCGGCGCGGTCGTCGACCGCCACGACATCCTCCGCTCCCGCCTGGTGCTCACCGGGACCAAGGGCCTGGAGGTGGCCGAGCCGGGCACGGTGGACGCCGCCGAGCTGGTCCACCGCGTGGAGTGGCGGGGCGGCTGGGACCGGCCGGACTGGCACGAGCGGGCCGCGGCGGAACTGGACGCGGCGGCGGGGCGGTTGGACCCGGAGGCCGGGTTGATGGCCCAGTTCGTCTGGTTCGACACCTCTGCCGCGCCGGGCCAGGGCGACTCCGAGGGCGCCGTCACACCCGGGCGCCTGATCATCGTCCTGCACCACTTCGCCGTCGACGGCGTCTCCTGGCGCATCCTCCTGCCCGACCTCGCCGAGGCCTGGCAGCAGCTCGGCCAGGGCCGCACCCCCGAACTCGCCCCGGTCACGACCTCCGTACGCCGCTGGTCGCACGCCCTCCAGGAGCACGCCACTGACGCCGACCGCGTCGCCGAACTCCCGCTGTGGCAGGGCATCCTGGACGGACCCGACCCGGCCATCGGGTCCCGTCCGTTCGACCCGGCGCTCGACGTGCGCGCCACCGTGGAGACCGTCCACCTCGAACTGCCGGTGGCCGCGACCGACACGCTCCTCACCACGCTGCCCGCAGCCTTCCACGGCGGCGTCAACGACGGCCTGCTCACCGCGCTGACGGTGGCCCTCGCCCAGTGGCGGCGCGCCCGGGGCGTCGACGAGCGCGACGCCTCCTCGGCGCTGATCCGCCTGGAGGGCCACGGCCGTGAGGAGAGCGCGGCGCCGGGCGCGGACCTGTCCCGCACGATGGGCTGGTTCACCAGCATGTTCCCGGTACGCCTGGACGTCGGCGGCTTCGACCTCGACGACGCCGCCACCGGCGGCCGGGCCGCGGGCGGCGCCATCAAGGCCGTCAAGGAGCAGCTGAACGCCGTACCGGACCACGGCATCGGATTCGGCCTGCTGCGCTACCTCAACCCCGAGACCGCGGCCGCCCTCCAGGACCACGGAACCGGGCAGATCTCCTTCAACTACCTCGGCCGGTTCGCCTCCGCCGACATGCCGGAGAGCCTGCGGGGCCTCGGCTGGACCGCCGCCGCCGACGTGGACGACCTGTTCGCCCAGCCCGACGCGGACATGCCCGCCATGGCCACCCTCGAAGTCACTGCGTACGTCACCGACACCGAGGCCGGACCGAGGCTCAGCGCGGGCATCGGCTTCCCCGGCGGGCTGCTCACCCGGGACGAGGCGCAGCAGCTCGCGGACCTGTGGCGCACGGCCCTCGAAGGCCTCGCCCGGCACGCCGAGCGGCCCGACGCGGGCGGCCTCACACCGTCGGACGTGCCGCTCGTCAAGGTCAGCCAGCGCGACCTCGAAGTGTGGACGGAGAGCCACCCGGGCCTGGTGGACGTGTGGCCGGTGACGCCGATGCAGTCGGGCCTGCTGTTCCACAGCATGATGGCCGACTCCTCGTTCGACGCCTACCACGTGCAGCTGACGTTCCACCTGTCCGGCGACGTCGACCCCGAGCGCATGCGCCGGGCCGGTCAGGTGCTCCTCGACCGGTACCCGAACCTCGGCGCCGCGTTCGTGACCAGCGCGGCGGGCGAGCCCGTACAGCTCATCCGCGACCGCGTCGAACTGCCGTACAAGGTCGTGGACTTGAGGGATCTCTCCGACACGGCGCGCGACGCCGAGCTGGAGCGGCTGCTCGCCGCCGACCACGCGGACCACTTCGACCCGGCGAAGCCGCCCCTGATGCGGCTCACCCTGGTCCTGATGGAGCCGGGCCGCTCGGAGCTGGTCTTCACCGCCAGCCACGCCCTGTACGACGGCTGGTCGATCCCGCACCTCCTGCAGGACCTGATCCGCGCCTACGGCACCGACGGCGACACCTCCGAGCTGCCGCGCGTGCGCCCCTACCGGGACTTCCTGACCTGGCTCGCCGGGCAGGACCGCGCCACCTCGGCCCGCGCCTGGGCCACCGAGCTGGACGGTGTGGACACGCCGACCATGCTCGCCGGGGCGGGAACGGATGCCGCCGGTGACGACGAGGGCGGGTTCGGGTCGGCCGAGGTGCCGCTGTCCACGGAGACGTCCCGGATGCTCTCGCAGCGGGCCGCCGAACTGGGCGTCACCCTCAACGTCCTGGTGCAGGGCACCTGGGGCGTCCTGCTCGGCGCCCTGACCGGGCGGCAGGACGTGGTGTTCGGCACCACCGTCTCCGGCCGACCGCCGCAGGTGCCCGGCGTCGACGACATGGTGGGCCTGTTCATCAACGCCCTGCCTGTGCGCGTGCGCTACACCCCGCAGGACACCCTCGCGCAGGTCCTGACCCGGCTCCAGCAGAGCCAGGCCGTCCTGATGGACCACCAGAACCACGGTCTGAGCGACATCCAGGACGCCGCGGGTCTCGGCACCCTCTTCGACACGATGGTCGTCTTCGAGTCCTACCCGATCGACCGGGCGGGCCTGGTCGAGGCGCACGACGAGGCGGGCATCGCCATCACCGGTGCCCGGCCCGTCACCGGCGCCCACTACCCGATGGGCGTGGCCGCCGAGGCCTCCCCGCACCTGCGCACGGGCCTGCACTACCAGGAGAGCCTGTTCGACCCCGCCACGGCCGCACGCATAGCCGCCGGCCTCGGGCGCCTCCTCGAGCAGCTGGCCGCCGACCCCGACACCCCCCTCGGCCACCTCGACCTGATGCCGAAGGCCGAGCTCGAACGGGTCGTCGCCGCATGGAACGACACGGTCGCCCCGGCGGCCGCGCGCACCATCCAGGAGGCGTTCGCCGAGCAGGCCGCGCAGGGGCCGGACCGGATCGCGGTGGTCCTCGGCGAGGAGCAGGTGACCTACCGGGAGCTGGACGAGCGGGCCGACCGGCTCGCCCGGGTGCTGGCCGCGCGCGGCGTCGGACAGGAGTCGGTGGTCGGACTCGCGCTGCCGCGCTCGGTGGAGCAAGTCGTCGCCGTCCTGGCCGTGTTGAAGGCGGGCGGCACCTATCTGCCCGTCGACCCGGACTACCCGGCCGAGCGCCTCGCGTTCCTCCTCGGCGACGCCGCACCGGTGCTCCTGGTGACCGACGCGGAGATCTCGGAGCGGCTCTTCGACAGCCCCTGCCCGCACCTGGTCGTCGACGAGCCCGGCACCGCGGCCGAGATCGCCCGGGCCGAGGCGGGACCGCTCGCCGCGGCCACCGCCGGACACCCGGACCAGCTCGCCTACGTGATGTACACCTCCGGCTCGACGGGGCTGCCCAAGGGCGTCGGCACCACCCATCGCGACGTGGTGCTCCTCGCCGCCGACAGCTGCTTCGCCGGCGGCCGCCACGAGCGGGTGCTGATGCACAACCCGCAGGCCTTCGACGCCTCGACGTACGAGCTGTGGATCCCGCTGCTCGGCGGCGGCACCGTCGTCGTCGCCCCGCCCGGACGCCTGGACGCGGCGGCCCTCGCGAAGCTGATCGCCGCGCACGGCGTGACCGGACTCGCCCTCGCGGCGGGACTGTTCATGACCATCGCCGACGAGAGCCCCGAGGCGTTCAGCGGGGCCCGCGAGGTGTGGACCGTCGGCGACGTGGTGGCCCCGGCCTCCCTGGAGCGGGCGCTGCGCACCTGCCCCGGACTCCAGGTCGTCAACGGCTACGGCCCGACCGAGACCACCGCGGCCACCTCCCACCACTTCGTGACCGACCCCGAGAACATCCCCGCCACCGTGCCGATCGGCGGGCCCATGGAGAACACCCGTCTGTACGTCCTCGACACGGCCCTGCGGCCGGTGCCGCCCGGCGTCCCCGGAGAGCTGTACGTCGCCGGGCAGCGCCTGGCCCGCGGCTATCTGGGGCGGCACGCCCTGACCGCGGAGCGCTTCGTGGCCTGCCCCTTCGGCGGGCCGGGGGAGCGCATGTACCGCACCGGTGACGTGGTGGCCTGGACCGAGGACGGCGGCCTGGTCTTCCAGGGCCGCGCCGACACCCAGGTCAAGATCCGCGGCTTCCGCATCGAACCCGGCGAGGTCGAGTCCGTCCTCGCGGGACACCCCGGCATCACCCAGGCCGTGGTGATCGCCCGCGACGACCGGGGCACCGGCAAACGCCTCGTCGCCTACGTCACCCCGGCCGAGGGGGAGGGACCGGACACCGACGAGCTGCGGGCCTTCGCCGCCGAGCGGCTGCCGGAGCACATGGTGCCGGCCGCGTTCGTCACCCTGGAGTCCATCCCGCTGGCCGGCGCCGGAAAGGTCGACCGCAAGGCGCTGCCCGCCCCCGAACTCGTCAGCGGGGCCGCCTACCGTGCCCCGCGCACCCCGCAGGAAGAGGTGCTCGCGGGCCTGTTCGCCCAGGTACTCGGCGTGGAGAAGGTGGGCATCGACGACAACTTCTTCGACCTCGGCGGCCACTCGCTGCTCGCCACCAAGCTCATCAGCCGCATCCGCACGGTCCTGATGGTCGAGGTGCCGATCCGCCTGGTGTTCCAGTCGCCGACCGTCGCCGACGTGGCCGCGCATCTGACCGGGGGCTCCGAAGCCACCGGGCACAGCGACCCGTTCGGCGTGGTGCTGCCCCTGAAGACCGGCGGCAGCAAGGCGCCCGTGTGGTTCATCCACCCCGGCTTCGGACTGTGCTGGTCCTACCTCGGCATGGCCACGCAGCTCGGCGACCGCCCGGCGTACGGCATCCAGGCCCGCGGCTTCGACGGGGCGCCGCTGCCGGAGACCTTCGAGGCCATGGTCTCCGACTACGCCGACCAGATCCTCTCCGTCCAGCCGGAAGGCCCCTTCCACCTCGTCGGCCACTCCATCGGCGGCCCGATCGGCCAGGCCGTCGCCGTGGAACTGCAGCGCCGTGGCCACGAGGTTCCCCTCGTCGTCCTCCTCGACGCCGTACCGGGCGACTGGTTCGCCGCACAGGAGGACGCGCGCCTGGACCTGTACGAGGCCAGGGACTTCCTGGAGAACTACCTGCCGGGCGAGGAGGACGGCGAGGAGCGCCGGGCGCTCATCGACAACGGCGCCGCCCTGATGGTCCAGCACGGCCGGATGGTCCGGGAGTTCAGCCAGCCGACGTACCGGGGCACCGCGCTGTTCTTCAAGGCCACGCGGAGCCCCGAGGCCCAGGCCGCCTTCTGGGAGCCCCACATCGAGGGCGACCTGCACACCTACGACATCGACGCCACGCACCTGGGCCTGAACGAGCCCGGGCCCGCGGCCGAGATGTGCTCCATCATCACCCGCCACCTCACGGACTAAGGACAGGGAGCCAGCATGAGCACCAACCCCTTCGACGACGAGAACGGCACGTTCTACGTCCTCGCCAACGACGACGAACAGCACTCCCTGTGGCCGCAGTTCGCCGAGGTCCCGCTGGGCTGGCGCGTCGTCTTCGGCACGGCGGACCGCGCCGCCTGCCTCGCCTACATCGAGGAGAACTGGACGGACCTGCGGCCCAAGAGCCTGCGCGAGGCCATGGCCGCGGGCGCGTGACGACGGCCCCCGCCGGTCGCGTACAGCAGCGCACCCCGCACACCACCCACCGCGCACAACCCCCGAGAGCCGAGCAGTGCCCGAAGAGAGGGAACGAACGAACATGACCGAACTCGCCGACCGCTGGGGACTCAACCCGCTGCACTTCTGGATGTGGGGACGCAACCCGGAGCACCCCGTCAAGATCGATGAAAACGGCGTGGTCCACATCTACGGCTACGACGAGATCGTCGGCGTCTACAGCAGCCCCAAGGAGTACTCGGCCAACGTGAGCGCCGCCCTGATGGGCGACACCGCGGCCGCCGACGCCTTCAACCAGGGCACGCTCCTGCAGGCGGACCCGCCGGGCCACACCAAGCTGCGCAGGCTCATCAGCGGCGTGTTCACCCCGCGCATGGTGGCCGAGCTGGAGCCGCGCATCGTCGAGATCACCAAGGGCCTCCTCGACGAGGCGGAGGAGCGCGCCACCGGCAACCAGCTGGAGCTGGTCGACGCCCTCACCTACCCGATGCCCGTCATGGTCATCGCCGAGATGCTGGGCGTGCCGCAGAGCGACCGCGGCCTGTTCAAGCAGTGGGTCGACCAGATGATCGCCGCCGCCGGTGACATCTCGGTGGGCGGCGAGGAGACGGCGGAGGACGCCGACGTGGCGGCCGCGCTGCGGCACGTACCGGAGTTCCTCGCCTACCTCCAGCAGCACGTGGACGAGCGCCGCTCGAAGCCGCGGGAGGACCTGCTCACCAAACTCGTCCAGGCGGAGGTCGACGGCGAGGGCCTGAGCGACGCGGCCGTCGTGAACTTCGCCAACGAGCTGCTGATCATCGGGCACACCACCACCAGCGCGCTGCTCGGCAACATGCTGCTGTGCCTGGACGCCCACCCCGAGCACTTCGCGCGGCTGCGCGAGAACCCCGAGATGGTCTCGGGCGTGGCCGAGGAGACCCTGCGGTTCCTCAGCCCGATCGCGGGCTCGTACCGCATCGCCGCCGCCGACACGGAGGCCGCCGGGGTCAAGGTGCCCAAGGGCTCGCTCGTCTCGCTGTGGCTCGGCGCGGCCAACCGCGACGAGCGGCGCTTCGAGCGCCCCCACGAGTTCGACCCCTACCGTGACCCCAACCCGCACCTGGACTTCGGCCGCGGCATGAAGTTCTGCATCGGCGCGCCGCTGGCCCGCCTGGAGGCGCGCATCGCCATCAACGCGCTCCTGGAGCGCTACCCCGTGCTGCGCACGGACCCCGCCAACCCGCCGGAGTTCCTGCCGGTGGAGCAGGCGATCGGCGCCACGAAGCTGCTGCTTCGCACCGACTGACGGGACGGGTCCGGCGCACGACGGAGCGAGGCGGGACCGGTGCCGCACCGGTCCCGCCTCGCCCGCGTGCCCTGCGACTCGCTACTGGACGGGGAGCGGCGTGCGCCGCTCGCTCTCCGGCCGCGGGCCGAAGATGCGCCGCTCCGCCTCGCTGATCGGCACGTCGTTGATGCTGGCCTCGCGGCGGGCCATGAGCCCTTCCGCCGTGAACTCCCACAGCTCGTTGCCGTAGCTGCGCCACCACTGGCCGTCCAGCGCCTGGCACTCGTACTGGAAGCGCACCGCGATCCGGGGCCCGTGGAAGTCCCACAGCTCCTTGCGCAGCGCGTACTCGCCCTCGCGGGACCACTTGTCGCGCAGGAACGCGGTGATCTCGTCCCGGCCGGTGAGGAAGCGGTCTCTGTTCCGCCAGACCGAGTCCACGGTGTACGCGAGCGCGACGCGCTCGGGGTCGCGGGTGTTCCAGGCGTCCTCGGCGGCCTGGACCTTCAGCAGTGCCGTCTCCTCGTCGAACGGGGGGAACGGAGGGCGTGACGTCATGTCTGCTCCTTCATGTGCCGTGCGCTCATACTGACCGCAGCTGGAGAACGCTCGTTCTCCGCCTCGTCGGCCACTCTAGAGAACGCCCGTTCTCCTGGGTAGCGGCATTGCCTCCGAGGCAAACCGGCCGGTCCTTCGGCAGGTCATCGCGGTAGCGTTGGCCGATGGACACCACAGCCACCGCTGCCGAGCGGGCGCTGGACGCGGCCGAGCGGCTCTTCTACCAGCGGGGCATCCAGTCCGTCGGCATGGACCGGATCCGCACCGAGTCCGGCCTCTCCCTCAAGCGCCTCTACCAGCTCTTCCCCGCCAAGGAACGTCTCGTCGAGGCCTACCTGGAGCGCCGCGACGAGCGCTGGAGGCGCGACCTCGCCGAACACGTCGAGCGGCACGAGAATCCCGAGCGGCGCATCCTGGCGATCTTCGACTGGCTGGGGGAGTGGTTCGCCGAACCCGACTTCAACGGCTGCGCCTGGATCAACTCCTACGGAGAGCTGGGCGCCACCTCGGAGCCGGTCGCCCGCCAAGTCCGCCTGCACAAGCAGGCCTTCAAGCAGTACGTGGCGGACCTGGTGTCCCGGGCGGACCTCCCCGACAGCCTGGCGGACCAGGTGTTCCTCCTGGCGGAAGGCGCGATGGCGACAGCAGCGATCACCGGCACCCCGGCCCCGGCGACCCAGGCGGCCCAGGCCGCACGCCTCCTGATCGCGGCCACCCGCCAGCCGTAGCCGGGATGACGGCGAGTCGTCACAGCACCTGGGAGACCTTGTAGGCGATGCCCCCTTCGATGAGGTAGCCCGATCCGACGCAGACCGTGCCGTTGAGCCACGCGTAGGGCTCGGCGCCGGTTTCGAAGAGGGGGGTGGTGCGGAAGTAGTAGTGGTCGGGGTCGATCGTGGATCGTTCGCCGGGGTCGGCCAGTCTGTCGCGCAGCTCGGGCGGGGTGACCCAGCGGCCGCCGTACGTCATGTACAGCAGGGCGCCGTCGTGGGTGCGCAGCGTGAGGCGCACGTCCAGGTTCATCGTTCCGTCCGGGCCGAACAGCGCCCAGTCCCCGCCGCCGGGCAGGACGTCACCGTGCAGCCTCGGGCCGTGGAACGTGCCGCCCGCGGCGCCGAAGAGGACGCGTCGGCCGTAGGGTCCGCCGCCGATGGACAGTCGGGGGTTCAAGTCGACGACCATGTCGAAGAGGTGGGCGGTGCGGACGTCGCCGACGTCCTTCATGCGAGGGTCCACGTGCGGGGTGATGTGCGGGGCCATGTGCGGGTTCACGGTCATGTGGATGTGCCTCCTCAAGGGCTCGAACTAAACGTACGATCGGTCGTATGCTTTGAGCAAGGGTGGATGACGAGTGGAAGGGGATCGATGAACGAGCGTGCGGGACGGCGGAGTTCACAGGCCGATGCGTCCGGGCCCGGAGGGCTGGCCGGGCCGGAAGTGGCGGGGGAGGGCAGCGGGGATCAACGCCTCGCCCGGGGAGCCCGTGCCCGGCACAAGATCGCTCGCCACGGCGTCGACGTCGCCTCGCTGGAGGGTCTGAGCGGCCTGAGCATCGGCCGTCTGGCCGCCGACCTGGAGCTGAGCAAGAGCGGCATCCAGACGCTCTTCAGGACCAAGGAGAACCTGCAACTCGCCGTCGCGGAGTCGGCGCGCGAAGCCTTCGCCGAAGCGGTCGTCGGCCCCGCGCGGACCGAGCCGCCGGGCGCCGCCAGGCTGCGCGCGCTGACGGAACGCTGGATCGCCTACGCCGAGGAACCCCTGTTCGCCGGTGGCTGTTTCTGGGCGGCGAGCGTCCCCGACTTCGACAGCAGGCCGGGGGCGGTCCGCGACACCCTGCTGCGCCACCGCCGCACCTGGCTCACCGCCCTCGCCGACGAACTGCGCCACGCCGTGGACGCGGAAGAGATCGCCGAACTCGACCCGGACCTCACGGCCTTCCAGATCGACGCGGTCCTCGTGGCCGCCAACACGGCCTTGCGGCTGGGGGACGCGGAGGTCGTCGCGAAGGTCCGCCGTGTCGTGGACGGCTTCCTCGCGCCACCGAAGTGAGGGTGCCAGGGCCCCGCGTGCTTGCTTACGCGGGGGAAATGCCCGCCACATCACCCCAGTCATGGAATCATCGGGCGGCCAGGCTCGGCCCGGCCCGGCCTGAACGGGCAGAAGGGTCCGCGAGGAACCAAGGGCCGGCAAGGGGCAGCAAGCGGCACCAAGGGCCAGCAAGAGGAGAGGGGCGGGTGTGATCGACGGCTGGGAATGGGACGAGACCTTGTTCTCGGGAGCGGCCGCCCACTACGCGCGGGGGCGGCTCCCGTACGCACCCGGCCTTGCGGAAGCCCTCGCGGATGCCCTGCGGCTCGACGGGCGGGGGCGCCTCCTCGATGTGGGATGCGGCCCGGGCACGATCGCCCTGACCTTGGCGGATCTGTTCCGCGAGGTCGTGGGCGTGGACCCGGACGGCGGAATGATCGCCGAGGCGGGGCGCGAGGCGGCGAGGGCTGGCCTGACGGGAAAGACGCGTTGGGTGCGGGCCCGCGCCGAGGACCTGCCCGCGGGCCTCGGCACGTTCACGGCCGTCGGCTTCGCCCAGTCGTTCCACTGGATGGACCGCGACCTGGTGGCGGCGACCGTGCGGGACATGCTCCGCCCCGGCGGCGTACTCCTGCACATCTCGGACGTGAAGACGGCGCCCCCCACCGCCGAGGCCCTGCCCCACCCGGCCCCACCCCGCGCCGCGATCGACGACCTGGTCAGGAAGTACCTCGGCCCGGTCAGACGAGCGGGCCGAGGAACCCTGCCGCAGGGCACACCCGGCGACGAGGCGACGGTGTTCACCCGCGCCGGATTCACCGGCCCGGACCACCACGTCGTCCCCGGCGGCGGACCCCTGACCCGCGACCGTGACGACCTGGTGGCCGAGGTCTACTCGATGTCCTTCTCGGCCCCCCACCTGTTCGGCCCGCACCGCCCCGCCTTCGAGGCCGACCTGCGCCGCGTACTCCAGGAGGCCTCCCCGTCGGGCCGGTTCTCGCAGCACCGGCCGGACACGGAGGTCTTCGTCTGGCACAAGGGCCCGACCGGGCCGGAATCGGGTGACGCGGTGTGAAAGCCCCGCGGCCTCAGGCGGTGTGGCGCAGGGCCCGGAGCAGTCGTTCGAGGGCCGTCCAGGTCTCGGCCGGGTCCGTCGGGCCGGCGGGGGAGGCCAGCCACAGGGCGGCCTCGTTCATGGCGCCGGACAGGAGGTGGGTGAGGGGTTCCACGGGCTGCGGAGGGAGGGTTCCCTCGGCGACGAGGGCGGTCAGGGCGTCGTGGAGGTGCTGGGCCGATGACGCCTCGTCCAGGGCGCGCCAGGCGCTCCAGCCCAGGACGGCGGGCCCGTCCACGAGCATGATCCGCTGAATGTCGGGTTCGGCGGTCACGGTGAGGAACTCACGGCAGCCCGCCGTCAGTTGATCCCAGCGGTCGGCGTGCGCCTCGGCCGCCGCGGCCACGCGCCGCCCCACCTCCCGCTGCACCTCCTCCAGCACGGCGCCGAAGAGGTCGGCCTTGCTGTCGAAGTGGTGGTACAGCGCGCCCTTGGTCACCCCCGCGGCCTCGACGATCTGCGCGAGGCCCACCGCGCCGTAGCCCTGAGCGGCGAACAGCTGCCTGCTCTCCCGCAGCAACGTCCGCCGCGTCTGCTCCCGTTGCTGTGCCCGGACGCCCTGCCGACTCATCGCGCTCCACTCGGTTGACGGTTGACGTACCGATAGTACGTGACTACCGTCATTCGCATACCATCGGTATGTGAATGAGGGGCGACCATGAAACTGACCGGCTTCTATCCCGTGATCTGCACCGCCCGCCTCGCGGAGTCCCGGGACTTCTACACCCGGCTCCTCGGCTTCGAGACCACCTTCGAGGCCGACTGGTACGTGAGCCTGCGCCGCCCGGGCGACTCGCCGTACGAGCTAGCCCTCCTCGACCACACCCACCCGACCCTCCCGGAGGCCTACCGCCTCCCCGCCCAGGGCCTCCTGCTCAACCTCGAAGTCGAGGACGTCGACGCGGAGTGGGAGCGACTCGTCGTACGCGAAGGACTCGCCCCCGCCCTCGGGTTGCGCAGCGAGGACTTCGGGCAGCGGCACTTCATCGTGGCCGACCCCTCGGGGGTCCTGGTCGACGTCATCACCCCCATACCGCCCAGCGGTGCGTACGTCAGCCAGTACGTGGAGGGGTGACCTGGCGGCGGACCAGCCGCCACAGATGGTCCGCCGTGCCGTTGTCCTCGTACTGCACGACCTGCGCGCTGTTCGCTGTCGACATGCCGTCCACCCCGAGGGCCTTGCCGCTGTGCTGGTTCCCGATCCGGTGGTAGGCGGGCTCGGGTGTCCAGGGGCGGCCGCCGGGCGTCGCGGTGGGGAACGCGGTGACGCGCAGTCGGGCCGCGCGCATCGGGATGAGCGTCACGTTCTCCCGCGGGGTGACGGCACGGGCCGTTCCGGCCTGGAGCGGGGCCACCACGTGTTCGTCGTCCGCGACCCACTCCTTCAGACGACGGGCGCGGCCGCGTATCCGTACCGGAGTGCCCGCGTGCGTGAAGGGGTCGCCGGCCAGCGGACCCGCCTCGGCCGTGAAGGAGAGGTCCTCCTCCGGGTCGGGTGCGAGCGCGTAGTTCCAAGGAGTGGCGGCGTGCACCGCCAGGTGCGGGAAGGCGGCCGTCCCCGCGTACCGCTCGTAGGTTTCGCCGATGCGCAGGGAGTAGGTCAGGGGCCCGTGGTCGACGCTGACCGCTCCGCTCCTCCACGTGCGTACGCTGGTGCGCTGCGGCAGTCGCAGCGTGACCCGGTCCCTGCTGCGCCAGGTCCGCTCGACCTCGGCGAAGGCCGGTCCGTCCGGGGCCCGCAGCCGCGTGCCGTTGACGGCGAGGCGCGAAGCCGCCCCCGGGGAACTGGCCGTACGTTCCGATCGCGGTGGCGTAGTTCCGGTACGCGGCCCGGGTGTGCGTGTCCTTCCCGGAGCGCAGCGCGTACTGGGCGGGCTCGCGGAAGCCCTGGGCCACATTGACGTTGTGCCAGTCGGCGATGCCCGACGACCAGTCGACGCCGTGGGTGTGCATCTTGTCGGCGAGGTCAAGGAGGAAGGGCTCCTCCGTGCGGTGGTAGAGCCAGAAGGCGACGTCGAGGCCGTCGCCCCAACGCTTGGACACCCAGCCGGAGTTGTAGGCGGCGGGGCCCTGGGCGTGCATGAAGCGCAGGAAGCGCGACATGAACGGCACCATCCGCTCGTCCCCGGTGAACTCCTGGTGTGAGCGCAGCGCTTGGAGAAGCGGCAGGTACGGCCAGAAGTCCGGGCCGCCGTGGTGCTGGGTGCGCAGCCTTCTGGGCCCGAAGAACCCGTCGGGCTCCTGCGTCGCGAGGATCGCGTCGATCCATCTGCGGCTCGCCGCGAGGGCGGTGCGGTCCCCGGTGAGGGCGGCGAGATCGACGTAGCCCCGCAGCCAGTAGGGCACTTCCTCCCACCCCTCCTTGTCCGGGTGGGCCCAGCCGGAATCGTCGAAGGCGAGGAAGCGCGAGACCTCCGCGTACCTGCCGAACAGCCCGCCGAGCAGGAGGTCCAGCTGACCGCGCAGCCAACCGCGCGCGGTGACGCTGCCCAGCGGAAGCTTCTGGAAGGCCGTGGGCGCCAGGGGCGCGACGTTCGGGCCGTACAGTCCGGCGCGTGGCGGGGCGGCCGCTCGTGCGAAGGCGCTGTTCATGGCGCCCGCCCCGCCGGTCGCGCCGAGGGTGATCGCGCCGGAGCGCAGGGGGAAGTGCCGTCGCCCGAACTGCGTCATGGCTACCGTCCCGTTGTGGTCCGTGCTCGCTGGTGGGTGGCGTGCTGTGCGCTGTGCGACGGGGGAGAGGCGGGGACGGCTTCGCCGCGACGGCCGCGCCCGGCCCTCTTGCAACGTTGGCAACGGGGGTTTCCGGCATCTCAGCACCGAGTGTCGGCGTTGCCCAGAGGAAGGACGGGGCATGTGCTCATGCCGCGGCGGGCACCCCTGTGGGTCCGGGGGCACCCGCCGCGGATGGTGCCAGGTCAGCCGTAGCGGACGGAGACGACGGCCATGTCGGCGATGTTCACATTGGCCGGTGCGGCGACGGTGAAGGCCACTGCTTCGGCGATGTCCTCCGCCGCGAGGGGGCGCAGGCTGTCGCGCATCCGCGTGAGGGCGGCTCGCATCTCTTCGTTGCTCATGTCGTTGCCGAGTTCGGTGGCGGTGACGGCGGGTTCGATGGCGTGCACGCGTACGTCGCGGGGGCCGAGTTCGGCCCGGAGGTTGCGGGTGAGCTGGGCGACGGCCGCTTTGGTGGCGCCGTAGACGGACCAGTTGGGGTAGAGCGTGTGGCCGGCGACGGAGCCGATGTGCACGAGGTCGGCGGGGCCGTTCTCGGCGGCGGTGATGAGATCGCCGACGAACGCCCGCCCCGTGTGGATCAGCCCGCGCACGTTGACGTCGAGCATCCTGTCCCACTCGCTGGTGGCCGCGGACTCGAAGGGGGCGCCGAGCATGGTGCCCGCGTTGGCCACGACGAGGTCCACGGGGCCGAGCGCGGAGCGGACGGAGGTCGCCGCACGGTCGAGGGCTTCGAGGTCGGTGAGGTCCACGGCGATCGGCAGGACCTGTCCGCGGCCCGCGGTGCGCAGTTCGTCGGCGAGGTCCTTGAGCCGGTTCTCGCGGCGGCCCATGAGGGCGACGTGGGCGCCGCCGAGGGCCAGACGGCGGGCGGTGGCGGCTCCGATGCCGCTGGTGGCGCCGGTGATCACAGCCACCCGTCCGGCGAGGGAGCTGCCGGACCAGGAGGCGGGGCCGGAGCTGGTGGCCGTGGTCGCATGCGTTGCAGGAGTTGTCATGCCTCGACCTTCGACCGGACCGGCGGCCCTCACCAGGCAGCGCTCGGTCCAGGAGCCTCCGTCCTGGGTGCGACAGGCCCACCCTGGACCTCGCGCGCTGCCTTAGCTTCGCGTGATGAACGATGAACAATTGATCGCGGACCTGCACAGCCGGTGGGTGTTCGGATGGGAGCGCGACGAAGGGGACGCGCCGTTCGACTTCCGGCGCACGTTCGGCGAGTTCTACGACTTCGGCTCTCCGGACGTCCGCCTCTACGACGACTTCGACCCCGAGCAGCGGGTGGCGACGACAGCCGTCGGGTACGGGGCGATCTGGGAGCCCGTCTTCCAGGAGATGCTCGCCGCACGCCATGCCGTGGACGACGGACCGCACATCGTCGTCGGCGGCGGTCTGGCCGCGTCCACCCTCGCTTTCGTGGCGCGTATCACCATGCCGGACGTCATCACCGACCTTCGCACCACGACCTCGCTGGTCTGGCGCCGGACGCCGAAGGGCTGGCGGATCGTGCGCGAACACAACTCGAGCAAGGAGCTGCCGACAGGAGCCCTGGACCATGTGCTGCCGAGGCACGAGGCTCGCTGACTTCGAGCCTGCTGTTCGCTGCCCCGTTCCCGCTGCTCGCTGCCCCCGATCCCGCTGTTCGCTGCCCCTGAGCCCGCTGCTCGGCGCCGGACCCGCGTGGTCGGCGGGCGCACAAGCCGCCTACGGCACGGCAACCCGCCCGCCCTCCGTCGGTCCGGCCGTGCTGACCGTCAGCGTTCCCCCACCAGCTCGTGCGCCAGGCGGATCAGGTCCGGGATCGCCGGGTGCGCCGGGGCGCCGCGGTGCCAGGCCAGGACCAGGGGGACCGGTGGGGCGTCGGTGAGGGGGCGGTAGGCGATCGCCGGGTGGGTGTGCATGCGGGGGGTCGCCGAGGTGGAGATGCCCACGGCCCGGCCCGCCGCGATGGCCGTCAGCCACTCGTCGGTGTTGGTGACCTCGATCACGACCTCGGGGCGCGTGGCGGTGGACCACAGGTCGAGCGTGGTCGTGCCCGCCACCGTGTTGAGGGCGATCGGCCAGGGCGTGAGGTCGGCCAGCGTGAGCGTGTCGCATGCGGCGAGGTCGCTGTCGGCGGGCACCACCGCCACGCGTTCCTCCCGCAACAGCAGCTCCGTGACCAGGTCTGGAGCCCTCAGCTCGCCGCGCAGCAACGCGACGTCGACCTTGCCCTGGGTGAGCCCCGCCGTACGGTCGTCGACGCGGCGCAGCTCCAGCGGCACACCGGGGTGCTCCTCGTCCCAGCGGCGCAGCAGCGGCAGGGTCAGATCGCCGAGCGCGGCCCAGGGGTGCCCGAGGCGCAGCGGCAGGGCGGCCAGCGAACGGGGATCGAAGGCCGTCTCCACGGCGGCCAGGGCGGCCGCGGCCTGGTCGCGGAACACCCGGCCCGCGGCCGTGAGTTCCAGATGGTGTGTGGACCGGTCGACCAGGCGCACCCCGAGATGCGTTTCGAGCTGGCGCAGCGTGCGCGACAGCGCGGGCTGGCCCGTGTGCAGCCGGGTCGCGGCGCGCGTGATCGTGCCCTCCTCGGCGATGGCGAGGAAGGCCCGCAGGTGGCGCAGTTCCATGGTCATGCCTCGGAAGCATAACCACCGTCCATAAGGCATTTCACAGGACGCGTGCGGCTTTCTAGCGTGGGGGCATGACAAACACGAGGGTTCAGGTGGGGACCGCGGCGGCAAGCTCCGCGGTGACAGGGGCCGGGGCGGCGGGGCCCGCGGGAGCAAGGGCCGGGATGGCGGGTCCCCCGGTGGCCGGGGGCACGGTGGCTGGGGGTACGAGCGCCACGGCGACAAGCTCCGTGGGGGCGGCGCCCACGGCAGGGCGGGCCGCACCCGCCGTCGGGATACGCAAGGCGGCCGCCCCCGCCAGCGCCGGCAGCCTCGGCGGCATCGGCCTGGTGCTCGCCGGTGTCCTCTCGGTGCAGTTCGGCTCCGCCGCGGCGGCCCTGCTCTTCCCGCGCGCGGGCGCGCTCGGCGTGGTGGCGCTGCGGGTGACGATCGCGGCCGTCCTGCTCCTTGTCGTCTGCCGTCCCCGGCTGCGCGGCCACAGCCGTGCGGACTGGGGTGTCGTCGGGGCCTTCGGGCTCGCCCTGGGCGGCATGAACATCCTCTTCTACCAGGCGATCGACCGTATTCCGCTGGGCCCGGCGGTGACGCTGGAGGTGCTCGGCCCGCTGCTCCTGTCCGTCGTCACCGTGCGGCGGGCGGCGAGCCTGGTGTGGGCAGGGATGGCGTTCGCGGGCGTGTTCCTGCTCGGGCAGGGCAGCTTCGGCGAACTCAGCCCGGCGGGCGCGGGGTTCGCGCTCGGGGCGGGCGCCATGTGGGCGGCGTACATCGTCTTCAGCTCCCGGGCGGGGGCCCGCTTCCCGCGCCTGGACGGGCTGGCCCTGGCGATGGCCGTGGCCGCCCTGGTGAGCCTGCCGCTGGGGATCGGCGCCGCGGGCACCACCCTGCTGGAACCGAAGGTCCTCGGCATCGGCCTGGCCGTCGCGCTCCTGTCGTCCGGCGTGCCCTACACGCTGGAGCTGCTCGCCCTGCGCAGGCTGCCCGCGGCCACCTTCGCGGTCCTGATGAGCCTGGCCCCCGCGGTCGCCGCGCTGGCCGGATTCCTGGTCCTCGGGCAGACGCTCTCGGCGCTGCAGTGCGTGGCGATCGCCCTGGTGGTGGGGGCGAGCGCGGGCGCGGTCCGGGCCGGGGGAGCGGGCCGGAAGTGAGGGGCGGGGCGGCGCCGGGGCAGGGCCCTGCCCCGGCCGCACCCGAGCCTCCCCGGCCCCGGCCGCACCTCTCCGATCCCGCGGACGCTGATCAACTCCCGGGCTAGGATGCGGCGCATGGACATAGTGATCCCGCTCTTCGACCGTTTCGAGCCGCTCGACGCGATCGGACCGTACGAGATCCTGGCCCACGTGCCCGACGCCACCGTGCGCTTCGTGGCTCCCGAACCCGGTCTGGTGCAGGACGTGCTCGGCTCCCTGCCGGTGCACGTCCCGACCCGGTACTCCGAGGTGGAGCGCTGCGACGTCCTGCTGATCCCCGGCGGCGGAGGCGCCTGGACGGTGGCGGACGACCCCGAGTTCCTCGACTGGGTCCGCCGCATGCACGCGGGCACCCGCTTCACCACCTCGGTCTGCACCGGAGCCCTGGTGCTCGCGGCGGCCGGGCTCCTGGACGGCCTGACCGTCACCAGCCACTGGGGCGTGATCGACGAACTGCGGTCGTACGGCGCCCACTACACCCCCGAGCGGATCGTCCGCCACGACCGGATCATCACCTCCGCCGGGGTCTCCTCGGGCATCGACATGGCGCTCCGACTGGCCGCCCTGCTCAGCGACGACACCACCGCACAGGCGATCCAGCTCTACACGGAGTACGACCCGCAGCCCCCGTTCGACACCGGCTCCGTGGCCAAGGCCCCGGCCGAGGTCCTTGAACGGGCCCGCAACCTGACCTGAGACCCGCCCCGTTGCGCGGGACGCCGGGACGCCGTCCGGATCTTTGTCTGCCCGCGCCGCGAGGTCTACGAACAGTGCCTGCGGGCCGCCGGATTCAGCGAGTTGACCCGGGTCCCCCTTGAGGTGTCCGACGCGGGCCTGCGCGAGTTCGGCGCGGAGTTCTGGGCGGACCTCCTCGGCAACCCGCCGCTGGTGATGCTCCGCTGCCGCGCCTGACCCATCGACCCGTTGAGTGGGGTGGGTTGAGGGCGTGTCGGCTCAGCCGGAGGCGGTGACGCCGGACTGGACCGCGAGGACCGCGAGCCGGATGCGGTTGTCGCAGCCCGTCTTGGCCATCAGGTTCGCCACGTGCGTCTTGACCGTGGTCACCCCCAGGTGCAGCCGGTCGCCGATCTCCTTGTTCGACAGGCCCTGCCCGAGCAGGCTCAGGACCTGTCGCTCGCGGGGCGTCAGACCGGCGGGTGGCGCCGTGGCGCTCTGCGCGGGCGGGGCCGTGCCGGTGTGCAGGGCGCGGGCGACGATGCGGTCCAGCGCGGCCTGGCTGAAGGGGGCCTCGCCGCGGGCCGCGCGGCGGACGCCGTCCAGGAGTTGGGGCGGCGGGGTGTCCTTCACCAGGAAGCCGCAGGCCCCGGCGGCGAGCGCCGGGTAGAGGTGATCGTCGTCGTCGAACGTGGTCAGGGCAAGGACCCGGGTGGCGGGACGGGCCGCGGTGATGCGTCGGGTGGCGGTGATGCCGTCCACGCCCGGCATCCGCAGGTCCATCAGGACGACGTCGGGGGCGAGGTGCTCGGCCAGGCGGACGGCGTCCTGGCCGTTGGCCGCCTCGCCCACGAGGTCGATGTCGTCGGGCTGCTCGAAGAGCATGCGCAGGCCCATGCGGACGAGCTGCTGGTCGTCGACGATGAGGAGTCGTATCACGGCCGCGGCTCCGTCCCGGCGGCTTCCAAGGGTCTCCCGGCCCGCACCCCTGCCACGCTGTCCAGGGCCTCCTCGGCCGTCACATCCCCCTCCAGGAGCGGGAGTTCCGCCTGGAGCCGCCACCCCGGCCCGACGGGTCCGGCCGCCAACCGCCCGCCCAGCAGCCGCACCCGCTCACGCAGGCCGACAAGCCCGTGCCCGGACGGCCCGGCCGCCCGCGCAGGGGGCTGGTGCCCCGAGCCACCCCCGCCGCCGTGACCGTCACCTCTTCCACCGTGGTCGTCACCCCCTCCGCGACCGCCGCTCTCTCCGTCATCACCACCCCCTCCGTCATCCTCCACCTCGACCCGCACACCCCCGTCCGCACCCACCCGCACCCTCAGCCCCGCCCGCGCCCCGGTACCCGCGTGCTGGGTCACGTTCGCCAGCCCCTCCTGGGCGAGCCGCAGCACCGCGAGCCCCCGTGCCGTGTCGATCCGCGCGAGTTCGCCGTCGTCCATCGCGGCCTCGACCACCAGGCCGGAGCGCGAGCTCTGGGCCACGACCGACTCCAGGGCCGTGGCGAGTGCGCCGGGGGACAGGAGCGGGGAGGCGTCCGGGGTGACGCTGTCGGGGTCCCGCAACACCGCGACCAGGCGGCGCAGGTCGGCCATCGCGGCGGTGCCGCCGGCGTGCAGGTCGTCGAGGACGGCGGTGATACGGGGGTCGGGCGCGCCGTCGGTGCCCGCGGCGGGCAGGACGTGCCGGGCGACCCCGACCCGTACCACCATGGACGAGACGTGGTGCGCCACCAGATCGTGCAACTCGCGGGCGATGGCAGTGCGTTCGGCGGTGCGGGCCGACAGGAGGCGCTGCTCGGCGCGTGCCTGCTCCTGCTCCGCGTGGTCGCGGGCGCGGCGGGCGGCGTCCCGGGTGGCCCGGACGTACGCGCCGAGGAGCAGGGGGACCCCGGCGACGACGCTCATCTTGTACAGAACGGAAGGGAGTTCGCCGGGGAGGTCGTCAAGACGGTTCACGACGACGGCGCAGGCCAGTACGGCGGCCGCGACGACCGGCCGTCGCCCCGTGCGCCGTACCGACAGCTCGAAGACGCCGAGGGCGGCGAGCACCTTGAAGGCCACGACCGGCTCCGCGCCCCACGCGTGCGCGGCGACCAGCAGCCCCGACCGGGCCACCGCCGAGGCGAACACCCAACGGACCCCGGCCGGACACAGCGCGACGCCGACCGCCGCGAACCCCCAGTCGGCTGCCTGGGAGGGCCGTTGGACCAGAAGGAGATAGCCGAGCAGCGCACCGGCGACCACCAGGACGCGCACCCGCGCGTACCCGCGGTCGAAGGCCGCTTCCACCCAAGATCGGTTCACCGGGACAACGATAAGCGCCGTCGCGCCACCGGGGTCCTGCCGAAGGAGGAGGCCCCCCGCGGCCTGCTCCTCCCAGTGGCCGCCGCGGGGTCCCGTCGCAGGAAGCGTCCCGCCCGCCCGCGCTGACAGCGTGGGCCGCATGAACGCACACGACACGACCCGGCGCTCCCTGCTCGGCGGCGCCGCCGCCCTCGGGCTCGCCTCCCTGACCCTCGACGGCACCGCCCGCGCGGCGACACCCCGTCCGGGCCCCCGGGCGAAACGGCGCTTCGACGGCCGCTCCGTCCTCATCACCGGCGCCACCTCGGGCATCGGCGAGGCGACGGCGAAGGCCTTCGCCGCGGAAGGCGCACACGTCGGATTCTGCGGCCGCCGCGTCTCGTCGGGGCGCCGCGTCGAGCAGGAGATACGCAAGGCGGGCGGCGAGGCCACCTACATGCGGGCCGACGTCCGCGAGGCCGACCAGGTGCGCGCCTTCGTGGACGCGATGGCCGACCGCTACGGCGGCATCGACGTCGCCTTCAACAACGCCGGAATCGGCAGCGCCAAACTGCCGCACGAACTGACCGTCGAGGAGTGGGACGACGTCCAGTCCACCAATGCGCGCGGGGTGTTCCTCGCCCTGAAGTACGAGATCCCGCACATGCTCAAGGCGGGGCGCGGCGTCGTCCTCTGCACGTCGTCCTCGGCGGCCGAGTGCGCCCGGCCGAACGGCGCCGCGTACACCGCGAGCAAACGCGCCGTCCAGGGCATCGTGAAGTCCGCCGCGCTCGCGTACGGCCCCCGGGGCATCCGCGTCAACGCCGTCCTGCCCGGCACCACCGACACCCCCTTCGTCCGCCCGCCGGGCATCCCCGACGCCGACTGGGCCGCGTACAAGAAGGCGTTCGGGCCCCTCAACGTCGACGGCCTCGAACGCATGGCGGAGCCCACGGAGATCGCCCGCGCCGTGGTCTCCCTGGCGACCGACGACTTCTCGTACATGACCGGCGCCTCCGTGTCCGTGGACGGCGGGGTCATGGCGGGACGGGAGATGATCCGGCCGAGCGGCATGTGACCCGGCGGCCCGGTGAGCCCTGCGCAGGGCACCACCTCCCCGGGCCGTTGGCGCGGCACCACCTCCGTGGGGGGTGGTGCTGAGTGCACCCCCGACGTGGTTGGTAGCGCGCCTGCCACCGCCGCCGCTCCTGCCTACCTTCATAAGTGCCGCCGTACGACAGGGAATTGCGGCACGGACGCAGGGCATGGGCGCGCGGCGCGTGCGCATGGCCGACTACCGAAGGGGCAGTGATGGGTTCCAAGGACGAGCACGCTCGACGCACCGTTCCGCGGGCCGCGACGGTCACGGGCGCGGGGGTGGCGCTCGACCCGGCGCTGAGCCCGGTGCTGAACCCGGCGTCCGCCAGGGCGACGTCACCGGCGGCCGAGGCCGCTGGCCCCGCCGCCGTCGGCATCGCCGGGAGCGGCACGGGGAAGGCGGACCGGCTGCCGGACGGTCCCGTCCGCGTCACCCGCACGGACCCGCGATACGCCCATCTCACCACCCGAGGCGCGAGCAACCGCTTCCGAGGCCGGCCCGAGCAGGTCTACCTGGTCGGCTCGACGGCCCAAGTGGTGGGCGCCGTACAGGAGTCGGTGCGGGCGGGCGCCCGGCTCGCCGTGCGCGGCGGCGGGCACTGCTTCGAGGACTTCGTCGACCACCCCCAGGTGCAGTCCGTCATCGACATGTCGCCCATGCGGGAGGTGTCGTTCGACGCCGTACGCCGCGCCTTCGTCGTGGAGGCCGGGGCGACGCTCGGGGAGGTGTACCGGAAGCTGTACCTCGGCTGGGGTGTGACGCTGCCCGCCGGATACCACCCCGAGGTGGGCGTGGGCGGGCATGGCCCTGGCGGCGGGTACGGGCCGCTGTGCCGCCTCTTCGGCCTCGTCAGCGACTACCTGTACGCCGTGGAGGTCGTCGTCGTGGACCGGCACGGCGAGGCCCGCGCGGTGGTGGCGAGCCGGGAGCAGGACGACCCGCACCGCGAGCTGTGGTGGGCCCACGCCGGTGGCGGTGGCGGGAACTTCGGGGTCGTCACCCGCATGTGGTTCCGCTCGCCGGACGCCACCCGCGACACCGACCCCGCGTACATGCTGCCCGCCCCCACCCGGACCGCCCTCACCTTCACGGCGGACTGGAGCTGGGACGGCATGGACGAGGAGCACTTCGCCCGCCTGGTGCGCAATCACGGCGAGTGGGCCGAGCGCCACCGGGGCGCAGACGACCCGCAGGCCGCGCTGTACGCCGAGTTCGCGCTGAACCGCAGGGCGGCCGGGGCGCACCGGATGCTCGGCCAGGTCACCGCCGAGCCCGGCGCGGACCGGCGGCTCCTCGACGGCTTCCTCGACGCGGTGAGCGCGGGCACCCGTCGGCCCGCCAAGCTGAACGTCCAGCGGCTGCCCTGGCTCACCGCCGCGCTGCGCGGCTCGGGCGAGGCCGCGGGCGACTGGCACATCAAGATCAAGTCGGCGTTCCTGCGCCGCCGTCTCACCGACCGCCAGGTGGCCGTGCTGCACCGCCACCTCACCCGCGCCGACACCGACGTGGTCGGGGGCAGCGTCGTCCTCAACACCTACGGCGGCGCCGTCAACACCCCGTCCCCCTCCGCGACGGCCATGCCCCACCGCGACTCCGCCCTCAAGCTCTCCTGCCTCGCCTCCTGGGCCGACCCGCAGCGGGCGTCCGCGTACCTGGCCTGGATCCGCGCCTGCTACCGGGACCTCTTCGCCGACACCGGCGGCGTCCCCGTCCCCGGCGAGCACGCCGACGGCGCCTTCATCAACTACCCCGACACCGACCTCGCCGACCCGCGCTGGAACACCTCGGGCACGCCCTGGCAGACCCTCTACTTCAAGGCCAACCAGGCCCGCCTGGGCGCGGTGAAGGCGCGGTGGGATCCGCGCGACGTCTTCCACCACGCGCTGTCGGTCCGGGCGGCGTGAGCGGAGGGCTCGCCCGGACGGGCCGCGCCCCCTCGTGCCGGAAGCCGTGCCGGAAACCGGGCCGGAAGTCGGGCCGCCGACCGGGCGGTCGCGACTTTGGATACGGCGGCGAGGACCGATGGCTGATGAGCGGGACCCTGCCCGACGCCGAGTCTTGAGACGTTCCGGGGACGTCGCGGAGACGTGCCGGAACGCGACCTGTTGACGACGGTGGGAGTGCTCGATGCGCAAGGAAGCGATGACGAGAGGGACGTTCCTGACGGGGGCGGCGGTCGGCGCGGGCGCGCTGGTGGGCACGGCCCTCACCGGGCAGGCGGGCGCCGTGACGGGCCCGCGGTCCGGTACGCACCCGGCTTCCGCGCCGGACCCGCGGTCCGGTGCGCGCCCAGGGGCCGCCCCGACCTCGGCCGACGCGCGCACGGCGACCGGCCGCGGTCTGGTCCACCGTGGCGTCATGTACGAGTGCGAGGACGGCGAGACCCGGCACACGGGATGGCGCCGCGCCCGGATGTGCTCCGACATGCGCTCCATCAGGCACGACCTGCACGCGAACTCGGTCGTCGCCTTCGGCACCGGCGTCGAGCGCCTGACCGCCACCGCCAGGGAGGCAGTCGAGCACGGGATGCACGTATGGCTCCAGCCGCGCCTGGCCGACGTCCCCGAGCGCGAGATCCTCGACCACCTGGCCGAGACCGGCAGGCAGGCCGAGCGGCTGCGCCGCCAGGGCGCGCGGGTGTATCTGAGCGTGGGGTGCGAGTTCATCCTGTTCGTGCCGGGCATCGTCCCCGGGGCGAACGCGGTCGAGCGGATCGAGAACATCCAGAAGGGCAACTGGGACCCCGCGGCGACGCGGCGCGCGCTGAAGCGGTTCATCGGCCTGGCCGCGAAGACCGGCCGCCGCGTGTTCCACGGCCCGCTGACCTACGGCTCCGCGCACGGCGACCAGGTCGACTGGGACCTTTTCGACATCGTCGGCGTCAACTACTACTCGTACTTCGCCGACCCGCGCGGCTACGCCAAGGAGCTGACCCCGTACCGGAAGTGGGGCAAGCCCGTCGCCGTCACCGAGTGCGGCACCTGCACCTTCGAGGGCGCGCCCGAGGCGGGCGGCATGGGCTGGGACGTCGTCGACTACAGCAAGCCGGAGCCGGAGGTCCGCAAGGGCGTGCGGCGCAGCGAGCACACCCAGGCCCAGTACCTCGGGCAGGTCCTGAACGCGTTCGAGCAGTTGGACCTGCACGCGGCCATGGTGTACCAGTTCGTCACCTCCGACGCCCCGCACCGGCGCACCCGCCGCCACGACCTCGACATCGCCGGCTACAGCCTCACCAAGGCCATCTGGAAGACGAAGGACGACCCGACGGCGCGGTGGCACTGGGAGCCGAAGGAGTCGTTCCACGCCGTGTCGCGGCACTTCGCCCACGCCGAGCGCCGGGACCGTGCGCGTGCGGCGCGCGGGGGCCGGGAGGGCGGCGGGGTGTAGCGGACCGCGTCAGGCCGTGTCCGCCGACGCGTGGGCGAGCAGGATCTCCGCCGCCGCCCGCGCGTGCCGGCCGTAGTCCGCTTCGCCCAGGACCATGGCGCGGCTGGCCGCCCCGTCCGCGAGGGTGACCAACTGCTCGGCGAGCGCGGCGGGTTCGCGGCAGCCCAGCTCCGTCACGAGCGCGGTGACCAGCTCCACCATCCGCAGCTTCTGCTCGCGCGCGTAGGAGTGGACCGCGTTCTGCGGATCGGGGAACTCCGCCGCGGCGTCGATGAAGGGGCATCCGCGGACCGGATCCGCGTCCGCCGCGGGCGGGTCGAACAGCCCGAGGATCCGCTCCACCGGCGGGACGTCCTCGCGGGTCAGGGCGCTCTCCAGGGTGGCCCCCGACGACGCGAGGTCCTGGAGGTGGGCGATCACCAGGTCGCCCTTGGTCCGGAAGTGCGCGTACAGCGTGCGCTTGGAGACCGGGGCCTGCTCCGCGACCTGTTCCATGCCGGTCGCGTTGATCCCCTGGGTCGCGAACAGCCGGGCGGCGGCGGCCAGGACGCGCTCCCGTCCGCCGCGCCCCCGCCCCCGGGGTGTCGCAGTCGTCGATGCCGTAGTCGTCGTACCCATCCGCAAAGTGTACGTCCGCGTTTACTTCGGAGGGAGTGGCTTGCTAGGGTCAGTCATGTAAACGAACCCGTTTACATCGGCTGTCGTCGAGGAGTGAGGCATGAGTCCGTTGGCCCCCACCGAGCTGAGCGGCTGCGCGGAGAAGCTGATACGCGGACGGCACGCGACCCGCGCCTTCCGCCCGGAACCCGTGCCCGAGGACACGATCCGCGCGATCTTCTCGCTGGCCGGTGCCGCTCCGTCCAACTCCAACGCGCAGCCGTGGCGGGTGGAGGTGGCCGGCGGCGAGGCGCGCCGACGCCTCGCGGACGCCCTGCGGGCCGACCACGCCGCGCGGCGCACCTCGATCGACATCCCGTACTCCGAGGACATCTACACGGCGGTGCACCGGGAGCGCCGGGCGGCGTTCGGCGCCGACCTGTACGGGGCGCTGGGCATCGGCCCCGACGACCACGCGGCACGGGCGGCCTACGACGCCCGGAGCCTCGGCTTCTACGATGCCCCGCACGCCGCGTTCCTGTTCGTCACCGGCGACGGCGGCCCCCGCCTCGCCGCGGACGTCGGCGCCTACCTCCAAACCCTGCTCCTGGCGATGACCGCGTACGGCGTGGCGAGCTGCCCGCAGGGGCTGCTGAGCTTCTACGCCGACACGGTCCGCGCCGAACTCGGCGTCACCGAAGGGAAGTTGCTCGTCGGCGTCTCCTTCGGCTACGCCGACGAGGCCGCGCCGGTGAACCGCGTCACGACCCCGCGGGCCGCGCTCGAAACGGTCGCGACCTTCCACCACTAGGCAGTTCCCGCCCGGCGACGGCCTACCCCGACGTGTAGATGTACCGCTGCCCCGGCGGCCACCCCATGCTGCGCCCCGCGTCCGTCACCAGGACGTGCTGGTACTGGGGCGCGGTCACCTGATTCTGCGTCAGGGAGGGGCACAGCGTGGCGCAGCTGGCTGCCGTCTGGGTGCCGAGCCGCCACCCGTCGGTGTCGAAGAAGACGTACTCCACGTCGGCCGGTGCCTGCGAGGTGTCGACGGACACTCCGGCGGAGACCGGCGTCGGCAGCCGGAACAGCACCCCGTCCACCCCGGCGGTGCGCAGTCGCCGGGCCCCGATGCCGAGCGTGCTCCACCGCGGCGCCGGGGAGGGCACGTCGAGCAGGACGACACGGAGGGCGCCGGGACCGGGTCCCCGCAGCGCGACCCGGGGTGCCCGGGCGAGGAGGGAGGTGACCGCGGCGCTGTCGGGCCGCGGTCGCGTCCCGCCGCCGTCGCCCTTCTCGTCCTTCTCGTCCGTCGGGGAGGGCGTACGGGTGCGGGCCGCGGGCGAGTCCTTGGGTGCCGGTGACGTCCGTGGCGGTTTCTTCGGCGTCGAGGACGATGCGGACGACTTGGGTTTCGCCTTGTCCGTCCGGCCCACGCAGACCTTGACGTCGCCGAGGCAGAGGATGTTGTCGCCGCTCTCGTTGGTCTGGACGATCGGGCTCGGGCCGGACTTGTCACCACCGTCGCCACCGCTGATCGTGATGAGCGCCGCGATGATCATCCCCGCCACGCCGATCAGCGCCGCGACGACCCCCGCCGCCATGCCTCTGGATCCCATCGTGCCCCCCGATGTGCCCCCCGACCGGCGTGCACGGAGGCATTGCCCGTACGCCGGGCCGCCAGCGTAGGCGCGCGACCGCCCCCGTCGAAGGGGGTCGCGGCACAGCTACGCCAGAAGACTCAAACGCGCTTCCGGCGAACGCAGGGGGAGGGCTACGTGTACCCGCCCCGGGCCGGACCGATCAGTACACGATGGACACGATCTGACAGTCCGCCGTGGCCAGTTGGGGGTCTCCGTCGGCCAGGGCCGGGTCCAGCCGGACGCCCTACCACCGGACTTCCCCTACCGGTCGGCCCGCGGCGGTACGCGGACGACCGCGACCCTGCCCTCCAGGTCCACCGTCGTCCGGTTCGGCGGCGCCCCGTCCTGCTCGTCGTCGCGCATCACAAGCGCCGACTGGCGTTCCTTGAGTTCGTTCTGCTTGCCGGGGGAGAAGCTGGCGTGGAGCTGTTCGAAGCCGGTCGACGATATCTGGCCCTGGCGGGCGCTGGTGCGCCAGGGCAGCAGTCCGGCGCGGCCCGCGCGGAGGAACAGCTGGTCGGTGAAGGCGATGACGGTCAGCAGGATGACCAGTCCGGGCAGGGTCATCAAGACGGCGAATCCCATGAGGCCCAGTATTGGGGCCCCGGGGCGTGGGCCGGAACCTTCAGGGGCCGAGGGGCCGACGGATTGAGGACGGAGCGCTCCGGGAGCCTGGTGCCTCAGAACACGGACAGGCCCGTGAGCGTGGTGAAGCGGTCCAGTGCGGCCACCCCCGCCACGGAGTTGCCGCGCTGGTCGAGGCCCGGACTCCAGACGCAGACGGTGCAGCGGCCGGGGACGACCGCGATGATGCCGCCGCCGACGCCGCTCTTGCCGGGCAGGCCCACGCGGTGGGCGAAGTCGCCCGCGGCGTCGTAGGTGCCGCAGGTCAGCATGACCGCGTTGACCTGCTTGGCCTGGCTGCGGGTAAGGAGCGTGGAGCCGTCGGACCGTATGCCGTGGCGGGCGAGGAAACCGGCGGCCAGGGCCAGGTCGGCGCAGGACGCCTCGATGGAGCACTGGCGGAAGTACTGATCGAGGAGCGTGGGCACCGGATTGGTGATGTTGCCGTACGACGCCATGAAGTGGGCGAGGGCGGCGTTGCGGTCGCCGTGCGCGGTCTCGGAGGCGAGCACCGCCTCGTCGAAGTCGAGGCGGTCGTTGCCGGACTCGGCGCGCAGGAACGCGCGGAGCGCCCCGGCCGCGTCGCCGGTGCGGGCGTGCAGGCGGTCGGTGACGACGAGCGCGCCCGCGTTGATGAACGGATTGCGGGGGATGCCGTTCTCGTACTCCAACTGCACCAGGGAGTTGAACGGGTTGCCGGAAGGCTCCCGGCCGACGTGCTCCCACAGCAGGTCGCCGTCCAGCGAGAGGTCGAGGGCCAGGGTGAAGGCCTTGGTGATGGACTGGGTGGAGAAGGGCCGCTGCCAGTCGCCGACGCCGTACACCGTGCCGTCGAGCTCGGCGACGGCCATCCCGAAGTGCCGCGGGTCGGCCGAGGCGAGCGCCGGGATGTAGTCGGCGGGGCGGCCACGCCCCGGCAGGGCCTGGATCTCGGTGGCGATGCGGTCCAGGACCGCCTTGAGGGACGGGGGCACGGGCACTTGCTCCGGTTTCGCGCGGTATACGGGGGTGTCCGCAGTACCTTAAGGCAGACGGGCGGCGCGGATGATGCGGGCCCGGGGTGACGTCGCGGGGATGCCCCGCCGCCCAAGGGGGCGGCGGGGCATCCCCGCGGGAATCCGCTGACTGCTTCCCTCTCCTACTTGTGGTCCACGAACCACTTCGTGCAGCCCTTGCCCCCGGAGACCGGGAAGACGCAGCTGCGCACGGCGTAGGACTTGTCTCCCCCGATCTGCAGCTTCACGGCCTTCGTCACCATCCAGTCGCGCACGTTCGCGTCGAACCAGTTCGCCTTCTTGGTGCAGCTCTTGTAGCCGCCCTTCTTCTCCTTGATGTACTTCGTCGAAGGGTGCTGCACATGGTTCTTCATCTTGAACGGCTTGATGCTGCGCTGCACCTGGACCTTGTCGCCCTTCACGATGTCCTCGGCGTAGGCGCGGGCCTTCTCGTCGCGGATGCTCTCCGTGTCGATGCTGGTGAAGCGCCCCTTGTACGTGCGGTGTCCGCTGTCCCGGTAGATCCCGACGCCCGGACCCGAGCAGAATGCCCTGGCCTCCTGGGAGTCGGACTTCCCCGTGGCGGTGCGGGCCTCCCCGGTCCCGATCCCGGTCCCGGTGTCGGCGGCGGCCGGAAGGCCGGTCGCCCCGAGAGCGCCCGCCGCGAGCAGCAGCGAGGCGACGCCGATGGTGGCCGTGCGGTTCTTGGTCATGAGATCTCCCCGTGGTCGTCTCCTGTTCCGGGCCACCATGTTGGTGGCCTCCACCCGACCGACTCCAGGTGTTTCGGGGCTCCCCGAAACACGGTGAACCGCTCCTACGGTGAATCGCTCCTCAGGTGAGCCGCTCCCTGGCAGGGCGCGTCAGCGCGAGCGGAGCCGCGCCCTGGCCAGCGTCAGCGCGGCCTCCGTCGGGGGCACACCGGAGCGACGCGCGTGCTCGATGACCGTGGCCAGGCGCTCGCCGACCTGACGGACCCGCTGCTCGGTCCGGGCGTCGTCATGCCCGCGGAGCCGTTCCTCCAGGAAGATCAGGCCGCCCGCGTTCACGCAGAAGTCCGGCGCGTAGAGGATGCCGCGGGCCTCCAGCGCGGCGGCGTGCTCCGGCGCGGCGAGCACGTTGTTCGCGCCACCGGCGATGATCCGGCAGCGCAGCTCCGGCAGCGTACGGTCGTCGACGACGCCCCCGAGGGCACAGGGGGCGAGAACGTCGCAGGCGGTGACCGCCGCGGTCGCTGGGTCGACGACGCGCGCACCCACGCTCCGGGCGACGGCGTCCGCGCGTCGGGCGTCGATGTCGGACACCAGCAGCTCCGCGCCCTCCGCCGCCAGGAGACGGGCCAGGGCGGCACCCACGTTGCCCGCGCCCTGCACGCACACCCGCACGCCCCGCGGACTCCCGTCGCTGCCGGTGGCGCGCAGACACGCCCGTATCCCTTCGAGGACGCCGAGCGCCGTCATGGGGGAGGGGTCGCCGTCGGCGCAGACCGGCGAGGCCTCGGCGCCGATCACCTTCAGGTCGGCCTGCGTGGTGCCGACGTCGTTGACGGGGATGAAGTGCCCGCCGAGGGTGGCGACGAAGCGGCCGTGGGCGCGCAGCAGCGCCTCGGTCTTTTCGCGCGCCGGGTCGCCGAGGACGACGCTCCAGCCGCCACCGAGATCGAGCCCCGCGGCCGCGGCCTTGAACGTCATGGCCCGGGCGAGGCGCAGGCCGTCTTCGAGGGCGGCGTTCTCGTCCTCGTACGCGTGCATGCGGACGCCGCCGAGCGCGGGGCCGAGGGTGGTGTCGTGGAGGACGACGAGCGAGCGCAGCCCGGTCCGGGCGTCCTGATGGAAGTGTGCCTGCTCGAAGCCGCCGGACCGGAGCCGGGCGAAGATCGTGGAGGTCATCCGGCCATCGTGACAGCGGCCACTGACATCTGGAGGCCACCCTGGTCTGCTCCAGCACCCCGCACACGAAGGTCGTCGGCGCGTGGTGATCGGGAGCGGCAAGTTCGGTGAGCAGCAGGCGCCCGCGGTCGCGTTCGTCCCGTACGGCAGGCCCTGAGGGCCTGTCCTCGAACGAAGCTCCGGTGGCCGCGGGGGTCGCGCGTGACGGCGGTGACAAGTGGGAAGGCTGGCTGCCGAACACCGAACCCAGGCACGCCGGGACACGGGGGCACATCATGGCGGCGACAACGGCACGCGGACAGCGGGCGCGGCTCTCGCAGCGACGGGCGGCTCGATCGACGACCCGGCGGGCTACTCGCGGGGTGCGTCGACGGGCGACCCGCTGGGCCGCGGGCCTCGTGCTCGCCGCCCTGGTGCCCCTGGCAGTAGTCGGCTGCGGTGACTCGGACGACGCCGACGACAAGTCCTCCTCCCACCGGGGGACCTCGAAGTCCCCGTCCACGCAGGCATCCGCCGGGAAGCGCACGGCGAAGCCGTCCGTGTCGGCTGCCGACGGGCATGACGTCGGGGCCTGCGCGGACGGCGACTGCGAGATCGCGGTGTCCGAGAAGGTGACCTTCCGCTTCAAGGGCCCGCGAGGTACGGCGACCCTGACCGTGACCGAGGTCGGCCCGAACAAGGTCGCGTACACGGTGAAGTCGGGCAGCGGCCGGGCCAAGGGCGGCGCGACCGGCCCCGGCCAAGGCTGCGTCACGGTCCTCCGCGCCAACGGCAGCGGCAACTCCTGCGGCGGGCTCGGCGACGCCACCCGGCCGAGCCCCCAGCCCGACGCCGTGGTCATCCAGGCGGCGACCGGCGAGGGCGGGACGGCGACCCTCCACATCGTCTCCCGCTGACACCGTTCCGGACCCGAGCACCGCCCTCCCTCCGGCCCGCCCGCTGCTCCCCACCGATACCTGGCTGACACAGAACCGCGCGCCGGTGGATGCACGGCCCTGACCGGCTGGACGCGGTCCTCCCCAAGGCTGGGGGCGTTCGCGGGAGAGCCCGCGGACGTCGGGCGTGGAGAGGTGGTCGTCGGTGAGGGTGCGTCGGGTACGAGTGGCCGGTGCGGGCGGGGTGCTGCGGCGGTGGCCGCACCGGGGCAGGGCGCTGTGCGCGGCCGCCGCCGTGCTGGTCGCCGCCGGAGCGGGCGGCTGGCTGGTTCTTCCCGGGGGCGAGGACAGTGGGGAGGGCGAGGGCGGCCGGGGCCTCGGCTCCGTCGGGTCCCTGGGGCTGCCGTGGCCCGACGAGGGCCAGACGAGCATCGAGGTGCGGGGCGTCGGCAGCCTCGGCAGCAGGGGCGGCCGGGAGCCGGTGCCGATCGCGAGCGTCACGAAGGTGATGACCGCGTACGTGCTCCTCAAGGAACACCCCCTGGACGCGGGGGAGAAGGGACCACGGATCACCGTCGACGCGGCCGCCGCGCAGGAGTCGCACTCGCTCAGCGAATCCACCGTGCGACTCCGCGAGGGCCGCCGCCACACCCAGCGCGAACTCCTGGAACTCCTCCTGCTCCCCTCCGGCAACAACGTCGCCCGGCTGCTGGCCCGTTGGGACGCCGGGAGCCAGAAGGCGTTCGTCGCGAAGATGAACCGCGCCGCCGAAGAACTCGGCATGACCCGCACGACGTACACCGGAGCGAGCGGCTTCGAGCCCAGCACCAAGAGCACTGCCGACGACCAGCTGAAGCTCGCCCGGCAGGCCATGAGACAGCCCGCGCTCCGCGAGATGGTGGCCCTGCGCGACACGACGGTCCCCGGCGTGCCCGGCACCGTCACCAACACCAACCGGCTCCTGGAGAAGCCCGGAGTCATCGGCCTGAAGACCGGGTCGAGCACACCCGCGGGCGGCAACCTCATGTGGGCCGCCGAGGCGAAGTCCGGCGGCAAGCGGTACCTCGTCCTCGGAGTCGTCCTCGGACAGCGCGCCGACACCACCCCCACCGAAGGGCTCGCGGCGGCCATCGACAGGAGCGGCGCGCTGATCGACGCCGTACAGCGGAACCTTCCCCTCGCCCTGGACGCGGACAAGCCGGTGCGCTCATGACATCGCTGCACGAACGACTGCCGGAACGCGCGGTCGGCACGGACGGGCCCGCGCCCGCGATGGCCGGGGATCCCGGGGAGGGCCGCACCGGCGGCGGCCCCTGGCGCCGCGGCCGACTCATCGCCGCGGCCGCCGTGCTCCTCGCACTGATCATGTTCGGCCACACCTGGGCGCCCCACCGGTTCGGCAACCCCGGGGGCCTCCTGGAGACCTTCCTGCCCTGGCTGGGCGCCGCCGTCCCCCTGCTCCTGGTGCTCGCCGCCGTGCGCCGCTCCGCGACCGCCGCTCTCGCCGTGCTGGTCCCGGCCGTGGTCTGGTGCTCCCTGTTCGGCGGCATGGTCATGGACAAGCGCTCCGGCGGCGGCGACGTCACCGTGGTCAGCCACAACGTCCACGACCGCAACCCCGACCCCGACGGCACCGCCCGCGCGCTCGTGGCCTCCGGCGCGGACCTGGTCGCCCTCGAGGAACTGTCCCCGGCCACGGCACCGGAGTACGGGCGGGTACTGGACGGCCGCTACCCGTACCACGCGGTGCAGGGCACGGTCGGGCTGTGGAGCAAGTACCCCCTGCGGAACGTGGAGCCGATCCCGATCATGCCGTGGACCCGCGCGCTGCGGGCCACCGTCGAGACCCCCAAGGGCCCGCTCGCCGTGTACACCGCGCACCTCGCGTCGGTGCGCGTGCACCCGGGCGGCGGCTTCGCCACGGCCACGCGCGACGAGGCCGCCGGGAAGCTCGCCGCCGTCGTACGCGCCGAGCCGCTGCCGCGCGTCGTGGTGGTCGGCGACCTCAACGGCACGACCGACGACACGGCCCTGCGCCCGCTGACCGGACAGCTGCGGTCGGCGCAGGAGGAGGCGGGCGCCGGGTTCGGGTTCACCTGGCCCGCGTCGTTCCCGGTGGCCCGGATCGACCAGATCCTCGTCAAGGGCGTCACCCCGGCCTCGTCCTGGACCCTGCCGCGCACCGGCAGCGACCACCTGCCCGTCGCGGCGGCCCTGACCCTGTGACCACGGCGAAAGCGGATACCGTCGTGATCAGCGGGCCCGGCCCCCGCACGAGACGACCCCCAGGTGACGAGATGCCACAGCCCCACAACGAACCGGCGGAACACCCCGCACCCCATGCGGGCGGCCCCGCCGCCCCCGTGCGCGTCCTGCTGATCGAGGACGACGACACGATCCGCAAGTCCGTGGGCATGGCCCTGGAGCGCTACGGCTACGAGGTGGCGGCGGCCCCCGACGGGCTGACGGGCCTGGAGATGTTCCGGGACGGCAGGCACGACCTGCTCCTGGTCGACGTCATGCTGCCCCACCTCGACGGCATCGGCCTCTCCTACCGGGTCCGCGAGACGAGCCAGGCCCCCATCCTGATGATGTCCGCGCGCGGCGACGCACTGGACGTCGTCGCGGGCCTGGAGGCGGGCGCCGACGACTACATCGTCAAACCCGTCGACACCACGGTCCTGGTCGCCCGCATCCGCACCCTGCTGCGCCGCGCCACCTTCACCGCACCCGCCACGGCCGACACCCCGGCGCCCGACGGCGGCGGCCCGCTCACCTTCCGGAACCTCACCGTCGACACCCGCGGCCTCGAAGTCCGCACGGACGGCCGCCTCCTGGCGCTCACCCCCACCGAACTGCGCCTGCTCCTGGAGTTCGTGGCCGCTCCCGGCATCGTCCTGGAGCGGCAGACCCTGCTGCGCAAGGTGTGGGACTACGGCTGGGAGGGCGACAGCCGGGTCGTCGACCTGACCGTGCAGCGGCTGCGCAAGAAGATCGGCGCCGACCACATCGAGACGGTGCGCGGTTTCGGCTACAAGTTCCGGCGCTGACATGCGACGCGCCGTTCAGTTCCTGCGCCGCCTCACCGACCTCCGCTCCCTGCGCTGGAAGATCGCCGCAGGCGTCGCCGCCGCGGCCTGCGCGATGGCCGTGGGCATCGGCGTCCTGGTGCACCAGACGACCGAGACGCGCTCCATGAGCATCGGGCACGGCACCGCGCTGCGCGAACTGGAGGTCGCCGAGTTCGAGTTCCGCGACGGCAGGTCCGCGAGCCGGAACCCCTCGGAGCCGCCCGGCTACGCCATCGGCGACGAGGTGCCCGACGAGCTGCGGCGCCGGCTCGCCTCCGACCCCGGCCCCCTCACCTGGTACGACACAAGCAAGCCGCTCCAGGGCCCGTTCATGTGGGCGGCGAGCCGCGTCGACGGAACCGACCTGGCCGTCCGGACGGACATGGGCGCCGAGAAGCGCAGCCTGCAGGCGCTCGACCGGCACATCCGGTACGCGGCCATCGCCACCCTCGCCGTCGTCGTGCCCCTGACCCTGCTCGCCGCCGAGCTGGTGCTGCGGCGCCTGCGCCGGGTCGCGGGTACGGCCCGGCGCATCCGGAACGGTGCCCTGGACGCGCGCACCGCGAGCCGCGGCCACGACGAGATCAGCGAGATCTCCTCGGCCGTCGACCACATGGCGGACGCCCTCCAGGAGCGCCTGCGGGGCGAGCAGCGCTTCACCGCCGACGTCGCCCACGAACTGCGCACCCCGCTCGCGGGCCTCGTCACCTCCGCCTCCCTCCTGCCGGAGAGCGAGGCCACCGACCTCGTCCAGGACCGGGTGCGGGTGCTGCGGGCGCTGGTGGACGACCTCCTTGAGATCTCCCGCCTCGACGCGGGCGCAGAGCGGGCCGACGCGCAGCCGGTGCCGCTCGGCGAGGTGGTCACGGAGTCCGTGCGGCGCACCGGCCTCGACACCCGGGTCACCGTCGTCGGGGACCCGGTCGTCGAGACCGACCCGCGCCGCGTCGACCGCATCGTCACCAACATGGTCCTCAACGCCCACCGCCACGGCGGCCCGCCGGTGGAGGTCACCGTCGCCGCCACCGCCGACGCCGCCACCGCCGACGCCGCCACCGTCGTCGTGCGCGACCACGGCCCCGGTTTCCCCGCCGACCTCCTCGCCCACGGCCCCCAGCGCTTCCGCACCGGCGCCGCCGAACGCGGTCACGGCCACGGCCTGGGGCTGACCATCGTCCTGGGTCAGGCCCACGTCATCGGCGCCCACGTCACGCTCGCGAACGCCGACCCCCGCGGCGCCGTCGCCACCCTGAGCTTTCCGCTCCGGCCCACCTGATCCGAGCGCGGGCCCGGCGTACCGGGTGAGCGGTGGCGGCGCCTAGAGGGCCCGATTAGCGTGGGCCGAGGCCCTCGGGGAGACCGGCCGCACCGCGCCCCGTTGAAGGACGGTAGGAGATCATGGCGGACAAGCCCTCGATTGTTCTGGTGCACGGATTCTGGGGCGGCGCCGCCCACTGGTCCAAGGTCATCGTCGAACTGCACAAGCGCGGCTTCACCGATCTGCACGCGGTGGAGAACCCGCTGACCTCGCTGGCCGACGACGCCGAGCGCACCCGCAAGATGGTCCGGCAGCTGCCGGGTCCTGTCCTGCTCGTCGGCCACTCCTACGGCGGCGCCGTCATCACCGAGGCGGGCGACCTGCCCCAGGTCAGCGGTCTCGTCTACGTCGCCGCGTTCGCGCCCGACGCGGGGGAGAGCCCCGGACAGATCACCCAGGAGATGCCGCCCGAGGCGGTCGACAACATCGCCCCGGACTCCGACGGCTACCTGTGGATCAAGCAGGACACGTTCCACGAGAGCTTCTGCCAGGACCTGCCCGTCGACGAGGCGCTGGTCATGGCCGTCACGCAGAAGGCACCGCTGGGCTCCACGTTCGGCGACACCGTGACCGCCCCGGCCTGGCGTACCAAGCCCTCCTGGTACCAGGTCTCCGCCCAGGACCGCATGATCCACCCCGACAACGAACGCCGCATGGCCGCGCGCATGAACCCGCGCGCGACCGTCGAACTCGACTGCGGCCACGCCTCCCTTGCCTCCCGGCCGGACCCGGTCGTCGACCTGATCGCGCAGGCGGCCGAGGACCTGCACGGCTGAGGGACCCCGGCGCGGCTACGCCGCCACCCAGCTCCCGTGGAAGCCGAGCGGCACCCGCCCCGGCAGCTGGACGCGGGCCAGCGGGCGGCCCGTGAAGTCCTGGGCCGAGAGGATCACCAGGTCGGTCGCGCCCCGGTCGGGATCGTTGACGTACGACACGATGTAGCCGTCGTCCTCGTCCCGCGCGCCGCGCCGGGGCACGAACACGGGCTCGCTCGCCGCCGCGCCCTTCGGGAAGCGGTGCACCTGCCGCGTACCGCGCAGCATGTCGTGCTTCACCAGGCAGTTGGTGAACTTGGTGTCCGGCGGAACCCCGTCGACCGTCTCGTACGCCGTCCACATGGCGGCCGCGCTCGCCGTGTACCCGTAGCGGTGCCGGTGCGCGATCAGGGACTCGTTGACGCGGGGGAACTCCTGCGGGCGGTCGTCGACGCGGGAGCTGCGGACCCGGCCCGCGCGCAGGTCCACCGTCCAGCGGTCGAGGGCCGGGGACCCGGTCGCCGAGGGCCCGCCGTTGCCGCGCCCCGCGGCGTAGAACGGGGCGGGCATGGAGGTGAAGTCGACGATCACCGAGTCGCCCTGGTCGTAGGCGTTCAGGGTGTGCGAGTAGTACACCGGGTCGACCTCGAACCAGCGCGCGGAGCCGCCCGCGCGCGGCAGCACGCCCACCCGCATCGGGCGCTCGTCGTTCCAGATGTACGGCACCAGCGCGCCCGCCTCCGCGGCTGCCGCGTCGAACGTGATCGGCACGTCCACGATCACCACGTACTTCTCGGTGAGCGCGAAGTCGTGCATCATCGGCGCGTCCGGCACCGGGACCCTGGTGGTCCGCGCGACGCGTCCGGTCCGGTCGATCATGATATGCCGCACATGGTCCCAGGTCGGGTAGTACGCCACCGCGTGCAACTCGTCGGCGGCCGCGTCGTACTTGGTGTGCGCGGTGAACGCGCCCTTGAGCGTGGACCGGAAGTCGTACGGGCGCAGGGTGTTCAGCTCGCCGTCCAGCTCGTACGGCAGCGGTCCGCCCTCCTGGAGTGCGAGGACACGCCCCTTGTACGGGATCACGTGCGTGTTGCAGGCGAAGTCGTCCGGCGGCACCTCACCCGGGTATTTCTCGCCCAGCTTCTTCGCCACCCGCGAGGAGCGCACCCACCGGTTCCGGTACCACTCCGCGCGCCCGCCGCGCAGCCGCACCCCGTGCACCATGCCGTCGCCGAGCATCCAGTGGTGCGCCCGCGGGTCCTCGATGCCGAGCGCGTTCGGCCCGGTGCGCAGGAACCGGCCGTCCAGGTCGCGCGGCACCCGCCCGACGACCTTCAGGTCGAACGCGGTCAGTTCGTCGGTGACGGGGGCGAAGGCGCCCTCCAGGAACGGATTAGCCCCGGCCGCCGCGGCCTTGCCGGTTCCCGTGGGGCCCGGACCCGGCGTCGCGGCCCGCGCGGTCGGTGCGTACCCACCGAGTCCGAGGCCCCCCGCCGCTCCGGCCGCCGCCGCGAACGTCGCACCCTGGAGGATCCTTCGCCGTGTGTGGCCGGGCGTCTGACTGGTCATCGTGCAACCCCGTTCGTGTCGGGACCCCGGCGCCCGCGCCGGGGTCGTCGCTGGTGACACGGAGAATCCTGCTCCGGTACGGGACGCGGGTCAGGAGGCCTGGGGCCCGAACGGGGGTGGTGTCAGGGCCACCCCTGGCACCGGGCCCGGCCCCCACCGTCGGCGGACGAAGCGGCGGCTCGCGTCATCGCTGCGCGCCGTGGCGTTAGGGGACGGAGGCGCCGGAGTCGTCGCGGGGACGGTCCGGGTTCAGGAACCAGTGGCGGGCCGAGACCAGCCACCAGGTGCCGCAGAAGGCGACGACCACGCCGACCGCGACGGGCGCGTAGTTGAACGTGTCCCTGGTGACGGGCGAGCTCTGCGGCAGCATGAACAGGACCGTGATGACCGCGACCCAGCCGATGGCGATGGTGCCGACGATGGTGGACCAGGAGCCGAGGTGCCACGGTCCGCGTTCGAAGCGGTCGCCCTGGCGCAGGCGGAGGTAGGTGGGGATGACGTAGGCGATGTAGAGGCCGATGGTGGCGATGGAGGTGACGGCCGCGTACGCGGTGTTGTTCCACAGGTAGGGCAGGCCGAGGGCGAAGGCGCCGCCGGTGGCGAGCCAGACGGCGTTGGTGGGGGTGCGGGTGGTGGGGTTGAGCTTGTGCCAGGTGCGGGAGAAGGGCAGTGCGCCGTCGCGGGAGAAGGCGTAGATCATGCGGGAGTTGGCCGTCACGGAGGCCATGCCGCAGAAGAGCTGGGCGACGATGATGACGAGCAGCATCCACTTGCTCGCCGTCGTGCCGAGCGCGTCCATGAGGATCTGTGCCGGGGGCACCCCGGTGTCCGATTCCAGGGCGCCGGAGTACGACTGGATGGCGAAGGTGAAGCCGAAGAGGAGGACGAACCCGGCCACGAGGGAGACGATGATCGAGCGGACGATGCCCTTGGGTCCTGCGGTGGCGGCGTCGATGGTCTCCTCGGTCATGTGCGCGGAGGCGTCGTAGCCGGTGAACGTGTACTGGGCCATGAGCAGGCCGATCGCCACGACGTAGATGCTGGACGAGAAGCCGGTGTTGTTGACGAACTCGCCCAGGACGAAGCTGGTCGACCGGTGGTCGTCGGGGACGATCGCCAGGGCGCCGCAGATCACGACGACTCCGAGGACGTGCCACCAGATCGACACCTCGTTGAGGAAGGCGACGATGCGCACGCCGAAGGTGTTGAGGGCCCCGTGCAGGGCGAGGACGCAGCCGAACAGGACGATCGTGTGCTCCGGCGTGGCCTCGAAGCCGAACTGCAGGTCGAGCAGCGCGTTCAGGAACGTCGCCGCGCCGAAGTCGATGCCCGCGGTCACGGCGATCTGGCCGAGGGTGTTGAACCAGCCGGTGAACCACGCCCAGGCCGCCCGCGAGCGTTCCGGGGCCATCCGGTGGGCCCAGAAGTACAGCCCCGCACTGGTCGGGTACGAGGAGCACACCTCCGCCATGGCCAGGCCCACGAAGAGCGTCATGACGCCGACGAACAGCCAGCCCCACATGATGACGGCCGGGCCGCCGGTGTTCATGCCGTAGCCGTACAGGGTCATGCAGCCCGACAGGATGGAGATGATCGTGAAGCTGACGCCGAAGTTGGCGCGGCCCGACATGGAGCGGGACAGGGTCTGCTGGTAGCCGAGCTGCTTCAGGCGCTCCTCGTCGGAGACACGGGATACATCAAGAGGCACGGTTCTTCTGTCCTTGGTCTGTGAAGGGGGAGGGGGAGGTGTGGAGCGGGTGGGGCTAGCGGCGGCGGATGCGCGGTGGGTCGTAGGCCCAGGCGCGGTGGCGCCGGAACAACTCGGTGGCGGGGCCGCAGTAGGACCACGGCACGGTCGTGGCGTACGGGCCGATCGCGTCGAAGACCTCGGACGCCTCGCTGTGGCGGTTCGCGAACGACAGGGCGTGGGCGAGGTAGTTGGCGTCGTCGGCGAAGCAGGCGTGCGGGCGGGGCGCGCGATGGCGCCACCAGCGGTCCAGGACCAGGTCGGTCGTCGGACACTCCACCCAGGGGTGGATCGTCAGCCCGTACCCGTCCTGGTCCCGCTCCTGCCGCGACCGGTGCACCTCGGCGAGCACCACCAGGGGCAGGACCGCGAGGGGCAGCCCCGGCGGGGCGACGGCGGCCTGCTCCTCGGCCCACCACATGGCCTCGCCCTGCTCGCCGTGGTTGCGGGCGAAGAGGTACGTCACCACCTCGTGGTGGGCCTCGCGGTTCCAGGGGTCGCGCTGCTTGATCTCGTCCCACACCTGCCGCAGCGTGTAGCGGTCGGGGGCGTGGGTGCGCAGCAGCGCGAGCATGACGAGCAGCGGCGCCACGTCCTCGGGCCAGACGCGCTGCACGGCGGCGCAGGTGTGCCAGGCGTCCTCCATCAGCGTCCGGCCCTCGTCGCGGCCGGCGATCATCGCGCGCAGGGCCTGCACATTGGCGAGCAGGGCCAGGGCGTGCGGGGAGCGGGGCTCCGCCTCGGCCCAGGTGTCGGCGAACCGCAGCCGCGCGCCCGCCTCGGCGAGGACCTGGAGCTGGAAGACCCTGCGGTCCCAGTTCGCGCCGGTGGCCGTGAGCAGGTCGCGCGGGCCTTCCCAGCGGCCCATCGAGGCGTCTTCGAGCACCTGGCGCAGGGCCGTGTCGTCGCGCGCCGGATGCGTGTCGAGTGCCTGTCGGGCGGCGTTCCTTCTCGCACTCAGGCGACGCCCGGGTGTCATGCGTGCCGTGTGTGGCGGTCGTTGGCGTTCATAGGCAGGTTCTTCGCACCCCAAGCTCGGTCAGGAAGCTCTGTCGTGGTGATGCCGTGCCGTGCGATGCCCGGGCGCGGTGGTGCTCCGACGTGTGGTGCTGAGTCGGGCTCGGCGGTACGCCGCGCAGGTCACGCGCGGGACGCCCGGAGCTTCCCGGAACGACGCGGTCCTACTGTGGTCAGCGGGTCCGGTGCCCGACAGTGTTTCTCCGTTGCGCAACAGGGGGCGGCGATGGAAAGGGCCGGGGCCGGGCACCCTTCATGGGCCGGGCACGCTCAGGCGCGCCGCACACCGACCTCGTGGGGGTCGACCCGCGCACGGTCGGGATCGTGCGGCGGTGCCGAGCCCCGCGCCGTGCGCGCGTACCAGCCGATGAGCCGCAGCACCGCCTCCTGGCAGGCGGTCACCGGCTCCTCCTCGGCGGCGCGCTCGGCGGCGTAGTCGCGCAGCAGGTCGTGGCGGCGGTAGCGGTCGGGGCCGGTCTCCTCCAGGAGGTGCACGGCGACAAGGACCTCCAGGAGGCGCCGGGTGTGCCCGAGGGGCCGGTCGACGAGGGCGGCCGCGGCGGCGGCGCTGATCGTCGCTCCGGGGAACAGGCCGAGGAAGCGGAACGTCCGGGCGGCCTCGGCGTCCAGGGCGCGGTACGAGCAGGACAGGGCGGCGCGCACCGCCAGATGCGGGTCGTCGATGTCGGTCAGGACGTTCAACCGGTGCCGCCGGTCGGCGAGTTCGGCGACGGCGTCGGCGATGGACCGGTGCGGGAACGTGGCGAGGCGCTCGGCGGCGATGCGCAGGGCCAGCGGCAGGTGCGCGCAGCGCCGCGCCAGGACCGCCGTCGCCGTCGGTTCCGCCGCGACCCGCTCCGGACCGGCGACGGCGCTCAGCAGGTCGGCGGACTCCGCCTGGTCCATCGGCCGCACCGAGAGCCGGTGGGCGCCCGCCTTGACCGCGAGCCCGGTCAGCCGGCGTCTGCTGGTGACGAGGGCGACGCAGCCGCGCGCGCCGACGAGCAGCGGTTCGACGTGCCGGGAGCCCGCGGCGTTGTCCAGGATCACGAGGATGGGGCGCCGCACCGCGACGCTGCGGAAGACCGCGGCCCGCTCGGCCTCGTCCGCCGGGATGGCGGCGGCGGGAAGGCCGAAAGCGGTCAGGAACTGTTCGAGTACGTCGGCTGCGGCGAGCGGCCGCGCTTCGGGGGAGTTGCCCTGGAGGTCGGTGAACAGCACGCCCCCGGGAAACCGGTCGGCGATCTCGTACGCCCACCGGAGCGCCACCGTGCTCTTGCCCACGCCCGCCGGTCCGTCGAGGGCGACCGTCAGTACGCTCTCCCTCCGATTTGCATCCGCGAGGAGGACGTCCAGCTCCCGGAGGAGGGCCTGACGGCCCACGAAGGCGGACGCTCCCGGCGGCAGCTGCACGGGCCTGAGCAGCCCGACGGTGCCGCCCCGCTCGGCCCGGGCGAGCGCGATCAGCTCGCCGTCGAGCGCGAGCAGTTCGTCGCAGGCGCGGGCCAACTCGTCCGTGGGGATGGCCCGCCCGTTCTCCACGCGGCTGATCCAGCCGGGGCTGTAGTGCAGGAGCCGTGCCATCTGCCGCAGCGACATACCCCGACTTTCCCGCCGTTGTCGCAGCACCGCCCCTAACCGGGGCTGCCCTCCCCGCCCGGTGATGATGCCGTCCCCCCGCATGCGTCCTCCCAGACTCGCCTCGGGTCGGTCAGATCATGTGCACAGGCGAACGATACGGAGTCTCGCGCCCGCTGGGGAGTTGGCGGAGGGCGGCAATGCGAGAACCCGCTCCGTGTCTACTTCCGCGTCTACTCGAGATCCACGTCGGCGTGCACCGGGTGGTGGTCCGAGTACGCACTGGGATGCACGCCCTGTTCGAGCGGGGCGATGTTCCGCAGGAAGACGTAGTCGAACTTGAGCTGCCAGTCGGTGGTCGGCTCGCACGTGCCTGCCCCGGTGGGCGAGGGACGGCACTGCGGGTCCGCGTCGGTGGCCACCGACCACATCCGGGTGAGCTCGGCCGCCTCCGGCACGGCGTTGAAGTCGCCGAGGACGATCGCGCGGTCGTGCCGGGCGACGGCCGCGGCGAGCACGTCGACCTGGTCCGCCCGGAACTCCTCCTGACGCCGCTGGGCGAGGTGGGTGTTGAAGACCCGGACGGACCGGCCGCCCACCCTCGTGGTGACGGCCATGTATCCGCGGTCCTCGGAGCCGCCGTCGGGGTACTCCACGTTCACGCGGTCCTTCATCGGCGCCGCCGAGAGGATCGCCTGGCCGAAGCCCCCGGGACTCCACGGCCAGCCGCCGCACCGGCTCCGGTTGCGCAGCACCGACCCGTACTCGACGTGGTACACCAGCCCGTGCAGATGCTCCAGATAGTCCCGGATCCTCTCGACGTCCCGCACACACGCTTCCTGCATCCCGATGACCTGGGGCGCGTACGTGGCGATCTCCGCCGCCCGGCCGACGTTGTTCTCGTCGCCGCAGGGGTTGCAGATGTTCCACGTCATGACCCGGTTCGCTACGACGTCCTTGACCGGCTCGACCGGCGGTGTCCCGGCGAAGTGGGCACCGCTCGGGGTACTGGGGCCGATGAGCACCAGACAGGCCAGCGTCATGGCGCCCGCGAGCAACCGCGTGACCCTTGCGAGCACCGTCGCCTCCTCAGCGTGGACACACGTCGCATCCGACGTCCGCACGCATGAGGTTATGGGACGGGGGGATCAGCGACGCACGCGGTGCCCCCGGCACGCCGACACCGGCCCCGAGGCCGTGGCCTGCGCCGGTCAGCACGCAGCCCCGGGCGTGGGGCCGCTCCGGGGCTGTGCGTGGGGACTGGCTGACCGTCAGACGGTGGGTCCTGCGGTGGGCGGGTGCGGTGTCACCGGCCGGAGGCCCAGCGCTCGTGGGCGGACGGTTCGCGGCCGAGGAGGGCCATCGATCTGGTCTGTGCCGTCGAGCGGGGCACGCCCATCGCCTTGGCCAGACCGCCGTAGGAACCGCCGAGTTCGCGGTAGCGACGGACGGCTGCGTCCCTGACGCCCTCCAGGGCCGGGATGAGCCGCTGGTCCAGGGCGCGGACGAGGGAGTGCAGACGGTTCAGATCGTCCTCGGGCACGCGGTCGCGGCCGTCCCGCTCCAGGGTGCGCAGCAGCAGCAACGCCCACTCCAGGGTGTGGGTGAACTCCCCGACCTGGTCGGCGCCGCCGGGCAGCTCGGGGGCCTCGTGCGGGCAGGCCATGATGATGTCGGGGATGCGCTGTTCGTCCTCGTACGGCTCTCGAAACTGGGCACGCACGACCACATCACTCATGGGACTTCCCCTTTGGGGTTCCGTATACGGCGCGTGTCGCTGACTGCTGGCACCCTGGGCAAGGGTCAGCAGCTGCTGGCATCCCGGGAGCGTGCCAGATGTACCGGGCAATGAGGCAGCGATTTACGGTTCCTTAACGCCACCTGGACGGGACGGGCGTGCGGTGTGTTCGTGCGGGTCATGAGTTCATCGACCGTATTTGGTCCATTCCCGACACCATGCACTCCAGGCCGTCACGGAAGCGCTGGCCCGTGCTGCTGGAGGCGCTGCGCTTGACGTAGTCGGCGAGGGATTCCGGATGGTCCTGTGTGGCCGTGCTGAGGTACGGCCCGAGGCGGCTCGCCCACTCCTCCTCGCTCTCGGCGCTCTGCCGGGCCATGGCCTGCCAGGACGCCTCGGAGAGTGCCGCGCCCACGGTGTAGTAGTAGATCGCGGAGAGCGCGGAGTCCAGCTGGCGGGGCGAGAACCGGGCCTGTTCCAGGATCTCGATGATGGCGCTGGTGTGGGCCAGGGCCCGGGGTCCCACCGGGGGATGACCGCCCATCAGCTCGATCATCCAGGAGTGCTCGAGGAGCACGTCGAACAGGTCCGTCGCGCAGGTCTGGATGTCGGTGCGCCAGTTCCCCGAGCCGGACGGCGTGGGCGGGTCGGGAAAGACGGCGTCGATGGCCAGTTCCAGCAGGTCGTCCTTGGTCGGCACATGCCAGTAGAGCGACATCGGTGCCGAGTTCAGTGAGTCGGCGAGCTGTCGCATGCGGAGGTTGCGCACGCCCCCTTCGTCCAGGAGCTGCACCGCCGCCCGCACGATCTGCTCCCGGCTCAGCGGCTGTTTGGCCGGTCGCTGTTTCAGCTCGCGCAACCAGATCGAGCCAGGTGGGCCGTTCGGTGTCGTGTCTCGTCCAGAAGTTTCAGTCACGTCTCTATGCTAACGCAGACTCGTACGACGTACGATAGATGGTATGCCGTACGGGGACACAGTTGACGGAATCCCGAAGGAGGCCGGCCATGGATGGCTTGGTGGACGACAGGCAAGGCGGGGGCAAGGGAGGGGGCGGCGAAGTCCCCGGGGCGAAAAACCGGTGGGCGGTGCTCGCGGTCCTCTCGCTGAGCCTGCTGGTCGTCGCCCTTGACCTGACCGTGCTGAACGTGGCGCTGCCCACGCTCAGCACCGAACTCGAGCCGTCGTCGGTGCAGTTGCTCTGGATCGTCGACGTCTACTCGCTCGTCGTGGCCGGGCTGTTGATCAGCTGCGGCACCCTCGGCGACCGCCTCGGCCGCAAGCGGTTCCTGTGCCTCGGCTTCATCGTCTTCGGCACCGCCTCGGCTGGCGCGGCCTGGGCGAACGGGCCCGAGATGCTGATCGCGGCCCGCGCGCTGCTCGGCATCGGCGCCGCGATCATCATGCCGTCGACGCTGTCGATCATTCGCAATGTCTTCACAGATCGCAAAGAGCGCACGGTGGCGCTGGCCGTGTGGGCCACCATGTCCGCGGCCGGTGCCGCGGTCGGACCCGTGGTCGGCGGTGTCATGATCGAGCACTTCTGGTGGGGCTCGGTCTTCCTGATCAATGTCCCGATCATGGTCTTCGCGCTGTTCGCCGCGGTGACCCTGGTGCCGGAGTCCCGGCACCCCAACCCCCCGCGCTGGGACACCGTCGGCGCGGTGCTCTCCGTCACCGGCCTGATCTCGCTGGTGTACGCCATCCAGCACGGCGGCGCGGAGGGCCTGGAGGCCCAGACGATCATCACGGGCGTCCTCGGCCTCGCGCTGCTCACCGCCCTGGTGCTGCGGGTCCTTCGGGTGCCCGACCCGCTCTTCGACCCGGCGCTGTTCCGCAACCGGGCGTTCTCCGTGGCGGTCGTGAGCGTGGTCCTCGCCATGTTCGGCATGGGCGGGCTGATGCTCCTGCTCACGCAGCACTGGCAGTTCATCGGCGGCGCCTCGCCGATGGAGTCGGGCCTCAGGCTGCTGCCGCTGCTGCTCGCCACCATGATCGGGGCCCCGATCATGTCGATCATCGTGCCGAGGTACGGCACGCGGTACGCGATGATGATCGGGATGGGGCTGATCGGCGGGGCGTTCTTCGTCCTGATGAACGTCAAGCCCGACACCGAGTACTGGGTCTTCGCCATCGCCCTCGCGGGCATCGGCGCCGGGGCGGGCTGCGCCATGACGGCCGCGTCGGACGCCATCATGTCGACGGCCGAGGCGGACACCGCGGGCGGCGCCGCGGGCATCGAGGAGACCTCCTACGAACTCGGCAACGGGCTCAGCGTGGCGATCATGGGCAGTGTTGCGTCCGCCCTGTTCCGCAGGGAGATGGACACCCCCGTCCCGGGCGTGGACGAGAAGTCCATGGACGCGGCGCGGGAGGGCATCGCCGACGCCGTCGGGGTCGCCGAAGCGCTGCCGGGCTCCGCGGGGGACGCGTTGGAGCAGCAGGCCGACAACGCGTTCGCGGACGCGTTCGGGTTCACGTCGCTGTGCACCGGCATCCTGCTCGTCCTGGTGGCGATCGCCGTGTTCCTGTTCATCCCGCGGTCGGCGGGGCGGCTCACCCCGGCGGACAAGGGCGCCGACGGCGGCCCTGAGGGAAGCGTCGACCTGGTGAAGCAGGCACCGGGGGAGTCCATGGAGAACAGGACCGAGTCCGCGGACCGGTCCTGACCGCGGGCGCTCCGCGCGTCGCACGTCGAGACAGCCGGGGCCCGTCATGGGCCCCGGCTGTCCGGCGCTGGTGTTCACGCCCGTGCGCGCGGCTCTCTCCATGGGCCGGCGCACGACCGCGTCAGGACGCGCGCTTGCGGCGCTCGACGAGTTCCAGGATCTTGTCGAGCCGCTCCAGCTCCACCACCTCGTCGTCGGTGATCTCCACGCCGAGGCCCTTCTCCAGGGCGAGGGCGAACTCGACCGAGGCCAGTGAGTCCAGGCCCAGGTCCTCCAGCGTGGACTCCGGGGCGATCTGATCCTCGGAGATGTCGAATTCCTTGGTGAGCAGGGACTTGACCGTTTCGTACACCGTTTCCTCCCGGGAGCGCAGTGTCGGTGGGGTCGGCGCGGGGCCCGCGCCGGGAGAACCTCAGCCGCGATAGGTGTGCGCCGCGAAGGCCGTCACGTCCGGCCAGGTCAGCGATGCCGCGCCCCAGGCGAGCCCGCCGCCGAACGCCGCGAGCAGCACCCGGTCGTGCGGGCGCAGCTTGCCCTGGGTCGCGGAGTCGGCGAGCAGCAGCGGCAGGGACGCGGCCGCGGTGTTGCCGACGTGCTCGATGTTGGACAGGACCCGGTCGCGCGGCACGCCCAGCTCGTCGGCGACGGCCTCGCTGATGCGTGCGTTGGCCTGATGGGTCGCGAGCCGGTCCACGTCCTCCACGGCCCAGCCGGAGCGCTCCAGGACGTCGAGCGCGGACTGGGTCATGCGCTCCTTGGCGTGCCGGTAGACCTTGCGGCCCTGCATCTGCAGATGGTGGTCGCTCGCTTCGGGCACGGTGCCGGTGGAGCGCTGCCGGGCGCCGCCCGCGGGGATCTGGATCAGGTCGCTGTACGTGCCGTCGCTGCCGAGCCGGATCGGGCCGATGGCGCCCGGCTCGTCCGGGTCCCCGGCGCGCAGCACGACGGCACCGGCGGCGTCGCCGAAGATGACGGCCGTGTTCCGGTCCTCCGGGTCGACGATGGCGGAGAACGTCTCGGCGCCGATGACGAGGACGTGATCGGCGAAGCCCGCCGCGATCGCCCCCACCCCGGCCGACAGGGCGTACAGGAACCCGGCGCACACGGCCGCGATGTCGTGCGCGGCGATGGGGCCGAGCCCGAGCGCCGACGCGACCTCGGGGGCGGTGGCCGGGCAGAGGCGGTCCGGGGTCGCCGTCGCGAGGACGACGTGGTCGACGCTGTCGCGGCCCGCCGATTTCAGAGCCAACTGGCCTGCCTCCACGGCCAGTTCGCGGGTGGCGGTGCCCGGGGGGACGGTGTGCCGCTCGGCGATGCCGGTGCGGCTGCGGATCCATTCGTCGGTGGTGTCGAGCCGGGCCTCCAAGTCGGCGTTGGTGACCGTGCCGGGCGGCACATAGCCGGCCACGCCCGTCAGGACGGCCGCGCGTGTGCGGTGCTTGTCCATCTCCTTGGCCTTCACGCCTTCCCCAGCAGAATCGCGCTGCTGACCATGCCGACGGTGTAGTTGAAGGACAGCGCGTGCTCGACGCGCTGCGGCCGGGCGGTGGTGCCCGGTACCGGGTCGAAGAGGCAGGTGTCGTCCGGGTCGACGCAGCCCGCCGTCGGGAATACCGCGTCGCGCTGGATCATCAGCGACGTGGCCGCCACGCCGAGGCCGCCGAGCGGCCCGCCGTTGTGCCCGAAGCAGGCCTCCTGCACGGTCACGGGCAGGCGCGTCGCACGGTCCCCGAAGAGGCTGTGCACGATGTTCGACTCCGTCTCGTGGAAGACGCGGTCGCCCTCGGCACCGCCGTTGACGTAGTCGATCTGGTCCGGTTCGACCAGGCCCGCCATGGCGTCCCGCGCGGCCTGGACCATGCCGACCCCGGCCCGGTCGATGGCGAAGGCACTGTGCTGCGGGCTGCGCCGGGTGCGCTGCGCCAGCATCCGGGAGTAGGGGGTCGCGCCGCGCCGCTCGGCGTGCGCGCGGCTCTCCACGACGATCGTGATGGAGCCGTTGCCCATGTTGGAGCCCGGCGAGTTCTTGTCGTACGGACGCATCTGCGCGCCCATCGCCAGGGCCGCGTCCTCCATGGCGTCGACGGTGACGCCCTCCTCGGCGCTCAGCTCGGCGTAGCGGTCGAGCAGGTCGGCGTAGTGGCGCAGGAAGTCGAGGCCGAACACGTCGGCGCCGGTGACCACCGCGACGTCCACCTCACCGCTCGCGATCATCCGCTGCGCCATGCCGAGCAGCACCGCCGATGACGTACAGCCGTTGGAGACGGTGAAGTTGGGGCCGGTCCCGGCCACGACGGACACCTGGACGTTGGCCACGTCCATGGGGATGCCGGTGAGGGCGAGCCGGGTGCCCAGCTCGTTGATCTCGTCCTTGGTGGCCTTGGCGCGGTCGGTGCTGAGAATGTCGGCGTACTGGGCCGACCAGCAGTCACCGCCGTCGCGGGCGGCGAGGATCGCCGCCTCGGACAGCGCGCCCGCACGCCAGTCGAGCCCGGCGTCGCCGCAGGCCTCCGCCATGGAGACGAGGCCGAGCAACTGCACCGGGGAATAGAGTTTCAGTGCCTTCAGGGGAAGTTCGGGATAACGCTCCTTGACATCCGCGACATCGGTGCGCACTTGACCGAAGAAGACACCATTGTTTTCCACGTGACAGGCGCCTGTGGAGACGATTTCCAGGAATTCCGCGGAAGTCGCGCACAGTCCGCCAGGGCCGGGCAGGGCGAATCCCATGCCCGTGATCAATGTGTCGCGACCGGAATCCTGCTGCTGGTCCGCCATGAGACTCCCTGTGTTGCGTGCCACTGTCGACAGGTCGCCCGCACGCAGTGGGCGCATGCTGATGCACCGTGCTGTGCCGGTGACGGCTGCCGACGTTAGGGCGCTGACCGGGCGGGGCGTAACCGGCCGCAGGTACCCGGTTTTCACCCGCGGCAGGTATCGGAGGTACCGAAATCAATAATTGGTACTTCAAGTACCGGAGGTGAATTCTGCCGGGTACCGATGGACCGATGCCGCACGGGAAGCCGCCGGATAGTTTTCCCGCATGGCTGAACTGGCTGGAACCGCTGGACGGAAAGACCGCCGGGGCTCGGTACTCGTCACCGGTATCGGCGTCATGCTCCCCGGCGCGACCCACGTCAATGAATTCTGGCAGGACGTGCGCGACGGCAATTCCCGTATCGGCCGTCTGACCCGAGTCGATCCGGACCGGGCCGGGGTCGGCGCGGCCGGGGAGCTGCGGGACTTCGACCACCGGAAGTTCCTGCCGGAGCTGAACGAGAAGTTCGCCGCCCGGTACACCCGGGACGCCCTGGTGACCATGTCCGCCGTCGAGGAGGCCCGCCGCGACGCGGGGCTCGGGTCCGACGACATCGACCCGCGCCGCCTGTCCCTCATCGCCTCGTCCTCCCGCGGCCCCCTGGAGTGGGTCAGCGAGGCACTGACGGCCGACGACGGCGAGGCGGCCCAGGAGGCGGGCGGCACCGACCACTTCGGCGACAGCGGCGCCATGCTGCGCGGCATGCCCGGCGCCCCGGCCACCCTCTCCGCCATCTACGGCGACGTGCGCGGGTTCGTCACCACGCTGAGCAGCGCCTGCGTGGGCGGGCACCACGCCATCGCCTTCGCCGCCGACCTGATCCGCGCGGGCATCGCCGACGCCGTGGTCGTCGTGGGCTACGAGTTCCCCCTGACGCCCCTGGTCTTCCAGTCCTTCCGCGCGATGGGCAACCGCGTCCTGTCGACCGAGGCGGACGACCCCCGGCGCGCCATCCGCCCCTACACCCGCGACCGCGAGGGCTTCGCCTTCGGCGAGGGCGCCGTCGCCCTGTGCCTGGAGCGGGAGAGCCACGCCCGGGCGCGCGGCGCCACGGGCTACGCCCGCTTCCTGTCCCACCGGGCCCTGAACGAGGCCACCCACCCCTTCGGCATGGACATGAGCGGGCAGGTCACGGCCGCGGCCGTCACCGAGGCGCTGCACGACGCGGGCCGGACCCCGCGGGACGTCGACTGGTTCTGCGCGCACGGCACCGCCACGCCGAAGAACGACGTGGCGGAGAGCCGGATGCTCGGCGCGCTCTACGAGGGCAGGCCGCGGTCCGCCTGGCCGCCCCTCAGCTCCGTCAAGCCCGTCTACGGCCACCTCCTGGGCGCGGCCTCGATGGTGAACGCGGCCGCCACCTCCCTGGCCCTGCACCACCAGTGCCTGTGCTCGACCGCCAACTACGCGGGCGCCGTACCCGATCCGGAGTGCGACCACGACCACGTCGCGGAGGGCCCCCGGCCGACCCGCACCGACCTCGCGGTGTCCCTGGCCTTCGCCATCGGCAGCCAGACCTCGGTGCTGGCCCTGGGCGCCGCGTGATGGGTGCGCCGCTCCCGCGGACCCGAACCCTGAAGGAGACCATGAGCACGCACAGCGGCACGGCGTCCCGCCCCGTCGTCGTCCCCGACGTCGACTCCCTGGTGTCCCGGTACGTGACGCCGGGCATGCATCTGCACCTGGCGATGACCATGGCCCGGCCCAACGCCATGGTCTACGCCCTCGCGCGGCAGTTCGCGGGCCGGGGCGAGTTCACCGTCAGCACCTCGGCGACGCACACGGCGATGCACGCGCTGACCATGTCGGGCGCCGTCAAGCACCTGATCACGTGCTTCCTCGGCGACACCTACCCCACGCCGCGCCCCAACCCGCTCTACCGCGACCTGGTCCACGGCACCCCCTTCAGCTGCGAGCTGTGGTCCCTGCTCAGCTTCACGCAGCGGCTGATGGCCGGGGCCACCGGACTGCCGTACGCCGTGACGTCCTCGCTCGTCGGCAGCGACCTGGAGCGCGGGCTCACCGCCGACGGCCCCGCTGCGCGGCCGGAGGCTGCGGGGGAGGGGCCGAAGTTCCTGCGGGTGGCCGACCCGGCGGCCGGGGAACGCCCCTTCGCCCTGGTGGAGCGGCTGCGTCCGGACCTCACGCTCGTGCACGGCGCCTGCGCGGACCGGCGCGGCAACATCGTGCTCGTACCGCCCGCGGGCGAGGGCCCCTGGGCCGCGTACGCCGCCGAACAGGGCGTGATCGCCACGGTGGAGCGCATCGTGCCGGACGCGTTCGTCGACGCGCACCCGGAGCGGGTCGTCATCCCCGGGCAGCGCGTGCTCGCCCTGTGCGAGGCGCCGTACGGCGCGCACCCGCAGTCGCTGCGCGGCCTGGCCACCGGCGACGCGAGCGGCGACGTGGTGGGCTACCGCGACGACTACGCCTTCCTCACCGATCTGGTCGAGCGCCTAGCCACCGAGGACGGGGCCAAGGAGTGGTACCGCGAGTGGGTCGAGGAACCCGCCGGGCACGCCCAGTACGTGCGCAAGCTCGGCGCGGAGCGGCGCGCCGAACTGACCCTCGCCACCCAGCCGTTGACCCCGCGCGAGCCCGCGACTCCACCGCCGCTCCCCGCGACCGCCGAGCCGGTGACGCGCGCGGAGCGGACCATCGTCCTGGGGGCGCGCGCCATCGTCGAACGGGTCACCAGCGGCGCCTACGACACCCTGCTCGCCGGCATCGGCGTGTCCCACCTGGCCGCCTGGCTGGCCGCCGCGCTGCTGCGCGAGCGCGGCATCCGAGTGCCGATCTGCGCCGAACTCGGCTTCTACGCCACGGATCCCGAGCCCGGTGACGTCTTCCTGTTCAGCCAGCTGCACGCGACGCGCTCCCAGCAGCTCGGCGGCATCCCGGAGATCCTCGGCGGCATGGTGTCGGCGAACCCGCGCTGCCTCGGCGTCCTCGCCGCCGGTGAGGTCGACGCGGACGGCAACGTCAACACCAGCCTGCTGGCCGACGGCCGCTGGCTGACCGGCTCCGGCGGCGCCAACGACATCGCCACGAGCACCGACTGCCTGGTCCTCTCCACGGCCTCGCCGCGCAAGTTCGTCGAGCGCGTCGCCTATGTGACAAGCCCCGGCGCCCGGGTGCGCGAGGTGGTCAGCCACTTCGGGCGGTTCCGGCGCACGGAGGAGGCGGCGGGCGCGGGCACCCCGGGCCCCTTCCGGCTCGCCACCTGGCTGCCGCCCGGCGGCGACGGACCCGCCCGGCCCGAGGACGCCGTGGCGACGCTGACCCGCTGGCCCGTGAGCAGCGCGGGCTGCACCGCGGAACCGGAGGTCACCGAGGCGGAGATCGCCTGGCTGCGCAGTCTCGACCCGCAGGGTTTCTACAGGTGAGGAGCACGGTGTGAGCGGTGGAATCTGGATGGGCAAGGGCCTGTCCTTCCGGGGCTTCGGGCACTACTTCCCGCAGCACTGCGAGGAGATACCGGCGGACCTGCCGGAGGCGCCCGAGATGGAGGCCGCGGTCCTCGGCCCCGACCTCGGCGTGGAGCGGCGGCACCTGTCCGACGACACGGAGACGGTGCCGTTCATGGCCGTGGAGGCCGGACGGCACGCGTTGCGCAACGCCGGTCTCGAAGCCGCCGACCTCGACCTGATGGTCTTCTCCTCCTGGTCGCAGCGCCGGTACGCGCCCGAGGACGCACCCCGGATCGCGATGCGGCTCGGCGCCGAGCGGGCCCTGGCCTTCGACGTGTGCGCGGCCTGTGTCGGCTTCGTGCACTCCGTGCAGACGGCCGCGGCGATGCTGACCAGCCATCAGTGGCGGCGCGCCCTCGTGGTCTGCTCCGACCAGTTCTCGCGGCGGCTCAAGCCCGGACGGCGCGGCAGTTACGTCGGCGGGGACGGGGCGGGCGCCGCGGTCCTGGAGGCGGGGCCGCCGGACGACTCCCGGCTGCGGGACTCCGTCGTGCTCAGCTACGGCGAGCACGCGGGCGTCTCCAAGGCCCGGGGCAGCGAGGGCTGGACGGTCAGCCTGCCCTCCATCGCACAGGTGGCGGCGGCGACCGCGGGCGAGGCCACGGACCTGGTGCTGCGGCGCGCCGGCATGACGATGGCCGACGTGGACTGGGTGGTGCCGCATCCGGGGTCGACCCGGATCAGCGAGGAGCTGATACGGCGCATCGGCGCCGACCCCGCGATGGTCCTGACGAACCTGCGCACCCGCGGCCAGACGACCAGCGCGACGATCCCGAGCGCGCTCTCGGAGTTCACCGAGTCCGGCGAACTGCGCAAGGGCGACGTGATCCTGTCGCCCGCGGCAGGCGCGGGCTGGTTCTCGGGAGCGCTCCTCTACCAGCTCTGAGGCACGGGTACGGGCACGGGCCGCACCAGCGGCGCAGGGCCGACGACGCGACGGCAGGGCGCGACGGCATCGCGACGGCAGCACGCGACGGCAGCACGCGACGTCGGCACGACACGGCGCGACGACGACACGGCGCGACGACGAGACAGCGCGCACACGACGGGAAGACGAGGAAAGGACCTCCCCCCATGTCCGAAACCCAGTCATCGCTCGACAACGGCGGTCCGCCGGTCGTGCTCGGCGGAGTCGGCCACTACTTCCCCGGCGAGCCGGTCACCAACGACCACTTCGCCGGGCTGCCGGACCTCGACGTGGACGACGCCTGGATCCGCAAGTACACGGGCGTCCGTACCCGTCACTGGGCCGGACCCGAGGAGCGGTTCGCCGAGATGGGCGTCAAGGCGGCGCGGGCGGCCCTCGACGACGCGGGCCTCGACATCTCCGACGTGGACGTGATCGTCGGCACCAGCGCGACCGCGCGGCCGCGCGCCAACCCGTCCTCCATCGGCAACAACTACATGGACATCTCCCTGCCGGTGCAACGGCAGTTGGGGGCGCGGGACGCGTTCTGCTTCGACGTGACCGCGGTGGCCTGCGCCGGGTTCCTGTACGCGAGCGTGGTGGCCCGCGGTCTCCTCGCGACGACGGGCGCGAGGACCGCGCTCGTGGTGTGCGCCGAGAGCCCGCGCGCCATCCTGAACTTCGACTTCAAGAACTCCGCGCTGTTCGGCGCGGGCGCCGCGGCGGCGGTCTGGCGGCGCGGCGAGTCCGTGGGCGGCGGCGCCGACGGACTACCCACCCGCAGCGGGATGATCGACGTGGTCCTGCGCGCCGACGGCCGCTACTACGACGCCTTCGACATCGACGAGAACGACAAGATGGTGATGCGCGGGGGAGTGCTCTCCGAGGTCACGCCGGACATGCTCGTCGACGCCGGGCAGACCGTGCTCAAGCGCAACGGCCTGGCGCCGGAACAGATTTCCTGGTGCATTCCCCATCAGGCCAACACCAATCTCCTGCACCCGATGGCGGACCGCCTCGGAATTCCCCGCGAACGCATGCTCCTGAATCTCCCGCGGCGCGGCAACACCTCCAGCGTGGGCATGCCGAGCGCGCTCTCCGAATATGTGCGCGACGGCACGGTGAAACCCGGCGAACTGCTGCTCGGCGTCAGTATCGGGCGCGGTCTGAGCTGGGGCGCCATGGTTTTCCGGTACCAGTGAACCGGCGTACCAGAGAAGTCCGCGGGTGAATCCGAGAGCGAGAGGTGAACGGTCTTGTCCGATTCCAGGAACGCGCTGGTGACCGGGGGCACCCGGGGCCTGGGCCTGGCCGTCGGCCGGATGCTGGCGGAGCGCGGGTGGCGCACCACGGTCCTCGGCCTCGACCAGGGCCGCCTAGAGAAGGTGCGGGCCATGGCCGAGGCCGAGGGCCTCGACCTTCGGGCGGTGCGCGCCGACGTCACGTCGGAGGAGTCCGTCCGGGAGGTCTTCGCCGAGCTGACGGCGGACCAGCCGCTGCATCTGTGCGTGAACAACGCGGGCCGCAACCTCTCCCGGCTGCTGCTGCGCAAGCCGCGGGACGAGAGCGCCGCCGAGCTGCTCACGCATCCGCTCGACGACTGGGAGAAGACGCTGCGGCTGTGCCTGACGGGGGTGTTCCTCGTCGGACGCGAGGCCGCCGCCAGCATGGTGCGGCACCAGGTGGCGGGCGCCATCGTCAATGTCTCCTCCGGCCTCGCGGCCGGCGCCTACGGGCAGTCCGCGTACACCGCCGCGAAGGCGGGCGTGGAGGCGCTGACCCGCACCTGGTCCTACGAACTCGGCCCCTACGGGATACGGGTGGCGGCCGTCGCGCCGGGCGTCATGGACGGCGAGGCGCTGCGCGAGAAGAGCACCGCCTTCCCGCGGCACGCCCACTACATGGACGGGCTGAAGCGCTTCGTGCCGCTGGGCCGTTGGGGCGCGGAGGAGGAGATCGCGGACGCGGTGTGCTTCGCCGCGGAAAACCCCTATGTCACCGGTTCCGTGATTCGCGTCGACGGCGGCGGGCCGCCCGGCTGGGTGCCGTGACGAAAACCGCAGGGCCGGGCGGAGTGCGCCTATGAGTGGGGTACGTCGAGTACCCGCGGAATGAATCATCGAGTACTGGAGGCCAGATGCCCTCGAATGCCGACGCCACTAGTTTTCCGTCCATGACGACAGGCCAGCACGGCATTTGGGAAGACGCCGGAATACGTTTCACCGGATTCGGCCACTATTTCGGCTCCGAGGAAATACACAACGAGGGCGTGGAGGACGCCACGACGAGCGTCGTGGAGGACCGCGTCATCGGCGGAGTCGGCGTCCGCACCCGCTATCGGGCCGGTGACGAGGAGACCCCCGTCCTCATGGCCGCGGCGGCCTCCCGGCAGGCCCTCGAACAGGCCGGGGTCGAGGCCGACGACATCGACGTGGTGGTCGTCAGCCACTGGACGGACCGCAACTACGTCCACGAGGTGGGCGCGCTGACCGCGGCGGAGCTCGGCATGAAGGGCTCCATGGCCTTCGAAGTGTGCGGCTCCTGCGCCGGGTTCATCCAGGCGGTGCACACCGCGGCCTCGTTCCTGACCTCCCCGACCGGCTACCGCAAGGCGCTGGTGGCGACCACCGAGCGCGTCACCCGGCGGGTGCGTCCCGGCTCCAAGGGCTCGATGCTCGTCTCCGACGGCGCCGGCGCCTGCGTCCTGGAGGCGACCCCCGGCGCCGCGCCGGGCCTGATCGACTCCGTGTTCCACACCGACGGCAGCCTCGCCAACATGTCCGCGGCGGGCGGCGAGAAGGGCTGGGTCAAGAGCCACCCGGACCTCAACGACGTCGCCCTCGCGCACATCGCCGACACCGTCGAGGAGATCCTCGGCCGCAACAAGCTGACCATCGGCGACATCGACTGGCTGATCCCGCACTCCGGGACCGAGCCGCTGGCCAAGGGCATCCAGCACAACCTGGGCGCGGACCCGGCCCGCGTCCTGACCAACCTCTCCTTCCGCGGCAACGTCTCCAGCGCCTCCATCCCCACCACGGTCTCGGAGCTGCGCGAGCGCGGCGTCGTGAAACCCGGCGACCTGGTCCTCTCCCCGTCCATCGGCGGTGGGGTCTGGTGCTGGGGCAGCCTCCTCTACCGGATCTGAGCGCACCGAGCGAGCTGGGCGAACTTGGCGAATCGAGCGAAGGGTTCCGAGCGGTGACCACGACCAAGAGCCCCCGGGACGCACTCGTCACCGGGATGGGCTTCTGTCTGCCGGGGCGCGGGGCGCCGACGGCGACACCGGAGCAGTTCTGGACGGCCGTCGCGCACGGCGACTCGTTCCTCGCACAGGACGACGGCACGTACTTCGGCAGCGTGCCCCTCGACCCGGAGTCCGTCGTCGCCCGGCTGCCGGAGATCCCGCCGCGCTTCGTCGCGAAGTACTCCGACATCCATCTGTACGGGCTGCTCGCCCTCCTGGAAGCGTGCGAGGACGCCACCCTGGACTGGCGCACGGGTGCGCTCCGCGAGGCCGCGGTGCTCGCGGGCCGCAACGCCACGGCCGACGCCATCGTCGACACCTACCTTCCGGTGCTGCTCGCCGACACCCGGCACATCAGCCCGCGCGAGGCCCGCTCCGTGCTGTTCCGCAACGTCCTCAACGCGGTGATGTCGGACGTCGAGACCACCCAGGCGGGCCTCGTCGGTGCCACCGGACCCAGCTACACGCTGTCGTGCGGATGCGCCTCGTCCGCCGTACTGATCGGGAACGCCGCCCGGATGATCGCGGCCGGCGAGACGGACATCGCGGTCGTCACCGGCGCCGACTACTGGCGCGAGAGCCGCCTGCGCCAGTACGCCGAACTGGAGGCCCGGTCGGTCCTGGGGACCGAGCCGCAGACCGCCACCCTCATCGACGAACCCATGCGCCCCTACGACGAGCGGGCCGCCGGACTCAACTACGGCAACGGCGCCGCCACGCTGATCCTGGAGAGCCGCGAGCACGCCCGGCGCCGGGGAGCGCGCAGCTACGGCCGGATCCTCGGCCAGACCACCACCCGCAACGCCCAGCCGAACCTGGCCCTCGACACCGACGGCGCCGGGGCGGTGCGCGCCGCGCGCTCCTGCATGGCGGGTCTCGCCTCGCCGGACGAGATCGACTACGTCAACGGCGCCGCGACCGGCGACCGGGCCTTCAACCTCATGGAGGGCAACATCATGCCCGCGATCTTCGGGGAGCGGACGGCCAGGCTGCCCGTCACCGTCCAGGAGGCCGTGTTCGGCCACAGCGGGGCGCCGCTCGGCGTGATCGGGGTGGCCGCGACGCTCCAGATGATGGGCCACGGCCACATCGCCCCGACCGCCAACTGCGAGAAGCCCGCCGAGGTGTGCACCTTCGACCCGGTGTCCGGGACGGAGGGCAGGGCCGCGCGCGTCGACCTGGCCCTCAGCCTCAACTACACGATCGGATCCGTCGCCAGCGCCATCCTCGTGGGAGCCTCCGATGACTGAACAGCGGACGACGACCGAACACCGGACGGCGACCGAGCAGTGGAAGACGGCCGAGTCGGTCCCCGCGTCGCGGCTTGAGACGGAGTCCCTCGCCCCCGTCGGCCGCCACGTCCTCCTCGAATCCGCGCCCGGGGCGACCCACACGCGCGCGGTCAAGGAGGCCTGGGAGAGCCTCGGCTTCCACGTCACCGCCGTCAACGGCGCCGACACACCCGAACCCCCCGACGTGTACTGCGTCGTGGCCCTCGGCAACGAAGCGCTCGGCAGCCGCGCCTCGGCGTCGCTGCGCCGCGCGCACGTGGCCCGCGTCCTCGAGGCCATGGCCCGCCGGGGCGACGGCCGTGCCGTCCTGGTCACCGACGCGGGCCCGCACGTCCACGACGACGCGGAGCCCGAGTGCGCGGCGGAACGGGCGGCCGACCACGCCTGGTGGCAGCACCTGGCCAAGCGGTGCGCCACCCAGGGGGTGCTCGCCAACACCGTGCGCGTCGGCTACGCCCCCTTCCTCGGGCACGAACTCACCGACGAGGCCGAGGGCGAACTGCTCCGGCACCTGGTCACCCGCCGCCCCGTCACCCCGCCCGAACTCACGGCGGCGCTGCGCCTGCTGGCGTCACGGGGCTTCGGCAGCGTAGCGGGGGAGACCCTGCCGCTGGACGGCGGGCTCGACGCGGGCATCGTGCCCATGCCGTCGGCGCGCCCGCCGCGCCCCGACCCGGCCGCGGCCGACACCGAGGTGCCCGATCCGTTCCGGCTCACCGGGCGCGTCGTGATGGTCACCGGCGCCAGCAGCGGCATCGGCGCGAGCATCGCGCGGGAGAGCGCGGCCCGCGGCGCCGACGTCGTCCTCGTCGCCCGCCGCCGCCCCGAGCTGGAGAAGCTCGCCGCCGAGGTCCGTGAACTGGGCCGCAGGGCCTGGGTGGTGACCGCCGACCTGTCCGACCCGGCGCGCGCGGGCGGCCTGGTGCACGAGGCGTGGGAGCGCACCGGGGGCGTCGACGCCCTCGCCTACGCCGCGGGCGCCGTCTCCTTCGACGGCGCCGGCGACAACTCCGACAACCGCCAGCGGCTCCTCGCCCTCAACTCCCTGTCGTACGCCGGTACGTGCGACGCGCTGCTCAAGCACTGGGCTGCGACCCGCAGGGGCGGAGCGGTGGCCGTCGTCTCCTCGCTCGCCGCGGTGAGCGCACCGGTGGCGAACCTGGCGAGCTACGGCCTCAGCAAGGCCGCCACCGCCCAGTTCACCAGCCACTTCGCCACCTCGGCCGCCCGGTTCAAGGTGCGGGCCAACAGCGTGCTCCCGGGCTTCGTCCGCACCCCGATGACGGACGTCACCAACCCCGCGTTCCTGGACGCGACCAACCGCCTGGTGCCCACCGGCCGGATGAGCGAGCCCACGGAGGTCGCGGCGCTCATCTGCTACCTCATCAGCCCCGCGGCGGCCGGTCTGACCGGCGCGCAGCTGCGCGTGGACGGCGGCGGCCACTGCCTGGCCGGACTGCCGCACCTGGACCCGTCCGAGCACCCCCTAGAGGAAGGACCCCGGCAGTGACGCCCTCCGTGCCGCGCCCCCACCCCACCGTGCCGGAAGGAGACCGCAGGTGACCGACGACAGGCCCCTGAAGGGCAAGGTGGCGCTGGTCGCGGGCGCCTCCTCCGGGATCGGGGCGAGCATCGCCCGCACGCTCGCCCAGGCGGGTGCCTCCGTCGCGCTCGTGGCCCGCCGGGGGGAACAGCTCGCCGCCGTCGAACAGGACGTGGCGGGCCACGAGGTGCCCGCCGTCACCCTCGTCGCCGACCTGGCGGCCGACGGCGCCCCCAAGGACACGGTGGCCGCCGCCGAACGGGCCCTCGGCCCCATCGACATCATGGTGAACAACGCCGCCCTCGCACGCACCGGGCCCATCCACGAAACCAACCCCCGGCACTGGCGGCAGGCCTTCCACCTCAACCTGGACGTGCCGTTCCTGCTGGCCCGCGCCGTGCTGCCCGGCATGCGCGAACGCGGCCACGGCTGGATCGTCAACATCAGCTCCGAGGGCAGCCTGCTGCAGGCCGACTGGTCGGCCCCGTACTCCATCACCAAACGCGCCCTGAACGCGCTCACCGCCCAGATCGACCTGGAGAACCGGCACCTGGGGGTGCGCGCCATCGCCGTGCTGCCCGGCTGGGTGCGCACCGACCTGGCGCAGGACCCCGAGACCCTGGGCGTGGAGGTCAGCGATCTGCTGGATCCCGCGGACATCGCCGACGTCGTGCTGTGGGCCGTCACCCGCCCGCCCGCGGTCAGCATCGGCCCGCTGATCCCCGTGCGCCCCGTGAGCAGGAACGCGCAGACCCTGGTCAACTGGGAGCAGTACCTGCGGACGCTGCGCCACTACGACGCCTCCGGCGGCCACATGGTCGACGTGCCCGGGATCCCTGAATGACCGGCGCCACGACCGCCCCCGGCCCGGCCCCGGCGACCGAGGCCGCCGAGCAGGCGTCCGACCGCCTCGTCGAGATCCTCCCGCCCGGGGACCCCAGGGTGCCCGACGCCGCCCACTGCGTGACGGGTGCGCTGCTCGCCGCCCGCGCCCAGGCCCACCCCGACCGCGTGTACGCCGTCTTCGACGACAGCGCCGACGGCAGCGACGGCACCGCGTGGACGTACGGACAGGCCTACGACGACGCGCGGGCCACCGCCGCCGCCCTGCACCGCCTCGGCGTGCGCCAGGGCGACACCGTGCTGTGCTGGCTGCCCAACGGCCGGGACGCGCTGCGTGTCTGGTACGGCGTCAATCTGCTGGGCGCCGTCCACGTCCCCGTCAACACCGCCTACCGGGGCAGCCTGCTCGGGCACGTGCTCGCCAACTCCGGCGCCCGCGTCCTGGTCGCGCACGCGCTGCTCGTCGACCGGCTCCAGCACACCGGCGGCGGCCGGCTCCAGGAGGTCGTCGTCCTCGGCGGCGGCCCCGACGACCCGTGGCCCGACGCCCTGCCCGGCGCCCCGCGCGTCCACGGCCCGGCGGCGCTGCGCGGGCGGCCGGAGGACTTCGTGCCGCCCGAGCGGCCGGTCGCCCCCTGGGACACCATGGCGGTGATCTACACCTCCGGCACCACAGGACCGTCCAAGGGCGTCCTCGTCTCCTACATCCACCACTACTCGACGGTGACGGCACTCCTCGACGACGACATCACCGAGCACGACCGGTACCTGCTCAACCTGCCGCTGTGCCACGGCGGCGGCACCGAAGTGGCCTACTGCATGCTCCTGTTCGGCGGTTCGATGGTCGTCACCGAGGGCTTCAGGACGAGCGAGTTCTGGGAGGTGATCCGCCGCTACGAGGTCACCATGTGCACCCTGCTCGGCGCCATGGTGGACTTCCTGCTCGGCCTGCCGCCCCGCCCGGGCGACACCGACCATCCGCTGCGGGCCGCCTGCGTGATCCCGCTGACGCGCCAGGCCCTCGACTTCGGCCGCCGCTTCGGCGTGGACGTCTACACCGGCTTCAACATGTCCGAGACGTCGGCGCCGCTGGTGTCCGCGCTCAACCCGCAGCGCACCGGCAGCTGCGGGCGGCCGCGCCCCGGGGTGCAGTGCCGGGTCGTGGACGAGCACGGCATCGACGTACCGGACGGCCGGGCGGGCGAACTGGTGCTGCGCGCCGACCGGCCGTGGTCGCTGTTCCACGGCTACCACGGCATGCCGGAGGCCACCGCGGCGGCGTGGCGGCACGGCTGGTTCCACACCGGGGACGCCGTACTGCGCGAACCGGGCGGCGACTTCTTCTTCGTGGACCGCATCAAGGACGCCATCCGGCGCCGGGGCGAGAACGTCTCCTCCGCCGAGGTGGAGGCCGAACTGCTCAGCCACCCCGCCGTGGCCCTGGCCGCGGCCGTGGCGGTGCCCAGCGACCAGGCCGAGGACGAGATACTCGCCGCCCTCGTGCTGCGGTCCGGCGTCCGCTTCGACCCGGAGCAGTTCCTCGCCCATCTGCGGCCGCGCATGGCCCACTTCATGGTGCCGCGCTACGTACGGGTCGTCGCCGAGCTGCCCGTGACGGAGACGGGCAAGGTCCGCAAGGAGACGCTGCGCGCGCAGGGCGTCACCCCCGACACCTGGGACCGGGTGGCCGCAGGGATCGAGGTCACCCGTGACCGCATCCGCTGAACCGGCGGCCGCCGCGCACCGCGTGATCGACGTGTGCGCGCTGGCCCTGGACCGGGAGTGCTGGCGCACGTACTTCCGCGGGCTCGGCGCGGTGGCACCGTCGTACCTGCGCGCCTTCGGCCGCCACGCCACGGCGGTGTTCGGCGCCGACCATCCCCGCTTCCGGGCCCGCCTGGACGCGGGCGACCAGGACGGCGCTGTCGACCTGCTCGTCGCGGCACAGCCGGAGCGCGTGGACACCGAGGCGCTCCTCGCGGACATGGACGACAACGGCGTCGTCCACCAGGTCCTGATGAGCTGCGGCGGCGCCACGGCCGACGGGGACGACGTGAACAGCCGCGTCGCCGCCGTCGCCGCCAAGGCCCCCGACCGGCTGCAGGCCTGGGCGGGCATCGACCTCACCGACCCCGCCCGAGCCGTCGCGGAGCTGGAACGCTGCCACGGCCTCGGCATGCGCGGCTTCGCGGTGACCCCGTTCTGGCAGGGCGTCGACCCGCGGGACGCGGCGTACGACCCGGTCTACGCCCGGGCGCAGGAGCTCGGCATGCTGCTGTGGCTGCACACCGGGCACCACTTCTCACGGCACGCCGCCGAGCTGTGCCACCCCCGCAACGTCGACTGGATCGCCCTGCGCCACCCCGGCCTGCCCATCGTGGCGGGGCACGCGGCCTGGCCCTGGGTGCTCGACCTGATCTCCGTCGCCCAGCGCCACCGCCACGTCTACCTCGACATCTCCTCCCACCGGCCGCCGTGGATGGCCCGCCCCGGATCGGGCTGGGAGCCACTGCTCCTGTACGGCGGCACCGCGCTGCGCGGCCGGGTCCTGTTCGGCTCGGCGACCTGGGTCAACGCAGACCCCGTCGCCGTGCTCGCCCGGCAGGTGGCCGACCTCGGCCTCGGCGACGAGGTCACGGACGGCTGGCTGTACGGCAACGCGGCCCGGCTGCTCGGACTCGGACCGGGCTGACCCCGTGCGCCGACCCGCACCGCCGACGCTCCCCGACCTCACCCGCACCGCCGACACCTCTCGACCCACCCGCACCACCGACACCCCCGACCCATCCGCACCCCACCCCCATCCCGAACCCCCGACCACCGCCAGCGAGCGCACCCCCAGCAGAGAAAGGGACCTATCGTGATCGACCCCGCTGACTACGCCCTGTGGAACAGCGGCGTGCCGCGCCCGTACCTCAAGGCGCTGTCCCCCGACGACCTGCTCGCCGAGTCCGACGGTGTGCGTGTCCGCGACTCCGGCGGACGCTGGTACCTGGACGGCCGCTCCGGACTGTGGAACGTGACGCTCGGCTACGGCAACACGCGCGTCAAGGAGGCCATCAAGCAGCAGGTGGACAAGCTGCCGTTCGCCAACAGCTACGGCTACGGCCGCCCCGCCCAGGTCACCGTGGACTGCGCCGAGGCCCTCGTCGGCCATCTGCCCGAGGGCATCAACCACGTCCGGTTCGCCAGCAACGGCGCCCAGGCGGTGGAGATGGCCCTGCAGCTCTCCCGCTTCCTGCGGCTGCGGGCCGGACAGCCCGAGCGCATGGCCGTGTTCGCCATGTGGGACGGCTTCCACGGGCAGGGCCCCGGCGCCGGCATGGTGACCGGCGTCCCCTACCTGCACCACCAGACCGGCCCCATGCTCCCCGAGGTGCACCACGCCCCGGGACCGTTCTCCCACGGTGCGACGCCCGGCGTCAGCGACATGGAGCGGCTGATCCGCGAGTTCGGCCCCGAGCGGGTGACCGCGGTGATCGTGGAGCCCGTCGTCGGCGAGGGCGGGCACATTCTCTCCCCCGAGTACCTGGGCTCCCTCGGCCGGTTCTGCCGGGAGCACGACATCCACCTGATCTTCGACGAGGTCGTCACCGGTATGGGCCGCGTCGGCGACTTCACCCGGGCCGGGCAACTGCCCGACGTCACCCCCGACATCATCACCCTGGGCAAGGGCATCACCTCGGGGTACGTGCCGATGTCGGCCGTCGCCATCCACGACCGCCTCTACGAGCAGCTGCACGAGCGCACCACGGGCGACACCGCGCTCAGCGTCGGCTCGACCAACGACGGCCACGCGGTGGCAGCGGCGGCGGCCCTCGCGGTGATCGGGGCCCTCACCGAGGACGGCGTCCTGGAGAACGTGCGCCGACGCGAGTCGGACCTCCTGGCCGCCCTGGGCAAGCTCCAGGCCCAGCACCCCGAACTGACCGGCTTCCGCTGCCTCGGCCTGTTCTGCGGCCTGGAGCTCGGTGAGCCCGGCGGCCCTTCGTGGTCGCCCGGCAAGGTGAACAAGCTGCGCATGGCCCTGGAGAGCCGGGGCGTGCTCAGCTCCAGCCTGCGCGTGGTGCCGAACCTGATGCTCATGCCGCCGCTCGTCATCACCGAGGACGACGTGGCGGAGATAGCCGGCGCGCTCGACGGCGCGCTCACCGATGTGAAGTCGGGCCGGCTGCCCGAGTCCGGCTTCGCCAAGGCCATGGGATGACACCCGGGGGCCAGGGCATGACAACGGGATTTCTCCACGTGATGAGAGGTGAGTGACGAGATGACCAGTCAGCACACCGGTCGCAAGACCAGCAAGCAGTGGCAGGAAGAGGCGGCGGAGGAGTGGGACCGCTACGCCGACATCTGGGACTCCTGGACGCCCGACGACAGCCGGGACGACGCGGAGGAGGCCGCGGACTTCCTCGCGGCGCTCGCCAAGGACGGCACGGCCCTTGAACTGGGCATCGGCACCGGCCGCGTGGCCCTGCCGCTGGCGCAGCGCGGCGTGCGGGTGGCCGGCATCGACGCCTCCCCGAAGATGCTGCAGAAGCTCAAGGAGAAGCCCGGCGGGGACCAGATCGAGGCCATCGAGGGCAACTTCGCCGATGTCGACGTCGAGGAGAAGTACGACGTCGTCTTCATCGCCCTGGCCACGCTGTTCGTCCTGCCCGACCAGGACGAGCAGGCGCGCTGCCTCGCCAACAGCGCCAAGGCGCTCAAGCCCGGCGGGCGGCTCGTCGTCCAGAACATCGTGCCGGACATGACGTACTACCAGCGCGGGCGGCAGAACGACTACGGCATGACGGAGCCGTTCCGCATCTCCGGCCGTCTCGCCGGGCACCCGCGGCTCGCCTGGTTCGAGATGAACCACGTCGACCCGACGACGCAGATGGTCAAGCGCACGGACGTCATCATGAGCGAGAAGGGCAACAAGATCATCGCGGCGACCATGCGCTTCGTGTGGCCGTCTGAGCAGGACCTGATGGCCCGTCTCGGCGGCCTGGAGCTCGAGGACCGCTGGGGCGGCTGGCGCAAGGAGCCGTTCCACTACGACAGCAGGGACGCGGTGTCCGTCTACCGCAAGCAGTAACCGCAGACACATGAGAGTGCGGGGCCGCGCGACGCGCGGGCCCGCACTCTCATGTCCGTCAGGCCCGCACGGGCCGCCGCGCGGCGAAGGGGTTCTTGCCCTCAGGGTCCAGGGCCTGGCGCCGCTCGGGGTCGGTGACGCCGAGACCGGGCTCGGGCGCCAGGCACAGCACGCCGACCTTGCCGAGGTGTTCGTTGCGCTGGACCAGCGCGGCCGCCTCGCCCACCTTCTCCAGCGGATAGACGTCGGAGAGGACGGGGGTGAGGCGGCCGAGCTGGAAGAGCCGGTTGCACTCCCACTGCTCCTGCAGGTTGGCGGCGTGGCTGCCCACGATGCGCTTGAGGTTCATCCACAGGTAGCGGTTGTCGAAGTGGTGGTCGTAGCCGGTGCTCGAGCCGCAGGTGACCACGGTGCCGCCGCGCCGGACCACGAAGACGGAGAGCCCGAACGTCGCCTTGCCGACGTAGTCGAAGACGACGTGCGGGTCCTCGCCGAGCGCGTCCCTGATGGCCCGCCCGAGCCGCTTGCCCAGATCGATGGTCTGCTCCGGCGTGCGGTCGGCCCCCGCGTCGAGACCGAGGTCGGCGCGGTTGATGACGACGTCGCAGCCGAGCCGCCGCAGCGCCTCGGCCTTGCGCTCGGAGCCGACGACGCCCACGGCGATGCCCCCGGCGTTCTTCACCATCTGCAGGGCGTAGCCGCCGAGTCCGCCCGCCGCGCCCCAGATCAGCACGATGTCGCCCTGCTTGATCCGGGCACCCTTGTCGCTCACCAGCATGCGGTACGACGTCGCCGCGGTCAGCAGCACGGACGCGGCCTCCTCCCACGTCAAGTGCGTGGGCTTGGGCAGGAGTTGGCTTGCGCGCACCACAGCGTAGTGGGCGAGGCCCCCGAAGTTCGTCTCGTAGCCCCAGATGCGCTGCTCGGCGCCCATCATGCCGTCGGCGTGCGTGGCCGGCTCCTGGTCGTCCACCTGGACGCAGCTCACCACCACGTGGTCTCCCGCGGCCCAGCGGCGCACGCCCGCTCCCGCGCGCACGACCACGCCCGCCGCGTCGGATCCGACGACGTGGTACGGCTGGTCGTGGCGGCTCGCGAACCCGCCCTGGCGGCCGAGGCGTTGGAGGAAGGAGAACGTGGGCACGGGCTCGAACGTCGCCGACCACACGGTGTTGTAGTTGATGGAGCTGGCCATGACCGCCACCAGGACCTCGTCCGGGGCGAGTTCGGGCATGGGTACGGTGTCGACGTGCAGGGTGGTGCGGACGTCGCGTTCCTCGCCGGGAACGAACCGGTCCATGTCCTCGGCCCGCAGATGTGCCGCCAGATAGGCGGAGGGCGGCGGGAGGCCCTCCCACTCGCGGGTCGGCGCATCGGCCTGCAGGGCCTCCGTCAGCGCGTCCATGGCAAACCTCTCCCTCGTCGGGCGGCATGAGGGGGACGGCCCCCCTCCCCGCATAGGGATTGCACGTGTGCGCGGACGCGCCCGTACAGTCATCGGGGGTACTCAAACGGGCATCAGGACGAGTACTTCCAGGGCGTAGGTGACTCCCGACGCCCGCACTACGCTTGCTGGTCAAACCCCCGTAACACGCCGATTCAGGGTGGGCAGAGGTGTGACCGGAGAGCTCAGGCAGGGCCCCGCCGCCGAGGCGGACGGCGGCCGCGGAGAGGACCGCGCCGACGGCGGCGGCGCCCCCGGGAACGCTGCCGATGTACTGGTCGAGCGGCGCGGCCCGATCCTCGTCGTGTGCCTGAACCGGCCCCGTGTGCGCAACGCGCTGACCCGTGCCATGGCGGAGCGCGTCGCCGCGGCCTTCGCGGAGTTGGACGACCGTGAGGAACTGCGGGTGGGCGTGCTCACGGGCACTCCGCCGGCGTTCTGTGCCGGGATGGACCTCGCGGCCTTCGCCCGCGGTGAGCGTGCCTCCCTGCCGGATCGCGGCTTCGGAGGGCTCACGGAGCGGCCACCGGCCAAGCCGCTGATCGCCGCCGTGGAGGGGGCGGCGGTCGGTGGTGGCTTCGAGATGGTGCTCGCCTGCGACATGGTGGTGGCGTCGGCGGACGCCAGGTTCGCGCTGCCCGAGGTGCGCCGGGGGCTTGTGGCCGCGGCCGGCGGTCTGCTGCGGCTGCCGCGCGCGATCGCTCCCGTCGTGGCGATGGAGATGGCTCTGACCGGCGAACCGATCGACGCGCAGCGTGCGTTCGCGCTGGGTCTGGTCAACCGCGTCGTGCCCGCGGGGGCGGCCGTCGCGGCCGCCTGTGAGCTGGGGGAGACGATCGCCGCGCACGCGGACCACGCCGTCCTCGCGAGCAAGGCCGTCCTGGCCCGGGCGCGCGACGGGGAGCTGGCCGACGAGTACCGCTCGCACCGTGAGCTGCTGGCCGACATCATCGATTCCCCCGGCGCGCGTGCCGGGGCGCGCGACTTCGTCCAGGGGCGTTCGGGTGGGAGTTCGGGTGGGAGGGGGTGACATCTGGATCTGGTGACAGCTGTACGGGACGACGTCTGCACGGCAGGGCATGCGGGGGCGGTCCGCCCGGTCAGCCTCTGGCTCCGGTGGTCACGCCCGCCTGGAAGGAGTACTTGCGGAACAGCTCACGGCGTCCGCTGACGCCCAGTTTCCGCAGCGCGCTGCTGACTTGATTCTTTATGGTCTGCGGGGCCAGGGACAGTTCACCGGCGATCTCCTCGTTGGTGTACCGCCGCAGCACGAGGCTCAGCACCTCTTCTTCCCTGCGGGTGATGGCGGGCAGCCCGTCGGACGTGACGCTCCGCACGTCTATGTGGTCGCGTTCGTTCTTGCCGAGTATCCACATGCGCTGGCCGAGGTGGGTGCGCACGACCGCGTCGACCAGCTCCGCGCTGCCCACGCTCTTGTGCAGGAAGCTGTCGGCCCCGGCCGAGATCGCGGCGACGACGGCGCCGGGTGAGGTGTCCCCGGTGAAGACCACGACCCGGGGCGAGTTCTCCATCGCCTTCACCTGCTGGCACAGGTCGGCGCCGCTGGTCGTGCCCTCCAGCTCCAGTTCGAGGACGACGACACCCGGGCAGGAGTTCCTGACGACGTGCCATGCCTCGTCGCTCGTCGCCGCTTCGGCGGTCCACGCCACTCTGGTGTCCAGCAGGGATGAGAGGGCGTACCTGATGACGGGATGCCGGTCCACGACGAGGACACCTAACGCTTGCATGGAGAACTCCTCACACAGTGAGTGCAGCGGATGCTGGTCGGGTCTGCGGTGCTCCGAGTCGCGGCGGCGGCCAGGCTCCGGGCGCCGTCCCGAGGACGGCGGATGAGGGAGAGGAGGGCTCTGCTGCCGTGTGTGGCCCAAGGGCCGGCCCGCGGCTGACTCCCGCGGGCTGGTCAGGCCGGGACTCGGAGCCATGCAACATCACTTAATCAATCGTGAGACAACACCCCGTTGGCATTCCGAGACCGGAATCTATGCTTCCTCGACACCCCGTTGGACAATCCGCGATCGGATTGAGTCGTTCCTTCCTGGCTGTTCAACAAAAGCCAGCCGACTGGCTAGAGACTGCCACGGACGCGCGGTTCATCGGCAGCCACTCGTCGTACCGTGTACGAGAAACCGTACGGTACTGCGGGTACCGGTGGTGTCCATATCGATGAACTGGTGGAGACTTCCGCAGGTCGGCGACTGCGGAGATGACCCGTCCGCCTTTCGGGGTACCCGTTCGTGCCCGTCCTGAACGGGCAAGGAGCGGCGCCACGGGGTGGTGGTCGCGGCTGTCGCGGAATCACGGGCCGCCGTGGACCAGTGGTCGAAGGCGACCGCATTTCGCACGTTCAGATGCATGAACGTCTTGCCCGGACTTGAGACCACTGTCTCGAAGCCCGGGGTCATGGCGCCGGGAAGGGGACGTCAGAGGTCCAGGTGCAGTTCCGGCGTGAGCGCGCGCGACACGCACGCGTACATGCGACCGGCGGGGGCGCCGATGTCGTCGCGGTGTTCGGGGCCGCCGGAGAGCACGGTGACCTCGCAACTGCCGCAGACGCCCTCGCGGCAGCCCGAGGGCACCCGGTGTCCGGCGCGGTTCAGGGCGTCCAGGAGCGACTGGTCGGCGGCGACGGGGACGGTTCGGCCGGAGCGGGCGCACACCGCGTCGAAGGACGTGTTCGGGGCGAAGGTCCGGGCGGCCGGGCGGAACCGTTCGGTGTGCAGCCGCTCCACGGGGAAGGCGGCCCCCGCCGCGGCGATCATCGGGGCGGGGCCGCAGCAGTACACCAGGGCGTCGGGTGCGAGGTCGGCGGCCAGGGCCCCGAGGTCCGGTCGGCCGTCCTCGCTGGTGGCGACGAGCCGCACCCGGTCGCCGTACCGCGAGCGCAGCCCCTCGGCGAACGGCATGGTCGACGTCGACCGGCCCACGTAGACGAGGGTGGCCGGGATGTCCGCCGCGACGGCCGCGGACAGCATCGGCAGCAGCGGGGTGATGCCGATCCCGCCGGCGAGGAAGAGGTAGCGCGGCGCGGGCAGGAGCGGGAAGTGGTTGCGGGGCGGCGACACTTCGAGGGCGCGGCCCGGGCGGAAGTAGTGGTGGATGTACTCCGAGCCGCCCCGGCTCAGCGGGTCGTGGCGCACCGCGACGCGATAGCGCTCCTGGTCGGCGGGGTCCCCGCACAGCGAGTACGAGCGGGTCAGCCAGTTCGGCAGCGTCAGGTCGATGTGCGCGCCCGGTTCCCAGGGTGCCAGGGGGCCGGTGGCGGCGCGCAGGACGAGCGAGACGACGTCCTCGGCCACCTGGTCGACGCGGTCGATGACGGTGTGCTGCGCCTGCATCGCTGATTCACCTCGGGGCTGGTCGGTGGGGCTGAGGGGGTGGAGGGGCGGGCGGTGGGGCGGACGGGTCCGCAGGGGGGCCGGTGAAGCGACTGACGTGGCGTCAGTAGAGCGTGTGATACGCGTCTTCGAGGCCCTCGTCGACGACCTTGGGGTCGACGTCCCAGCCCAGCTGGGAGGTGACGAGTTCCCCGGCCGAGGGCATCTCGTCGGCCAGCGCCTGGCTCGCGGGGTCCCACAGGCGGGAGCGGACCAGGGCGCGACCGCAGTGGAAGTAGGCCTGCTCCACCTCGATGATCAGGGCCAGTTCGGCCTCGCGGCCCTCGGTGTGCATCCGGGCGAGGACGTCGGGCTCGTCGGTGGCGTACGCGCTGCCGTTGACCCGCAGCGTCTCGCGGACTCCGGGGATGAGGAAGCACAGGCCGACGCCGTCGTTCTCCGCCAGGTTCCGGAACGAGTCGGCGATCTTGTTGCCGGGTCGGTCGGGCATCGCGAGCGTGTGCTCGTCGAGCACCTTCACGAACCCCGGGTAGTCGCCGCGCGGTGAGCAGTCGGCGCGGCCCGCCGCGTCCGCCGTCGCCAGGGAGAGGAAGGGGGAGTGCGCGATGAAGCGGCGGAAGTGCTCGTCGATGCGGTCGAGGACCTTCGCCTCCACCAGGGCGTCGGGCGGTCCGAGCCGCTCCAGGACCTCGGCCAGGGAAAGCCGCCGGGGGCGGACACCGGTCTGCGTCACGAAGGCTCCTTGGGGCTGGTGGGGCTGGTGGGGCTGGTGCGGCCGGTAGGGCCGGGGCTGGTGCAGCTGGTCGGTCGCGGCTCCGGAGCGCACGCCCGCATCGGCCGCGCACTGCTCAACCGCAGGTCGTGGCACTATTGTGAGCAATTACTCGCATCCCGCGCTACTCGCTTTCGGGGTGCGCCGAGGAGGGTGGCATGGCATCGGACCCGCACGCGCTCCGAGCACGTAAGCAACCGCGTCAGGCGCGGGCCGAGCTCACCAGGGAGCGCATCCTCACCGCGGCTGCTCACGTTTTCGCCGAGTACGGGTACGCGGCGGGGACCACGAACCGGATCGCGGAGCGGGCGCGGATCTCGATCGGTTCGCTGTACCAGTACTACCCGAACAAGGACGCGATCCTCCTCGAGCTGGTGAACCGGCACCTCCACGCCGGGGCGCTCGCGCTCAAGGAACGCCAGGACGGCGACCACTCCGACTCCCTCGAAGTGATCATGCGCGGATTCGTGCGTGCCGTGATCGACAACCACCTCGACGACCCGAAGCTGCTGCAGGTCATGATGGAGCAGGCCCCGCACGCTCCCGAGCTGACGGAGCGGATGGCCCGGCACCAGTGGGAACGGGTGGCCTATACGCGGGAGTTGCTCGCGTGCCACCCCGAGGTCCGCGTCACCGACATCGAGGTCGCCGCGCATCTCGTGGTGTCCGCGGTCGACCTCGTCGTTCACCAACTCGTCGCCGCGCCGCGCTCGGTGGACACCCGCCGCCTGGAGAACGAACTCGTCGCCATGCTCACGCGGTACCTGACGGCGGCCTGACCGGCATCCGACCGGCGCCGACAGCCGTGGGCGGTCGCGAACGTGGCCCGAAATCACCCTTGACCGTAACCTGCCAAAGTCTATGGTCCAGACTAATCGGCAGCCGTGAATATCAGGCCCCACTGTGCACAACGGTCTGCCGCACCCCCACCCCCCACCCCAGAGCACTTCACGTCACCCCCCCCATGAAGCAATGCCGTGAAGGAGTACGCATGGACAAGAAGCGCAAGGTAGCCGCCATGATCGGCGCCGGTCTGGCACCGGTCCTCGCCCTCACCCTGCCGACCGGCTCGGCCAGCGCGCACGGATACGTCAACGCACCCGCGAGCCGCCAGGCGCAGTGCGCCCAGGGCACGGTGTCGTGCGGCGAGATCAAGTGGGAACCGCAGAGCGTCGAGGGCCCCAAGGGCCTGCGCAGCTGCAGCGGCGGCAACGCGAGGTTCGCGGAGCTCGACAACGACAGCAAGGGCTGGCGGGTCAGCGACGTCAGCAGGACGCAGACGTTCACCTGGACGTTCACCGCCCGGCACCGCACCGCGAACTACGAGTACTTCGTCGACGGCACCAAGGTCGCCACCATCGACGGCGGCAACCAGCAGCCCCCCGCGACCGTCTCGCACCAGGTCAACCTCGGCAACGCCACCGGCAGGCACAAGGTCCTCGCGGTATGGAACATCGGCGACACGGCCAACGCCTTCTACGCGTGCATCGACGTCAACATCCGCTGACACCGGCATCCACTGACATCCGCTGACATCAACCTCCACTGACGTCGACGTCCGCTGAGCGGAAGCCCGACACGACGGACGGCCCGGCGCCCTCAGGGCGCCGGGCCGCCACCACGTGTGGACCGTCCACGAGGAAGAGCCGACGCCAGTCCTGGGCGACCGGGGTTGTCAATCCGGACAACACGGGCCTAAGTTTCTGTGGGGATCCGCCAAACGGTCGGACGCCTCGGGGGAGCACTCTGGGCTGTCAGGACGGCGGCCCGGGCCGATCCGAGGCCGACGCGATGAGGAGCACCCATGGACGCCTGCACCCTCGGCGACCTGGTGGACGTAGTCGGCGGCTCGTCGCTGCGGCTGCGCACCGCGCCCGCAGGGCCCGCCACCCCGGTCACCGAGGTGCTGCTGTACGACGCGCACGTTCCGCTGCCGCACGCGCCCGGAGCCCTGCTGCTCGCGGTCGGCGTGCCCGCGCCCGCGGCCGAACCGCTGGTGCGGGCCGCGGCGGACGCCGGGATGACCGGTGTCGTGGTGCGGGGTGCGGACGGGCCGGTCGGCGCGGCCGAGGCGTGCGGGGTCGCGCTCCTGACGGTCGACGACGAGACGGCCTGGCACCACGTGCACCTGATGCTGGCCTCGGCGATCGACGGCCGGTCCACCCACGGCGGCGGCGTGGGGGACCTGTTCGCGCTGGCCGACGCGATCGCGGCGGCGACCGGCGGGGCGACGTCGGTGGAGGATCCGCGCGGGCGCATCCTGGCCTACTCCACCGTGCCCGGCCAGCCCGTCGACGAGGACCGCCGCCAGGGCATCCTGGGCCTTCAGGTACCGGGCAGCCTCGACAACGCGGAACAGGTCAGGCTGGTGTTCGCCGCCGACAGGCCGGTGCGGCTGCCCCCGCTCAAGGAGGGCGGCCTGTCGAGGCTCGCCACCGTGGTGCGGGCGGGCGGCGAGGCGCTCGGCTCGGTCTGGGTGGTCGACGACGGCACGCTCGCCCCGGACGCCGAGCAGACCCTGGCCCAGGGCGCGTCCACGGCGGCGCTGCTCCTGCTGCGCACCCGCGCGGCCCAGGAACTGGCGCGCCATCAGAACACCGACCTGCTGCGCAGGCTCCTCGACGGTACGGCGGACGCCTCGACGGCCGCGCACCGCCTGGGCCTCGACGTGGTGCGCGTGGCCGCGTTCGTCCTGGACGCGGCGGCGAGCGTGCCCGACGCCGAGCGGACGTCGCTGCGGCTGCTCGACGTCGTACGCCTGCAGTGCGAGGCGCGCTATGGGCGGCACGCGTGTGTGCTTCTGGACGGGGTGGTGTACGCGCTGCTGCCCGCGGCGGGGGAGCCGGGCGTGGCGCACGTACCGCAGGAACGGGTGGCGGGCGAACGGCGGCACCGGCGGCTGGCGCAGGACATCGTGCGCCGGGCCGGGCGGTCGCTGCGGGTGCCGGTGCGAGCGGCGCTCGGCGCGGTGGTGCCGGACCTCGGCGGGGTGGCGGACTCGCGCGCGGACGCGGATCTCGTCCTGCGGCTCCTCGGCGACGCGCTGCCGGTGGCGACGGTCGACGAGGTGCGCCCCCGGGTGACGCTGCTGCGGCTCTCCGAAGTGATGCGTGAACGGCGGGAGTTGAGGGAGGGCTCCTGGCGGCGGGTGCTCGCGGCGGACACCGAGCACGGCACCGACTACGCGCGCACCCTGGTGTCCTGGTTCGACGCCGGGTGCGACGTGGCGAGCGCGGCCAAGGCGCTCTCCGTCCACCCCAACACCTGCCGCTACCGCCTCAAGCAGGCCGGGCGCCAGCTCGGCGTCGACCTGGGGAACGCCGACGAACGGCTCGTCCTCTGGCTGCAGTTGAGGACCTTGGCGGGGCTCGGCGGCACCGCCGGTGCCGGGTTCACCGACGCGCCGGGGTGAGGCGCGGCACCGGCGCACCCCCATGATGTGCACCGGTGCCGCGACCCCGGGGCGCCGACCCCCGGGGTGAACCCCAGGGGCGCGGCGCGCGCCGGTCAGCGCAGATCGCGGATGAGGCGGTTGACGACGGCGTCCACTTTCTTGTCGTCGAACGACTCCGAGCCGATCAGCAGCGTCACGGCCCGCTTGCCGTCATCCGTGACGGCGTTCCTGAGCTTGTGGCCGGTCTCCATGTAGCCGCTGTGCCCCCAGGCGACGAGGCCGGGACGGGGCTCGTACCGCTCGACGCCCAGGCCGTAGCGCGACCCCGCGGAGTCATCCGGAATGGTCCGCTTCATCTCGGCCAACTGCGCCGGGGCGAGGAGCTTCCCGGACATCAGCGCCGTCCAGAAGGCCGTCACGTCCGCACCGGATGAGACCAGGGCACCCGACGCGTCGGCCGCGGAGGTGTTCCACTCCGTCTTGTCCACCAGGGCGCCGTTCCGCTCCACGTAGCCGCGCAGTTCCGGCTTGCGGATCGTGACGCGGTCACCGGGCCAGTAGGTCTCGCGCAGCCCGAGGCGCTTGATGATCCGGTGCTTGATCTCGGTGCCGATGCTCCGCCCCGTGACCTCGGTGACGATCAGTCCGGCCAGGTTGTAGTTGGTGTTGGAGTAGGAGAAGCCGTCCGGGGTCCTGTCGTCGGGCGGCGGCAGCTTCAGCGCCTGCTTGACCGTCAGGAGGGGCTCGATGTGATCCCAGCGGTGCTCCTCGTCGTCCTTCCAGAACGGCGCTTCCAGGTAGTCGGGCAGGCCACTGGTGTGCTGGAGCAACTGCCGAATCGTGATCTTGCGGCCGTCGTAGACGTTGGTGCGGATCAGACCGGGCAGGTAGTCGTCGACGGTGTCGTCGAGCTTGATCCTGCCCTCGCCGACGAGTTGCAGCACGACCGTGGCCGTCCATGTCTTGGTGTTGCTGGCGATACGGCTGTGTTCGTTGCCGACGGCCTTGCGGCCCGTCCTGAGGTCGGCGAGGCCGACTCCGTTCTTCCGCACACCGCAGCGCGGACTCTTCACCGTCACGCTGATCCCCGAGGCGCCGACACCGCTCAGCGCCTTCAGTGCCGCCTGGATGGGCTTGGCGTCACACCGCGGTGACCCGGCGGGCTCGGCTGACGCGGCCGACACGGCGGGAGCTGTCAACAAAGAGGCGGTGAAAGCCAGGGTCATGGCAGCGCTTGTCCTGCGTCGCATGGGTGTCTCCTTCTGCGGACGTACGGTGTGACGGGTCAGGCCACGTGGGGTGCAGGGGGGTAGTGGTTCGCCACTCTAAAGACCGCGCCGCGCCCCGGGTTTGTCCGCGTGTCCAAGCATCGGCCCGCTGGTTTGTCCCGTTGGACCAAGATCCCGGGGGTTCGTCGTGCGTACGTTGTGTCCCGTACGCCCGCATCGTTCCGGACCGGTCCCGCACCCGGCCCCTGTCCGGTCGGCCTGCCCCTGTCGCGCCGCCTCTTGGCGACGTGCCGCCGGGCCACCCCTGCTCCCCGCCACGCGAAAGGTTCCGTCGTGTCCCTCGGCCTCCATCGCCGCGCCGTCGTCGCCGATGCCCACAACGACCTCCTCATGGCCGTCTCCGCTCGCCCGCCCAAGCGGTGGGGCGGCTTCTTCCGGGAACGGTGGCTGCCGCAGCTGCGCGAGGGCGGCGTCGGCATCCAGGTCCTGCCGGTGTTCATCGACGAGCAGTACCGCCCCGAAGGCGCGCTGCGGCAGACCCTCCGCATGATCGAGTGCGGCCACGTCATCGCCGAGGCCAACGCCGACCACGTCGCCCTGTGCCTCAACGGCGCCGACATCGACAAGGCCCTCGCCGAGGACAAGATCGCCCTCGTCCTCGCGTTGGAGAGCGCGCCGGGCGTCGACGCCTCCGTGGAGCTGTTCTCCACCCTGTACCGGCTCGGCGTCCGCATCGCCTCGATCGCCCACTGGGGACGTACGCCCCTCGCCGACGGCAGCCGGGAGAACGCCACCGGCAGCCGACTGACCGCCCCCGGCGTCGAGGCGCTGCGGGAAATGGAACGCCTGGGCATGCTCTTCGACATCTCCCACCTGGGAGACAGCGGGGTCGCCCATGTCCTTGAACTGGCCACCCGCCCGCTGATCGCCACCCACTCCAACGCCCGTGCGCTACGGGACCACCACCGCAACCTCACCGACGAGCAGATCCGCGGCGTGGCCGACACCGGCGGCCTGGTGTGCGTGAACTTCGTGGCCGACTTCCTCACCGACGACGAGTCGAAGGTGGGCGTCGACCGGGTCGTCGACCACATCGAGCACGTCGTCTCGGTGGCCGGGGTCGACCACGTCGGCCTCGGGGCGGACTTCCTCGACGAGATCATCGCGGATCTCACCCCGCCCTGCTGCGAGAACGTCGACGACGAGGACCCCTTCTTCCGCTTTCCCGGCCTGGAAGGCCCGGCCGACCTGCCCCGGGTCACCGAGGCCATGGTCCGCCGGGGCCTGCCCGAGGAGGACATCCTCAAGATCCTGGGCGGGAACACGCGACGGCTCATGAACAAGCACATGGGCTGAACGAGGGCCCGCGCTCAACGAGCGCTCGGCCTGAACAAGCACCTGGTCCGACGCCGCATCAGGTCGTCACCTCACCACGCCTGCGGATCCCGCCGCACGGTCGGCGTGGTGGCCAACCCACCCTGGAGGACTCACCCGTGCCACACGACGACGCAAGCCCCTCCGCGCAGCCGGAGCCACAGCCGGGTCGACGGGCGATCCCGCAGCCGGACGTCCGGGGGGCCCGGCAGCCGCACCGCCAGGCGAGCCCGGCGCCGAGCCTCGACGCCATGCTCGCCGACCTCGAAGAACTCGTCACCTGCGAGTCCTACTCGGCCGACCACGCCGCCGTGGCCCGCAGCGCCCAGGTGGTCGCCGCCCAAGGGCGCCGACTGCTCGGCGCCTCGCCCCGCACCCTGGTCACCGACGGCGTCACCCATGTGCGCTGGACCTTCGGCACACCGCGCGTCCTGCTCCTCGGCCACCACGACACGGTCTGGCCCATGGGCTCCCTCGCCACCCACCCCTGGTCGGTGGAGCAGGGCGTCGCCCGCGGCCCCGGGGTCTTCGACATGAAGGCCGGACTGGTCCAGATGTTCCACGCCCTCGCCTCGCTGCCCTCACTCGACGGCCTCTGCGTCCTCGTCACCGGGGACGAGGAGACCGGCTCGGCCACCTCCCGCCGGCTCATCGAGGACATCGCGCGCCAGTGCACGGCCACCTTCGTCCTGGAGGCCTCGGCACCCGGCGGCGCGCTGAAGACCAGCCGCAAGGGCGTGTCCCTCTACGACATCACCGTCCATGGCCGCGCCGCCCACTCCGGCCTCGAACCGGAGAAGGGAGTCAACGCGGCCACCGAACTCGCCCATCAACTCCTCACCCTGCAGGGCATCGCCGACACCGTCACCGCCTCCACCGGCCCCGGCACCACCGTGACGCCCACGGTGATGCGGGCCGGAAGCGCGAGCAACACCGTGCCCGCGCGGGCCGAGCTGAGCGTGGACGTCCGCGTACCCGACGAGGCGGCGCAGGAAGCGGTCGACCGGCTCATCAAGAACCTGGAGCCGCGGAACCCCGCCGCCCGTCTGCAGATCGACGGCGGCCCCAACCGACCGCCCCTGGCCGCCGAAGCGTCCCGGAAACTGTTCGCCCTGGCCGCCGAGGAAGCCGTATGGCTCGGCCTCGGCCCGCTGTCGCAGACCGCGGTCGGCGGGGCCTCCGACGGAAACTACACCGCCGGGGCCGGATGCCCCACGCTCGACGGACTCGGCGCGGTCGGCGACGGCGCGCACGCCGACCACGAACACGTGCTCACCGCCACCATGCCGGACCGCGCGCGGCTCCTGGCCCATCTCGTCGGAGCGGTGCGATGACCGGATCACGCGTCCCGGACGCCTCGGCCCTCGCGAACGCCTCGCCCCTCCCGAGCGCGTCGACGCTCCTGAACGAGCCGACCGGCGTGAACGGACCGACCATCCGAGAACTCCACGCCATGGACGACTTCGAAGCGGTCAGCCTCCTCTACGCCGACATCTGGGGCAGCGAACCCGGCCACTCACCCCTCTCGGCCGAGGCCATGCGGGCCCTCTCCCACGCGGGCAACTACGTGGCCGGGGCGTACGAGGAGGGCCGTCTCGTCGGGGCGTCCGTCGCCTTCTTCGGCGTGCCCATAGGCGCCAGCCTGCACTCGCACATCACCGGTGCCGTCATGGGCCGCGGTGTGGGCCTCGCCCTGAAGAAGCACCAGCGGCAGTGGGCCCTCGCCCGCCGACTGACGCGCATCACCTGGACCTACGACCCGCTCATCCGCCGCAACGCCTACTTCAACCTCGTCAAACTCGGCGCCCGCCCGGAGGAGTACCTGACCTCCTTCTACGGCGCGATGGACGACGCCATCAACGGCGGCGACGAGTCCGACCGCGTCCTCGCCGCCTGGGACCTCACCGCGCCCGCCCCGCCGGACGCGATCGAGTTGCCCGTCGGCGCCGCCCACGCTCTGCGCGACCACGAAGGCCGCCCGGAGACCGGCCCGACCGACGCCGACACCGTCCTCATCGACCTCCCGGACGACATAGAGGCCCTGCGCCACACGGATCCCGGCGCCGCCCGTGCCTGGCGCCTGGCCGTACGGCACACCCTGGGCGGCCTCCTCGCCGAAGGCGCCCACGTCGTGGGCTTCCACGAACGCCGCCGCTACGTGGTCCGGCGCACCCCACCCCGTTCCTGATCACTGACCCTGCTCGAACGTTCCTGACCCCGCCTGAAAGGGAGCCACCCGCCATGAAGACAAAGATCTCCGGTGTCGAGCTGCGCCGGATCGCGATGCCCCTCGTCGCTCCGTTCCGTACCTCCTTCGGCGTGGAGACCAGCCGCGATGTGCTGCTGGTCCGCGTCGTCACCGCCGACGGCGAGGGCTGGGCCGAGTGCGCGGCCATGTCCGAGCCGCGCTACTGCTCCGAGTACGTCGACGGCGCCCAGCACGTCCTGCGGGAGTTCCTGATCCCCGCCCTGCCGAAGGACGGCGTGGACGTGCAGGCCGTGGGACGGATCCTGGACCCCTTCACCGGGCACCGGATGGCGAAGTCCGCGCTGGAGACGGCCCTGCTGGACGCCCAACTCCGCGGCGCTGGCGAGTCGTTCGGCTCCTATCTGGGTGCCGCCAAGGACCGGGTTCCGTGCGGGGTCTCCGTCGGCATCATGGACTCCGTCCCCGAACTCCTCGACGCCGTCGAGGCCTACATCGCCGAGGGCTACGTCCGGATCAAGCTGAAGATCGAACCCGGCTGGGACGTCGAGCCCGTACGCGCCGTGCGCGAGCGCTTCGGCGACGAGCTGCTCCTGCAGGTCGACGCGAACGCCGCCTACACCCTGGCGGACGCCCAGCACCTGACCGAGCTCGACAACTTCGGCCTGCTGCTCATCGAACAGCCCCTGGCCAACGACGACATGGTGCAGCACGCCGCGCTCGCCAAGCAGCTCGGCACCCCGGTCTGCCTGGACGAGTCCATCGAGTCCGCCGCACACGCGGCCGCGGCCATCTCGCTCGGCGCCTGCTCCGTCATCAACATCAAGCCCGCCCGGGTCGGCGGCTATCTCGAGGCCCGCCGCATCCACGACATCGCCAGCGCCCACGGCATCCCCGTCTGGTGCGGCGGCATGCTGGAGACCGGCATCGGCCGCGCCGCCAACGTCGCCCTCGCCGCCCTGCCCGGCTTCACCCTCCCCGGCGACACCTCCGGCTCCCACCGCTACTTCGCCACCGACATCACGCAGCCCTTCGTCCTCGCCGACGGCCACCTGGACGTCCCCACCGGCCCCGGCCTCGGCGTCGTACCGCTGCCCGACGTCCTCGACGAAGTCACCACTTCTCGCGAATGGATAGCCCTGTAAGAGCGGGGCCTGCAAAACAGGCCTGCAAAAACAGGGAAGGCCCGTCCTATCCTGTGGCCATGGATGCCGCAGCCGCGGGTGCGGCCCTACTGATGGCAGCGCTCAACGAAGCGGTGCGCGACTTCCAGTCCTACGGATACGACCGGTTCCTCGCCCACCAGGGCGCCGTCACGCCGCGCTACGGCGGGATCCTGCCGCCCGCGGTCCATGCCTATGTCTCCGTCGGAGTCTCGTTCGACCTGGTGGGCGAGGAACGGCGCGGTGACCGCCGCGAGGCCCGCGTGTCGGTGTCGGTGGACCTGCGCGACGAGGTGTTCGTCGTGGCGGGGGAGGCGGGCGTCGACGCGCTGCGCCCCGGCGACGACGACGGACCCTGGGAGCTGCTGCGGGAACTGCCCGAGGTGGCGGTGCGGGACCTGGACGAGTGCGTCGCCCTGATCCGCGACTACACCGCCCGGCTGTGCGCCTACACCGAATTCCTGGACGACATCGGAGTGCCCCGCACCCCCCGAAGCCCCGGCAAGGCCCCCTGACCCTGACTCTGGCCCTGCCCCGTCACGTCCATGCACACTCGGTTCATCCCGCCTCCGCCGTGCGGGGGAGAGGGACAGCCCCGCTGGGTGACGCGACGGGCGGGGCCGCCCGCGAGGGTGAGGGTTCTCGGCGGGAAGTGAAGGGGAACCCTCGATGGATCGGTTGGACCGGGCGGGGCGCCTTGCGGCGTACGGGGCGGCGCTCGCGATCACGCCCTATGCGGTGATCAAGATCTCCTGGGTGGTCGGCGCGATGGCGGGGCTGCTGCCGGTCGACGACTCGTTCAGCACGGCCGGTTGGGTCGTGCTCAACACCGTGACCGTCGCCATGGCGGGCATCGGGATCGGCACGGCCCTCGCCCTCGTCCGGCCCTGGGGCCTGCGCATACCGGCGCCGCTTGTCGTGTCCGTCGCGTGGGTCGGCACGGGATTCCTCGTCCCCGTGCTGCCGTATGCCGTACTGGACTCCGTGCTGGGTCTGTCGGACGGCGCGCCCGAGCGCCATGGGGACGACGGTCCGGCCATGCCCGGCTGGGAGGCCGGGCTGATCCAGTTCAGCTTCGTGGGCATGGGGCTCGGCCTGGCTCTCGCCCTGCCCGCCTACCTCGGGCGGCGTTGGCCGGACGCCTTCGCCGGTCGGGTCGGTGGCTTCGGCCCGGCCGGTCGACGGGGTGCGCCGGGGGCTGTCGGCGCCGCGACAGTCATCGGCGTGGTGTGGGTCTACTGGGCGCTCGGCGGCACGGCCGGTATCGCGCACCCGGCGCGGCAGCACGCCGACGGGCGCCTGCTGACGGGGCTCTGGGGACTCTGGGCGCTCACGGCCGCGGCCGCCACATGGGCGGTCAGTCGCGGTCGACCGGCCCGGCTGCCGTGCTGGATCCCCTTGACCCTGGGCTGGCTGGGGTCGGGTTCGCTCTTCGCGTGGAGCGCGTGGAGGCTGCTGTTCACGTCGTACGTCGCCATCGCGCGGCCCGCCGGTACGACGCTGCCGGAGGGCCTCGCCGTCTCGGCCGTGGTGTACGCGGCCGCGGTGGCGGCAGGCGCGGTCATGCTCTCGGCGCTCGTGCGACCCCGGGGGCCCGGCGCGGCGCCCGCCGTCGTCAACGCCTCCGCACGCGGCGGCAGTTCGGCGTGAAGGCGGGCGTCTACGGCGCCCCGGTCCCGAACCACACCGTGTTGGCCCGGAAGGTCCCCCAGGTCACCCCTGTCCCCGCCGGTACGACCTCCTTGGCGCCCTGGCAGCGGAGCGCGCCGGTGCCCTCGTACACCGTGGCCTTGGTGTCGGTTTGGTTGTCGACGCCGAGTGAGGTCCTGGTGAGATTGAGGCAGAGGCCGCTGGTGGGGTTGATGATCAGATTGTTGGATCCGTCCGTGCCGGTGTAGTAGAACTTGCCGGTGGCGGCCTGGGCGCTGGTGGGCAGGGCGGTCGCCAGCGCCACCGCGGCGCATGCGGCGAGCACGCTCCGGACGGTCCTCCTGTGTGGGGCCATGGTGATGTCGCTCCTCGGGGGTCGGGCCTCAGTGTTTTCCCAGTGAGGCCTTCCGCGCCGCCGCTCCGCGAGAAGAGGCGGACGGCGGCCTTCCCGGCGAGCGTCCACCGTCCGCGACGCCCCCGGAAGAGCCCCTTCCGCAAACCGCTCGTTCGGTGCGTGTAGAGGTACATGTAAGGGCAGTCGGCGCCTCCCTGACCGGTCCGTCCCCCTCCGCGTGTGCTCCGGCGCCGCCACCCGCGGCCCGGCGCGAGCGGCGGCGGCCGGTGGCGCGGGCGGCGCCGGTCACGCCCACTTCTGGTGCCGTGTGGACGCGCAGCGCAACGCCCGCAGCCCCGGACGGCTGTGGTCGGCCAGGCACCTGCCCGTGACCGTGTTCCGCACCCCCACCGCCTCGTCGGCTCCCGCGACGAACAGCCACCGCTGGGACGGCGTGGCGCCGCACGGCACCGTACGCAGCCCCTTCCCGCCGTCGTCGAGGCACTTCCCCGTGGCGTGGTTGCGGAGCTGACGCCCGCCGTCGGTGGACCGGTTGACGGTCCACCACTGGTACGGCATCCCGTTGCACGCGTAGGAACGCAGGCCCTTGTCGAGGCTGTCGTCCAGGCAGTTGCCCGTGGCCCGGCTGACGAGGATCCGCGTCGCCTCCACCGGCTTCGGGGCGTCGGCCGAGGCCTCCTCGGCCCGCACGCTGCCCTCCGCGGCCGGGGCCTGTCCGGACGAACCGGTGGACGCGCCGGTACCGGCGGCGGGACCCGAGGGCGTGGACTGGAGCGTCAGCACGGCGACGACGACCCCGGTGAGCAGCCCGGCCACGGCGCCCGCCGTCGCGAACGCCCAGCGGCCGGTGAGGCGGACCCGCACCGCGGCGATCCGGCCGGGAGCGGGGGCTGACGGAGCGTCAGCCTCGGGTGAAGGAGCGGGCGGTGGTTCGGGTCGGCTGCGATCGGCCGCCTCCCACAGCGCCCGGAACTCGGTGGGGTCGCCGCCCAGCGCCCTGCACACGTCACGGACCACCGGCCAGGGCGGCACGGTGTCGCCCCGGAAGTAGCGGGAGAGCGACGAGTCGCTGATCCGTACCTGCTCCTCCAGGCTCCGCAACGTACGCCCCGAACGCTGCTGCAGCGCCCGCAGCGCCCCGCCCAACCGCCGTGCCGCGGCGGGGTGCTCGCGTCCTGTGGGGGCCGGGGGGTGTTCGCGTCCGCCGTGGTCGGTCATCGAGAACAGCCCCCTGGATGGCCGGCGACGGCGTCCCGCCCCCGCTGTTTCCTGTGCCGGGACGGGCGCGTCCCAGCAGGTCGGGAATGTATTTATCCCGAGATGCCGGAAGCAAGCGGGGCGCGGTGGTGCGGGCCCGCCGACCCCCGCGAACTCGGTTCACCGGCCCGGCGATTCACCTCTGCGGGTGACCGCTCACCTGTGGAGGTGACCGCGCCGGTCGACGTCCGCGGCGGCCGAACCGTCACCGGCGCATGCCGTCGGACCGCACGCGCAGCGTGTGCTCACGGCACCTCGATGCCGCCCACGACCGGTCGGCCGCCCTCGAAGCTCAGCCCGGCGACGTACATCGCCCGCTGCGTGTAGTCGGTGTTCCAGCCGTGGAAGACGATGCGGTCACGGCCGTCCCGCCCGGTCACCACGTCTTGGCCGCCGGGCCCTCGGACGGCGCCCGCGAAGCCGCCCGTCGTCATGAGCGGGCCGGACGGCTTCACATACGGGCCGGTCAGCTTCTCCGCCACCGCGTACGCGGTCAGGTACTGGTCGCCGCGGTAGAAGTGCGCCGAGTAGAACAGCACATGGCGGCCGCCGCGCCGCACGAGCGTGGGTGCCTCCACGAGCGGGCCCTCCCAGTCCTGGTCCCGCTTGACCAGTGGAACCGGCTCCCCGGTGACGCGGGTGCCGTCCCACGAAGTGGGCTGGAGGTACAGCCAGGTGTCGAGGCCGCAGCAGTTGCCGTCGTTCTTCCACAGCACGTACCGCTGCCCGCCCTCGGTGTGACTGGAGGCGTCGATCGCCCCGCCCTGTGCCGCGGGACAGATCAGTGGCCCGTCGCCGACCGGCCGGAACGGCCCGTCCGGCGAGTCGGACAGCGCCACCCCGACGCACTGTTTGTCGCTCGCGCGGTCCCGCGCGGTGTAGTGCATCGTGTAGCCGCCGCCGTTGTCGTACACCTCCGGAGCCCACACCAGATCGCGCTTGGGCAGCGCCCAGGCGCCGAGCACCGGCAGCATGTCGCCGCTGTCGGCCTTCCAGTGCGTGAGGTCGGTGGACGTGGCGTGCTGAATGTTCTGCGTGGTGCCATGGGTGGCGTACGCGTGGTAGGTGCGGCCCGCCTTGAGGATGTCCGGGTCGGCGAAGTCCTGGTCGAGGACGGGGGCGACGGCGGGTCCCGCGGCGGGCGGGGGAGCAGGGGCCGCGGCGGGGGCGGGTGCCTGACCGAGGGTCAGGGGGAGGGCCAGGGCGGCGAACAGGAGCAGGGTCCGTCCGACCGGACGCCTGCGGGGATGAGCGCGCATCGTGCTGTGTTCTCGTCTCTCGTCTCGCGGGACCGACAAGGTCACCCGGCCAACGTGCGAGACGGCCCACCGATACGGGCGGGGTCCGGCCGCGTTCCTCGGGGCGCCCGCGCGGGTCCCCGGCCTCGGCGGCGCACCGTGCGCCGAGGCCCGGCCCCCGCGTCTGCGAGGGAGTCAGCGACCGGTCGCGCCGTCGATCAGTTCACGGAGGATGTCGGCGTGGCCCGCGTGGCGGCCGGTCTCCTCGATCATGTGGGTGAGGGCCCAGCGGACGCTGGGGGCGGGCTTTCCCGGCCGTGGGCGGGGGAGCGGTGCGCTGAGGTCGGCGCATGCGTCGAGCACCGCGTCGGCGCGCGCGACCGCCTCCCGGTACCGGGCGACGACGTCGGCCACGCTGTCCGTCGGCGCGGCGCGGAACGTCGCCTGCCAGTCGCTGACCTGGTCCCCGAGGAAGATCGCACGCTCGACGGACGTGAGGTGCTGGAGCAGGCCCAGCAGGTTCGTGCCCGACGGCACTCCGGCCGTACGGACCTGCGGTTCGGGAGCACCCTCGACCTTCGCGGCCACCGAGGCCCGCAGGTAGTCGAGGAAGCCCCGCAGGACGTCGGCCTCGCTGCTGCCGGTGCGGGGCGGAGGGGTGTCGTTGCGGCGGGCGCGGGGGGAGGTGGTGGGCATGGTGGGGTCCTTTGGGAGAGCGGGGGTGGTCGGCTTGGCGGGCGGGGGCGTCGGCGCCGGGGTGGTCGGCGGGCGACGCCGGGTCAGGCGAATCGGCGACGCGCGGGTCAGGCGGTGCGGCGGATGAGTAGGACCCGCGGCGTCGCCATGTCAGGCGGTGTACCGGGTGAGAAGGACGTGCGGCGGCGTCAGGTCAGGCGGTGCGGCGGGTGAGCAGGACGTCTGGCAGCGCAAAGTCAGGCCGTGCGGCGGATGAGCAGGACATGGTCGGTGACCTCGGCGGTGCGCCCGTCCGGGCCGGTCGCGGTCCTGCGGGGCGCGTCGGCCCGCTCGACCCTCCACGTCGCCGGGTCCAAGCCGATCCCCGCGGCGACTTCCTGCGGGGTCGCGTAGTGCGTGTCGGGGTCCTGGTTCCACGACCACGGCGCGGCCGAGCCGTGGTCGACGACCAGCAGCCGTCCGCCCGGGCGCAGCGCGTGGGCGGCCTTCCGCAGGGCCGTCGCCCGGTCCAGGGCGAAGGGGGTCTGGAGGTAGTGGACGGAGACCAGGTCGTACGTGCCCGGCGGGAAGGACTCCTGCAGGTCGTGCCGCGCGGTGACGACCCGGTTGCCGAGGCCGCGCGCGCGGGCGAGGCCGGCGAGCCGCTCGACCGCCACGGCCGAGATGTCGACGGCGGTGACCCGCCACCCCTGGCGGGCGAGCCACAGCGCGTCGCCGCCGTCGCCGCATCCCAGGTCCAGCACATCACCGGGCGGAAAGCCCGGGACGATTTCGGCGAGCCGCTGGTTCGGCCGCGGGTCGGTGGCCGGCTGTCGGCCCCCGTAGACGTCTTCCCAGAACGTGACCGCTTCGTTGGTGCTCATCGAGGCTCCTTGTGTCGGGATGCGCTCAGTGTCGGCAGGCTCCGCGGGACCTGGCACGCAATCTTGCGGTTCCGGCAAGATGGTCTGGTGGACCGTGGAACGGAAGACGTACTCGACGCGGTGGGACCGCGGCTGCGGGCACTGCGGCGCGAGCGCGGCATCACGCTCGCCGACCTGGCGGCGGCGACGGGGGTGTCGGAGAGCACCATGTCCCGGCTGGAGAGCGGGCAGCGCCGGGCGAGCCTGGAGTTGCTGCTGCCGCTGGCCCGGATCTACGACGTGCCGCTGGACGACCTGGTCGGCGCCCCGCGCACGGGCGACCCGCGGATCCACCTGAAGCCGATCCAGCGCTTCGGGATGGTCTTCCTTCCGCTGTCCCGGCGCCCGGGTGGAGTGCACGCCTTCAAAATGATCATCCCCGCCCGACCGGAACCCCTCGAACCGACCCCGCAGACCCACGAGGGCTACGAATGGCTGTACGTGCTCAGCGGCCGCCTGCGCCTGGTGCTCGGCGAGCGTGACCTGACGCTCCCGCCCGGCGAGGCGGCCGAGTTCGACACGGCCATGCCGCACTGGCTGGGCAGCGCGGACGGCGGCGCGGTCGAACTGCTCGTCCTGTTCGGCCTGCAAGGGGTACGGGCGCATGTCCGCCCCGGCCCTCATCGGGCGTCGGACGACGCGGCCGAGGGGTGAGCCCGGCGCGCTCGACCGACGGGATCCCGACAGGTCGGGCGCGGGCCCGTGGGGGATACGTGTCGTCGCGGCGGCGGTCGGCCCCGATTTCCGTGCGGTGGGCCGCGGCCCAGTCGCCCGGCGCCGTGGACGCAGGCGGCTCGCGTGGTGCGTGACCCTTCCTGGTCGCGGTCGAGTTGATCACCGCTGCTAGGTTCGTGGCCATGCCCACTAAGACACTGCGGATTCCCACCCCGGACGGACAGGCCGACGCCTTCGCCGCGTTCCCCGACGACGGCGAGCGGCACCCGGGTGTGCTGCTGTACATGGACGCGTTCGGCCTGCGGCCCGTCCTGGAGGACATGGCCCGCGAACTGGCCGGGCACGGCTACTACGTGCTCGTCCCCAACGTCTACTACCGGCATGGCCCGACACCGGTCGTCGAACTCCCCGAGCACATCGGCGAAGAGAACCGCCCCGGGCTCTTCGCCCAGCTGATACCCCTGGTCGAGGCGCACACCACCGAACGGGTCCTGCGGGACGCGGACGCCTACCTCGCGTTCCTCACCGATCAGCCCGAGGTGAGCCCGGGGCCGGTCGGCGCGCTGGGCTACTGCCTGGGCGCCGTCCTGGCGATGCGCACCGCGACGGCCCACCCCGGCCGGGTGGCCGCCGTCGCCGGATTCCACCCCGGAGCCCTGGTCACCGACGCGCCCGACAGCCCGCACCGCCGCATCCCCGAGCTCACCGCCGAAGTCCATCTCGGCCTCGCCGAGGGCGACATGACGCCCGAGGCCCTGAGCGAGCTCAACCAGGCCCTGGACACCGCGGGTGTCGGCTACACCACCGAGATCTACCCCGACACCGTCCACGGATTCACCATGGCCGACACCTCGGCCTTCAACCCCGCCGCGCTGCAGCACCACTGGGACCGGCTGCTCCCGCTCCTCGGCCGCACCCTGGCCACCGGCTGAGCCTCCGGCGCTCCTCGACAACACCGGCAACAACACCGGCGCCCCGCTCTCCGACGCTGCCGAGGTTCATTCCGGCGCGGCCCCACCCGTCCACGCCAGCAGCTCGTCGACACCCCACGCCGTGACCACGCGCTCGGCCGGCACCTCGCACTCCTCGGCCCGGGCGCACCCGATGATCTGCCAGTCGAGCTGGCCGGGAGCGTGGGCGTCGGTGTCGACGGCGAACAGGGTGCCCGCGGCGACCGCCCGGCGCAGGAGTCGCCTCGGCGGGTCCTTGCGCTCGGGCCTGCTGTTGATCTCCACGGCCGTCCCGGCCTCGGCGCAGGCGGCGAACACCGCGTCGGCGTCGAAGGCCGACTCCGGTCGGCCCCGCTCGCCGAGGAGACGGCCGGTGCAGTGGCCGAGGATGTCGGCGTGCGGGTCGCGTACGGCCTTCAGCATGCGGCGGGTCATCGCTGGCGCGTCCATGCGGAGCTTGGAGTGGACGGAGACGACCACGACGTCGAGCCGGGCGAGGAGTTCGGGCTCCTGGTCGAGCGTGCCGTCCGGCAGGATGTCGCACTCGATGCCGGTGAGCAGCCGGAACGGCGCCCACTTGGCGTTGAGTTCGGCCACGACGCGCAGTTGCTCGCGCAGCCGGTCCGGGGAGAGCCCCCGCGCGATCGTCAGGCGTGGCGAGTGGTCGGTGAGCACGGCCCACTCGTGGCCGAGCGCGGCGGCGGTCCGGCCCATCTCCTCGATGCCGCTGCCGCCGTCGGACCAGTCGGAGTGCAGATGGCAGTCGCCGCGCAGCAGGGAACGCAGCCGCGTGCCGCCGTCGGACACCAGCGGCTTTCGCGAGGCCTCCTCCAAGTCGGCCAGATACGCGGGCACTTCGCCGCGCAGCGCCTCCCGTACCACCTGACCCGTCTTCGGGCCGACGCCCTTCAGCGCCTCGAGGGTTCCCGTCCGCACCCGTTCGGCCAGCTCGTCCGGCGAGAGGGCGGCGACCGCGGCCGCGGCGGTGCGGAAGGCCCGCACCCGGTAGGTGGGCGACTGGGCGCGTTCGAGGAGGAAGGCGATCCGGCTCAGCGCCTCGACGGGCTCCATGCGCGTCACCTCCCGACCGCCGCGCGCCTCAGGCGCCGAACCACACCGTGGTGGCGTTGCAGAACTCCTTGATGCCGTGGCCGGACAGCTCGCGGCCGTACCCGGAACGCCTGACGCCGCCGAACGGGAACGCCGGGTGCGAGGCGGTCATACCGTTGAAGAACACGCCGCCCGCCTGCAGGTCGCGTACGAAACGCTCCTGCTCGGCCGGGTCGTCGGTCCACGCGTTGGAACTCAGCCCGAAGGACGTGTCGTTGGCGACGGAGACCGCCTCGTCCAGGTCCGCGACCCGGTAGACGGTGGCCACGGGCCCGAAGGTCTCCTCGCGGTGGATACGCATGTCAGGCGTGATGCCGGACAGGACCGTCGGCTCGTAGAAGAAGCCCTCGCTCAGCCGCTCGTCGAGCCCCTTGGGCCGCTGTCCGCCGCAGTGCGTGACGGCGCCCCGGCGCACGGCGTCCTCGACCAGTTCCTCCAGGTCGGCCCTGCCCTGCGCGCCGGAGAGCGGGCCCACGTCGGTGCCCTCGGCCATCGGGTCGCCGACGGTCAGCTCCCGCATGCCCGCGCTGAACCGGTCGAGGAAGGCGTCGTACACCTCGGTGTGCACGATGAACCGCTTGGCGGCGATGCACGACTGGCCCGCGTTCTGCACCCGCGCCGTGACGGCGGTGCGCGCGGCCGCCGCCACGTCGGCCGACGGCATCACGACGAACGGATCGCTGCCGCCCAGCTCCAGGACGGTCTTCTTGATCTCGTCCCCGGCGACGGCGGCGACCGCCCGCCCCGCGCCCTCACTGCCGGTGAGCGTGGCGGCGGCCACGCGCGGGTCGCGCAGGACGCCCTCGACGGCACCGGACCCGATGAGCAGCGTCTGGAAGCACCCCTCGTCGAAGCCCGCGCGGCGGAAGAGGTCCGCCAGGTACAGGGCGGTCTGCGGCACGTTCGAGGCGTGCTTGAGCAGCCCGACGTTGCCCGCCATCAGGGCGGGCGCGGCGAACCGCACCACCTGCCAGAGCGGGAAGTTCCACGGCATCACGGCGAGGACGACACCGACCGGCCGGTACCGCACGAACACCTTGCCCGCACCGGAGTCGCGCACGTCCCCGTCGTCGGGGTGTTCGTCGGCCAGCAGTCCCTCGGCGTGGTCGGCGTACCAGCGCATGGCCTTGGTGCACTTCCCGGCCTCCGCGCGGGCGGCCGCCAGCGGCTTGCCCATCTCCGTGGTGATGGTGCGCGCGACGGCGTCCGTGTCCTCGTCGAGGAGGTCGGCGGCCCGGTGCAGGAGGGCGGCGCGGTCGGCGAAGGGGGTGGTGCGATAGCGCTCGAAGGTCGCCGCCGCCCGGGCGAGGCGCTCCTCGACCTCCTCGGCCCCGAGCGGTTCGAAGGTCCGCTCGGTCTCGCCGGTCGCCGGATTCACCGTTGCGATGGGCATGCGCCTGCCCTCCTGGTAGGTCTCAGCCGATGCTTCGACCTTGTCGCGTCGGGCGTGCGGGCGCAACGCGGAGGCGCCGTGCGTCCGGGCGGCGGGGGCGGCGTCAGGATTCCCCGGGGGCGTCCGGTGCGAGGAGGCGCGGCAGCCCCGAGCGGAGGGCGGCCGTGGCGTCGTCGGCGGGCATACGGCCGGTCCGGATCTCCTCTCCCGTGGCATGGCTGAGTGCGATCACGGCCGCCACCTGCCAGGAGAGTGCGGGGCGCGGGTCGAACTCCCCGCTGTCACGGCCGCGTCGCAGGACGCGCGCGATGCGGTCGGCGATCGGCCGGTGGCGGGCCCGGTCCTCCTCGGGCGGTGCCGGGCGGGCTCCGAGCCGGACGAGTGCCGGGTACGTCTCGGCGGCGCGCCAGGCCGCGTCGAGCAGCCGAAGGAGCGCTTCCGGTGCCGGGCCCTCGTCGGCGCCCGCGGCGTCCATCGCCTCCGCCACCCGCTCCGTCACGCGGTCGACAACGGCCGTGAGCAGGTCGTCCCGCGAGGAGAAGTGGGCGTAGACGGTCTGCCGGGTGACCCCCGCCGCCGTCGCGACGGCGGCCATGCCCGCGTCGGGGCGCTCGCCGAGGAGTTGGACGGCCGCGTCGAGGACGGCGGCACGGCTGCGTTCGGCGTCGGCGCGACGCCGCGGAGGAGTGCTCAACTCTTACACCTTGTCAAAATTGTCGGCTACTCCATATCTTACAGGCTGTAAGAGTTAGTGGGGCGGTGCTACGCGGACCGCCCCACTGCGCCGCGCCTGGAGGGGAGCGCACCATGAAGCCGCTGGCCCAGAGCGCGCCCGAGCAGTTCATCGCCGACTTCTTCACCACGTTCCACGAGCAGGTCGTACGGGGCGACCACGACCCGGCCCCGGCGATGGCCCGCTTCTACGCGCCCGACATCGTGATGATCAGCGACGGCATCCGGCTCGACTGGGACAGGCTCCTCGCCCATATCCGCCCCGTACGCAAGAACCTGGCCGCGGACGACGAGGCCCGCTTCGAGGTGCACGAGGCCATCGCGGACGGCGACCGGATCGCGGCACGCCTCACCATCCACGCGGCGACACGCAGGAAGCGGGTCGCCACGGAGGTCATGGCGTTCTACACCTTCACGCCCGACGGCCGCATGACCGAGTCCCACGGCTTCACCCGGATTGTCACCGAGGAGCCGACGGCCCCGCGGTCGGAGCCGCAGGAGTAGCGGGGGCACCCGCGGCCGGGGGACGGCCGCGGGCGCTTGGCGCTGTTCGTGCGGGGGCGTCAGACGCGGTAGATGTACAGCGCGTACTGGTCGGGCGCGGTCTGGGAGCAGGTGTAGTTGGACGCTCCGGCGTTCTGGACCGCCCACTGGCCCGCGTGGTGGCAACTGGCCAGATCCGCGTACGTACCCCAGGGAATCCACGCGGTCGGACCGACGGTAGCGGTCGAGACCGTGTCGGCCTGGGCCGCCGGAGCGGCCATCACTCCGACACCGGCGATGGCCGCGGCGGCGGCCGCGGTGGCGAACAGCTTGCGCAGGGGCATGACGGTGAGCCCTCCCTCTTCGGCAGGGCCATCGGGGTCCGCGCCCCGATGGCTGAAGGAAGACTGGTCCAGACCTGCGGGCGAGGGCAACGAGAAGCGCATATTCCGTAGTGAATTGACCGATAGCCGGATATCGAGGCCGATAATGTGTGCATCGCGTGAAGGTGTACGTGATGCCTCGCGTTGGACAGGGGTCGCGGCCGCCACGGCGGGCCGTCGTCGGCGTGCGATTCCGGTCAGGTCTGGACCATCCCACACCGGGGGCGGTGTCCGGGAGGGCCGCGACCGATGAGTTCCGCCGCACGGAGTCGTCCGCCGCACCGAGCTGTCCGCACACCCAGTCGCCCGCGTACCGATTCCCGCTGTGCCCCGCGCGATCGCTCGGGCATCATGTCGTCGCATGATCAGCATTCACCTGAAGTACGAGATCGACCCCGAGCGCATAGCGGACTTCGAGGAGTACGGCCGCCGCTGGGTCGTCCTCGTGAACCGGTTCGGCGGCACGCACCACGGCTACTTCCTGCCCAGCGAAGGCGACAGCGACATCGCGTACGCACTGTTCTCCTTCCCGAGCTTCGCCGCGTACGAGCAGTACCGCACGGACAGCGCGAGCGACCCCGAGTGCCAGGAGGCCATCGAGCTGGCGCGGCGCACCGGGTGCATCCGCCGGTACGAGCGGCGCTTCCTGAGGCCGTTGGACTAGGGCGTTGGGTCGGGCGACTGGCGGGCGGCGTCCCCCGGAACCGGACGCCCTCGCCTTCATCCGCCGACGTGGACCGAGGAGGCGGGAGCAGCTGCCGACGGGGAGGGGCAGAAGACGGCCTCCACGGCTTTGCCCACGTCAAGCTCCACGGCGCTGGGCTTGACGCTCAGAGTGAACGACACCGCGAACTGGCGGCGGCCGTCCGCCGAGTAGAAGGTCATGGCGACGGAACCGGGGGCCAGCCCGCCCGTGATGGAGAAGTCGTCGCCGCAACGACGGTGGCTTTTGCCCTGAGGCCGTGGGGAATCGGATGGCCGGTCGGTCAGGATGCGCTGGAGTTCCGGCGGCAGCAGTTTGCCCTGGGTGAACGCCCGGTTGAAGGCGCTCACGTCGTGCGCGGTGGAGACCACCCCTCCCGCCCCCGCGCCGGTGAGGCTGGCGTTGAACCGGTCCACGTCGCGCAGCGTGCCGTCGGCGTCGGGGTAGTAGCCGTGGCCGTGCGGCCCCTTGATGCCCTCCGGCGGCTTGCCCCTGAGGTAGGTCTTGGTCATCCCGAGCGGGCCGAACAGGCGCGTGTGCAGCTCGGTGGCCAGGTCATGGCCGGTCAACCTCTCGATGATCAGGCCCAGGAGGGTGTAGTTGGTGTTGGAGTAGAACCACTTCTCGCCCGGCTCCCCGGTCCGGGGCCGATCACGGCTCCACTTCACCAGATCCAGCGGCCGATAGTGGGTCGTGAAGTCGAAGACGTCGAACGAAGGGTCCCCCTCGCTCCCGTCCGGGTTCGGCTTCCCGGCCCACCAGTCGGGAATGCCGGAGGTGTGCCGGAGCATCTGACGTACCGTGATCTCGTCGGCCCGCGTCACCAGGTCCTTCTCCACCACCACCGGCAGCAGGTCGCCGAGCTTGTCGTCCACGCCCAACTCGCCCTCCGCGACCAGCTGGAGCACCACGGTGGCCACCATCTGCTTGGTCTGTGACCAGATCGGGAAGCGGGCGTTCGCGGGTATCCTCCCGCCCTGGCCACCCCGCAACCGGGAGCCCGCGCTGCCCAGCCCGACGGTTCTCCCGTCGACGTAGGCCCCGCCGACGACCCCCACGACCCCAGGAATCCTGGCCAGCTCCTCCATCGCCTTCTGTACGTTCCCGACCTGAGGCGGGGCGGCGGTGGCAGGCCCGGTATGGGCCGTCATCAGCATGACGGCACCGGCGGCCAAACCGGCGCTCCTCAGCGGCAGACGACCATTCCCAGATGGCATGACACGCTCCTCTTGCGACCACTTTCCGGAGCCGGGGCATCACGCCCTCGGCAGAGACCGCTGTGGTCCGTGCCTCCATGGAAGGCGGGAGACTGTTGCGGTGAGGTATGCGCTTTTCGATACGCGCGCGATAGGCCCGATCCTCGACATCCCCCGTATTCCTGGCCGAGGTCTCCGGCACGCTGCCTGAAGGGTGTTGTGCGCTCGCCCCACGCCGGGCGGGTAACGGGTTCGCCCGGCGTGGAAGCCGGCGTGTGGGCGCGTGGTGGGGTGCCTCAGCCCGCGAGCATGGTGCCGAACGCGGAGTACTTCTTGGACAGGCCGAGCTGCCCCGGCCCGAAACCCGTCGAGGCCGTCGTGGAGTAGGGGACGGAGCCCCGTGCGCCCGGCAGGTGCCAGAGCGCGCCCGCCTCGGCGTTCGCCTGGGACGAGGCGATCGTGAGGTCGGCGCGGCCGTCTCCGTTCACGTCGGTGGCGAGCAGCGCCTCGCCGAAGGTGTTGTCGGCCTCCCGCTTACCGGGCACGCCCGCGCTGTCCTGGTGAACGGCCGTCGCGCCCGCCGTCGTCAGGCCGGACGCCGAACCGCGCAGGTAGACCACGCCACCCGCGCCGTAGAGGTAGGGGTCCTCGCCGTACGTCTTGCCGGGCACGCCGACCGCCAGGTCCGCGCGGCGGTCGCCGTCGAAGTCACCGATCGCGACGGCCGAGCCGAAGCCGTCCCCGGTCGCCGACGCGCCGGGCACCCCCGCGCTGGACTGCGTGAGGGTCTTACGACGGGTCTTGCTCGGCCCCGACTTCGTCCCGTAGACGACGCTGATCTCTCCGCCCTTGGACCCGGACGGCTCGACGTCCGGCTCGTCGGGGTTGCCGAGGGCGATGTCGCCGTAGCCGTCGCCGTCGAGGTCGCCGACGGCGGCCGTCGTGCCCGCGCGCAGCTTGGCGCCCTTGGCCAGGCCGGACGCGGTGCCCTTGTAGAAGACGGCGGCGCCCAGGACGTCCTTGCCGGTCTGGAGGCCGGTGACGATCAGGTCGGCCTTCTTGTCGCCGTTGACGTGCCCCGCGGTGAGCCCGGGCCTCTCCAGCGGGGCCTGGTAGGTGGTGACCTTGCCGGTGCGGCCCTGCTGGGTGAACGGGCCCCGGATCAGGCGGATCCGGTACGCGTTGCGGCCCGTGTCGCTCTGGGCGGCCACGGCCAGGTCCGGCTTGCCGTCGCCGGTGAAGTCGGCGGCGGCCAGACCGATGCCGAAGCAACTCCCCCAGAGGGGCTGCGGGTTCTTCACCGTGGTCGCACCCGACAGGCCCTTGCGGGAGCCCCACACGATCACCAGCGCTCCGGCGTCCTCCTTCCGTCCCACCTTCTCCTTGGGCGCGGACACGGCGAGGTCGCTGTAGCCGTCACCGTTGAGGTCCGCGACGGCGAGCCGGCTGCCGAACTCGTCGTTCTTCTCCGCCGCACCCGGGACTCCGGGAGAATCCTGACTGATGACGGACCGCCGCGCCGTCGAGTCCAGGCCCTGGCCGGTGCCGTACGTGACGACGACCTGACCGGCCCACTTCTTGCCGCCGACGGCGGCAGCCGGAGCGGCGACGGCGACGTCCCGGTAGCCGTCGCCGTCGAAGTCGCCGCTCAGCCGGGACGGCGCCGGGGCGGCCGTCGCCGTCGCGGGGACGGCGAGGAGCCCGGCCGTCAGGGCGGCGGTCACCGCTGTGGCGGCCGTCAGACGTACGGGGGTGATGCGCGAGGTCATGCGGGGGATCTCTCCTGAGGGTGGGCGTATTGGCCTGGACCTATGGAGGACTGGCAGGCGCAGATGGAGGTTGTACCCGGGGTCGAGGGACGTGCGTCACATCGGGACGCAACGGGCGCGGGCCCGATGCGACCTGACCGAGTGGAGACTTCGGCCTCGGCGACAACCCCTCGGCTCCGGCCTCAGCGGCCAGGAGCAGCGCGGGACCGGCCGGGGCCGCGGCCCGGGCCGGCTCCCTGAGGCCCTCACCCACCGCGGCTCACGAAGACTCAGCCGCCCAGCGCTCCCTCCCGCTCCCACTTCGAGGCGCCCCACCAGCTGTACGAGGGGCGCCCCGCCTTGCTGCTGGTGCGGAACGGCTTGCCCTGGTCGTCGATGAGCAGCGTGCTGTGCCGGTTGCCGCTGGACCACTCCAGTTCCAAGTACCAGCGCACGTCGTGCAGTTCGGTGCTCGCCTTGATGTGGAACACCTCGGGGTCGTTCTCGCTGACCTTGTACGGGAAGTCGCGCTGGCCCGCCCTGGTCGTGACGCGCGGCGCCGCGTCGTCGAGGTCGACGGCGAAGGACTTGCTGGGCGCCTTGCCGCCGCAGCCCGACCCCATCTGGAAGTTGTTCCAGCCCAGCGGCGCGCCCGTGCTCTGCACCCGGACGTTCATGTCCTGCAGGACGACCGTTTCCTTGCCCATGCCCTGCACGGTGACCTCGACGTACTGGTCACCGGCCGTGACAGCGCCGAGGTCACCCACCCAGCCCGGCGCGTCCTGCTCGACGGGCGGCCGGGGCACCTCGGCCGGCTTGCGGTTCACCAGGAAGCTGTGCACGCAGTCGTCCTCGTACACGAACGGCTTGGTGCGGGCTGCCAGCGGTGCATCGGAGTCCTCGCCGTTGTTCTCGCCGGATCGGTCGGACAGCGAGGCGCCCGGGTCCCGCGGGGCGGTGGGGCCGGTGCTCCGCTTGTGCTGGTCGCCGTCGTCGCCGCCGTTCATGGCGAGGGCGACGGAGCCGATGCCGAGGACCGCGGCGACGGAGGCCGCGAGGATGAGGGTCCGGCGCCTGCGGGAGGGGGAGAGTGGCGATGCGGCGGGCACGGGGTGTGGGCCTGAGACGGGTTCGGGCTCCGGCTCGGGTTCGGCCTGTGGCTGCCGTTGCGGGGCGGGCTCAGGTTTCCCCTTCGGTGCAGGTTCCGCCATCGGCTGCTGCTTCGGCTCCGGTTCCCGCTTCGGCGCGGGTGCCGAGGTGCCGGAAGCGGGTTGCTCCGTCTTCCGTCCCCGATCCGCGTCCGCCAGGATCCACCGCCGATGGACCTCCACCAGCTCCTCCGGCGTCGCCCCGCAGAGGCGGGCGAACCGTTCCACCGGCCCGAAGTCGGTGGGCACCGCGTCCCCGTTGCAGTACCGGTGCAACGTGGACGTACTCATGTGAAGTCGCTTGGCCAGCACCCCATAGCTGAGCCCGGACCGCTCCTTGAACTCCCGAAGCAGCTCCGCGAGCGACGCCATCTCCACCTGCCTCCTTCCAGTCCTGTGCTCCAGAGCGGCAGCAGGTTTCCGGGACCGAGACGCACAGCGGATCAACCGCGGTTCCGTTTGCGGGCAGTTCCTCACTACAACCGGTCTGCTGTGCGCGACGGCCCGCGGGGCACCGCAGTCGGTCGTAGAGTCGCGGCAGTTGACGGGAAGGGCGCATCGCATGATCCATGACCTGGGCGAACTCAGCCGTGTGGGCCGGGCGCTGAACGAGGCTCTGGAGCTGTTCGAGGGCGAGCGGAGACGACTGGAGGAACTGCACGGCCCCGCACCGTACGGGGAAAGCTCCGCGGGCAGCCCCATGCAGACCATGCACGGGATCGGTGAACTCTCCCGCGGTGTGCAGGACGCGCTCAAGTATCTCGCTCTGGGCGCCGGATACATCGCGTTCGGCCTGGACAAGCGGGCCGACCACGCGGTGTCGATGGCCCGTCGGAAGCCGGTGGGCGTTCCCTCCGGGGTGGACCGCATGAAGCGACCGCTGGGTGAGGGCACCGTGCGGGGCCTCGAGATGATCCGTGATCTCGACGACTTCTTCACCGACGACATCGGGCTCGCGGTGGACGTGGCCCTCTCCGCCCCGGAGGCCACGTACCCGCCGAGCGACTGGTCGGTGTACTACCGGGAACGCCCGTCCTGACGGGACGGGGCGCAACGGGCCGGGGCTGTACTGGTGCGGCCGGGCGGACGGCGTTCACGCCCGCCCGGCCGTAATTCGATTGACCCGGCCCCGGGGCGACGTTGCACTGATGCGCGACACCACGAGCCGTGGTGCGCGTATCCCCGGAAGGCAGCCGCAGCCATGGACATCCGTCCCACGACCGACCAGGACTTCGACGTCTTCGTCGACACCATGCTCACCGCGTTCGGGCGGTTTCCGGAGACCCCGACCGACGGTGGCGGGGTCTGGTGGGCGGCGCTCGAGATGGACCGCGGCCTGTTCGCCGTCGCGGCGGACGGGCGCCCCGTCGGCACCGCCGCCGCGTACACCTTCGAACTCACCCTGCCCGGTGAGATCATCGCCCCGGCCGCCGGGGTCACCGGCGTCGGCGTCCTGCCATCGCACCGGCGTCAGGGCGTCCTCAGCGCGATGATGCGGCACCAGCTCACCGAGCTGCGGGCCCGGGGCGAGTTCCTCTCCGTGCTCCTCGCGTCCGAGGCCATGATCTATCGCAGGTTCGGGTACGGACCGGCGACCCGCACGCAGCGGCTGACGGTGCCGCGCCACAAGGCCGCTCTCGCCCGGCCCCGGGCGCACGGAGCGGCCGACGCCCCGGCGACCGGCACGGACACCGGCTCGGTCGAGGTGCTGCGGCGCACCGAGTGCGGCGAGATCCTCGAAGAGGTCTACGACCGGTACCGCCGCGCTCAGCCCGGCGCCCTGTCCCGGCCGCACCGCTGGTGGGCCCTGGGCGCGGGGCAGCCCCCGGTCTCCCCGGCGCCGCGCTACGTCGCCGTCCACCGCGACGCCGACGGCGTACCGGACGGCTACGCCAGCTACGCGCTCGGCGACCCCGACACCACCTTGACGGTCGACGAGACCATCGCCGTCGACGACACCGCCGCCACGGCCCTGGCCCGGTTCGTGCTCGGACACGACCTGATCACCCAGGTCGTGTTCAAGCGCTGCCCTCCCGAGCACCCGGTGCGCTGGCAGCTCGCGGACTTCCGGGCCGGTCAGGTGACCGACGACACCGACGGACTCTGGGTCCGGCTCCTGGACGTCCCGCGCGCGCTCACCACCCGCGGTTGGTTCGTGGACGGCGAGCTGGTCCTCGACGTCGACGACCCCTTCCTCGGCGAGCGGAGCCGCTACGTGCTGACCGTCCAGGACGGCAAGGCCGACTGCGTCCCGACGGACCGGGAGCCCGACCTGTCCCTGGACGTGAGCGACCTGGCCTCGGTCTACCTCGGCGGCACCGCTCCGAGCACGCTCGTGCGCGCCGGACACATCCGCGCCCACCGCCCGGGCGCGGCCACCCTCGCGGACGCCCTCTTCCGCGGCGACCGCGCCCCGTACTGCCTGCACTGGTTCTGACCGCGCACGCGACGACCCCGTATCCGCCCCGGCGCCACGCGGCGAGGGTAGGACCGGCGGTCCCAGGAACTTCTCTCCCTTACCCCCGGCCCGCGGCCGTCACAGGCTTGTCCCCGGCAACGGATCAAGCACAGGAGGACACGATGCCGCTCACCCTCGACACCTACCGGCTCCTCGGCCGCTCCGGGCTGCGGGTCTCACCGCTGGCGCTGGGCGCGGCGACCTTCGGCACCGAGTGGGGCTGGGGCGCCGAGCAGGACGAGGCCCGCAAGCTGTTCGACCTCTACGTCGAGCGCGGCGGCAACTTCATCGACACCGCGAGCACCTACACCGAGGGCAGCTCCGAGCGTCTGCTGGGGGAGTTCGCCCAGGGGCGCCGCGAGAGCCTGGTGCTTGCGACGAAGTACTCGACGCTGCGACGGCCCGGCGACCCCAACTCCGGGGGCAGCCACCGCAAGAACCTGTTCGCGTCGGTGGAGACCAGTCTGCGACGGCTGCGGACGGACTACCTCGATCTGCTCTACCTGCACCTGTGGGACGCCACGACACCGGTCGAGGAGATCCTGCGCGGCATGGACGACCTGGTCCGTCAGGGCAAGGTCCTGTACGTCGCGATCTCCAACGCCCCGGCCTGGCAGGTGGCGCGCATGCAGACGGTCGCCGACCTGCGCGGCTGGTCGCCGCTGGTCGCGCTGCAGATCGAGTACAGCCTGATCGAGCGGGCCGGGGAACGCGACCTGATCCCCATGGCGCGCGAGCTGGGGCTCGGAGTGGCCCCGTGGTCACCGCTGGCCGGTGGGGTGCTCACCGGCAAGTACAGCCGCGAGGACCTGACCGCGACGGACGCCGTCGCCGACGGCACCCGCAGGAGCGTCACCCTCGCGGGCGGCGCGCTCAGCGAACGCAATCTCGCGATCGTGGACGTCGTGAAGGAGGTCGCCGCCGAGCTGGGCCGCACACCCGCACAGGTCGGCCTTGCCTGGACCCTGCAGAACCCGGCCGTGACGGCCCCGGTCGTCGGCGCCCGCACGCCCGCCCAACTGGAGGACAACCTCGGCGCCCTGGAGGTCGACTTCACCGCCGCCCAACTGGCCCGCCTCGACGAGGCCGGCGCGATCGAACTGGGCTTCCCGCACACCACGCTCGCGAGCGACTTCGTCCGGACGCTGCTGCACGGCGACATGAGGGTCGAAAGCCGCCGCTGATACCCGGCCGGACCCCGAGCCGCACCTCCGCGGCCCCGGGCAACGTCCTGCGGGCCGCGCGACGCGGCCCGCAGGACGTTCGGTTCAGTGGTTGTTCGCGCCGTTGCCGGAGACGGCGGAGATGTCCTCGAGGAGGTGCGACCCGGGTTCGTCGCCCTTGCCCTGCGTGGAGTTCTCGGCGCACTGCTGGTTCTGCGGGGCCGAGAGGACCGGGATGTCCTGGACGGCGACCGGGACGAGGAGGCCGACGATGGAGCCCACGTTCGCCTTCACGGGCACGCCGAGGCAGAGCTTGTTCAACGAGCCCTGAACCGCGGCTCCCTGCGCGCTCAGGTCCCCCTTGGTGACGTTGTTGCCGAAGGCCTGCTCGGCACCGTTGCCGCTGAGGCTGGAGGTGCCCTCGTCGTTGCCGATGGCGGCGGCGCTCCCGGTGGCCCCGGTGAGGGCGAGGGCGGCGACGCTGAAGGCGTAGGGGAGGTTACGGATGTGCATGTCACTCCAGTGCAGAGCTTTGGTCAGGGAGACATGAATCAATACATCCTCCGATGCCCCGTGTTGGGGGATATTCGCCCATTGGTAGAGTGTCGGCGGAGCGAGGCTGACGGAAGTCACCCCATGTGATGAGGCCGAACGGCTGACGGCGCCCGGAGGCGGACGTCGGGCCGACCGGAGCCTCCCGTTGCCTGGCTCAGTCCTGATCGGCGGCCGCGGTCAGGGGTGACACCGGGCGCTCGAAGAACGTTTCAAGGACCACCGTCGCCTGCGTACCGCTGACCCCGTCGATGGCGTACAACCGCCGCAGCACGTCCTGCAGTTGCTGCGTGGTCGCGGTCCTGACCTTCACGAGCACGGACGCGCTGCCCGCGATGATGTGCGCCTCCAGGACCTCGGGGAGCGCGGCGAAGCTCTCCGCGGCGTCGCCCATCCAGGAGGTCGAGTCGACCGTCACGTACGCCAGTACGCCGCCGCCGACCGCCGCCGGGTCCACCTCGGCCGCGGTGCGCCGGATCACACCGCGCTCGCGCAGTTTCCGTACCCGTTCGTGGGCGGCACCGGCGGAGAGGCCCACGGCTTGGCCCAGGGCGGCGTAGGACTGGGTGGCGTCCTGCTGAAGCCGCTCCAGCAGCGTGCGGTCAACGTGATCCATGGCACTCCATCCATTGAAGATTCCTGATGACCATACGACATCTTGCGATCTATTCTCAGAGCCGAAGATGCTTCGGTTCCTCTGAGGGTCACCGTGGAAGGGGGAGGCGCCATGAACAGCGAGCGCCCCGCGTTGTACGAGATGTTCGACGACCGGTTCCGTACCGGGCGGTGCATGAACGGCGATGACGGACTGGAGGTCCTGTACACCGGCTGCCGCTGGGCCGAGGGGCCCCTGTACGTGCCCGCCTGGCGGCAGGTGATCTGGAGCGACATCCCCAACGACCGCATGCTGCGGTGGGACGAGGAGACCGGTGCGGTCAGCGTCTTCCGCCCGGCCGCCGGGCACACCAACGGCAACACACTCGACCGCGAGGGCCGCCTGATCACCTGTGAGCAGGGGAACCGGCGGGTGACCCGGACCGAGCACGACGGCACCCTCACGGTCCTCGCCGACCGCTGGCAGGGCAAGCGGCTGAACAGCCCGAACGACGCCACGGTGAAGTCCGACGGCTCCCTCTGGTTCTCCGACCCGGACTTCGGCATCACCAGTGACTACGAGGGGTACCGCGCGCAGAGCGAGATCGGCGCCAACAACGTCTACCGCGTCGATCCGGACACGGGCGAAGTGCGGCTGGTCGCCGACTGCTTCGGCGCCCCCAACGGCCTGGTGTTCTCGGCGGACGAGCGGCGCCTGTACGTCTCCGACACCCGGGCGGGCTTCATCCGGGTCTTCGACGTACGCGACGACGGCACGCTGTCGGACGGCGAGGTCTTCGCCACGGCCGCCACGCGCGAGGCCGCCCGCTTCGACAACCTCCGCTTCGACGACTCCGGCCGCCTGTGGGCCGCCGCGATGGGCGACGGCGTGCACTGCTACGACCCCGACGGCACCCTGATCGGGCGGCTGAACGTCCCCGAGGCGGTCGCCAACATCTCCTGGGGCGGTGCCAAGCGCAACCGCCTCTTCATCACGGCGGAGACCAGCCTCTACTCGGTGGTCATGGGCGTCACCGGCATCCACCCCACCGGACCGGGGCGCCGCCCATGGCTCGACGCGGAGCCCCGGTGAGCCGCTGCGGCGGCCAGGTCCCGGGCCCGCACGACCGGGCTCAGTCGGAGGAGATGGTCTGGCCGCGGTCCGTCGTCGCCGTCGCGGTGGCGCCCTGCTCCGAGCCGTCCTGCCCGGCCGGGCGCTTCCCGCCGGTCCCACGCGTGCTCGCCAGGGCGAGCAGGAGCCCCAGGGCGGTGACGCCCGCAGCCGGTATGCCGAGCCACACGGGGGAGATCGACTGCTGTGCGAGGCCGCCGAGCGCTCCGCCCAGGGCTACGCCGACGTAGATCGCCGAGGCGTTGAGGCCGAGGAGCACCGGTGTGGCCGCCGGGGCGTGGGCGATGAGTCGGTGCTGCTGCGGGACCACAGGGATGCCCGCGCACAGGCCCAGCGCCGCCGTCCACACGAAGGCGGTGCCGAGGGTCTCCACGGCCGCGCGGCCGGTGGCCAGCACGACGACCCCGGCGGCGAGGCTCCCGAGCAGGACCCGTTCGGGCCGGTGGCGGTCGGAGAGCCGTCCCGCGAGCAGGTTGCCGCCCAGGACCCCGAGCCCGAACACGAAGAGCACCGCGGTGAGCGTGGCCTCGGAGCCGTCCGTCACCTCGGCCAGCGCGGCCGCGATGTAGGTGTAGAGCAGGTAGGTCCCGGTGAGGGCGAGCATGGTGACGCCGAGGACCCCGAGCACCCACCGGTCCTTGAGGGGAGCGAGCCGCGCCCGGAACGTGGCGGCGGGCAGCGTGATCCGCGGGATGCCGAACGCGATGCCGAGCGCGGCCACGGCTCCGAGCGCGGCCACGGCCCACAGCGTCAGATGCCAGTCGCCGCGCCCGATGAGGGTGCCGAGCGGGAGGCCGATCGCGCTGGAGAGCGTCAGCCCGCCGAGCACGAACGCGAGGGCCCGGCCCCGGCGTTCCGGCGGCGTGACGGCCGCCGCGGCGCTGGAGGCCGTGGAGGAGATGATCCCGGCCCCGGCCGCGGTCACGACGCGGGCGGTCATGACGGCGCCGTACGAGGTCGCGAGGGCCGTGGCGGCGTTGCCGACGACGAAGACGCCGAGGGCCAGGAGCAGGGCGGCACGCCGGTCCAGGGCGCTGGTCGCCCAGCCGAGGACCGGGGCGGCGACCGCGAGGGTCAGCGCGAAGACGGTGACGAGCTGCCCGGCCGTGGGAACGCTGACGTCCAGGTCGTCGGCGATGGCGGGGAGCAGTCCGGCGATCACGAAGCCGTCGGTGCCGACGGCGAACGTCGCCAGGGCGAGGGGCAACAGGCGTTTGTACATGGGCCATCCATTCCGCTGCACGGTGCGTCGGGGCGGTTCGACGCGGCACAACGTAGCCAATGCATGGATGCTTGTCCATGTATCAATGTGTGGGCTAGCCTGGTAGCCGTGAAGCTACGGACAGGTCGGTCATGCGTGCGTTGATGCAGCCAACGAAGGACGAGATCAAGCTCGTTGAGATCCTCCACGCGCTGGCGGATCCGGTCCGGCTCGCGATCCTGGGCCGCCTTGCCGACAGCGGCCGCGAGAGCTGCTCGGGCATCAGCGAGACCATCGACGTCCACCAGACGACGATGTCCCACCACTACCGGGTGCTCCGCGAGGCCGGACTCACCTGGACCACGGTGGAAGGCCGGTCGCGGTACGTCAGCCTGCGCCGCGACGACTTGAACGACCGCTTCCCCGGCCTGCTCGACGCCGTGCTCACGCAGGTCCGGCCGGACTGACGCGCGTTCCCGGCGGTCTCGGCGCGCTCCGGGGCGACGGTCCCGGGAACCGGCGTGGAGCGAATCGGCGTCGATCATCAGGACGATGTCGGCGCGCCATGCCGGGACCGGTGTGAGTCAGTGCGCCCTACCGGGACCGGTGCGATGCCAGTGCGCTCTGCCGGGACCGGTGTGACGCCGACGCGCCCTGCCGAGACGACACGACGGAGACCCCAGCGTGCCCACCGCCGAAAGCCCTGCCCAGCCCACGCCTCCGGCTCGGGCGAACGACTACGACAGCTTCGCCGAGGCGTACGCGGCCCTCAGTGAGACCAGCCTCCTGAACGCCTACTGCGAGCGGCCCGCGATGCTGTCCCTCGCCGGGGACGTGGCCGACCGCCGGATCCTCGACGCCGGTTGCGGCTCGGGCCCGCTGTTCGCCGCGCTGCGCGAGCGGGGCGCGGCCGTCACCGGCGTCGACGCCAGCGCCGGGATGGTGGAGCTGGCGCGGCGGCGCCTCGGTGCCGACGCGGACCTGCGCGTGGCCGACCTGAGGGACCCGCTGCCGTTCGCCGACGGTGCGTTCGACGATGTCCTCGCTTCGCTGGTGCTGCACTACCTGGAGGACTGGGGGCCGACGCTGGCCGAGATGCGGCGCGTGCTCAGGCCCGGCGGCCGCCTGATCGTGTCGGTGTCGCATCCCTTCGTGGACTACGCGATCCAGGACCCCCGGCCCGACTACTCCGCGACCACCAGCTACACCGCGGACTGGACCGGCCTGTTGGGGCGGCCCGCCCTGTTGGCCTTCTGGCGCAGGCCGCTGCACGCGATGACCGACGCGTTCACCGCGGCCGGGTTCCGCCTGGCCGCCCTCAGCGAGCCGAAGCCCGATCCGGCCGCCCGCGAGCTGTACCCCGACGACTTCCCGAGCCTCTCGACCAAGATGAGCTTCCTGCTCTTCGTCCTGGAGGTGCCGGGGGCGCCCGGTCAGGCCGAGTAGCGGGCGACCGGGGCGGGCCCTCCTACTTGCAGAGCGCCGTCTGGACGGCGGCCTTCATGTCGTCGCTCTGCGCGTCCGTACCGCCCGGGTCGACGTTCACCATGACCGTCGCCTGCCTGCCGCCGAACGTGGCCCCGGCCACCGTCTCGTAGCCGAAGATGTCGCCGCTGTGCCCCCAGTAGAGGCCGCCGCAGGGCAGGGGCCTGCTCTCCAGGCCGAGGCCGTACGCCCGGCCGTCCGGGTTGCCGGTCGGGCGCGTCCGCGTCATCTCCCGGAGCTGGGCCGGGCGGAGCAGCCTGCCGCGCAGGAGCGCGCCCAGGAACCGGTTGACGTCGGCGCCGCTGGAGATCATCTCGCCGCCCGCCCCCGCGACCGAGGGGTTGATCGCGGTGAGGTCGATGAGCGGCGCGTTCTCGCCCGGCCGCACGTACCCGCGCGGGTGCGGCCCGGGAATCGCCGACGCGTCCCCCGGCACAAGGGTCTCGCGCAGGCCGAGCGGCTTGATGACGCGCCGCCGGATCTCCTCGCCGTACGAATGGCCGGTGACCCTCTCGATGATCATGCCTGCCAGGAGATAGCCCGTACTGGAGTAGCGCCAGCCCGTGCCCGGTTTGAAGGTCGGGGGGTGGGCGAGCGCGGTGTTCACGAGGTCGCGTGTGTCGTGGTGGGCGAGCGGGTTCTTGATGATCTCCTGCGGCTTCAGGTGGTCGAGGATGTCGGGTACGCCGCTGGTGTGCTGGAGGAGTTGACGGACCGTCATGTGGCGGCCGTCGTTGCCGTGTCCGCGTACGACACCGGGAAGGTAGCGCTCCACCGGCGCGTCGAGGACCACGCGCCGCTCTCCGACCAGTTGGAGCATGACCGTCGCCACGAACGTCTTGGTCATGCTGCCGATTCGGAATCTGCTGTCGCCCCGCACCGGGGCGTGGCTCTTGACGTCCGCGACACCGCTGGTCAGCACCGTGCTGCCGCGCCGGTCGCGCAGGGCGACGAGCGCCCCGGGGCCGCCGTCGACCGTGGTGAGCCGACGCAGGAGCGCACGGAGCCGAGCGTGGTCGGCGGTGGTGGCAGTGCTGGCGGCGGTAGAGGTGTCGGCGCGGGCGGCGGACCCGGCCGCGGCGAGCGGCGCGGCGGTGGCGTCCCGCCCGGGGAGGTCGCCTGCCGTCAGCGTGCCCATCGCGACACCGACCGCCACGGCCAGGGTGATGGAGCCTCGCAACGCACGCCTGTGTCCGATCACTTGTGCTCCCTTGGTCGTCGTGCGGGCCCTCGCGGAAGGAGTGCGGTGCGCGCTCCCCGTGCCCGCCGTCCCACGATGTCGCCTGGGCGGAGCCGAGGCGATGAGGTGACCATCCGGATCGGTGCTGGGGTTAACCCCAGTCGGCCTGCTCGCGGAGTGCCTCGATGAACGTCGTGAGGTGCGGGCGGTCGTGACGGCGGTCGAGCGTGGCGACGCCGATGTACCGGGCCGGAGCCGGTGGCCTGACCGGGACGGTGCGCAGACCCGGCACCGAAGGGACGAGCGCGATGGAAGGGATCAGGGAGATGCCCAGGCCCGCGGCGACGAGCGAGCGGGCGAAGAAGTAGTCGGTGGTGGTCCCGCGCACGTCCGGTGCGAAGCCCGCCTGCTCGGCGTGACGGCGCAGATGTGCCTCGGTCTTGAGGCAGCCGAGCACCCAGGGCTCCGACGCGAGTTCGCTGATGTCGACCGACGCGCGATCGGCGAGGCGGTGGCCTTCGGGCAGGACGACGTGCAGGGGATCCTCCATGAGCGGCGTCCACCGCAGGCCGGCCGGGCTCGGTCCGAGGGGCAGCGGGCCGTCGAAGTGGTAGGCGACCGCGATGTCGACGGCGCCCTGGCGGACCAGGGGCAGGGTGACCTCGGGCTCGCCCTCCCTGATGTGGAGCTGGGTGTGGGGGTCGGCCGCCATCAGCCGGGGGAGCGCGCCGGGCAGCAGGTGCCTGCCGCCGCTGCCGAAGGTGGCGACGGTGAGCTGGACGCGGCCCGTGCTGAGCCGCTCGACCTGCTGCTTCGCCTGGGCCAGCTCGGCCGCGACGGACTCGGCGGCCCCGACCATGATCTGACCCGCCTGCGTGAGGGTGACCCCGCGCGTGCTGCGCGCCACGACCTGGGCGCCGAGGCTGCGTTCGAGGACCGCCACGTGCTGGGAGACGGCGGAGGGGGTGAGGCGGAGAGCCGCGGCGGCCTTGCTGAAGCTGCCGTGGTCCGCCACCGCCCGCAGGACCCGGAGCCGCTGCACATCGATCAACAGTTTTCCTTAAAGCGATTCCAGTAAGCCACCACTTCTGCTGACGACAGTAGGTGCCCAGAGTGGAGGCATGCAAAGGATCTGCGTCATTGGCGGAAGCCGCTACTTCGGAAAGCTCCTGGTCGAGCGCCTGCTGGCGGGCGGCCATCAGGTCACCGTGATCAACCGCGGCTCCACCCGGCCGCCCGCCGGGGTCGAGCACCTCGTCGTCGACCGCGACGACGAGGCCGCCCTGGTCGCCGCGCTCGGCTCCCGCACCTTCGACACGGTCGTCGACCAGGTCTGCTACACCCCCGTACAGGCCGCCATCGCCGCCCGCGCCTTCGCCGACCGCACCCGGCGCTACGTCATGACCTCCACGATAGAGGTCTACGACCCGGCGACCGCCGCGCTGCCGACGGTGCCCACGGGCACCCCGGTGCCGGAGGGGAACGTCGACCCGCGCGCCTGGCAGGTGGCCATGGACCTGCCCTGGCACGACCGGGCGTACCTGGAGGCCCACTACGCAGAGGGCAAGCGCCAGGCGGAGGCCGTCCTCACCCGGGAGGGCGGCTTCGCGTTCACCGCCGTCCGCAGCGCGCACGTCCTGGGCGGCGGCAGGCAGGAGTTCACCGGCCGCCTGGCGTACTACACCGAGCGCATCGCCCGAGGCGACACGATCGCCGTGCACGCCGACGCGCTGCCGACGGTGTTCATCCACCACGAGGAACTGGCGGACCTGCTGCTGTGGGCGGCCACCGCCACCGATGCCACCGGTCCGGTCAACGCCTGCTCCGACGGGCTGCTCGACGTGCACGACCTGGCCGCGATCGTCGCCGCGCGGACCGGCCGCGAGCCCGTCCAGGAGACCGTCGCGGCGGGCGCGACCGCCTCGCCGTTCTCCTTCGACCGCCACTACGCCATGAGCAACTCCCGCGCGAAACACCTGGGCTTCGCCTTCTCCCGTACGACCGACTGGCTCCCCGGCGCCGTCGCCGAAGCCCTCACCGCGTCCGCCGCCCCCACTGTCTGAGGAACCGAAACGCCATGCGACACCGCTCCATCGGAGACACCGCCGTCAGCGCCATCGGCCTCGGCGCCATGCCCCTGTCCATCGAGCACCGCCCCGACGAGGCGCGGGCCATCGCCACCGTCCACGCCGCCCTCGACGCCGGTGTCACGTTCATCGACACCGCCGACAGCTACCACTGGCACGCCGACGAGGTGGGCCACAACGAACTCCTCGTCGCCCGCGCCCTGGCCCGCTACGGCGGCGACACCTCCGCCGTCCTGATCGCGACCAAGGGCGGCCGCGGACGCCCCGGAGACGGCAGCTGGACCGTGACCGGCACCCCGGCCCATCTCAAGCGCGCCGCCGAGGCCTCCGCCAAGCGCCTCGGCGTCGACGCGATCGGCCTGTACCAGTTGCACAAGCCGGACCCCGCCGTGCCCTGGGAGGAGTCCGTCGGCGCCCTGCGCGACCTGCTCGACGCAGGCACCATCCGCGCCGCCGGCATCTCGAACGTGACCGTCGGCCAGATCCGCGAGGCGCGTCAGATCCTCGGGGACGGACTCGTCTCCGTACAGAACCAGTACTCGCCCGCGGTCCGGGACAGCGAGCCCGAACTGCGCCTGAGCACCGAACTGGGCCTCGCGTTCCTGCCCTGGAGCCCGCTCGGCGGCATCTCCCGCAGCTCCCTCGACGGCCCCTCCGGCCCGTCCTCCGTCGGCACCACCTTCCACCGCGTCGCGGCCGCGCGCGGCGTCAGCCCGCAGCAGATCGCCCTGGCGTGGCTCCTGAGCCGCTCCCCGGCGATGATCCCGGTGCCGGGAGCCAGCCGCCCGACCTCGATCGCCGACTCGGCGCGGGCCGCGGAACTCACGTTGAGCGAGGAGGAGTTGAGGTGCTTGGGCGAGGTGCTGCCGGGCTGACATCCCGTACGGGCGCCGAGCGGTCTCGCGCGGCCGCTCGGCGCTGTCGTCCCGAGCCCCGTCACTCCGACCGCGGACCCCTCTCCATCATTTCCCTCACCACCTCGGCCGACGGCCGCCTCCGCGCGCGGTCGAGGGTCACACCGACCGCCTTCAGATCGACGCGCACCTGCTCGTCCTTCGCCCCGGCCCGCTCGGCGAGTTCGTTCAGGAGAGCGAGACCCTGGTCGACGTCCTCGTCGGTCACCACGAGCTTCTCGTCCGCGACCAGCTTTCCCGCGCGTTCGATCATGGCGGCGGCCCGGCCCGCCAGGCGCTCGTCGGCCAACAGCACGGAAGCGACGGGCAGTTCGACCCGCTCGATGAGAGTGATCCACTCCCGCCCGGCCTCGGTGGTCGAGAGCTGTTCGTCGCGGACCCGGCGCAGCGCGTCCACCTCGGCCTGGCGTCCCAGCAGTCGCACTCCGATCAGGTCGAAGGCGCAGACGCTCTGCTGGGCGAGGGCGAGGACGCCCGCTTTGGCGTCACGCTTGATGAGGGTGGGGTCCCGCGGATGGAAGGAGTCCTCGACGGTGGCGACCCGCGGGCCCGTCTCCAGGGTGAAGCCGTATGTCTTGTGCAGCGCGGGATTCGCGATGTGCCTGCTGTAGACGTAGTCGCTCTGGGTGCCGGTGGTGGCGTACAGAGCCCGGCCCGTCTGAGGGGTGTACGCCCGGCCGCGCACCGCCGCGATCGCCTCGACGACGCGTTGCGCGACCGTCGTGAAGCGGAGCTGGTCCCGGGCGGTGATGTACTCGCGGTAGCCCGGGGTGCCGAGGGGCGCGCAGGTTCCGGTGGGCAGGCCGGTGAAGCGCTGGGCCGGGTCGTCGGTCTGGCTGTGGGCGTGGCCCCATGGATAGAGGACGAGCTCCGAGAACGAGTGCACGTCGGCGAACGTGAGGATCTGCCGGGTGTCGAGCAGGTGCTTGACGTTGCGGGTCTCCGGTTCGGAGAACGCGCCGGACCCGACGAAGACCTCGCTGCAGGGGTTGCACGAGGTCTGCCCCTCCGTCACGCCCCAGACGAAGTCCGCGTTGCGATTGAGGTCGACCCCGTCGCACGTGGTCCCCGGGTTGTCACGGAGGTTGCCGCGCCACATGTTGTCGACGGTCATGACCCGGTGGCGCCCGTCGGGGTTGACGCAGGGCACGATCCACACGTCGAGGCTCTCCAGGACGAGCTTGACGTCCAGGGCGGTCCAGGTCCGGCCGCCGTACACCACGGGAGTGCCGTTCAGGTAGCTCGTGACGAGGTCGACGGCGAGTTCCACCAGGGCGTCGGGGTTCATCAGTTCGCGCGCGTGGGTGCCGCCCACGAACAGGACACCGCGGCGGTTTCCGCCCGGGCCGCCGCGCAGCCGCAGGGCGAACACGGGGCGCCCCTGGAGGGAGGGCTCGGGCAGCTGGGTCCTCGTGCACAGCTGCGGGAACGACGTGGCGAGCTGGGCGATCACCGTGTCGAGCTGGGAGACCGTGCGGTACATCACGCACCCCCCGCCCGCCGGATGCCCTGGAGCCGCTCGTCCAGCCAGGCCCTGACCGCGTCGTCCTGCTCGATCAGCTCGGCGGGCAGGGGGCGCACGGGCACCGGGGCGTGCAGACGGACTTCGTAGCCGCTCTCCAGCAGTCGACGGCACTCGTCGGTGCTGACGAGCACCCGGACCGCGCCCTCCGGGTCGGGGATCCGGTCCAGGTCCAGATCGGCGACGCCGCGAAGGTCGCGGTTCGCCGCTCCGGGGTGGACCGTGGCGTCGAAACGCACCGCCGGGTCCTCGCCCCCGGCGCCCCGGGACGGAGGTCGCTGTGCGCGTCCGGATGGCTCGCTCATGTCCGTCTCCTCACGGGGACGGCCGGACGGGGACGCGGTTCCCCTGACCGGTCGGGGCGGCCCGGACCGGAGTGACCGGCCCCGCCGGGCCGGTCATCGTGCCCACCGGGCCCGGCGGGGCCGGTAAAATCCGACAATCCACCGCCATCGACGATGGAACAGCCCAGATCGGCTGTCAACGCCGTTGCCACAAGCGGTGGTTACCGTCTCCGGCCCGCGCTCAGTCCCCGCACCTCTCCCACGGGTCCGGCGTCCCGCGGGACAGGACCAGGCGGTACGCCAGGAGCGACCGGATCCCGATCGCGATCACCGCTGCGATGCCCGGCCTGCTCCAGCAGGACCGGCCTCCGGGGCTGCCGCCGTTGTTCCGGGGCGGCCCCGGGATGTTCAAGTGCCGCTGTACGAAGGTCAGGTGCGGAAGGGCCCGGTGACCTCGTACGTGATGCCGCCCGACGAGCTTCCCGAAGTGCCGCGCTGACTGGAGAAGTACAGGCGGGACCCGTTGGGCGAGAACGCCGGGCCGGTGATCTCCGAGCCGGACTGGCCGTTGATCCGCAGGAACGGCGCGACGATGTCGTCCGGGGTGATGACGCAGATCTCCATATTGCCGCCGTCCTCGGCGATGAACAGGTCGCCGGAGGAGGAACCGGTGACGTTGTCGACGCCGGTCAGCGGGGCGGGGCCGGGGTTGACCAGGTTGTCGTCGTAGGCCAGCTCGTAGGTGCTGTTCGTGAGGTTGAGCTGCCAGACGCGGTTGTCGCCCTTGGTGGTGAACCAGACGGTGTCGCCCGCGTAGTGGCAGCCCTCGCCGCCGTTGAAGCGCTTGGCGCCGGAGACCTGGTTGCGGGTCGCGGTGGGGGAGCCGTCCGGGTCCGGCGCATTGGCCCAGGTGAAGGAGCCGGAAGTGCCGGTGCCCGCCACCAGCACCTGGAGCGTGCCGGAGGACAGATTGCCCCAGGTCGTCGGCCGGAAGCGGTAGAAGCAGCCGTCGCCCTCGTCCTCGGTGAGGTAGATCGCCTGGCGGCCCGGGTCGGCGGCCGCGGCCTCGTGTTTGAAGCGGCCCATGGCGTCGCGCCGGGTAGCGGCGTTCACGCCCCACGGGTCGGTCTCGTAGACGTAGCCGAGGGAGACCTCCTCGCAGGAGAGCCAGGTGTTCCACGGGGTGGCGCCGCCCGCGCAGTTCTGCCGGGTGTTGGACAGGACGCGGTGGGCGCCGGTGACGGTGCCCGAGGAGTTGAACTTCACGGCGCCCGCCCCGCCGCCGGGGTTGATCTCCGAGTTGGAGACATAGATCCAGCCCGCGCCGTCGGCGAAACACGCGCCGCCGTCGGGGGCGTTGTGCCAGGTGTAGGACGTGCCGGGGACGACCTGGGTGGAGCGGGCGATGACCCGGCTGGTGAAGCCGCTGGGCAGTCGGATGCCGTTGGCGTCGGCGGCACCGAGCGCGCCGTAGGGGCCGGGGCCGTTCTGCGCCGGGGCCGCGTAGGCGGCGCCGTGCATGAGGGTGCCGCCGAAGGCGGCGGCCGACGTCCCGATGACGGCTCCGCGCAGGAAGGTACGACGTTCCACATCTACTCCTTCGTCGAGGAAGGGCGGACAACGATGGGTTGAGCACCTTGCCGACTGGTCATCGAGGAGAACCTAGAGGGCGCCGCACCCCGCTGATGAGGCCCTCGCAGGCGAACTCTTCTTGTCCGACGGGTGAGCAGGACTCTGCGAAGAGGGAAGCTCAGACGCGGACCACGACCTTCCCCCGTGTGTGTCCGCGCTCGGCGTACGCGTGCGCTTCCGCGATGCCGATCTGCTCCAGTCGTGCCGCAGTCCCAGCGGCACTGCCCCGAGGCCGCCGTCCGCCGGGTCCGGCTGATCCAGCAGCTGTATGCCGCATCCAGTGAGGACCTGCTTCCGCATGCGGTGGGGACGCTGGCCCCGTGCAGTGAGCCTGCTGCCGCGACGGCTTCAGGCGTCGTGGCTCGCGGCCAGCCTCTCCCGGAGCCACTGCTCGACCTCGCCGACGTGGGCCGCGGCCGCCACCCGGGCCGCCTCCGGGTCCCGGGCGACCAGCGCCCGGTGGATGCGGGCGTGTTCGCGGCGGGTGCGCTCGATGGCGCCCTCTTCCTGATAGCCCCGCCGGACCCGGGTGCGGAAGGTGCGGGAGGACAGGCCGTCGAGGACGGCCGCCATGGTGTCGTTGCCCGCGGCCTCGTTGATGGCCCGGTGGAACGCGACGTCGTGGGCGAGGATCTCCTCGGCGTCGTCGGTGTTGTCCATGGCCTTCAAGTGCCGCTCGACCACGGCGAGTTGGGTGGCGTCGATGCGGGCGGCCGCAAGGGCGGCCGCGGTGGACTCCAACGCCTTGCGGACTTCGAGGAGTTCGACCATCTGCGGTCCCCGGGAGAGGTCGGCGACGACACCGAAGGACTCCAGGAGGTCGCCGGCGGCGAGCTGGGTGACGTACACCCCTGACCCGTGCCGTGCCTCCAGAACGCCCATGAACGTCAGTGCGCGGACGGCCTCACGCATCGAGCTGCGCGATACGCCGAGCTGCACGGCCAAGTCCCGTTCGGTGGGCAGTCGTTGACCCGGGCCGAGCAGCCCGTCTGCGATCATCGCCTTGATCTGGTCGATGGCGCGCTGTGTCACTGTGCCCTTCTGCGGGGCGGTGCGCACGTCCAGATCTTCCACAGCTGCTCCTCCAAGTTCCTTGCGGCCGAGTCTAACCACGAGGGTGATCAGACCAATCTCCGGTATCGCGCCGAAGATCAGTACCTCTGAGCCATTGACTCCGCCCAGTGATCCGATGAACATTCAGAGCCACCGACGGCGGATGTCGGAACCCCTCACGCTCACCACACTTGTATGGAGCCGATACGTGGCCAGAACAACCCTCAGGATCAGAGCACGGGCAGTGCGCGTGGCGGCAGTTGGCGCCAGTGTCACCTTGGTGCTCTCGGCCTGTGGCAGCACGGATGACACCGCGGGATCCGGTGGCGGGGGCGGCGGTGAGGGCAAGGTGGGCGTGATTCTGCCGCTGCTGACCTCGCCGTTCTGGCAGTCGTACAACGACTATGTGCCGAAGATGGCGAAGTCCGAGGACGTCGACGCGCTGAAGACCGTCAACTCCAACAGCGATCCCGCGCAGCAGATCACCGACATCAACAACCAGCTCAACCAGGGTGTGAAGGGTCTGGTCGTCGCGCCGATCGACAGTGCCGCGATCTCCGCGGGCCTGGACCAGGCGGAGCGCAAGGGCGTGCCCGTGGTCGCCGTGGACGTGGCGCCGGAGAAGGGCAAGGTCGCGATGGTGGTGCGCGCGAACAACGTCGCGTACGGCCAGAAGGCCTGTGACTACCTCGGCGACGAGATCAAGGGCGGGAAGGTCGTCCAGATCATGGGCGACCTGGCCTCCGTGAACGGCCGGGACCGGTCCAAGGCCTTCCGGCAGTGCATGAAGGAGAAGTACCCGAAGGTGAAGGTCCTGGAGATTCCCGCGAAGTGGGAGTCGGACGCCGCCGCGTCCAAGCTGGACACCCTTCTCAACTCCAACCCGGACATCGAGGGCATCTACATGCAGGCGGGCGGCGTCTACCTCGCGCCGACGCTCCAGACCCTCAAGGCGAAGGGCATGCTGAAGAAGGCGGGCACGAAGGGGCACATCACGATCGTGTCCAACGACGGGATCCCGCAGGAGTTCGACGCGATCCGCAAGGGCCAGATCGACGCGACCGTCTCGCAGCCCGCCGACGCGTACGCGAAGTACGGCATGTTCTACATCAAGGCCGCGATGAACGGGGAGAAGTTCAAGCCCGGCCCCACCGATCACGGCTCGACCATCGTGCGGCTGCCCAACGGGATGCTGGAGGACCAGCTGTCCGCGCCGCTGGTGACCAAGGAGAACGTGGGGCTGTTCCACGACGGCGATGATCAGTGACCGGTCACCGGCCACCGTCCGCGTCCGGGTGATCGGCCCGGTCTGAGCCGGACGCGGCCCCGGTCGTGGTCGCGTCCGCCTCGCCACTCGCTTGCTCATCCGCCACTCCTGTTTCTGTTATCCCGCCCCCCGGCCTCGGGTCTCCCTGGTGTCGGACGGAAAATGCGGGGGACAGGGAAAGGACGTGGGCGGCTGTGGCAGCGACTGAGGAGCACCGTGCCGCGGTGGTCGAGGCGGCGCGGCAGGGTGCCCTGTGGGCGCAGGACGAGCTGGTCACCGAGTATCTGCCGTTGGTCTACAACATCGTGGGCCGGGCGCTGAACGGGCACGCGGACGTCGACGACGTGGTGCAGGAGACGATGATCCGCGCGCTCGGCGCGCTCGCCTCGCTCCAGGACCCGCGCAGCTTCCGGTCCTGGCTCGTGGCCATCGCGATGAACCAGATCCGCGGCCACTGGCACAAGCAGCAGGCCGCGCCCTCCGGTTCCGGTCTCCAGGACGCGTACGACGTGGCCGATCCGGGCGCCGACTTCGTGGACCTGACGATCCTGCGCCTGGGCCTGGAGGGGCAGCGGCGGGAGGCGGCCGAGGCCACCCGCTGGCTGGACACCGACGACCGCGCGCTCCTCTCGCTGTGGTGGCTCGAGGCGGCGGGGGAGCTGAGCCGCAGCGACGTGGCCACCGCCATGTGTCTGTCGCCGCAGCACACGGCGGTGCGGGTGCAGCGCATGAAGGCGCAGCTCGAGACCGCCCGCCTTGTCGTACGGGCGCTGTCCGCGCAGCCCTCGTGCGCCGGGCTCGCCTCGGTGCTCGGGGTCTGGGACGGCCATCCGTCGGGGCTGTGGCGCAAGCGCATCGCCCGGCATGTGCGGGACTGCACGGCCTGCTCCGGGTACGAGGCGGGGCTGGTGCCGGCCGAGGGGCTGCTGGTGGGTCTCGGGTTGGTGCCGGTGGCGCTGGCCGGGCTTGCGGGGCTTGCCGCGCTGGGGCGGGGCGGGGGGTCGGGTGCGGGGCTCGGTGACGGTACGGATGTTGCGTACGGTGCGGACTTGGGACATAGCGCGGACGTGGGCCATGGCGCGGACGTGGGCCAGGGGGGCGACTGGGGTCACGGGGCCGACTTCGTCCAGGGCGAGGACTTCGCCCATGGCTCGGGCTCGGCCCACGGCGCCGACTTCGCCCCGGCCGGTCACGACGGCTTCGCGGGCGACCCCCTGCGCCCGGACGTCCCGCTGGACCACATCCCCGCGCCGACCGGCGCTCCCGCCGGTGACACCTCCGTCCTCGCCACCGTGGGCGACGCCCCGCACCCCGGCCGCCGCAGCCACCGCCGCCCGGGCCGTATAGCCAAGCGGCGGCGCGCCACCGTCCTCGCGGCCGCCGCCGCCGTACTCGTCACCGGAGGCACGATGGCGAGCCTGCACCTGTGGCCGGGCGACGGAGAGGACGACAAGTCGACCTCCGCGGCCGACGCGCCGCCCGAGACGTCCGCGGCCCCCGAGTCACCCTCGCCCACCGCCTCGCCCTCACCGTCGCGCAAGCCCAAGGCGAAGCCGAGCAAGTCCGCCGCGCCCAAGCCCAAGCCCTCGCGTACGAAGGAGCCCGCCCCGAAGCCGCCCCGGACCGAGAAGCCGAAGCCCAGGCCCACCGCGCCGACCGCCCCCACGGCCGCCCCCGCGAACACCACGGCCGGGAAGGTCCTGGCGCTCGTCAACGACGAGCGGGCCAAGGCCGGTTGCCGTCCCGTGAAGCTCGACGACCGGCTCTCCCGCGCCGCTCAGCTCCACAGCGAGGACATGTCCGACAACAACTACTTCGACCACACCAGCCAGGACGGCCGCTCCTTCGCCGACCGGGCCACGGCCCAGGGCTATCCGTCGCCCGGCGCCGAGAACATCGCCCGCGGCCAGAATTCCCCTGACTCCGTGATGCAGTCGTGGATGACCTCGCAGGGCCACCGCGAGAACATCCTCAACTGCGACCTCACCACGATGGGCGTCGGCGTGGTCGAGAAGGACTGGACGTGGACCCAGGTGTTCGGGAGGTAGCAGGCCGCGGCGCCTGCCGCCGGACCCCTGGCTGCCGAAACCCGGACGCTAGGCTCCGCGCATGCCCGACCTCGACCCCGACCCGCGCCTGCGGTCCTTGAGGGACCGCCTCCTTCGGCCGAGCCCGGTGAGGAAGGTGACGGTCGTGGGCTTCGACGGCGCGGATGTCCTCGTGCGTGTGGCTCGCGCGGAGGATCGGGTCGTCGAGGGCCAGGCCTGCGAGGGTCAGGGCGTCGAGGGCCAGGCCTCCGAGGGCTGCGGCGTCGAGTCGGCGCGGATTCCCGCGGACGAGGTGTCGATGCGCCCCGTCGACCACCCCTCGGAGATCCTCGCGGTCGGTCAGGAGATCGAGGCCGAGGATATCGGGCGTCGACGTGGCGGTCGGCTCGAGCTGTCCGCGAGGGCCTGCGAGAACCCGGAACTCCGCTCCTTCGTCCTCGGCATGGAGCCGGGGCGGGTGGTGACCGGGACGGTGTCACAGGTGGCGGACTTCGGCGTCTTCGTCCATCTGGACGGAGAGCCCGACGGGCTGTGCACCGGGTTCATCCGCGTGGTCGACCTGACGTGGTCGCACATCGATCACGCCTGCGAGGCCGTCGAGGCCGGGCAGCGCGTCACCGGTCAAGTGGTCGTCTCGCACACGCGACAGGGCCAGGTCGTGGTGTCGCTCAAGGCCCTCCAGGAGGATCCTGTCCGTCCGCTTCGCTGAGGGCGGGGTGAAGGGTGCGGCCGCCCACCCAGAGATATTCCTTGACGCGAATATTCGTATGGGTGAATACTGCTGCCCATGGACGCAGACGCACTCCTCACCGCACTGGCCGACCCGGCCCGCTGGCGGCTCGTGGCCCTCCTGGCCGAGCGGCCCCGGCCGGTCGGCGTCCTCGCCCAGCTCGCCGAGGCGCGCCAGCCGCAGACGACCAAGCACCTTCAGCACCTGGAGCGCGCCGGTGTCGTCACGTCGCAGCGCACCGGCCAGCGCCGCATCTACGCCCTCCGCTCCGACCCCCTGCGGGACCTGGCTGTCGTGCTCCACGGGCTCGCCGACACCGCGGACCAGGCCGGCGGCCCCCGCGAGACCTACGACCGCTACGGACGCAGCCTCGACGCGGAGCGCCGCGCGGCGGAGGCGCCGGGGTGGGCCGACGGCCGCTCGTTCCGGTTCCACCGTTCCCTGGCCGGGGAGCCCGACCTGGTCTGGCGCCACCTGACCGAGCCCTCCCTGCTCGCCCGGTGGTGGACGCCCGACGACCTGCGCGTCTCCGAGCTCGTCTTCGAGGCGCGCCCGGGCGGACGCATCGTCCTGCAGTACCGCGACACCGACGACGTCGACGGCTCCGACCAGGTCGCAGGGCACGGACAAGGAGTCGTCGAGGACGTGCGCCCCGGTGGGCGCCTCGCCTACCGGCTCTCCCCGCACCTTCCCGACGGCAGCTCCGCCTTCACCGCCCACGTCGACTTCGACCTCCGGGCCAGCGACACCGGCACGGACCTCGACGTCCAGTACCGGATCACCGGCAGCACGGTCGACTCCGCGGACTTCATCGCGGGCATCGAGATCGGCTTCGGCCAGAGCCTCGACAGGCTCGCCGACGCCGTCCGCACATCCCAGTGAACGTACAAGGCGCCTCACACCGAGACCACGGAAGAGGAAACACAGTCATGACCGACTCCACCGCACGCAAAGTGACCGCGAACATCGCCCTCACTCTCGACGGGCGCTACAACGGACCGGGTGGACCCGCCGACCTCGGTGCGATCGTGCGCTACGCGACCACCGAGGTCGCACGCAATCACCTCACCCGCATATGGGAGGGCGCGACGACGGCCCTCCTCGGCCGAGTCAACGCCGAGGGATTCCTGGGGTACTGGCCGGCCGTCGCCGCGGACGAGAACGCCGACCCACGCGATCGCGGCTACGCGAAGTGGCTGGTCGACACGGAGAAGGTGGTCCTTTCGACCACGCTGACCGAGGCCCCGTGGGAACGCGCCCGGGTGGTGAACGCCCCGGCCGCCGACGTCGTCGCCGAGCTCAAGGCCGACGGTGAGGGCGACATCCTCGTCAACACCAGCGCGAGCATCGTGAAGCCGCTGCTCGCCGCCGACCTGATCGACCGGTTGTACCTGCTGGTCTGCCCCGAGATCGCCGGGGGAGGGGAGCGGCTGTTCGAGGACGGCCTGCCCGCCTCGCAGTGGAAGCTCACGCAGCAGGAGACCGGTGAGCTGGGCGAGATGGCGATGATCTACGACCGGGTCCGCTGAGGCGGATGGCCAGCGGCGGCCGACGACGTCAGCGCCGCAGGCCCAGCACCTCCCGCCCCGCGTACCGCGCCTGCGCGCCCAGCTCCTCCTCGATCCGGAACAGCTGGTTGTACTTGGCGGTGCGGTCGGAGCGGGACAGGGAACCGGTCTTGATCTGGCCGCAGCCGGTGGCGACGGCCAGGTCGGCGATGGTGGTGTCCTCGGTCTCGCCGGAGCGGTGGGACATCACGACGGTGTAGCCGGCGCGGTGGGCGGTGGAGACCGTGGCGAGGGTCTCGGTGAGGGTGCCGATCTGGTTGACCTTCACCAGGATCGAGTTGGCGACGCCGTCGCGGATCCCGGCGGTGAGCAGCGTCTCGTTGGTGCAGAAGACGTCGTCGCCGGTGAGCTGGCAGCGGTCGCCGAGGCGCGCGGTGAGGTCGCGCCAGCCGTCGTGGTCGTCCTCGGCCATCGGGTCCTCGATGGAGGCGACGGGGTAGCGGTCGACGAGGGCGGCGAGGTAGTCGGCGTGCTCGGCGGGGGTGCGGCGGACGCCCTCGCCCGCGTAGTCGTAGACCCCGTAGTGGAAGAACTCCGATGTGGCCGGGTCCATGACGAGGGTGATGTCGGTGCCGGGCTTGTAGCCGGTCTGCTCGATGGCGTGGACGACGAAGTCCAGGGCCTCGTCGGCGGTGCGCAGGTCGGGGGCGAAGCCGCCCTCGTCACCGACGTTCACGCTGTGTCCGGCGGCGACCAGGTTGCCGCGCAGGGTGTGGAAGACCTCCGAGCCCATCCGGACGGCCTCGGCGAAGGTCGCCGCGCCGATCGGGGCGATCATGAACTCCTGGAAGTCGAGCGGATTGTCGGCGTGCGCCCCGCCGTTGACGATGTTCATCATCGGCACCGGCAGGATCCGGGCGTCGACCCCGCCGACGTAGCGGTAGAGCGGCAGCCGGTGGGCGGCCGCGGCAGCCTTGGCGGTCGCCAGGGAGACGCCGAGCAGGGCGTTCGCGCCGAGCCGTGACTTCGTGTCCGTGCCGTCCAGGTCGATCATCGTGCGGTCCACGGTCGCCTGGTCCTCGGCGTCGAGCCCGGTCACGGCGTCCGCGACGCTCTCGTTGACGGCGTCGACGGCGCGCCGAACTCCCTTGCCGTGATACCGATTCGGGTCGCCGTCGCGCAGCTCCACCGCCTCCCTGGCCCCGGTGGACGCGCCCGAGGGAACGGCCGCGCGGCCGAGCGAACCGTCCTTGAGCTCCACGTCGACCTCGACGGTGGGATTGCCCCGGCTGTCGATGATCTCGCGTGCGACGACCCGGCTGATGGCGGTCACGGTGCAACTCCTCACGCTGGGCCCGCGCGGCGGCGGGCGGTAAGTTTCAAGCAGAAACAAAGTGGGTCCCGAAAAGGAACCTACTATGGGTCCATGAGGATGCACAACGCTGACGAGACCTGCGGCATCGCCCAGGCCGCCCTGGTCCTTGGCGACTGGTGGAACGTGCTGGTGCTGCGCGAAGTCGCCCGCGGCCACGTCCGCTTCGACGCGCTCGCCGCCGAGATCGGACTGTCCCGCAAGGTCCTCACCGAGCGCCTCGGCCGACTCGTCGCCCAGGGTGTGCTGCGCCGCAGCCTCTACCAACGGCGTCCCGTACGGTACGAGTACGTGCTCACCGACGCCGGAGCCGCACTGCTCCCGCTCCTCGTCGCCATGCAGGACTGGGGCGACCGGTGGGTCCTCGGCGACGGCAGCCTCACCGGGACCGCCGCTGCGGACAGCGCCGAACACGCCCGCGTCCACGCTCTGACCGGCACCCGCCTGCCCGACGGCCTCGACCTGCCCGGCCCAGGGGGCGTCGACCTGCCCCTGATCTCGCCGGACGCCGCCGCGACCGTCCTGTTCACCTACCCCGGCACGGGCATCCAGTGGGGCGAGCCGCCGATCCCCGGCGCGGTCGGCTGCACCCTGGAGAACCGGCTCTTCCGCGACGCCTGGCCCGACTTCCGTGCGGCGGACGTGGACGTACGCGGAATCAGCACCCAACTCCTCCATGAGCAGGCAGAGTTCGCGCGCGCCGAGCAGGTCCCGTACACCCTCCTCTCCGACGCCTCCCACCGGCTGGCCGCGGCCCTGCGCCTGCCGACCTTCCGTGGCGCGGGCAGGCTGCGCCACAAGCGTCTGATCCTGATCGTCGACGCAGAACGGACCGTGCGGCACACGCTGTTCCCGGTCGTCGACATCCCGCACGCGGTCGAGGAGAGCCTGCGCCTGGCCGCCGGGTGGATCTAGGGCCTGTTGCGAAAGCCCCAGAAGTCCCAGAAGCCCCAGAAGCCTCAGACGGCCAAAGTGGCAGTGCGGGAACTCGCGCGCGGTGCGCTCCTACTGCGGCCGCATCAGCTCCAGGTCCTCACCCCATGCGTCCAGCACCGCGTTGTGCCCGGCCCGGCGGGCCACTGCCTCGACCTGGGCGAAGAGACGACGCTGCGTGGTCACGTCGCCCAATTCTGAGATGCGGTCCACGGCGTCGAGCAGCATGCCGGTGTCCCAGCCGGGCAGCGGGAATCGGGCAAGCTCCCATTGCAGATACTTGTTGTAGGGGCGGGGGCGGCCGTCGAGAGCGAAGAGCAACTCCAGCAGAAACCGGATGCTGTCGGCGCCGTCGAGCCGGGCCGCGAGCGCGTGTCCGTCGCGGTCGTTCTTGACCGAGCGGTAGAGAGAGTTGGCGTAGGCGTCGAGCCACGCGCCCGCCTCCCGGAAAGCTTCATCGGCGTCGAGCCGTGCCTTGCGGGCCAGGATCCGGGCGATGCCTCCGTCGAGCCGGTCGAGCACGACCCGGGCGCGGGCGAGGGCGTACCGCTCGAAGCCGGGCATTCCGGCGGCGCGGAACTGGTCGAGGGAGAGGATGACGAGGTCGAGTTCCGGGGTGCGGTGCCCCGCGAACCGGGTGAGGTCCGTCGTCGCACCATCGGCGAGGACGACGTAGAGGTCGTGGTCGGAGTGCTCGGTGGTCATGCCCTCGTGGGCCCGGGACCCCTTGAGGACAAGGCCGACGACAGCTGAGTCGGCGGCGGCGAGTTCGACGAACGCGTCGTAGGTGAGGGGCTGCTGAGCAGTCATTGCGTGATCTCCGGTGTTGTGACGACGGGTATGGCGGCCGGGCGGCCCCGAACCCATCGGGGTCGCCGACACCGTCTGCGGCGGCGCGTGGCCGCCGCCCGGAAGATCAACGCACATGCGGACCCTATCGCCCGGCCGGCCCGGACGTCTCGCATGCGGCACGCGATCGCCCCCGACCAGGATCCACTTTCGCGACAGGCTCTAGGTGCTCACGTCGTACGCGGCCCGCGCCTTGAGGACCTCGTCCATGTTCTCCTCGGCCCATGCCTTGATCGCCCGCATCAGGGGGATCAGGGACTCGCCGAGCGGGGTGAGGGCGTAGTCGACCCGGACCGGCACGGACGGGGTGACGGTCCGGGTGAGGAGGCCGTCCCGTTCGAGGTTGCGCAGGCTCTGGGTGAGCATCTTCTGGCTCACGCTCGCGAGGCGCCGGGCCAGGTCGGAGTAGCGCTGCGGGCCCTCGGCCAGGGCGTTGACGATCAGGCTGACCCACTTGTCGCTGATGCGGTCCAGCAGATGCCGTGCGGGGCACTCGGCCAGGTAGGCGTCGTAGGCGGCCCGTTCCTCGGCGCGCTTGCTCATGGCTCTCCTCGCTCTCCTTGGCGTGCGCTAGGCACCTTGAAGTGCCTTCTTCCCGATGGAGAGTAACTCTCCATAAGGTCGCTGGTGTTCGGCGAGGCGGAGAAGGGCGTCGCGGAACGCCGGGGAGATTCCAACGGGAGGAGTCGCGCGTGCGCGCGGTCGTGGTGCGGGAAGCGGGCGGGCCGGAGGCCCTGGAGATCGTGGAGGTGCCGGTGCCGACCCCTGGTGTCGGGCAGGTCCGTGTGCGCGTCGAGGCGGCCGCGGTGAACCCCGTCGACGCGCTGACGCGCTCCGGGGACCTCGGCGCTGCGGGGCTGCTGCCGCCCCGGGACGTCATCGGTATCGGCTGGGACGTCGCGGGGCGTGTCGACGAAGTCGGCCCGGGGGTGAGGGAGTTCGCGCCCGGGGACCGGGTGATCGGGGTGCGGGACCGGCTGGACCTCTCGCTCGGCACGTACGCCGACTTCGTCGTCCTGGACGCCACTGCGGTCGCGGCGGCCCCGGCGCGGCTCTCCGCCGTCGAGGCCGCCACGCTGCCGTTGAACGGGCTCACCGCCCTCCAGGCCCTTGACCTGCCGGCCCTGGAACCGGGTGCGACCCTGCTGGTCACCGGGGCGGCGGGAGCCGTGGGCGGCTTCGCGGTGCAACTGGCCGCCCTGCGCGGGCTGCGGGTGGTGGCGTACGCGGACACCGCCGACGAGGAGTTCGTGCGGGCCGCGGGGGCCGAGTGGTTCGTCCCCCGCTCCCGCGATCTCGCCGAGGACGTCCGCGCCCTGGTGCCCGGTGGCGTGGATGCCGCCCTCGACGCCGCCGTGCTCGGCATCGCGGCGCTGGGCGCCGTACGCAACCACGGCTCCTTCGTCTCCGTCGTCGGCGGCGCCGCCCCGGTCCCGCTCCGCGGCATCACGGTGGCCGAGCAGTGGGTCGCCGCCGACGGCACGGCCCTCGCCCAGCTCGCCGCGCTGGCCGAGGCCCAACAGCTCACCGCCCGCGTCGCCGACACCCTGCCGCTGGACGAGGCGGTGCGGGCCCACCGCCGACTCGAAGAGCGCGACGGCAGGCGCGGCCGCCTCGTCCTGGTCCCCTGACCGACGCGACGGGGCGCGGACCAGGCCGAGGCGGGATGCCGACCCCGTCCGCCGCGGGACGACGGGGCCGCAGAAGCCGGACGAGAGGCCCGCCCGGGACGAGGGGCCCGCCGCCGTCGGACGGCAGGCCCGCCCGGCTCAGGCCGCGCGCCGCCGGAACTGCTGGTCGGCGCCGCTCCCGCAAGGCTGCTGCACGAGCCGCGCCCCGTCCTGCGTGGACCCGTCCGCGACGGTCAGGCACTTGCCGCTGTGCCGGGCCGCGAGCCGGTAGCGCCCGTCGCCCCGGTCCTGGAACTGCCACTGCTGGTGGGCTCCATTGCCGCAGCGGTACTGGTTCACGGCGGCGCCGTCGCCGGTGGACTCGTCGGCCACGTCCAGGCACTTGCCGCTGTGCTGGGCCAGCACGCGGGCGTACCCGCCGCCCACGTCCTCGACCCGCCACTGCTGGTTGAGGCCGAGGGCGCAGCCGTACTGGACGACGGTCGCGTTGTCGGCGGCGGACTCGTCGGACACGTCGAGGCACTTGCCGCTGTGCCGGGCCTCAAGTCCGAAGTGCGGGCCGCCCTCCACGCCCTCGACGGTCCCGGCGGCGGCGTCGATGCTGACCTTCGGGTACCACGGCAGCGTCAGCCGGGTCCGCGTCGGGAACGACAGCGGCAGCCAGACGTACTGCGAGTCGTTGACCGTGCCGCCCATGGAGTTGCCCCAGCGGTCGCCCATGTACAGGTACGAGGTGCCCGAACTCCCCTGCACGGGAAGGACGAAGGTCGTCTGGGAGTGGTAGCCGTTGTCGTTGCCCGCGTCCTTCATCTCGCTCCAGGGGCCGGTGATGCTGGTCGCGGTGGCGTACTGCTGCTGGTTGGGCTGCCAGCCGCTGTTGCCCGAGGTGAGCATGAAGTACACGCCGTCCCGCTTGAACAGCGCGGGCGCCTCCCGGTACGTCCCCGCCCAGGGGTTGGCGACCAGCTCGTCGTAGCGGGTGTAGTCGGAGGTGAGACGGTATATGTGCAGGTCGGCATTGTCCCTGGCGGACGTGATCTGGTACGCCGTGCCGTCGTCGTCCTGGAACAGGGTCATGTCCCGGGACGTGACGTCGCCCGGCGGGCGCATGCTGCCCTTCCAGGTGTAGTCGCCGTCGACGGTGTCGGAGACGGCGACGGCCGCGCGGGCCTCGCTGTAGTCGCCGTTGCCCTTCTCCTTGTGCATCCACATGACGAACTGGCCGGTGGACTTGTTGTAGATCACCTTGGGGCGCTCGATGTTGGCGACCTTCAGCTCGGGGGCGGACTCCTGGGTCAGGACGTCCTTCTTGAACTCCCAGGTCTTCAGGTCGGTGGAGCGGTAGACGGACACGGCCTTGAAGTTGTTGCCGCCGTCGCGGTTCTCGCCGAACCAGTAGTAGGCGGAGCCGACCTTGATGACTCCGCCGCCGTGGGCGTGGACCGGCGCCCCGCCGGTGTCGCTGAACTGCGTTCCGTTGGTGACCGTGACCGGCGCGGCCTGCGCCGGGGGAGCGGCGGTGAGCAGCGCGAGCACACTCGCGCACACGGCCAGGAGGGGGGTGAGGGTGCGTCTCAACATGAAGGAACCTTCGTTGCGTTCTGAATTGTTGATTCGTGTGTGATTCTGTGAAACGGGACCGTAGGAGCGTGCGCGCGGTTCGTCAATACGTTCAACACGGCCCGTTCCACGGCTCCTTGGCGGATCACCGCACACGGCGACTCCGTTCCGGCCGCGCAACAGGGCGTACGGCCTGTGCGTGGGGCCGAGTTGTGGGGTCCTATGCCATGTCGCGAGGTTCGGGGGCGCTCCTAGGGTGACCGGCACCTCGCCGCTCGCAGGAGGCACTCATGGCGTACGGAATCGCCCAACTGCCCACCCGAACCAGCCTGTTGTCCCGGCGGACGGAATGGCTCCGACGCCGGACGCGCAGGATCGGCACGCTGGCCGCGGCCCTCGCGCTCGCCTCCGGCGCGTCCCTGCTCGCCCCGGCCCCCGAGGCGCGCGCGGCGGTCGCCCTGGAGCGGGTGACCGACTTCGGGGCCAACCCGGGCGCACTGAACATGTACGTGTACCGGCCGACGTCACTGCCCGCGCGTCCGGCCGTGGTGGTGGCCCTGCACGGCTGCACCCAGAGCGCCCGGCTCTACGCCGACAACTCCGGCCTGACCGAGTTCGCCGACCGGTACGGGTTCCTGCTGGTCTTCGCCGAGACCACGACGTCGAACAACCTCAACAAGTGCTTCAACTGGTTCCAGAGCGCCGATACCCGGCGCGGCCAGGGCGAGGTCGCCTCGATCCGGCAGATGGTCGCCAAGGCCGGATCCGCCTACGGCGGCGACCCCACCCGTACGTACGTGACGGGCCTGTCGGCGGGCGGCGGGATGACCTCGGCCCTGCTCGCCACCTACCCGGACGTCTTCCGTGCCGGAGCGGTCGTCGCCGGTCTGCCCCACCGCTGCGCCATCGACGTCCTGTCCGCGTTCACCTGCATGAACCCCGGCGTGACCCGGACCCCCGCGGCCTGGGCGAAGAGCGTGAAGGACGCCGTCCCGGGCCACACCGGGCCGTGGCCGCGCGTGGCCGTCTGGCACGGCGACCGCGACACCACGGTCGTACCGAGGAACGCGGACGCCCTGCGCGACCAGTGGACGGCCGTGCACGGTCTGAAACAGACGCCCGACCGCACGTCCACCCTCGGGCCCGACGGCACCCGGCGCGAGCAGTATCTCGCCGCCGACGGCAGCGTCGCGGTCGAGGTCGACCGGGTGCCGGCCGTCGGCCACGGCACTCCGGTCGACCCCGGAAGCGGGGCGCGGCAGTGCGGGGCGACGGGCACCGTCCACTTCGTCGCGTCGATCTGCTCCAGCTACTGGATCACCGAGTTCTTCGGCCTCCACGGGTGAGCCGGTCCTTCGGGCGCGGGCGCCGCGGCACCGCTCCGGCGCCACGCTCCTTCCGCCTCGCGCGCGCCGCCGCCACGGGAGCTGCCTTGGTGCTCGTCCTCACCATCGGCCCGAGCGGAGCCGCCACGCACACCCCGGAATCCGCGACCTGCGCCCGCCTCGACCGGCTGCACATCCCCGGCGCCGAGCGCCAACTCGTCGTCTGCCTGGACGAGTTGACCACCGCCGGGACCGTAGGCTCGGGCCACACCGTCCCGGCGGACTGGGCCGGTCTCACCCCGAAGGACCTGCCCACGCCCACCGGCGTCCCCGGCATCCAGGTCGACGGCCACTTCCCCGACACCTCCCGGACCAACACCCACCACGGCTGGGACCACGACGCCCAGTTCGTCATCCGGCTGCCCGACCGCTGGAACGGCGGCCTGGTGATCGCGGGCACCCCCGGCAACCGGGCGCAGTATGCCAACGACAGGGCCATCGGGGACTGGGTGCTGGCCTGCGGCCACGCCTACGCCGCCACGGACAAGGGCAACACCGGGCCCCGGTTCCACCGCGACGGCCGACGGCCGGGTGACGCCGTCGCCGAATGGAACCGGCGCGTCACCCAGCTCACCAGGGCCGCCCGGGCGGTCACCACCCAGCGCTACGGTCGGCCTCCTGCCCGCACCCTGACCACGGGCATCTCCAACGGCGGCTACCTCGTGCGCTGGCAGTTGGAGAACCATCCCGAGCTGTACGACGGCGGCGTGGACTGGGAGGGCACCCTGTGGCGCGCCGACGGGCCGAACCCGCTCACCTCCCTGCCGACCGCACTGCGCGCGTACCCCGCCTACGCGGCGGGCGGCGCCGGAGCCGCCCGCGCCCACCGAAAGCTCCTCGCGGCGGGCTTCCCCGCGGGCTCGGAATTCCTGTGGCCCTACCACCACCGCGCCTACTGGGACCTGACCCAGCGCGTCTACCGCGAGGAGTTCGACCCCGGCTTCGACGGCCCGACCGAGGCGGGCACCCCGTACTGCGCACCCGGCACGCCCGGATGCGACGCGGACTACGACTACGCGCGCCGTCCGGCGCGGGTCCATCGCGCGGTGGAGCGGATCGAGCTGACCGGGACGATCGGGAAACCGCTGATCACGGTGCAGGGGACACTCGACGTTCTGCTGCCCATCAGCCGTGCTGCGGACGTCTACGCCCGACTGGTCCGGGACGCGGGCCGCCCGGCCGCACCGTCCCGCGTCCCGCAGGGGCGGACCCGGCCACCCTGCTGACCAGCTGCCCGCTGAAGGGCTGACCCGGGGCGGTGCGGCGGGCCACGGGATCAGCGCTTGGTGCCGAAGTTCTGCACCCACCACGGGCCGTTGGCCTTCAGGCTGACACCGGCGCCGAAGTCCTTGTACGCGCAGTTGAGGATGTTCTTGCGGTGTCCGGAGCTCCGCATCCAGTCACGCATCGCGGTCTTGGGGCCCTTCGGACCCTTGTGTATGTTCTCGCCCCAGGCCCCGGCCCGGTAGCCCGCCTTGCGCATCCGGTCCCCGGCGCTCACGCCCTCCGGGCTGGTGTGGTCGTAGTAGTCGCGCGCCGCCATGTCCTTGGCGTGCGCCATCGCGGCGGTCTGCACCCGGCGGTCCAGGCGCAGGGGCCCGCAACCCGCCCGCGCCCGCTCCTTGTTGACGAGGACCAGCAGCCGCTTCGCGTACTTCGCGGACTTGCTCACCGCCGGGCGCTTCGGCTGGGTCTTGGCGCGCGGGGCGGCGGCGGTCGCCGCGTCCTTGCCCTGGTCCTCGCCGCCGGAGGGGTTGGCCAGCGCGAACGTGCCCACCGAGGCGACGGTGGCGGCCGCCACGACGCCGCCGGCCAGGATGCGAACCTTGCGCCCGCGCGTGCTCCGCCCGTGACGACCGCGCCGCTCGGCGTCGGCGGTCCCGGCCCCCGGAGTGAGGGCCCGGTCCTGCTCGCCGTCGTGATCCAGGTGCATGTCTGCTCCGCTCTGTGGTGTACGCCGGTCGGTCCGACGTATAGGAGAGCGGCTCGGCGCCTGGAGACAACACTTTTTCGCGGACGTACGAGAGTCCATGGGGCCGTACGCGAAAGTCCATCCCGCCCCGGCCCCGCCCGCGCCACCCTGACGGGCAGGGCCGATGCCGTGGCGCCCGTGCCGCGCCCCCAACGAGCAGGATGCGACCCGCGGTTGGCGACACCCTCGACCGGCACGCGCGCGCAGTGTTCCCCCACGCCTACGCGCGCGTGCCTTCCAGGGCCTCCGTCAGCGGCGCCCCGCAGCCGGAGCAGACGTGCTCTCCCGCACCACGAGATGTGTGGGCACCAGCGTCGTCCCCTGCTCACCGGACCCGGTACGGATCTGCCGCAGCGCGCTCTCCACGAGCAACTGGCCCACCTGGTCGAAGTCCTGGTGGATGGTGGTCAGGGGCGGGAAGAAGGAGGACGCGTCGGGGATGTCGTCGAAGCCGATGACGCTGACGTCGCCGGGGATGGAGCGGCCCTTCTCGTGCAGGGCGCGCATCACGCCGAGGGCCATCTGGTCGTTGGCGGCGAACACGGCGGTGCAGTCCGGCTGTTCCGCGAGCAGGAGCCCGGCGTGGTAGCCCGATTCGGCGGTCCAGTCGCCGCGCAGGGCGGTCGGCGCCTCGCGGCCCGCCGCCTCCAGCGTGGCGCGCCAGGCGCCTTCCCGGCCCTGGGCGGCGAACGACTCCTCGGGTCCGGCCACGTGCCAGACCGTCCGGTGGCCGAGGCCGAGCAGGTGGTCCACGGCCGTCCGGGCGCCGCCCGCCTGGTCGGTGTCCACCACGCTGTAGCGGTCGCCGGCGTGCGAATCGGCCACGACGACCCGCACGTTGGGCGGCGGGACCAGGGACGACGCGTCCAGGAGGTGCACCTCCATGATGGCGATGATCGCGTCCACGGCGAGTTCGCCGAGGCGGGAGAAGGCGCCGCGCACCTCGTCCTGCGTCGGCACGGCGACCGGGAGCAGCGTGACCGCGTACCCCTCCTGGGCCGCGGAGCGCGCGATGGCGTCGAGCGTGTGGACGTTGCCCGTGGTCGACAGCGTGAAGGTGACGACGCCGATGGTGCGGAACTCGCCGCGGCGCATGGCCCGCGCGGCGCTGTTGGGGCGGTAGCCCAGCTCCGTCATCGCCTCCAGGACCCGCGCGCGGGTCTCCTCGGTGACGCCGGGGAAGCCGTTGGAGACCCGGGAGACGGTCTGGCCGGAGACGCCGGCCAGGCGGGCGACGTCGATCATGGACGCGCCCTGCTTGCGGCGGGGCGACCCGCCCTGACGGCCCGGCGTCCGGCGCCCGCCCGCAGGTGTTCCGCTGGTTGTCACTTGCACCCTTCCCCGCACTCACATCGACTTCTCGCGCAGCCTCTTGACCCTCCGCTGCGGCGCAGTGTAGACATCTCCCACTCAATGTTTACGTAAACATAACACGACCGGCGGCCCTTTCCGGCCATCGATGTTTACGTAAACATCGCAAGGCGCGCCCCTTCGGGCGCGAGGCGAGCACGAGGGGACTTGTCATGGCAACACTGCAATCCGCGGCCGTCGGACGTGCGGGCGCACCCCCGCCGCGACGGCGGCGGTCCTGGACGGGCTGGGGGTTCGTGGCCCCGTTCGCCCTGGTCTTCGCCCTGGTCTTCCTGGCTCCCATCGCCTACTCGATCTACCTCAGCCTCTTCCAGGACCGGCTGATCGGCGGCACCACCTTCGTGGGCCTGGACAACTACCAACGAGCCCTGGACGACCCCGAGTTCTGGGAGGGGCTCGGCCGGGTGGCGCTGTTCCTCGCCGTCCAGGTGCCGATCATGCTCGGGATCGCGCTGCTCGTGGCGCTCGCCCTGGACAGCGGCCGGCTCTACGGCAAGAGCTTCTTCCGGATTTCGATCTTCCTGCCGTACGCCGTGCCCGCCGTGGTCGCCACCCTCATGTGGGGCTTCATGTACGGCACCCGGTTCGGACTCGTCGGCGACGTGAACGACGCCTTCGGCGCCGACCTGCCCGACCCGCTCTCCCCTGATCTCGTGCTCGCGTCCATCGGCAACATCGTCACCTGGGAGTTCGTCGGCTACAACATGCTGATCTTCTACTCCGCGCTGCGCGTGATCCCGCACTCCCTCTACGAGGCCGCGGAGATCGACGGCGCGTCGCAGCTGCGCGTCATCACCGCCATCAAGCTCCCCGCCATCCGCGGTGCGCTGGTCATCGCCACCATCTTCTCGATCATCGGCAGCTTCCAGCTCTTCAACGAGCCGAGCATCCTCCAGGACCTCGCGCCCAACGCCATCACCACCTCGTACACCCCCAACCTCTACACGTACTCCCTGTCGTTCAACGGACAGCAGCAGAACTACTCCGCGACCGTCGCGATCATCATGGGCCTCATCACCATGGTCATCGCCTACGTCGTCCAGCTCCGCGGCATGCGCAAGGGAGCGTGACCCATGGCCACCCCCACCAGGACCGCCGCCAGGACCACCCGCGCCACCGGCCCGAGGCACGCGCCGCCGCCCCGGCTGCGCACCCCCCGACGGCAGCGCCACAGCCTCGCCCGCCCCCGCCGCAGCGTGCCGCTGACCCTGCTCACGGGCCTGGTCGTCCTCTACACCCTCGTGCCGCTGCTGTGGCTCGTCATCAGCGCCACCAAGTCCCAGGAAGGCCTGGCCGATTCGTTCGGCCTGTGGTTCGGCGGTGACTTCGCCCTCTGGGACAACATCAGGGAGACCTTCACCTACAACGACGGTGTCTTCACCCGCTGGCTCCTGAACACCCTCCTGTACGTCGTCCTCGGTGCCGGCGGCGCCACCGTCCTCGCCGTCCTCGGCGGCTACGCCCTCGCCAAGTTCGACTTCCCCGGCAAGCGCGTCGTCTTCGCCGTCGTCATCGGGGCGGTCGCCGTGCCCGGCACCGCCCTCGCGGTGCCCACCTTCCTGATGTTCGGCGAGATGGGCCTGACCGACACCCCCTGGGCCGTCATCATCCCCTCCCTCATCTCGCCCTTCGGCCTCTACTTGATGTGGGTCTTCGCCACCGAGGCGATCCCCGCCGAACTGCTCGAGGCCGCGCGCGTCGACGGCGCCGGGGAGCTGCGCACCTTCGTCCAGGTGTGTCTGCCGCTGCTCGCGCCCGGGATGGTGACCGTCCTGCTGTTCACGATGGTGCAGACCTGGAACAACTACTTCCTGCCGCTGATCATGATCAAGGATCCCGACTGGTATCCGCTGACCCTGGGCCTCAACAGCTGGAACGCCCAGGCCTCCACGGCGGGCGGCGAGCCCGTCTTCCACCTGGTGATCACCGGGTCGCTCCTCACCATCGTGCCGCTCGTCGCCGCCTTCCTGCTGCTCCAGAAGTTCTGGCAGTCGGGCCTCGCCGCCGGAAGCGTCAAGGAGTAGCACTCCGCGCCCGCGCCCGAACCGGCCCCCGCCCACTCCCGCTCACCGCACACCGATCCGCACGTCCAGCCAAGGGGAACACGTCCATGCCGTTGCACACCCGCCGTGCCCTGCGCGGTCTCGCCGTCGTCTGCGCACTGACCCTGGGAGCGGCCGCCTGCGGCTCCTCCGACGACGGGGACAGCCCGAAGAACGTATCCGGAAAGGACATCGACGCGGCCCTGAAGAAGGGCGGAAAGATCACCGTGTGGGCCTGGGAACCCACCCTGAAGAAGGTCGCCGAGGACTTCGAGGAGAAGCACCCGGGCGTCGAGGTCGACCTCGTCAACGCGGGCACGAACGACAAGCAGTACACCGCCCTGCAGAACGCCATGTCCGCGGGCAAGGGCGTCCCCGACGTCGCGCAGATCGAGTACTACGCCCTCGGCCAGTTCGCCCTGAAGGAATCGATCACCGACCTGTCAGGATTCGGCGCGGACAAGCTCGCCAGCAGCTACTCCCGCGGTCCCTGGAGCGCCGTCAGCCAGGGCGGCGACAAGACCTACGCGCTGCCGATGGACTCCGGGCCGATGGCGCTCTTCTACAACAAGAAGCTCTTCGACAAGCACGACATCGCCGTGCCCACGACCTGGGACGAGTACGTCGACGCCGCCCGCGCCCTGCACAAGGCCGACCCGAAGGTATACATCACCAACGACACCGGTGACGCGGGCCTGACCACCAGCCTGCTGTGGCAGGCGGGCGCACGGCCCTTCGACGTGAAGGACAAGACCGACGTCGGCATCAGCTTCAAGGACAAGGGAGCCACCGCCTACACGGGCACGTGGCAGAAGCTGATCGACGACAAGCTCCTCGCGCCCATCACGTCCTGGAGCGACGAGTGGTACCAGGGCATGGCCAAGGGCACCATCGCGACCCTGGCCATCGGCGCCTGGATGCCCGCCAACCTCGCCTCCGGCGTGAAGTCCGGCGCCGGGGACTGGCGGGTGGCCCCGCTGCCGCAGTGGACCAAGGGCGGCAAGGTCAGCGCGGAGAACGGCGGCAGCTCCCTGGCCCTGCCCTCGGCCGGGAAGAACAAGGAACTCGCGTACGCCTTCATCGAGTACGCGAATCACGGAGCCGGTGTCCAGACCCGGATCAAGAACGGTGCCTTCCCTGCGACCAACACCGATCTGACGTCGGACAAGTTCCAGCAGACGAAGTTCCCCTACTTCGGCGGGCAGAAGGCCAACCAGGTCTTCGCCGAATCGGCGGCGCGCGTCCCGGACGACTGGTCGTACCTGCCGTTCCAGGTCTACTCCAACTCCGTCTTCAACGACACCGCGGGCAAGGCGTACGTGTCGGACACCCCGCTGGTCGACGGGCTGAGGTCCTGGCAGCGGAAGTCGGCCGAGTACGGCAAGCAGCAGGGGTTCACCGTCCACGAGTGATCCGCCCGCCGTGCGCCCGCCGCACGCCCGCGCGCGACGCCGCACGCGCCCATGCCTCGACACACGCTCGCACGACGCTCGAAAGACGAGAGTGACGATGACCCGTCGCACCACCTTGCCCCGCCTGCTGCCCGCACCGGACGGCGGCAGCCGCGCCCGGCTCGCCTACGGCGCCGACTACAACCCCGAGCAGTGGCCCCGGGAGGTCTGGCAGGAGGACGTCCGCCTGATGCGCCGGGCGGGGGTCAACATCATCTCCCTGGGGATCTTCTCCTGGGCGCGCCTCCAACCCGACGACGGGGTCTGGGACTTCGCGTGGCTCGACGAGCTGATGGACCTCCTGCACGCCCACGGCATCGCCGTCGACCTCGCCACCGCCACCGCGTCACCGCCGCCCTGGCTGACCACGGCGCACCCGGAGATCCTGCCGGTCACGGCCGAGGGGGCGACGGTCTGGCCCGGCGCGCGGCAGCACTGGCGGCCGACGTCGCCGGTGTTCCGTGAGTACGCGCTCCGGCTGGTCTCCGCCATGGCGAAGCAGTACGCGGGCCATCCGGCCCTGGCGGCCTGGCACGTCAACAACGAGCTGGGCTGCCACAACATCTACGACTACTCCGACGACGCGGCCCGGGCCTTCCGGCGCTGGCTGCGCGACCGGTACGAGGGCCTCGACCGGCTCAACCACGCCTGGGGCACGGCCTTCTGGTCCCAGCGCTACAGCGACTGGGACCAGATCCTGCCGCCCCGCCTCGCCGCCTCCCACCCCAACCCCACCCAGCAGCTGGACTTCAAGCGCTTCTCGTCGGACGCGCTCAAGGACTATCTGTGCGCCGAGCGGGACATCCTGCGCCGCCTCACCCCCGAAACGCCCGTCACCAGCAACTTCATGGTGATGGGCGGCACCAAGGGCATGAACTACGCCGACTGGGCCCACGAGGTCGACTTCGTCTCCAACGACCACTACGTCCACCCCGGCCCCCAGGACCGCGACGAGCTGTCGTTCTCCGCGAACCTCATCAGCGGCATCGCCGGTGGCCGGCCCTGGTACGTGATGGAGCACTCCACGAGCGCCGTCAACTGGCAGCCCGTCAACGTCGCGAAGCGCCCCGGCGACCTCGCCCGGGACTCGCTGCTGCACGTCGCCCACGGCGCCGACGGCATCTGCTTCTTCCAGTGGCGCCAGTCGGTGGCGGGCGCGGAGAAGTACCACTCGGCGATGGTCCCGCACGCCGGGGAGGACAGCGCGGTCTTCCGTGCCGTGACCGAACTCGGCCGCACGCTGGACGAGTTGGCGCCTGTCGCCGGTTCCGAGCGCGAACCGGCCGCCGTCGCGATCCTCTTCGACTGGGAGTCGTGGTGGGCCAGCGAACAGGACTCCCACCCCACGTCCCGCCTCGACTACCGCCAGGAGGCGCTCGACTGGTACTCCGCGCTGCTCGCCCTCGGGATCCGCGCCGACGTGATCACGACGGACACCGACCTCGCCCCGTACCGGCTGCTCGTCGCGCCCGTCCTGCACGTGGTGCCCGCCGAGCTGGCCGCTCGGCTCACCCGGTACGCGGAGGGCGGCGGCCACCTGGTCACCACGTACTTCTCCGGTGTCGTCGACGAGAACGACCATGTGTGGCTGGGCGGTTACCCGGGCGCGCTGCGGGATCTGCTCGGCATTCGCGTGGAGGAGTTCGGGCCGCTTCTCGACGGCGACGCGGTGTCGTTGGACGGCGGTTTCACGGGCACGCTGTGGGCCGACCGGGCCGACGTGACCGACCCCGCCGTGGAGGTGCTCGCCCGCTACGGCTCGGGCGAGCACAGCGGCCGCCCGGCGGTCACCCGCCGCCGCGCCGGGGGCGGGTCGGCCGCCTATGTCGGCAGCCGCCTGGGTGCGGAGGGACTGGCCGGGCTTCTGCCCCGTCTGCTCGATGTGGCCGAGGTCAGGAGCGAACTCCCCGCCGCCGCGCGCGGCCGGGTCGAGCTCACGGTCCGCCGGTCCGGGGACCGCCGCTACCTGTTCCTGGTCAACCGCACCGACGAGGCGGTGACCCTGACCGGCCTTACCGGGGACGTACTCGCCGGCGCCCCTGGAGACGTACCGCAGAGCCACCTCACCCTGCCCCCACGCGGCGTCGCGGTCCTGCGCGAGTCCGCCCCCTGACAGCACGGCGCCCCACCCGAAGTGACAACTCCAGAAAGGATCACGATGGCACACGGCACCCGCAAGCGGCCGCTGCCGACCGTCCTCGGCGTCACCGCCCTGGCCGCGGTCACCGCACTCGCCGCCGCCCCACCGTCACCCGCGACGGAACGAGCCGCGGACTCCGTCACCGTCCGGCCCGATCCCGTGCACGCGCAGCAGAAGTTCGAGGGCTGGGGCACCAGCCTGGTCTGGTTCGCCAACGCCACCGGGGGCTATCCCGACGAGATCCGCAACCAACTCGCCGAGCTGCTGTTCGGCGCCGACGGGCTCAACCTCAACATCGCCCGCTACAACATCGGCGGCGGCAACGCCCCCGACGTCAAGGACTACCTCCGGGCCGGTGGCGCCGTCGAGGGCTGGTGGCGGGCTCCCGATGGCACCACCCGTGAGGACACCGAGTGGTGGGATCCCGCGAACCCCGCCCACTGGAAGGGCGACGCGGACAAGCCCCAGCGCTGGTGGGTCGACCGGATCAAGTCGAAGATCGACCATTGGGAGACGTTCAGCAACTCGCCCCCGTGGTTCATGACGAAGAGCGGCTACGTCTCCGGGGGCTTCGACGCCAACGAGGACCAGCTCAAGACGGAGTCCATCGACGACTTCACCGCGTACCTCACCGGCGCGACCCGGCGCCTGGAGAAGGCGCACGGCATCAGGGTGAAGACGCTCGACCCCTTCAACGAACCCAACACCGACTACTGGAGCACCAAACTCGGCCCCGACGGGCAGCCCGTCGGCGGCCGTCAGGAGGGCGCACACATGGGCCCGGGGCTGCAGCAGGAGGTGATCCGCTCCTTGGCCCCGACCCTGCGGAAGTCCAAGAGCCGCACGAAGATCTCGGCGATGGACGAGACCAACCCCACCAAGTTCGCCGAGAACTGGAACTCCTACCCGGAGGAGGTGCGGCGCCTGGTCGACCAGCTCAACGTCCACACGTACGGCACCGGGGGCCGGACCACGGTGCGCGACCTGGCCAGGGCGGCGGGCAAGCCGCTGTGGATGAGCGAGGTCGAGGGGGAGTGGGACCCGGACGGGCAGGACTTCGAGGACATGAGGTCGGGTCTCGGCCTGGCCCAGCACATGGTCGACGACCTGCGGGAACTGGAGCCCACGGCCTGGGTGTTCTGGCAGCCCGTCGAGGACTACAACAACATGAAGCCGGGCGGTGAGAGCGCCAAGGGCGGCAACTGGGGCAGCATCCAGCTCCCCTTCGACTGCACCGCCGAGGACACCCTGAAGACCTGCCCCATCACGACCAACACCAAGTTCGACACGGCCCGGAACTTCACCCACCACATCCGTCCGGGCGACCGCCTGATCACCGTGGACGAAGGCTCCAGCGCGGCGGCGCTCGACGCCGACGGCAAGGGCGCCACGATCGTCCACGTCAACTCCACCGGAGCGGAGCGCACGGTGACGGTGGATCTGTCGAGGTTCGCCGCCGTCAGCCCGGACGCCACCGTGACGCCGGTGGTGACCAGCGCCGACGGCGCACTGGAACGCCGCGACCCCGTACGGGTCACGGACCGGCGCGCCACGGTCACCGTCCCGGCCGAGTCGGTCACCAGCTTCGTCGTGGACGGGGTGTCCGGCACCGCGTAGCAGGCCGTGGGGGGGGGGGGGGGGGGGGGGGGGGGGGGGGGGGGGGGGAAACACCCCCCCCCCCCCCCCCCAGCGCAAGGGGGGAAGGGGGGGGCGAGCGGTGGGGCGGGGCGTGGTGCTTCTCCCCCGCCCGGGTTG
>NZ_JBVIXA010000002.1:0-156671 GCF_055594065.1 Streptomyces sp. NPDC040610 | reverse complement strand
ACGTACCCCCCCCCCCCCCCCCCCCCCCCCCCCCCCCCCCCCCCCCCCCCCCCCCCCCACGCCCCCTTCCCCCTCCCCCCCCCCCCCCCCCCCCCCCCCCCCACCACCCTCGCCCGTCAGTCGAAGACTTCGAGGGAGTACAGGGAGTATCCGTAGCCGGTTCCGCGCGTGATGCCCTGCACGCGTACGTGGCGGGCGGTGGTGGCCGGGAACGTCAAGGTGTCCTCTCCTGCCGCCGTGCGGCCTCGGCGCTCGGCCACCGTGCGCCACGTGGTGCCGTCGGGGGACACCTGGATGTCGTAGTCCTTTCCGTAGGCGGCCTCCCAGTTCAGGCGGACGGACTTGACGCGGTGGTCGCCGCCCAGGTCCACGCTCAGCCACTGGTCGTTGCTGTAGCGGCTGGCCCAGCGGGTGGTGGCGCTGCCGTCCACCGCGTGGGACGCGGGGAAGGCCGCGGTCTCGGTGGACGAGGTGGCGGTGGGACGCCGGAAGGCCAGGTCACCGGGGGTTCGGTCGGGGCTGAGGTGGGCGGTGCCGGGACCCCTGCCGACGGTGGCCGCCCGGTTGAGGAAGGCGGTGTAGTCGGTGCCTGCCGCGCCCCCGGACCACATCTTCTGCGCGAGCGCGTCGAAGCTCTTGTCGATGAGGCCGTGGACCTGGAGTTCGGTGTAGTCGGCGCGCACCAGGTCGTTCCACACGGCGGGCATGGCGCCGAGGAGGCTCGGGTCCTGCGGGGTGAGGTTCTGGTTGCCGCCGAAGACGTGCGGCTCCCAGGTGGTGAAGATGTCCCGGCCGTCGAGTCCTTGGCCGTGGTAGTAGTTCGCGAAGGGGACGACGTAGAGCAGGCCGTCGTTGGAGTTGATGACCTGGTAGCCGTCGGCGATGGCGGCCTTGGGCGCGTACCAGCCGTTGTTCCAGCTGTTGATGGTCATGTTCTTGTCGTAGCCCGCGCCGCTGCCTGACATCTGCGAAAAGCTGCCCCAGGCATGGACGTTCTTTCCGAGCGAGCGCACATACGGCGCCAGAGTGTTGACGTACTTCTTGTAATCCTCGGCCCGGTCCTTCGGGTACTCGTCGATGCCGATGTGGACAGTGGGTCCACGGAACCACGGCGCGAATTCGGCGAACACGCTCTTCATGAAGGTGGTGGTCTCCGGCTTGCTCAGATCCAGATGGTCGGAGTTTCCGTTGTTGAGACCCAGCTCCGGCTTGAACTTGATGAAGGCCCGTGAATGTGCCGGTGAGTCGAACTCCGGGACGATGTCGACGCTGTTCGCGGCGGCCGTGTCCTCGAATGAGTCCCAGTCCTGACGGGTGTATCCCTGCTCCGCTCCGAGCCCCGCGAATTTCGGATTGGTGCTCTTGAGGCGGAACGCGGACAAGGCCTTGGACCAGTCGCCGTTCGGCGGGGTGATCTCGTTGTCGTTGAGGTGCAGTTGGAGGGTGTTGAGTTTCAGCCAGCCCATCCAGTGCAGGTACGACTTGATGAACTCGGGTGTGAAGTAGCGTCGGCCCACATCCAGCATGAAGCCGCGCACCGCGTAGTTCGGGTGGTCGACGACGGTACCCACGGGCAGGCTCGCGTGGTCGGGCGAGCCGAGGACGGACTGCAGGAGCGTGCGGGTGCCGTAGTAGAGCCCCTTGTCGCCGCCGCCCACGATCTCGACGGAACCATCGGTGATCTTCAGGCGGTACGCCTCCGGGCGCAGCGACGGTTTGGCCGCACCGAAGTCGGCATCGGCGTTGACCTGCACGGCGATGTCACCGGTGGCCGGTGTTCCCGTTCCGACACTCAAGCGCAGAGAGGTCAGCTCGGTGAATTCCGCGACCACTTGAGAGGCCAGTTTCCGCACATTCGCCGGGGCGCCTTGGGGCACCATGACGCGGCTTGACGAGGTGAGAGTGAGGCGGCCGCTCCCACCGTCCCACTTCTGCACGGCGGGGACCACTCCCGGCGGCGCGCTATTCGGGGCGGCCGCAGCGTGGGGGGCGCTGCGCAGACCGAGGAGAGAAGCGAGGAGAGCGCTCAGGGCGATGACGGCCATGACGGGATGTCTTGAGTTCAAGTCGACTCCTGAAAGCGGCATGGCAGGGCCCACGTTCGTGAATTGCGGGCGAGCCCGCGTCGCCGACTGTGAGGGGTGAAAGGAGGCGTACGACAGGGGGTACTTCACGCTGAGTCGCCCCTACCATCCTCGGGTGCGCCGAAGAGGTCAAGAGGTGTAGACCAGCTACCTCTAGGTATCATTTGGTCTACGCCAATGCATTCCTCGTGTGGCCGTCGAATATGCGCGGTTCGCGCTCGCGGGCGGAAAGTCAATGGGGCAATGGGCGGGGCCTCGCGGGAATGTGACGCGGAAGCAGGTGCTGGGGAGTCAGGGGTCGCCGTGCGGCGGGTCCTTCCCCTCGTGCGCCTGCCCGCCGGTGGGTTAGGTTAGCCTTGCCTGAGCGTGATCAAGGGGAGGGGAATCCATGCCTGCGTGGAATGCGGGGGCGGCGCGGGAACGGTCGTCGTCGACGGGACATCCGTCGGGCGGTGCCGCATGAGCCTGATCGACCACCGGCACCGGCATCTGGAGCGGATCGCCGAAGTCCGCGCGGGCGAGCACGCCGAGAAGGTGGGCTACCCGATCCACGTCCGGGAGACCGAGGTCGTCCGGACCGCCATGGTCGGCGCGGGCCTGCTGCGGGTGACCCTGGGCGGGCCCGGCACCGAGGGGTTCGAGGCCCACGCGCCGGACGAGCACGTGAAGTTGCTGTTCCCGGAGCCCGACGGCACGCTGCGGCTGCCCGAGCCGAACGGGACCATGCTGCGCTGGCCGCGACCGGCCCCCACCTCGCGCGAGTACACCGTCCGCCGCTACGACCCCGTCACCGGCGAGATCGACATCGACATCGCCCCGCACGACGGCGGCCTCGCCTCGGACTGGGCCCACGCCGTCGAGCCGGGTGCCGTGATCCATGTCGCCGGGCCGCCCGGCGGACTGATCGTCCCGCACGCCTACGACCGCTATCTGTTCGCGGGCGACATCACGGCGCTGCCCGCCATCGCGCGCTGGCTGGAGGAACTCCCCAGGAGCGCCGAGGGCTGGGCGTTCGTCGAAGTCGCCGACGCCGCCCAGGAGATCGAGCTGTCCGCACCCGAGGGCGTCGAGGTGCGCTGGCTGCACCGCGGCGACCGGCCGCCGGGCACCGGCGACGCCCTCGCACGCGCCGTGACCGCGGTGACCGTGCCCGAGGGCGAGCGGCTCTACGTGTGGGTCGCGGGCGAGGCGGGACAGATCAAGCCGCTGCGCCGCTGGGCCCGCGACGACCTGCGGCTGGCGAAGGCCGACCACGACATCACCGGCTACTGGAAGCGCGGCGTCGCCGACTTCGACGACGAGCACGAGCACGGCCATGACCACGGCCACGAGCACGGGCACGTCCACAACCACTGACCGAACGGCCGAACGGCCGAACGGGGGGGGGCGGGGCGCCGCCGTCGCACGCGGCACGCCCTCCCGCACGAGCAAGGAGCAACGCATGTCCATCCGCAGATCGTCGGCCTTGGTCGGCGCCGTGGCGCTGGCCCTGGTCGTCACCGGGTGCGGGTCGTCCAAGAACGACTCGGACGCCGCAGGCAAGGGCAGGACCCGGGTGTTCGCCGCGGACAACGGCAAGATCACCATCCCTGCCCACCCGAAGCGCGTGGTGGCGACGGGCTACGCCGTGCCCGCCATGATCGAGGCCGACGCGTCGCTGGTCGGGATCTCGTCGTGGAAGCGCGGCGAGCCGCTGATGAGCGAGAAGGACCTCGCCACGTACAAGAAACTCCCCAAGGTGGCGGGGGAACTGGCGAAGGAGACCAACTACGAGGCCATCGCCGAGGCCGAACCCGACCTGATCGTCATCGGTGTCCCCGCCCCGGTCCTCGGCGACATCGACGTCAAGCGCCTGGAGTCCATCGCCCCGGTGGTGGCGATCGGCCCGACCGTGCCGTCCGCGTGGCGCAAGCTGACGCGCAAGCAGTCCGACGCCGCGGGCTCGCTGAAGAAGTTCGACGCGGTGCAGGAGCGGTACGAGGCCAAGGCCGCGAAGCTCGCCAAGAAGTACAAGGGCGTCCTGCCGAAGCTCAAGCTGGGCCACGTCGGCGCGTACGGCGAGGTCGCCAAGGGCACCTTCCAGCGCGAGTTCGGAAACTCGTGGGGCACGAACATCGCCGAGGACCTGGGCGCGAAGTACTACGGCAAGGTCAAGAAGCCCGGCCCCGGCTCGCACGCGGTCAGCGAGACCCCGTCCATCGAGGAACTGCCCGCCTCGCTCCGCGACGCCGACGCCATCACGTACTCGGTCCAGGCCGACGGCAGCGTCCCCAAGGCGGTGCGGTACGTCATGGACTCCAAGCTGTGGAAGAACCTGCCCGCCGTCAAGGCCGGGAAGACCTTCCCGCTGCGCTACACCGAGGCCGCGACCTACGGGTCGGCCATGAAGACCCTGGACGCGATCGACAAGTCGTTCGCTCCGCTCCTGAAGCGGTGACCGTCGCGGGCCGCGCGTCCGGGACGACGGCGCCGGTGCGGGCCACCCCGCGGATCGCCCTGCTCGTCGGCGGACTCGTGCTCCTGGCGGCCGTCGCCGTCGTCAGCATCGGCATCGGCGCCCGCTCGGTGCCGCCCGCCGAAGTCGTCCGCGCCCTCTTCGACTTCCGGGGCACCGACGACCACGTGATCGTGCGGGACGTCCGCGCGCCGCGCGCGCTCCTCGCCGTCGCGGTGGGCGCCGCCCTCGCCGTGGCGGGCGCCCTCATCCAGACGCTGGCCCGCAACCCGCTGGCCGAGCCCGGCATCCTCGGCGTCACCGCGGGCGCCGGGTTCGCCATCACCCTCGGCTCGGCACTCGGCCTGACCGGGGGACAGGCGGGCGAACTGGGCTTCGCCATCGTCGGCTCCGTGCTCGCGGCGCTGCTCGTCGCCGCGGTCGGGCGGCGCTCGCCGCTGCGCCTCGTGCTCACCGGCGTGGCCCTGACCGCGGTCCTGAGCGGCGTCGCCATGGGCCTGCGGCTGATGCACCCGGACGTCTTCGACGCGTACCGCTTCTGGTCGGTCGGCTCCCTCGCCGCCCGCGAACAGGCACCGCTCGCCTGGCCGTTGACCGCGATCGGGGTGTGCCTGATCGGCGCGCTGCTCCTGAGCCGGGCACTGAACGTCCTCGCTCTCGGCGAGAGCGTGGCCCACACGCTGGGCGCGAACGTGGGCCGCGTGCGGATCGCCGCACTGGCCCTGATCACCGTGCTCAGCGGCGCGGCGACGGCGGTGGCCGGGCCGATCCTGTTCGTCGGCCTCATCGTGCCGCACCTGGTCCGCAGGCCCGCCGGGGGCTCGGTGCCGTGGCTCATCCTCTACTCGATGGTCGTCGGCCCGATCCTGCTGCTCGTCGCCGACATGGGATCACGGGTGCTGCTGCCCACGGGCGAGGTGCCGGTCGCCGTCGTGACCGCGTTCCTCGGCGGCCCCATGCTGATCTGGGCCGTCCGCCGCCACGGGGCGGGGGCGCTGTGACCGCACGCAAGGCCGTCGCCGCTCCCGCGCGGCGCCGGAGCCCCCTGACCGCGCTCGGACTGCGGCCCGAACGCCGCACGGTGACCCTCGTCGCGGTCCTCACCGCCCTGATCCTCGGCCTCGGCCTGCTCGGGCTCTGCTACGGCGCGTCCTGGAAGAGCCCCGGCGAGGTGTTCGCCGCCCTGAACGGGTCGGAACCCTCCGTCGTGATCCAGGACTGGCGGCTGCCCCGCGTCCTCGCCGCCCTCGTCTTCGGCGCCGCCCTCGGCGTCTCCGGCGCCCTCTTCCAGAACCTCACCCGCAACCCCATGGGCAGCCCGGACGTCATCGGCCTCGACGCCGGCGCCTACACCGGCGCCCTGGTCGCCCTGACCGTCCTCTCGGGCACGTCCGCGCAACTGGCCGTCGGCTCCGTGCTCGGCGGGCTCGTCGTCGCGGCCGTGATCTACGTCCTCGCGTACGACCGGGGGTTCTCCGGGCTGCGCCTGGTCGTGATCGGCGTCGCCGTCAACGCGATGGTGACCGCGCTCAATTCGTGGATCGTGCTGCGCGCCGACCTGGAGGTCGCCATCGCCGCGGTCGGCTGGAGCGCGGGCTCCCTCAACGGCGTCGGCTGGGGCGACCTCGGCATCCCGTTCACGGTGATCGGGGTGCTCCTCGCCCTGATGGCCGCCCGCGCGCACGCCATGCACCAGGCGGCGCTCGGCGACGCCGTCGCGGTGACCACCGGCGTCAGCCTCGACCGGCTGCGCCTCCTCATGGTCCTCGTCGGCGTCGGCTGCACGGCCACGGTCACCGCGGTCGCCGGACCGATCGCGTTCATCGCGCTCGCGGCACCACAGATCGGCCGCAGGCTCGCGGGCGCGGCCGGGGTGCCGCTGCTGCCCGCCGCGCTCACCGGGGCGGTCCTGCTCCAGGGCGCCGACCTGATCGCGCAAATGCTCCTCGCCCCCGTCGCCCTGCCCGTCGGAGTGGTCAGCACCGCGATCGGCGGCTGCTATCTGATCTGGCTGCTCACCAAGGAGGTGGCGCGCGCGTGACCGCACGCCTGACCGCGCGGGACATCACCCTGCGCTACGGAGACCGGGTGGTGTCCACCCATCTGAGCCTCGACGTCCCCGACGGCGCCTTCACCGCCATCGTCGGCCCCAACGCCTGCGGAAAGTCGACCCTGTTGCGCGCACTCGTCCGCCTCCTTCGCCCCGACACGGGGGAGGTGCGCCTCGACGGCCGCGAGGTCGGCGGTTACGCGACCAAGTCACTGGCCAAGCAACTCGGCTTCCTGCCGCAGGATCCCCTCGCCCCCGACGACATCAAGGTCCGCCAACTCGTCGGCCGCGGCCGTTTCCCGCACCAGTCGCTGCTCGCGCTGTGGTCGGCGCGGGACGAGGAGGCCGTCGTCGACGCGATGGCCGCCGCCGGTGTCGAGGACCTGGCCGACCGGCCGGTGCAGGAGCTGTCCGGCGGCCAGCGCCAGCGGGTCTGGATGGCGATGGTGCTCGCCCAGGAGACGCCCTACCTGCTCCTGGACGAGCCGACGTCGTTCCTCGACATCACGCACCAGTACCAACTCCTCGGCCTCCTCGCCGAGCTGCGCGACGAAGGCCGCACGGTGATCGCGGTCCTGCACGACATCAATCAGGCCTGCCGGTTCGCCGACCACCTGATCGCCATGAAGAACGGCCGCGTGGTCGCCGAGGGCGACCCCGGCACAATCGTCGACGCCGCTCTGGTCAAGGACGTCTTCGACCTGCCGAGCGTCATCATCGCGGACCCGGTCACGGAGACGCCGATGGTGGTGCCGACGCTGCAGGGGGCGCGAAGAAGTCGATGATCTCCTGGGGCGCGGGGTCGCGGGGGGCCACGGCGGCGGCCGCCGCACTGCGCGGGAACAGCGCCTGCTCGTACGCCGTGAGGGCGGCCTCGATGTCGCCGGGGTGCGCGGCGAGGGCCATGCCGAGTTCGGCGCCGTCCAGCATCGCCAGGTTGGCGCCCGCGCCGTCGGGGGGTGAGAGATGGGCGGCGTCGCCGAGCAGGGTCACTCCCGGCACCCGGTCCCAGCGGTGCCCGACGGGCAGGGCGTGCAGGGGGCGCGGGACCGGCCCGGTTCGGCCGCCGGTGATCAGGGCGGTGAGTTCCGGCGCCCAGCCCTCGTACTCCGCCGCGATCCGTGCGGCGGCTGCGGCGGCATCGGTGAAATCGACGGTGGCGAACCAGTCCTGAGGCTTCGTCAGGGAGATGTGGGCGTGCAGTGTTCCGTCCTTCTCCCGGTGGGCGACGAGCCACTTCCCGTGCTCGTGCGGGTCGAGCGCTACGAGCGTCCCGCCGCCGACCGCCTTCGCGGTGGCGGGGTGCCGGGTGTCGGCGTCGTGCAGGAAGGTCTCCACGAAGGTCCGGCCGACGTACGCGGGTACGGCGTCGGAGAGCAGCGGCCGGACTCGTGACCATGCGCCGTCCGCGCCGACCAGCAGGCTCGTGACGGCGGCGGTGCCGCCCGCGAAGGCCACCTCGTGGCGGCCCCCGGGGAGGGCGCGGACGCCCGTGACCTTGTGGCCCCAGCGGACGGTGCCGTCGGGGAGCGCGTCGAGCAGGAGCCGACGCAGCTCGCCGCGCTGCACCTCGGGGCTCGTGCCCGTGCCGTCGTCGGCCTTGTCGAACAGGACGGTCCCGCTGCGGTCCAGGAGCCGTATCGCTTGGCGGCCCTCCAGGACGAGGCCGCGGAACTCGTCCGTCAAGTCGGCTGCCTTGAGGGCGAGTTGGCCGCTGTCTGCGTGGATGTCGAGCATCCCGCCCTGTGCGCGTGACGTCGGGGAGGACTCCGCCTCGTAGACCGTGACGGGGAAGTCGTGGAGGTGCAGGACGCGGGCCAGTAAGAGGCCGCCGAGTCCGGCTCCGATGATGGTGACAGGGGTACGCATGGGGCTCCTCGTGTGTCGCGGTCCCGCCGGGTGGGACCCGGCGGGACCGCTGGAAGGAAGATGACGGGCCCGGCCGTGCGCCCGGGCAGGAAGCGCCCGGCAGTGCGCCCGGGCGGGAAGCGGCTCAGACGACTACGACCCGGCGTCCGCGCGTATGACCGGCCTGGCTGTCGATGTGCGCCGCCGCGGCGTCGGCGAGCGCGTACGTCTTCTCGACGGGGATGTGGAGCCTGCCGCGCTCGATGAGGTCGACGGCCTCGGCGAGGGCCTTCGGCACGTCCCCGGTCACGCCGGAGAACCGGGCGCCGTGGTCCGGCGCACCCAGGTCGGCGATGGAGACCACCTTCCCCGGGTCCCCGGTCAGTGCGACGAGTTCGCGGATCACCCCCGAACCGGCCAGGTCGAGCGCGGCGTCGACGCGGCCGAGCCGCCGCACCCGCTCGACCCAGCCGTCGCCGTACGTCGTCGCGAGGGCGCCGAGGCCCCGCAGGTAGTCCTGGTTCGCGGCGCCTGCCGTACCGATCACGGCGATCCCGCGGTCGCGGGCGATCTGCAGGACCGCCGACCCGACGCCCCCGGAGGCGCCGCTGACCAGCAGCGTCTCCCCGGGCCGCACACCGGCCTGGCCGATGATGCGCAGCGCGGTCTCCACCACGGAGGGATACCCGGCCGCCTCCTCGTATGTCAGCCCCTCGGGTATCCGGGCCCAGGCCGACAGCACGGCGAACTCGGCGTAGGTGTCCGAGCCGCGCCCGAACACGCGGTCACCGACCTCGACCCCCGCCACGCCCGCACCGACCTCGTCCACCACCCCGGCGCCGTCCTGCCCGACTCCGGAAGGCAACTCGACCGGACGGACCTGCTGGAACTGCCCCTCCCTGATCCGCCAGTCGACGGGGTTCACACCCGCCGCCCGCACGGCGACGCGTATCTGGCCGGGGCCCGCATGGGGCTCATCGGCGTCCACGAGTTGGAGAACGTCCGGACCGCCGAACTCGGCGAAGCTCACTCTCTTCATGCCTCGAACGTAACACTAACGGTTAGTGTTTTGGAACAGCTACGGCTTTGCACCTGATAGCGTCAGGGCATGACCGTGCCGACCGGACGCCGTGAGCGCAAGAAGGCCGCGACCCGTCAGAAGATCGCCGACACCGCCCTGCGGCTCTTCCTCGAACGCGGGTACGACGCGGTGGGCATCCGCGATGTCGCCGCCGAGGCCGACGTGGCCGTCACCACGCTCTTCTCCCACTTCGCCTCCAAAGAGGCCCTGGTGTTCGAGCGCGACGACGACTTCGAGCAGCGCCTCACGCGGGCGGTCACCGACCGGGCGCCGCAGGAACCGCTCATCCCCGCGCTGCGCCGCGAGGTCGAGGCCATGGTCCGGCACTGCACGGCGGACGGCTCCGCCCCGATCTACCGCATGATCGACGAGTCACGTGCCCTGCGGGAGTACGAGGAGTCGATGCGGCTGCGCCACGCGGAGTCGCTGGCGGCGGCGCTCGTCGCCGATCCCGGCCTGCCGCAGAGCGCGACGGCCTGCCGGACGATCGCGAGGTTCGTGGTCGACGCCTACGCGCTGGCCCGCGAGGCGGCCGACCCGGGGGCCGCCGTGGACGAGATCTTCCAGATGATCGAGGCGGCCTGGGGCGTCGCCTGACCTACGGCGGGCAACGGCCGGGTCCGCGGCCGACCGCGGACCCGTGCGACGCGTCGGCCACCCCGTGGTCCTTCACCGGTTCTCCGGCTCGAATGCCTGGGCGACGGCCAGGCTGTCCTCGTACACGTGGTGCCGGGTGACCAGGCCGTCCTCGACGGTGAGATGCAGCGCGAACCGCGCGTGATACGCGCGTCCGGTGGGCCGGGCGGTCTGCCGGATCTCGCCGAGCACGACCGCGTCGCTCCCGTCGACGAGGATGCGCTCGACCTCGGTCGCCACGCACTCCGGCACGTGGTGCTCGGCAAGCTCCCGATAGTGGGCGGCCGCGTCCGCCCGGGTGGACCGGTGACGGATCCAGGGCGTGGCCGTACGGCCGTGCTCGGCCTCGGGCCAGGCGAGCTTCCAATCGCCCCGCTCGGCATACAGCTCGGCGATGCGCTCGGGATCGCCCTCGCCGATTCTGCGGAGCAACTCCTCAACCACACTGCGGGTGTTCGTGGGCTCGGCTGTGGACATGGCTGACCTCTCCGTCATGGCTGACCTCTCCGTTCCGGTCCGCTCTGGGCCGCGTCCTTGGACGCGGCGAGATCACCCATCCTGTCGACGCGGGCCCGTCGCGGCGATTACCTCTGAGGTAGGCACGCCCTGGGACCGGGCGCTCGGCCTCAGGGCGTGGCGCGGGCCGCGTACGCGCGGACGTCCGCGTCGGGGTCGGACGAGGCCTTGGCCAGGGCGGGGACGGCCGGGTCGGGCGGGGCCGCACGGAGGGCGGTCGCGGCCCCGGCGCGGACCTGCCAGGCGGGGTCGTCGAGCGCGGCCACGGCCCGCTCGGCGTACGGGGGCGGGCAGCCCGTGTCGCGGAGCGCGGTCAGTGCTGCCGCCCTGACCAGGGGGTCGGGGTCGTCGAGGAGAGGTGCGAGCGGGTCCGGCGCCGGGGCGTCGACCGCGGCGAGACCGCGGGCCACCGAGACCCTGACCTCACGGGCCGGGTCGGCCGCGGCCGCCGCCAGGTCGACGGTCGCGTCCACCGAAACAAGGGCCCGGACGGCGTGGATGCGCACGTCGATGTCGGCGTCGGCCAGCGCGGCAGCGTACAGGGAGGTCTCGCCGAGCCGCAGCGCCCGCAGCACGTCCAGCGCGGCGGCGCGCACCGCCGGGTCGGACCCGTCGAGGGCTGCCCGCAGCCCGGACCTCAAGTCGGCGTCAGGGGGCAGCACTTCGACCAGCTCGCGCAGCACGGCGGCGGCCGACCGGACCTCGGGCGCGCTGTCCCGGAGCCGGGTGGCGAGCGCGGGCCCCGCACCGGCGGGCACCGTCTCGGCGACCACGGCGACGGCCGCCGCCCGCACCGCCGGGTCGGCGTCCGCGAGATAGGGGGCCAGGTCGGCCAGGTCGGGGGACTCCTCGGCGAGGGCGAGCAGGCGCAGGAGGGCGGGGTTCGGTGCCGTGGCCTCGTAGCCCGGGGCAGGCTCCTCGGTGGCCGTCGTCGGTGAAGTGGGTGTCGCCGGTGCTGCCCCTGCCCCTGCCCCCGCACGCGCCGCGAGCCGCGTCCCGGCGTCCCGCCGTCGCCACCGCCACCAGAGCCGCCCCGCCCAGCACCCGCTCCGCTCCGCCCAGCACCCGCTCCGCCCCGCCCACCGGATCGAACTCCGGCACCGGAACCACATACGGCTCGACCGGCCGCGCCCTGAACTCCATGGCGCCCACAGGGGACTTGTACAGGTCGAGGTGGTGCAGCACCGCGCTCCCGCGCGGGGCCCGCAGCACGGCGGCGGAGTGCGCGTCGGCGTTCACGGCTTCGAGCGTGATCTCGGCATGCCCGAGCGGCCCGCCGGTCAGCGCCTCCAGGAGCCGGAACACGTCCGTGTTCTCCAGGTCGCAGCCGAGGAGTTCACCGCCCACGTCCATGGGGAGGTAGGACAGGTCCAGGGAGAGCGGAAGGCCGTTCAGGTGCCGCAGCCGCTCGATACAGAGCACGTCGGTGTGGTCGGGCAGGCCGAGCCGGTGCGCCACCGGGCCGGGGGCGCTGACCGGTTCGACCGTGCGGACCTCGTTGGTGACCCGGCCGTGCTCGTGCAGCGTCTCGGCCAGACCCTGCAGCCGGTCCAGGCCGTGCGGGAACTTCTCGCAGACCACGACGGTGCCGACACCGGCCCTCCGGTCGACGAGCTGCTCGCCGCGCAGCAGGTCGAGGGCCTGGCGGACGGTGTTGCGGCTGGCCCGGTAGTCGGCGGCGATGACGTCCTCCAGGGGGAGCACACCGCGCGGGAACCCGCCCGTCAGGATCTGGTGGCGCAGCAGGTCGGCGAGTTGCCCGGCCTGGTCCGCACGCAGCCGCCGGCGCCGCGCGGCGGCGACGGGGAGCGAGGCGGGGATGCGTTCGGCTGGCATGGCAGGAAACGTACCGGCGTACCCGCGCCGATGGTGTTGCGGCGGCATTGCGCCACCTGGAAGGCCCGCGGCACCGCGCTGACCTGGGACCTTGACGGCCGAGGGCGAAGATCCGCCACTTCGGTGCCCGCGACGTGGACAGCCGGGCGGGCTGGACCGGCTTCGCGCGGAGCGCGCGTCCGGTGCTTGGGGAGGGGTAAATCGTTCGCGTCCGGATCGGCCGGGTGGGACGATCCGCGAGGCGTACCGAATGTCCGGCGGTGGGGGATTGCGAACCGCCGGCTCCCCGACTCCCTTCCTTCCTTCCTTCCTTCCTTCCGAGAGGTAGCTGTGATGTCCGTTGCCGCGTCCCAGTCGTCCGAGTCCCCCTCCGCTCCGCTGGTCCGCACGGAGGCCGGAGCGGTGCGCGGCAGCAGCGAAGGGGGCGTGGCGGTGTTCCGGGGCATCCCGTTCGCCGAACCGCCCGTCGGCGAGCTGCGGTTCGCCGCGCCCCGGGCGGTGGCCCGGTGGGACGGGGAGCGGGAGGCGGTCGCGTACGGGCCGCCGCCGCCCCAGGCCGGAGTGTTCGGGATGGACGCGCTGTCGCAGGAGGCGCCCGGGCACGACTGGCTGACGGTGAATGTCTGGTCGCCCGATCCGGGTACGGGCGCGGGGCTGCCGGTGATGGTGTGGATCCAGGGCGGCGCCTATGTGATCGGCATGTCCGGGCTGCCCGAGTACGACGGCGGGCGCCTCGCGCGTGAAGGCGGCGTCGTGGTCGTGACGTTCAACTACCGCGTGGGGATCGAGGGATTCGCGCAGATCGAAGGGGCACCGGCCAACCGGGGCCTGCTCGACCAGGTCGCCGCGCTGGAATGGGTGCGTGACCACATCCGGGCGTTCGGCGGTGACCCCGACCGGGTCACCGTCTTCGGGCAGTCGGCGGGCGGCGGATCGGTCGCCGCGCTGCTCGCGACGGACCGCGCCAGGGGGCTGTTCCACCGGGCCGTCGCGCAGAGCGTCCAGGGCACGTACTTCTCCCCGGAACTCGCCGCCGACGTGACGGCCGCCTGCGCCGCCGAGCTGTCCCTGCGGCCCACGGCGGCGGACCTGGCCACCGTGGACCCCGTCCGCCTCTCCGCCACCGGCGACGCGGTCACCGCGAAGATCGCCCAGTGGGCGGAGCGCTGGGGCCGCCCCGCACACCGGACGATCCCGTTCGCGGCCGTCGTCGACGGCGACGTCCTGCCGACCACGCCCTGGCAGGCGCTGGCCGAGGGCGCCGCCCGGGACATCGAGCTGATCGCCGGTCACGCGCGCGACGAGCACCGGCTGTTCGGCGCGATCGACGGCACGCTGGGCCAGGTCACCGAGGAACAGGCCACGACCGCCCTGGAGATCTTCGCCCCGGCCCCCGACGGCCCCCGGCGCTACCGCGACGCGCTCCCGGACGCCGGACCGGACGAGCTGTACGAACGCGTCCACGCGGACTGGCTGTTCCGCATGCCGTCCCTCCACCTCGCCGAGGCCCAGATCCAGGCCGGTGGCCGCGCCCACGTCTACGAACTGACCTGGGCTGCGCCGGGCATGGGCGGCGCCCTCGGGGCCTGCCACGGCCTCGACGTACCGCTCGTCTTCGGCAACCTGGCCCACGGGCAGACCGCCGCGCTGCTCGGCGAAGGCACCTGCCCGGAGGCCGAGGTGCTGTCGGCGCACATCCGGGGCGCGTGGACGGCGTTCGCCACCCACGGCGACCCGGGCTGGCCCGCGTACGACAGCGCGCGGCGCCTGACCCGGCTCTTCGACACACACCCGACCGTCGCCTCCGACCCGGAGCGGACGTCCCGCCTGCTGTGGCAGGACCATCCCTTCGCCGCGCTGCCGCTGCTCGACCCGTCGGACAGGCCTTAGGGCCCACGTCGGCGAGGGCCCGTGCCACGACGGCCCTCGCCGCACCGGCCCCGGCGCCGAGCCGCTGCACCCGCCTCACCCAGCCTTCGACGACGGCAGCCCGCGCCCTCCTTCATCCCCTCATTCACCCTGCTCAGACCGCCATTCGGCCCCGCTCCTCCCGCGCCCCCGCCCACCCCGGGGGACCGTACTCATGTCCGAGCTGTTCGCATGTGTGCACGAAGGAGCCTTCCCTTGGTCCCCGTCAGGTTCATCGTCATCGGCGCCGTCGCCGCGCTCACCGCCACCTTGACCGCCGCCCCGAGCCCCGCCGCGGCCCCGACGCCCGGCCTGCCCGGCCAGCTCCGCTCCGGCGAGGTCACCTGGGCCGAGGACACCTTCGGAGCCCTGTGCCGACGCGGCACCGTCACGGCCCCCGACCGGCGGGCCCTCCCGCTGTTCGACGGCGAGAGCGTCACCGCCCACGCCAAGAAGGTGTCACGGGACCGGGAGGGCACCCTGTTGTGGAGCGGGCACCTCGCCGGGCACCCCGACCGGCCGGTCACTCTCGCGGTCGACGGTGCCTGCGCCGGAGGCAGGCCGCGGGTCGCCGGTGAGATCACCGCGGGGCAGGTCCGCTACGTACTGGAAGCCGTGCGGCCCGGCGTGTCCCGCATCCGGTCGTTCGACACCGCGCGCCAGACACCGCTCGTACGCGACGGACTGCGCCCGGAGCGGCCGGCGCGCCCGGCGGCGCCACCGAGCAGACGGGCCGATCCTGCGGATCCGGTCATCGAGGTCCTGATCGGCTACACGCCCGACACCCTCCAGGACACCGAGGGCGGCGCGGCCACCCTCGAACTCCAGGCGAAGACCGCCGTCGAGGGCACCAACCAGGCGTACGCCGACAGCCAGGTCAAGGCCCGTCTGAACCTGCTCGGCACCTTCGAGACGCCGGAGTGGTCCGGGAGCGCGGACGACCTGGACGGCATGACGGGCGCGCTCGCCAATCCGGACGACCCGCGGTACTCCGACGACTGGGCCACCAGCGTGCGCGCCACCCGCGACGCGAAGGGCGCCGACCTCGTGCACGTCCTGTCCAAGTTCACCCCCGGCCCGGGCACGTACACGGCCGGAACCGGCATGACGCCCTTCCTGCCCCGGCTCATCCCCGGCGACAACGGCCGGTACAGCACGGACGACACCGGCTTCGGGGCGCAGCAGGCCGATACCTTCGGCACCCACCACCTCGCCCACGAGATCGGCCACAACTTCGGCCTCAACCACGACTACGTCACCGACCCCGTCGAGCCCACGGCCGACAACTACCGGGCAGGCAACTACAACCCCTACTACCCGGACAACCACGGCTTCCTGCCCGAGGACCGCACCTGGGTCGACATCATGGGCTACAACATGAGCTGCGCGAGCCAGGCCGCGTGCGAGAACAAGATGTGGTTCTCCAACCCCCGCCAGGACCACGACGGAAAGCCGCGCGGCGTGGCCCTCGGTTCGCCGGAACCCGCCGACTCCACCCGCGTCATGAACCTCACCGGGCCGGTGCTCGCCAACTACCGCACGCCCGCCGACAGCACCGCCCCCAAGCGCCACGCCCTCACCGCGGTGCCGCAGGACGGCACGGGCGGCACCGTCACCGCCCCCTCCACAGGCCTGTTCGCCGCTGGGGACCAGGTCACGATCACCGCGACGCCGGACTCCGGCAACAAGATCGACCGGTGGATCGTCGACGGCAAGGCGCAGCCCACCCGCGCGGCGTCCCTCAGCGTCACCATGAACAGCGACCACTACGTCGCCGTGAAGTTCGTCGAGGCCGACGCCCCGCTCAGCCCGATCCCGGCCGCGCTCACCGCCGTCAGCCCCGACTCCGGCTCCGTCGACGGCGGTTTCACCATCACCCTCACCGGCGGCGGGCTCACCGGCACCACCCAGATCCTGGTGGGCACCCCGACCGCGGGCGGCTTCCGCGGGGTCGCGGCGACGAACGTGCGCGTCGTCGACGACGGCCGGGTCACGTTCACCGCGCCCGCGTACCCGGACGCGGGCCCCGTCAAGATCGCCACCGCCCGCGGCAACGCGATGACCGCGTCCATCGGCTTCACCTACACCGACTGACCTCATGCCCGATGTAACGCCCGCGCCCCCTCCGGCCAAGAACAGTCGTACGACGGAGCATCGGTCAGGATCGATCAGGGCGACGAGGAGAGTTATGGGGACCGAGAGCAGAAGCAGAGGCGGGCCCGCCGGGGGTGGGCTGCGGGATCCTCACGTGTTCGAGGAGTTCTACCGGCGGCACGTGGACGCCGTGACGCGGTTCGTGGCGCGGCGGGTGAGCGATCCGCACACCGTCGCGGATCTCACCGCCGATGTCTTTCTCGCGGTGGTCGACTCCGCCGACGGGTACCGTCCCGGGCTCGGGAGCGAGGCGGCCTGGCTGTTCGGGATAGGCCGCAACGTCGTCCGTGCCGAGTACCGGCGCAGTTCGCGGCAGGCCGGACTGGGGGCGCGGATCGCGGGACGGCGGCTGCTCGACGACGACGACATCGCGCGGCTCGAGGAGAAGCTCGACGCCGAGCGGGGCGGGCGCCGGGCCCTCGAACTGCTCGCGGATCTGCCCGAGAGCGAGCGGGCCGTGCTCGAACTCGTCGCCGTCGACCAGCTGACGGTGGGCGAGGCCGCGGCGGCCCTGGGGACCACCCAGGTCGCCGCCCGCGTACGGCTGCACCGTGCGCGCAGAAAACTGCGGGGCGTCGCCGAACTCGCGGGGGAGCAGCAGGAGTTCCAGCAGGCCGAGCACGCGCGGCAGGCCGAGTCACGTACCGCCAACATCGCCTACGCGGGGGGAGAGTCATGAGCACCCAGACATTCGAGGACCGCCTGCTGGAGGAACTGCAGCGTGAGGTACGGCTCCAGGGAGCCGGGGAGGGCTCGCGGCCGGTGGTGGTGCCGGTGCGCCGACGGGTGGTGACGCCGGTGCGGGCCGGTGCGGTCCTGGTGGCCTGCGCGGCGGCGACCGTGACGGCGATCGTCGTGCCGGGCGACGAAGGGGGCTCGTCGGCGTATGCCGTGGAGCGGCTCTCCGGCGGTGCGGTGCGTGTCACCCTCAACGACCTGACGCTCGACGTCGACGAGCAGGAGGCGCTGGCCGACAAGCTGCGCGCGGCCGGAGTCAGGGTGTCGGTGGACGATGCGCCCAAGGGCAAGGCCTGCCGCATGCCGCGCGGCAAGATGATCAGTGACACCGTCATCAGCCTGCTCAACTCCGCCGAGCGGGACGGCAGCGGCGACAGCGCGGGCGGGAAGGCGGGGGAGAAGCGGCCCGACGAGGCCCAGAAGCGCCCGGGCAGGCCCGGCCCGAAGGGCAAGGTGTGGAAGCTGGTCTTCCACCGGGGCGACACCATGGTGATGGAGCGCGGCAGCGGCTTCTCCCCCGGCAACGACAAGGCCTTCACGAGCTTCTACGGCATCCGGGGCAAGGCCGCACCCTGCGAGCTGGTCCCGAACCCGTGGGGGAAGAACTGACGGATGGCCGACCGCGCCCGCCCGGCCCCGCACCGGGCGGGCACGGGGCTCACCGCAGCGCGATGAGCCCCGCGTCCGTCGGCCTGAAGCCGCACGCGTCGAAGTAGAAGCCCCGCAGCTCCTCGTCGAAATCGACGTGCAGCCACTCGCAGTGCGCCGCCCGCGCCTCGCGCGCCGCGACCGCCACGAGCTCGCTCCCCACCCCGGCCCTGCGCACATCCGCGGCCACCATCGTGTCGAGCACGAAGGCGTGCACGCCCCCGTCCCAGGCGACATTGACGAACCCCACCAGCCTCCCGCCCGCACGGGCACAGACCCACCCGAGGCTGTGCCGCCGCACCTGCGCCAGCCAGTCGATGGGCATCACGGCGTGCTCGAACGCCTCGGCGTGAAGCGCGTTGACGTCCGCGTTGTCGAAGCCACCGCGCCACTCGTACGTGATCGTCATGGGCGCATCGTAGGCCGGGGCGTCGGGCGGTACCGCAGGAACGATCGCCAGTACCGCAGGAACTACAGGGCGTTGGTGAACGAGCGCCGGTACGACCTCGGCGGTACCCCCCGGCGGCGTACGAACTGTTCGCGGAGCACGGCCGCGCTGCCGTAGCCCACCCGGTGGGCGATCTCCTCGACCGGGAGGTCGGTGGTTTCCAGGAGTTCCTCGGCGCTGCTGAGTCGGAGGTTGCGGAGCCAGGCGTGCGGGGTGGTGCCGGTCGCGGCGGTGAAGCGGCGGGCGAAGGAGCGTTTGCTCATCATGGCGCGCCGGGCCAACTCCGCCACGGGAAGCGGCTCGTGCAGGTGCTCGCGGGCCCAGGTGAGGACCTCGGCGAGCCGCTCGTCCTCGCAGTCCTCGGGGACGGGCGCGGACAGGTACTGGGCCTGCCCGCCGTCGCGGTGGGACGGCAGCACCATGTCGCGGGCGATGGCGTTGGCCGTCGCCGCGCCGTACTCCCGCCGCAGCAGGTGGAGACACATGTCGAAGCCCGCGGCAGCGCCCGCGCCCGTGACGATGTGCCCTTCGTCGATGTAGAGGGCGTCGGGTTCCACGGTCACGTCCGGGTGGCGGCCGGCCAGCAGCTCGGCGAACCGCCAGTGGGTGGTCGCCCGGCGGCCGTCCAGGAGCCCGGCGGCGGCCAGCGCGAACGCGCCGACACAGTGGGCCGCCACCAGCGCGCCGTGTGCGTGCGCGGCCGTCAGCGCGTCGAGCACGGCGGGCGGGGGCGGCGTACGGAAGTCGGTGCCCGGCAGGGCGATCAGCAGGTCGGCGGAGGCGAACCGGTCCAGGCCGTGCTCGACGGTGAGCGGCACGTTCGAGTCCGTCGCCAGGGGTCCCGGCCGGTCGGCGCACAGGGCGAACTCGAAGCCGGGGAAGCCCGTCCCACGAGGGGCGAACACCTCGCAGACGACACCGACGGCGAGGATGCCGACTCCGGGCGGGGCGTACGCGGCGATGGTCTTGAAGGGCGGCACGGGAGCAGTGTGGCACGGGCGGCAGGAATCCTGCGGTCGGCGGTAGATGTGCTCACCGTCGGCCCCGTCGGCCCCGTCGGCGTTCGTCGCGGCGGTGGACGTGGGGGACGCGGTCGCTGTTCGTCGTGCGCCCGCGCACACAGCACCCCGGGCAGGAACCGCTAGTGGCTGTCGCGCATCGTGAGAATGTACGCGGCGGTCAGCGCGATGCTCCGGTCCTCGTCGTGGGACAGATCCGTGAGCGCCCGTGTCGCCGCGGTTCCCGGGATCTCCGCGAGCGCCTGGGTCAGGCGCAGCCGTGCGGCCGCGCCGACGGCGCCGTCGGCGAGGAAGGCGACGAGTCCGGCCGTGATCTGGTCCGCCGACGCGGGACCGCTCGCCAGCGTGCTCAGGGCGTCGGCCGCGTCGACGTCGTTCGCCTGCTCGACGACCATGCCGATGAGCGTCGGAACCGCGTCGGCGACTCCGCGGGCCCCGAGCGCCAGGGCCGCACCTCTGCGGACCACGAGGTCGGCGTGCGTGAGGGCGTCCCGCAGCACCGCGGTGGCCTCGTCGTGCGGGATCTCGGCGATGGACTGGACGGCACGCCTGCGGACGTCGGCGACCGGTGAGCCGAGCCCCTCCGCAAGCAGCGGCAGTCCGCCGTCGTCCGACCGCGCCAGAGCCCAGCGGAGGGCCCCGGCGACGTTCGGGTCCGTCTCGCTCAGGACCGCCTCGACCAGGGCCTCCACGGGCACCGGAACCTCGTCGACGGAGGACAGGGCCGCGCGCTGCCGCTTCCCCGCGCTCTCCGACCCCAACGCCTGGAGCAGCGCCACGGTCTGGAGGACGTCCTCCCAGCCGGTGGGCTCCGCGGCACCGATCCGACGGAGCCGCGTGAGCAACGCCGTCTCCTGCGCGATGCGTTCGTGCGTCTGCCGCACGAGGTCGTCGATGAGGGACGAGGGCGTGAAGCCGGGATCGTCGAGCGCGGAGCCGACCTCACGCAGCGAGAGACCCAGCGCCCGCAGGCTCTCGATGTGGAAGATGCGCCGGATGTCCTCGTCGGCGTACTCCCGATAGCCGCCGCCGGTACGCCCCGTCGGCCGCAGCAGGCCCAGCGACTCGTAGTGCCTGAGCATGCGGGCGCTGACCCCGGACCGCCGGGCCACCTCACCGATCAGCACGGCGCCTCACTCCTCACGCGTCACTCCTCACTCCTCCTGGCCGGTCGTGCCGAGCACCATGATCCGCTTCGCCTCCTCGACCGCGAACGCGAATCCGGCGTCCGGATCGCGCGACAGCCGATCCGTGGCGATCGCGTGCTCGCGCACGTGCGGGTCCCGATCCGTCATCGCGGCGCGCAGCGTCGGCGAAGCCGCCTCGCCGAGCGCGATCAGCGCCCGGCTGAGGCTCAGCTGCGTCTCATGTCCGCCGCGCCCGAGCTGTGTCGACAACACCCCCGCCAGCTCGGGCTCCGCACCTTCCGGTACGAGCACGACCGCGGTCCGCCAAGCGCTCCGCGCCACTTCGTCGTCGGCGTCGGACAGCAGCTCCCGCGTGATCGCGGGCCATGCCCGCCGATCGCCGATCTTGGACAGCGTGTGCAGCGCCTGGCTGCGTGCCTGCGCATGCTCCGAGCGGAGTTCAAGGAGCAGCGCCGGGACCGTCGTCGACGCCGCGTGACGGGTGAGGGCCCACGTCAGCATTTCGCGTACGGAGAAATCGGGCTCGATCGCGCACCGTTCGACGAGCTTGTCGAGGAAACGCGGGTCGGGGCTCGTGCCGACCGCGAGGGCCGCCCGAAGCCGCACGGACGCGTTGCCGTCCCCCAGCCCCTGAACGGCCCGCATCGCTTCCGTGTCCTGTACCGGCAGGGTCATCCGGACCACCTCCTAGACGCAGTGATGACCTTGACCGCAGTGAAGACCTTGTCACCGTGTCAAGGTCAAGCGCGTCCCCGTCCGTCAAGCCCCCGCCTTGTCCTGCTGTCGGCGCACCAGCTCCGTGATCCAGACGGGGGCGTACGGAGACGTGCAGCCCGGCGACGTCGGGTAGTCCTTGAGGACCTCCAGGCGCTCGCCGATGGCGATGGCGCGGGCGCGGTGCTCTGCGTGGTCGATGCCGATCTGGGCCAGGCAGTGGTTCATCGCCCACTGCAGCCGGTCCGGGGCGTCCTTCATCCGCGCCTCGATGACGTCGAGGAGCCCGGTGAGGTCGAGGCCGTCGGGCTTCTTCGTCACGCGTTCGGTGGTCAGCGCCCAGCCTGCGCTCGCGACCACGGGATCCGGATCGTCGGACCAGGCCAGGCGCAGCTCTTCGGCGTGCGGGTTCTTCTTCACCACGTAGTTCACGAGCCAGTCGTGCACCTTGGGCGTGCGGGCCTCGCGCAGCATGCCGTCCAGCTCGTCGCGCTCGAACGCCTTCGGGCGGCAGATGAGGAGGGCGAGGAGCCGCGCCGCGCTGTCGTCCGTCGCCCACAGGTCGCGGGCGAGGTCCTGCTGCGTCTTGAGCCGCTTGGCGAGCGCGCGCAGCCTGCTGAGGTTCACGCCGTGGTCGTCGCCGTGTCTCTCGTTCACCGCGCGTGCTTTGGGGTCATCGAGCCCGGCCAGCTCGGCCATCACCTCGGCGACCGTCGTCTCGGTCGGCGTCGTCCCTGCCACGTCGGCCTCCTGTCCGTCACGGGCGGGATTCACCCTACGACGGAAGCCGGGACCGCTCGCCGAACGCGCCGGTCGGCCGGGCCCCGGCGCCGCCTCAGGAGAATCGGCCGGGCCCCGGCGCGGCCTCAGGAGAAGTCGAGGACCAACCGGCCCCGCAGGCCGCCCGACTCCAGCATGCGGTGGGCCTTGGCCGCCTCGTCGGCGGGCAGCACCTCGGCCACGCGCAACGTCAGGGTGCCGTCCTCGGCCTGCCGCCGCAGTGTGTCGAGCCTCTCGGTGTCGGTGATGCCGTCCGACACCATCACGGGGTGCACCCGGATGCCGCGCCCGGCCGGGCCGGACCAGCCCCGCAGCTCGGCCAGCGCGCCGCCGTCGGCGATGGCGGGCGCCACCTCGGTGGTCTGCAGCGAACCGTCCACGAGGCCGGGGACGCCGTCCGGGGCCAGCGCGCGGATCCGGGCGGCGACCTCGGCGCCGCGCTCGACGACGTGGTCGGCGCCGAATCCGCGCACCACCTCGAAGTCCGGCCGGGCGGCGTCCGCGATCACGGTCAGCCCGTCGGCCTTCGCCAGCTCGACCGCGTACCCGCCGACGGCACCCGCGGCACCCGTCACGGCGACGGTCCCGCCGTGCGGCACGGCCAGGGCGTCCAGGGCGAGGCGTGCGGTCATGGCGTTCATGAGGAGGGTGGACGCGGCGGCGAGGTCCGCCCCCTCCGGTGCCGGTACCACCGACGCGGCGGGTACGACGACCTGCTCGGCGTAGGCCCCGCCGTTCGGGCCTGTGAACAGGACCATGGCGACCACCCGTTGGCCGACGGCGAGGCGGTCGTCCGCTCCCGGCCCGAGCTGGTCGATCACCCCGGCGGCGTCCATGCCGGGCACGAACGGGGGGCGCCGGTCGGCCATGCGGACGGCGTGGCCGCCGGTGCGCAGCATCACGTCGGTGGGATTGACGGCGGCCGCGTGCACGCGGATGCGGACCTCACCGGGGCCCGCCTGCGGTGCGGGCAGATCCAGGACCCGCAGTGCTTCCGGGCCGCCGAAGTCGTGGACACCTATTGCTTTCATGCCGTCTGCAACTGCGGGTGTCTGCCTGGCATTCCGGGCGGGGGTGGAGCGTGCGCCGCGTCTAGGGCTGCGACAGCAAACGCACCGGCCCGGCGCCCGGGGCATCCACCGGCTCGTGTGACACGGAGGGTTTGCTCGTTCCGTTAGGGTGCGCCGAATGGACGACAGCACTTCACGGCAGCACTCAACGGCGACTCAGACCCTGTACTTCCATCCTGACTATCTCGATGCGGTACGCGCCGAACAGAAGACGACCACGGTGCGTTTCCGTGACCCGGTGGAGACGGGCCCGGTGAGCCTGGTCTTCGAGTCGGACGACGAGGTGGCACTGCCGGGTGTCGTCACACAGGTCACTGCCAAGACGATGGCCCAGCTGAGCGAGTCGGACGCCCGAGCGGACGGTTTCCGCGATCTCGCCGAGCTTCACGACAGACTGCGGTTTCACTACCCCCGGATCGAGCCGACCGACACCGTCGCCGTCGTGCACTTCCGGTTGGCGAAGTAGGTGAGTGACCTCAGGCATCGACTGGAGTGACTCCCCGTGCAGCACCAGCCGCATGGGGTCGGCTACGAACTTCTCTTCCTGTAGGGCGAGTCAGTGAGGTCGGCGAGGCTGGTGGTGCCCGTGGTGCCCTCGGCGTGCGCAGTGCCTTCGGCGGTCTTGGCACCCACGGCGTCCTGGGCCCCCTCGGCGTCCGTCGCGCCCTCCGGTTCGGACGTGAGGACCAGCACCGCGATCTGGACGCGGTTCTCCAGGCCGAGCCGGGTCAGGATCCGGTTGATCGTGCTCTTGACGCCCGGCTGCGCAAGGCCCAGCGCGGCCGCGATCCGCGCGTTCGACATGCCCTGGGCCACCAGCCGGGCGACTTCCCGCTCCCGGGCGGTGAGGGCGCCGAGAGGGCCGTCCGTACGCGGCCCCGGGGCGGGGCAGGGGGCGCCGGGAAGCAGCGGGGGCGGGAGGTCGGAGAAGGCGCGGATGAGGCGCCGGGTCACCGTGGGCGCGAGCATCGCCTCTCCGGCCGCCACCACGCCGATCGCCTCGACCAGCGCCTGCGGCGTCGTGTTCTTCAGGAGGAACCCGCTCGCCCCGGCGCGCAGCGCGGCATGCACGTACTCGTCCAGGTCGAAGGTGGTCAGCATCAGCACGCGCGGCCGCGGGCCCGGGTGCGGCCAGCCGTCGAGGATCCGCCGGGTCGCCTCCACCCCGGTCATGCCGGGCATCCGCACATCCATCAGCACCACGTCCGGACGCAGCGCGAACGCGGCCTCGACGGCCCGCTCGCCGTCCGCCGCCTCGCCCACCACCTCCACGTCGGTGCGCCGGAGCATCGCCCGCAGCGCGGTCCTGACCAGTTCCTGGTCGTCCACCGTCAGTACTCGGATCGCTGCCGCCATCAGTTCGACCCCGTTCCGGTACGTTCCCGCGCCGCATCCGGCGCCGCGGCGCGGAACGTGGCCACGACGCACCACCCGCCGCCCTCGTCCGGCCCGGCCCGCAGCGTGCCCTTGAACAGGGCGGCGCGCTCCCGCATGCCGATCAGGCCCAGCCGGGAGCCGGGCAGCGGACGCGGCGGATCCGTCGCCGTCGGCGCCGAGTTGGCCACGGTGACCGTCAACAGGTCGTCCCGCCAGACCAGTTCGACGCGTACCCGCACCGCACCGGCGTGCTTGCGGACGTTGGACAGCGCCTCCTGGACCACTCGGTACGCGGAGACCTGCACGGCGGGCGCCAGGCTCGCGACCGGCCCGGTCACCACGAGCGCGACGGGGCAGCCCACCGCGGTGGACTCGGCCGCCAGCCGGTCCAGGTGACGCAGGGAAGGTTCCGGCAGCGGGCCCCAACCGCGTTCCGGCGACGACTCGGCGCCCGGGACGCCTATCCCGCCTGGGGTGCCCTCCCCGCCCAGGTCGCCCACCTCGCCAAGGTCGGCCTCCCCGCCCACGTCGCCCACCCCACCCAGGTCAGGCACCCCGCCGAGATCGCCCACGCCGGCGCCCGCCTCCCCAGCAGCGAGCGGCGGCGGGTCGGCGAGCAGGCACACCAGGCCGCGCATCTCCTCAAGCGCGACGTCGGCCGCCTCGCCGATGGCCGTCACACCCTGGCCTGCGGCCTGCGGATCGTCGGGCAGGACGACGCCCGCGGCGCGTGCCTGGAGGGCGATCGCGCTGATGTGATGGGCCACCAGGTCGTGCAGCTCGCGGGCGATACGGGTGCGTTCGGCCGTCACCGCCCGCCGGGCGTTGACCTGTTGCTCGGCGCGGAGGCGGGCCGCCAGGTCGCGCAGCCGCGCCGCGTCCGCGTACAGCCGCCGCCGGGAGGCGCCGAGCAGCCAGACGGCCGTCGAGATCCCGGCGGCCACCACCATGTCGGCGAAGGCCAGTGGCACTTCGGGCGTCGGTGACGACAGCAGGTGGAAGCGGCCGCCGACCCGGTCGGGGGCGAGGAAGGCCACGGTCATGGCGACGGGGGCGAGGAGGCTCCGGGGCGCGGGCGCGCGGCGCGCCATCACATAGCAGGCCAGGAGGGCGGACTGCGCGTTGTCACCGGCGGGGTCGAGCAGTTCGCCGAGCAGATAGCAGCCCACGCTCACGGCGAGGACGAGGCCCGGTCGCGTACGCCCCCACGCCAACGGCACGGACGCGCCGACCAGCAGCCCGAGGGCGAGCACGGACGCCGCGACACCGTCCGGCAGCGGATGCTCAAGGCGCAGCAGCACCGCGAGGACGGTGAGCCCGGCCGCGACCAGGGCGTCGCCGGGGCGCCCGGAGAGCCTGCGCCGCAGCGGCGCGCATCGAGCCCATGCTCCGGTCCATGCCGCCGTCCACGCGCCCTCCGCCCGGACCCACCACACCTCGCGGACGGGCGGCACGGGCGAATCCGCGCCGCGCGGGCGAGCGGGCCCCTTCCGCTTCCGTACCGGCGTCATTCCTGTCTCCGTCACGAGCCGCCCCCGTCCTCCGCCCCGCGCGTCCGGACCTGCGCGGCCAGAACCTCGCGTCAGCGTACGACCGGCCTCCCCACCTGGCACGCGAGGCCAACGAAAGTTGCCCGGCCGTCCCCTCCCCACGCAGGACGCCCGGCCGCACCCCCCGTCCGTAGCGTCAGCGACAGCCCACGAGACGACCGGAAGCGGTCGAAGGACATCCCACGACGAACCCCGGAGGATTCCGCATGCCCGCACACCCGCCCCGAGACCGGACCACCACCCCCCGACGCCACCGAGCGGCCCTGGCCGTCACGGCCACCCTCGCCGCGGCCGCCGTCGCACTCCCGCCCGCCCTCGCCTCGGCGCACCCGGGGGAGCCCGGGCATCCCGGCTCCGGGCGGGCCGCGGACTCGGACTTCCAGCGCGACGCCGACGCCGTGCGCGCCACCGGAGCGGTCGGTGTCCAGGCCCGCATCACCGGCGGACGCATCACCCCCACCTCCGGCCCCCGCACCGTCACCAGCGGCACCGCCGACATCCGCACGGGCCGCCCGGTCCCCGCCAACGGCTACTTCCGCATCGCCAGCAACACCAAGACCTTCGTGGCCACCGTCGTCCTGCAACTGTCCGCCGAGCGCAGGCTCTCCCTGGACGACACCGTCGAGCGCCGGCTGCCCGGTCTGGTGCGGGGCAACGGCAACGACGGCCGTCGCATCACCCTGCGGCAGCTGCTCCAGCACACCAGCGGCATCCACGACGACTACCCCGGCTTCGACAGCGCGGCGGAGTACTACCAGGGACGCTTCGACCCCTACACCCCGCGGCAGCTCGTCGAGCGGGCCATGCGGCACCGCCCCGACTTCCGGCCCGGCGAGGGCTGGGCGTACTCGAACGTCGGCTACATGCTGCTCGGCATGGTCATCGAGAAGGTGACCGGCCGCACCTGGCACGCCGAGGTGCGCGAGCGGATCCTGAAGCCGCTCGGGCTGCGGCACACGTACTTCCCGGGCGGCTCACCCGCCATCAGGACGCCGCACGCCCGCGGGTACCAGCGCTTCGCCACCGCGCCCAAGCTGGTGGACGTCACCCTGCTGAAGGACGCCAACGCCTCGGGCGGCCTCATCGGGACCACCGCCGACCTGAACCGCTTCTTCCGCGCCCTGCTCGGCGGCAAGGTGCTGAAGCCCGCCCAGCTCAAGGAGATGAAGCGCACCGTCCCGCTGAACAAGGAGTTCCAGGTGCCCTACCCCGGGGCGCGCTACGGCCTCGGGCTCCTGAAGAACAAGCTGCCGTGCGGGGGCTGGTACTGGAGCCACGGTGGCGACGAGATCGGCTACATGAGCCGCAACGCCGTCGGCGACGACGGGCGTGTCGCCGTCACCGCCTCGATGTCCACGGAGTGGAGCACGTCCGCCGCGGACACCCTGCCCCAGCACCGGGCCGCGATCCGCATGGTCACCCGGGCGCTGTGCGCACAGCGCAACTTGCCAGAGCAGCAACATTAGTTGTCGTCCTGGCCCCGGTCGTCGCAACCTGGTGTCCGGCCGACGGGCCCACGTACCCCATCAGGAGGACAGACGATGACCACCCGTGAAGACACCGGATCCGTGCTGGGCCCGGGCGCCGAGGCGCCGCTCAACAACCGTGTCCACCACGTCCGTTCCGACGAGCTTGACGGTTACGCCGCCATCAGCGGCGGCACGGTCGGCTCCAAGAGGCTCTGGATGGGGCGGGTGGAGAACCCGCCGCTGAGCGCGACGGACAACCACCATCACGGCGAGTCGGAGGCGGGGATCTTCGTGGTCAGCGGCCACCCCGTGTTCGTGTTCCACGACGGTACGCAGGAGGTGCGGATCACCGCCGACCCCGGCGACTTCGTGCTCGTGCCGCCGTTCGTCCCGCACCGGGAGGAGAACCCCGACCCGGTCGAGCCCGTGGTCGTCGTGATCGCGCGCACCACCCAGGAGCCGATCAAGGTCTCCGTGTCCGAGCTGTACCAACACACCGGCGCGCAGGCGTAGTCGTGGCCTCACGCCACGGTGTCCATCCGGCTGGCCCCCGTTCCGTCAGGGGGGCGGCCGGATGGGCCGTGGCCTGTGCTGTTCCTAGCCTCGGGGCATGATCATTCGTCGTTTGTGGTTGTCAGTCGGCGCGTTGACGCTGGCCGCTTCGGCCCTGCCGTCCGCCGCGGCCTCGGCGCTGCCCCGCCCCGTCGCGGAGGACCGGCCCGCGCAGCGCGACGCCGGACAGCGCGAAGCCCTGCAGCGGGACGCCGACGCCCTGCGCGACGCCGGGGTCACGGGCGTGGCCGCCCGCCTCGAAACCCCGCGCGGGACCGTCAAGGCCCGCTCCGGCGTGCGCGATCTGAAGAGCGGGCGGCCGGTCCCGCAGGACGGCCCTCTGCGGCTCGGCAGCATCACGAAGACGTACGTCGCTACCGTCGTGATGCAACTCGTGGGCGAGCGGCGGCTGTCCCTCGACCAGTCGGTGGAGGACCTCCTCCCCGGTGTCGTCTCCGGCTCCGGGAACGACGGGCGGACCATCACCGTCCGCGATCTGCTGCGGCACACCAGCGGCCTCCACGACTACACGCGGGACGTCTTCCCCGACCCCGGCGCCCGGACGTACTTCGCCAAACGCTGGCAGTCCTACCGGCCCGAGCAGTTGGTGGCCCTGGCCATGCGCCACGAGCCGGACTTCGCGGCGGGCAAGGGCTGGGCGTACTCCAACACCAACTACGTACTCGCCGGAATGATCATCGAGAAGCTCACCGGCAGGACCTGGGAACGGCAGGTCGAGGACCGCATCCTGCGCCCCCTGGGGCTGCGCCGGACGGACACCGGCAGCTCGCCGTTCCTGCCGGATCCGCACACCGTGAACTACCAGCAGTTCGCCGAGGGCGGCCCGATGATCGACACCACGATCCCCTACCGCCCCTTCGACAGCGGGGCCGACGGCTCGATGACCGGTACGGCACACGAGGCCAACCGCTTCTTCGCCGCCCTCGCCGACGGTCGTCTCCTGAAGCCGACCGAGCTTGCCGCCATGCGGACCACCGTCCCGGTGCCGCGGGGGAGCGGTCACCCGGCGGGGACCGAGGACGGCCTCGGTCTCTTCGCCACCCCGCTGTCCTGCGGCGGGAGCTACCTCACGCACGGCGGCAGCGGCTTCGGCTACGTCCTGCGGACCGCCACCACGACCGACGGCAAGCGCACCGTCACCGTCTCCGCGCACAGCCGCTCCGCGGACCCGGAGGAGGCGGCCCGCCAGGAGGACGTCATGCGGGAGCTGGTCGACGGCGCCCTGTGCCGCAGCGGCGGATGAGGGGCCCGACGGCTACGGGAACGTGAGGGTCCCGTCCACCGGGATCACCAGGTACCAGCGCAGCGAGGTGTCGTCGTACGGGCCGCAGGCAAGGACCCGGACGTCGACGGGGTCCGGCGCGAGCAGCGGGAAGTACATCGGGCGGACGTCGTCGGACGGGTCCGGCTCCGGCGGGGCGGGTGCCGGGGCGTCCCAGAACGCCGCGACACCCGGCTCGGCGCGCACCGCCTGGACGACCTCGTCGAGGCGGGCGTTGTCCGGCCAGCGCTGCCAGGCCAGGCGCAGGCGGGTGAGCAGGTGCACGGCCCAGCGGCTCTCCCAGTCCCGCAGCTGATAGCGGGCCTCGTGCGAGAACGCCCAGGTCATGACGTTCGCGCCGGGGCGCACCAGCCAGGGGCAGTGGCGGGCGGCGACGGTGTTCGCGTCGACCACGTCCCAGGCCTGGTCGCAGAGGAAGCTGATGTGGCGCTGCTCGCGCATGAGCTGGACGAGCGCGGGGTCGGGGGCGGCGCTCGTTCCCGACCGTGCCGGGGGCTCGTGGCCGGTGCCCCGGTGCAGTGCGGCCGTCTGGCGCGGGGACAGCTCCAGGATCCGGGCGATCCCGGCGATCATCTCGCGGCCGTACCGCCGGTCCTCGCCCTTCTCCAGCGCCCGGTACCAGCGCTCGGAGACGCCGAGCAGCAGCGCGATGTCGAGCTGGGTGAGGTAGCTGCGATGGCCGCGCGCGGGGGCGATGCCGGGCACCCGCGCGGGGTCGCGGGCCATGCGCCAGGTGCGGAGCATGCGGCCGAGGTCCTCGCGTCGCGCGTTCGTCACGGGTAAAGACCTCGCAAAGATGACTGGGCTGATCAGGGGTTTCTCGGTGTCGAAGTCCGATTCGCGGCCTTGCGGCGCAGGTGGCAGGATCGCATGCCGGACGCCCGCACCGGAACCTCCCGGTTCCGGAACGCCAGCGTTCCGATCTTGGGCGCGGTACGACGTCCAGGGTGGGCCCGGTCGGCACGGCCGGCGGCGCCAACGACGCTCCGCCCCCGACCCCGCGCCCTGACCTACGGAGATACGACCGATGACCTACTTCCTGCCGGAAACCGACCCCGTCCTGACCGCCGCGCGCGGTCTCGCCCTCGTCCACCCCGACAAGGTCGAGGTCAACGCCGCGCCGCTGTTCCTGCGGGCGCGCGACCCGCACCCCGACCGGCGGGTCGCCCTGGTGTCCGGCGGCGGCTCGGGGCACGAGCCGCTGCACACCGGGCTGCTCGGGCGAGGCGGCCTGGACGCGGTGTGTCCCGGTGAGGTGTTCGCCTCCCCGCACAACCGGCAGATCTACGAGGCCGGCGTCGCCGCCGCCAAGAGCGAGGGCGTGCTCCTGGTCGTCAAGAACTACACGGGCGACGTGATCAACTTCCAGATCGCGGCCGAGCGCCTGCGGCACGACGGCATCCCCGTCGCGACCGTTCTCGTCGACGACGACCTGGCCACCGACGCCGCCGACAGCGCCACGGGCCGGCGGGGCACCGCCGCGACGGTGGTCGTGGAGAAGCTGCTCGGCGCCGCCGCCGACCGGGGCGCCTCCCTGGCGGAACTCCAGGAGCTCGGCACCCGCGTCGTGGCCCAGTCCCGCAGCATCGCCGTCGCGGCCCGCGCCCAGACCTCGCCCACGACGTCGGCCCCCGCCTTCACCCTGGACGCCGGAGTCCTCGACTACGGCGTCGGCATCCACGGCGAGCGCGGCACCCGCACCATCGCCAGGCCCCCGGTCCGCGACCTCGTCCGACGCATGGCCGACGACCTGCTCGACGCGCTGCCGCCGGGCCCCGACGAAGTCCTTGCCCTGGTCAACGGCCTCGGCGCCACCACCGACCTCGAACTGCACGCCATCAGCGTCCTGCTGACCGAGCGGCTCGCCGAGCGCGGCCTGCGCCCCGTGCTGACCGTCGCCGGGACGTACACCTCCGCCCTGGACATGTCCGGGTTCTCGCTCACCCTCACCCGCCTCGACGAGGGCTGGGCCGACCTGTGGACGGCACCCGCCGAGACGCCGCTCGTCCTGCCCCGGCCCATGAACGCCGAGGGCCCCGCCACGGCGGGGGACCGCGCCCCGGAGCGCCCCGCCTCCGCCACCCCGGCCGCCGCGCCCGCACTCGCCACCGGCAGCCGCGTGGTGCTCGACCGCTACGCGGACATCGTGGCCCAGGTCCGCGACAACCTGACCAAGCTCGACCAGCTCGTCGGCGACGGCGACTTCGGCGACAACCTCTCCGGCGGCGTCCGGCGCGCCGTGAAGCTCGCCGACGAGACGGGAGCCGACGGCGTGGCCGCGCTCGCCGAGGCGTTCCTCAACGACGTCGGCGGCACCAGCGGCCCGCTGTTCGGCCTGCTCTTCCAGCACCTGGCGGCCGCCGAGCCCGGCACGGGACAGGCGCCTTCCGTCGCGGCCCTCGCCGAGGCCACGGCGGGCGCGCAGGCCGCGATCCACCGCGTGGGCGGGGCGCGGGTGGGCGACTGCACGATCGTCGACGCGCTGGCGCCCGCCGCCGAGTCGCTGGCCGCCGCGGCCGGGGGCGAGCCCGCCGACGGTTCCGAGAGCGCGGAGGCCCCGCTCACCACCGCCGCGCAGGCCGCGATCCGGGGCGCCCTCTCCACCGCGTCGCTGCGCCCCCGGCGCGGCCGCGCGAGCTACGTCGGCGATCACGCGCTCGGCGTACCGGACCCGGGCGCGCTCGCTGTCGCGCTGCTCTTCGTGGCGCTGGCCGACATCCACGAGCCCACGATGGCGACCCGCCTCCCGGCCCCCGGGTACGTGACCGTGCTCTGACCCGGCACCGCAGGACATCGCACTGCCCAGGTGAGCCGTGTCTCACCTGGGCAGTGCCACTTGTCTATGCAACGAGTTGCATAGAAGGATTCGGGCATGGCGCTCGAGCACGCGATTCTCGTCTCCCTCCTTGAGAAGCCGGGCTCCGGATATGAGCTGGCCCGGCGCTTCGACCGGTCCATCGGCTACTTCTGGGCCGCGACCCACCAGCAGATCTACCGCGTCCTCAAGCGCATGGAGAACGACGGCTGGGTCGACGTCCGTGAGGTGGCGCAACCGGACCGGCCGGACAAGAAGGAGTACTCCGTCGCCGCGCCCGGGCGGAGCGCGCTCTCCCGGTGGCTGCACGAGCCGATCGAACCGGAGAGCGTCCGGCACGAGCTCGCCGTGAAGATCCGCGGCGCCGCCTTCGACGACCCGGTCGCCCTGATCGACGAGGTGGAACGTCACCGCCAGGCGCACACCGACCGGCTCGCGCACTATCTCGCGGGGGAGCGGCGCGACTTCACCGGACCCGAGGCCCCCGGGACGCCCGACGCCGGTCAGGAGCTCCAGCACGTCGTGCTGCGCGGCGGCATCGCCTACGAACGCATGACGCTCGCCTGGCTCGACGACGTGATCGCCACCCTCCGACGGCTCGGCCCCGAGCGCTGAACCGGGCCCGGAGCCGTCCGTTCCCCGAAGCTCTCCCTTCCTCAACTCCCGAGCCGGAAAGGCGAATTGCCATGGCCGACCAGCTGCTGTTCAACCCGCGCACGTACGACCCGACCCACTTCGACCCCGAGACGCGCAGGCTGCTGCGCGCGACCGTCGACTGGTTCGAGGCGCGTGGCAAGCGCAAGCTGATCGAGGACTACCGCTCCCGTGCCTGGCTCGCGGACTTCCTCGCGTTCTCCGCGAAGGAAGGGCTGTTCGCGACCTTCCTCACCCCGGCTGCCGACGCCCAGGAGGGGCACGGCGACAAGCGCTGGGACACCGCCCGCATCGCGGCCCTGAACGAGATCTTCGGCTTCTACGGCCTCGACTACTGGTACGCCTGGCAGGTCACCATCCTCGGCCTCGGCCCGGTCTGGCAGAGCGACAACGCCGCCGCCCGCGCCCGCGCGGCCGAACTCCTCACCCAGGGCGAGGTGTTCGCCTTCGGCCTGTCGGAGAAGTCGCACGGCGCCGACATCTACTCCACCGACATGCTCTTGGAGCCGGACGCTGACGGTGCCGGTGGGTTCCGCGCCACCGGCTCCAAGTACTACATCGGCAACGGCAACGCCGCGGGCCTCGTCTCGGTCTTCGGCCGCCGTACCGACGTCGAGGGCCCCGACGGCTATGTCTTCTTCGCCGCCGACAGCCGCCACGAGGCGTACCACCTGGTCAAGAACGTCGTCGACTCCTCGAAGTACGTCAGCGAGTTCCGCCTGGAGAACTACCCGGTGGCCGCCGCCGACGTCCTGCACACGGGCCGTGCCGCCTTCGACGCCGCGCTCAACACCGTCAACGTCGGCAAGTTCAACCTCTGCACCGGCGCGATCGGCATCTGCGAGCACGCGATGTACGAGGCCGTCACCCACGCCACGGGCCGCATCCTCTACGGCCGCCCCGTCACCGCCTTCCCGCACGTGCGCCGGGAGTTGACCGACGCCTACGTCCGCCTCGTCGGCATGAAGCTGTTCAGCGACCGCGCCGTGGACTACTTCCGCTCCGCGGGTCCCGAGGACCGCCGCTACCTCCTCTTCAACCCCATGACGAAGATGAAGGTGACCACCGAGGGCGAGAAGGTCATCGACCTGATGTGGGACGTCATCGCGGCCAAGGGCTTCGAGAAGGACACCTACTTCGCCCAGGCGGCCACCGAGATCCGCGGCCTTCCGAAGCTGGAGGGCACGGTCCACGTCAACCTCGCCCTGATCCTGAAGTTCATGGGCAACCACCTCCTGAACCCGGCCGAGTACGCGCCCGTGCCCACCCGCCTGGACGCGACCGACGACGACTTCCTCTTCCGGCAAGGCCCCGCCCGCGGCCTCGGCGCGATCCGCTTCCACGACTGGCGCACCGCCTACGACGCGTACGCCGAGGTGCCGAACGTCGCCCGTTTCCGCGAACAGGCCGACGCGCTCTGCGAGTTCGTCACCACCGCGGCGCCCGACGAGAAGCAGAGCCGCGACCTCGACCTGCTGCTCGCCATCGGCCAGCTCTTCGCGCTCGTCGTGCACGGCCAGCTGATCCTGGAGCAGGCCCGCCTGACCGGCCTGGAGCAGGACGTCCTCGACGAGCTGTTCGCCGTGCTCGTGCGGGACTTCTCCGCGTACGCCGTCGAGCTGCACGGCAAGGACTCCGCGACCGAGGCGCAGCAGGACTGGGCCCTCGGCGCGGTCCGCCGCCCGGTCGTCGACGAGGCCCGCTCGGCGCGGGTCTGGGAGCGCGTGGAGGCGCTGGCCGGGGCGTACGAGATGGCGCCGTAGCGATTCGCCGGGCCGACGGCGAGGTGCCTGACCGCGCGTGCGCGCGGTCAGCCACCGTGGCGCTGTGGCCGTGCTGTGCCCCAGGGGCCTTCGCCCTGGCGGGAGTTGGCTACCGCGCGTCGACCAGGGTGCGGCCGTCGGTCGGGACGTGCGATGCGGCGCCAGTGCGGTAGGCGGCCTCGACGCGGGCCTGCTCGCGCGCGTCGGGGACCGCGTTCTTGCAGCTGGTACCGGCGCTTGAGCCCGACATCAGCTGGGAGCACGGGCCGGGCTTGGTGTCCGGCAGGCCCAGGTTGTGGCCGAGCTCGTGGGCGGCGATACGGGTCTTGTCGTGGCCGTCCGTGACCGCCTGCTGGCCGAGCTGGACCTGGGCCCTGCCGCCGGGGCGGACCGGGCCGAGGGTGGCCTGCGGCCAGCCGCTGGTGGCCACGATCTGGATCTCGGCCCGGGTGCCGGGCGCGGCCTCGACGAGCTTGACGTTGTCGACGTTCGCGTTCCACGAGGCGACTCCGGCCGCGATGGCCGCCTCCCAGCCCGCGGCGCGGCTGTCGTCGTAGCGGAGCGTCACGACGGCCGATGCCTTCTTCGCTGCGGCCGGTTCGGGCGCGGACAAGGCGTTCGCGGCGGGCGCCAGGGTCAGGGCGACCGCTGCGGCGGTGCCGGCTATTCCTAGCCGTATGTAGTGCACCATTGCTGTCCCTTCACTTGTGGGGGGTCTCGGCTCCGTGTGGCGCCGAGAGTGCGGGGAGAGGGGTGCGGCGCGGTCTCAGGGCTTGCGCGCCACCGCCCCGTACATGGCGATGTCCCGGTCGCGGACGTCCCGCTGCCCGCTGCCAGGACGCCACTTGTGGACCTGGGTCACTCCGGGCCCGACCAGGTCGAGCCCGTCGAAGAACGCGGTGGTGGTCGGCAGGTCGCGGAGCACCATGGGCATGTTCTGCCGGGCGTACTCCTCGGCGACCCGGCCGACCTCCTCGGGCGCGAAGTCGGCGGTGCCGATGGTCATCGCGAGATAGCTGCCGGAGGGGAGCGGGTCGAGCAGGCGCCGCACCAACTGCTCGTCGTCGGGCGGCAGGATGAAGTGCAGCATGCCGATGACCATCAGGGCGACCGGCTGGTTCAGGTCGATGAGCGCGCGCAGTTCCGGGCTGTCGAGGATGGCGTCGGGGTCGTGCATGTCGGCGTCGACGTACGCGGTCGCGCCCTCGGGGGAGCTCTGCAGCAGGGCGCGGGCGTGGGTGAGGACGATGGGGTCGTTGTCCACGTAGACCACGTGCGACTCCGGGGCCACCTCCTGCACCACCTCGTGCAGGTTCGGGGCGGTGGGCAGCCCGGTCCCGATGTCCAGGAACTGCCGGATGCCCTTCTCCCGCGCCAGGAAGTGCCCGGCGCGGTGCATGAACCGGCGGTTCTCCCGCATGTGCACCGGCAGCGACGGCCAGTGCCTGCACATCGCGTCGCCCGCCTCGATGTCCACGACGTAGTGGTCCTTGCCGCCCAGGATGTAGTCGTACACCCGGGCGGAGTGCGCGGTTGAGGTGTCGACTCGATCCAGGGGGCTGGGCATGCGGGGCTCCGTTCCTTGCTGCTGTGGGTCGTGCCAGACGGTACAGCGCTGAACCTCTGCGCGAACAGCGGCCCCACGGCCAACAAAGGCTTGGCTCACGGCAGTTGTACGGATGCGGGGTCGGCGGGGCCCTCGGGTGCCGCCGGATTCCGCGTCCCGCGTGTCCGGTTCGCGCGCTTGTCGACAGGTCGCCCTCTCGCCACGCTGGCCGTTTCCGCCAGGCAGGGGGGCATATGACGATCTTCGACAAGCGACCCGACATCACCGAACACCTCAACCGGATCCACGTCGACCTCGCCGAACTGCGGCAGCAGGTCGACGACCAGCGGCACGCCGTCGACCAGGCCCGTCGGGACGCCAACGCGGCCATCACCACCGGCCTCGCCGAGATCCGGGCCGTCGTCCGCGAGGGACTGAACCGCGGCCACGACACCCTCCGCGACCCGCTCGCGACCCTCGGTACGGAACTGGTCGCCATCCGTGCCGCGCTCAACGACATCGGCCGCGGGCGGCCGGGACCCGAAGGGTCACCGCCCGCCCAGGAGGAACCGCCGTCCGGGGTCGAAGAGGCCGGACGCCGGGAGGGAGAGCACGTGCGTCACGAAGAACCCGACGGCGACCACCTCGACCTGCTCAGCCGGGCCGCAGGCATCTCCGCCGCGCGGCTCACGGTGCACCGCGACACCTGGGCCTTCCTCGTCGAACACGCCGGGCAGGACCGGCACTTCCACATCCCCGGCGCCGTCACGGAGGACCACGGCACGGTCGACGTCGACGTCTCCGGCCTCAGCCTGGTCGCGGCCCTCACGAGCCTGCGCGGTGTCGAGCGCGCCCCAGGCGTCGACCCCGGCACCGCGGCCATCGCCCGCCACCTGTATGAGCGCGTCGCGGGCACCGTGCGCTCCCTGACCGCTTCACCGCACCCCGGCGCCGAACCCGTCCACATCGTCATCGACGACCGCGCCGCACCCGTCACCGACGAGGACCGGCCACCGGACGCGCCGCAGACCTGAAGCGACTGTGGTTGTGGAGGTGGCCGTGGGTGTGGTCGCTCAGCCGCCGGAGCTGTTCGCCGTGTTGAGCCACACGCCGATCGTGGGCAGGGCCTCGGGTCCGCTGTCCTGCTCCACGGTGCCGACGAGGTCGGCGATGGAGACGCCTCCCAGGGACGCCCGCCAGGCCGCTTCGGCGGCGGCCATGGTGCGCGCCACGGGGCACGCCTTCGTGCACTCCTCGGGCGGGGTCCCGAACGGGCCCCGCTGGCGGATCTCGGTGCACACGAACGCCGGGCCCGCCCCGTCGACCGCCTGGACCACGTCCAGGACCGTGATCTCGGCGGCGGGCCTGGTCAGTACGTATCCACCGGTCTTGCCCTGGACGGACTCGACGAGGCCCGCGCGGGACAGGGCCTGCATCTGCTTGGCCAGGTAGCTGGGGGAGACGTCGTGCAGCTGCGCAAGGCGGGCGGCCGGTACCGGCTCGCTCGCCGCGGTCAGCACCACACAGCAGTGCACCGCCCACTCCACGCCGCCGGACATCTTCATGTGCTCTCCCCGTGTGACGCGCTCGCTCGCTTGACTCGGACACAGGGTATCCGAGTATTATCTCGGACATCGAATATCCGAGTTAACTGCGTCGTGTGACACGGCTGTGGCGCTCGGTTCACGAAAGGGCAGGATCATGAAGATCACCGTCATCGGCGGCACCGGCCTCATCGGTTCCCAGCTGGTCTCCAGGCTCCGCGAGGCCGGGCACGAGGTGGTCGCCTCGTCCCTGTCGACCGGGCTCGACCTGCTCACCGGCGCGGGGCTCGACGAGGCGCTGGACGGCGCGGACACGGTCGTGAACGTGTCGAACTCGCCCACGTTCGACGAGGCATCCCCGGCGTTCTTCCGCACCACCATGGAGAACCTGCTGGCCGCGGGGGAGCGCGCGGGCGTGACCCACCAGGTCATCCTCTCCATCGTCGGCGTCGACCAGGTGCCGCAGCTGGACTACTACCGCGCGAAGACCCTCCAGGAGGAGCTGCTGCGCGGCGGGCCCACGCCCTACTCGATCGTGCGCGCCACCCAGTTCTTCGAGTTCATGGACGCGGTCATGTCCTGGACCTCCGACGACGAGACCGTCCGGCTGCCCGCCACCCCGGTCCGGCCCATCGCCACGGCCGACGTGGTCGCCGCCCTCGCCGACGTCGCCACCGCCCCGCCCCTCAACGGCACGCTCGACGTCGCGGGCCCCGACGCCTTCTCCCTGGACGACCTCGGCCGCCTCACGCTGGAGCACCGGAAGGACCCGCGCACCGTCGTCACCGACGACAAGGCGGGCATGTTCGCCGCCGTCGAGGGCGACGTCCTGGTCCCGCGTCCCGGCGCCCGCCTGGCCACCACTCGCTACGAGGACTGGCTCGGCGCTTCCCGGTAGCGGGCGCCGGACCCGCCGTCGCGCCCGAGGCGGCGCACGTCTCCGGCCCGGGCGCGCGGACGGGTGAGGGAGCGTCATCTCCCGTGCCCCGTCAGGCTGTTACGTATCCATCATGGGCCGATAGAGGCACCATCACGCACGAGCGCAACAGTGACGCGCATGAACAGCAGCATGCGCACGACCCTGAACGCGACCGGAACCGGGACCGTACTCCGGGCCCTGGCCGCCTCGACCGCCCTGACCGCCCGAAGGCCGAACCGCCCGAGCCCGCCCCCGGTCCCAAGGCGCGGTGCGCGACGGTCGAGGTTCCGGTGGACTGGTCGAAGCCCGACGGGCCCAGGACGGGCATCTTCGTCGCCCGCCACCCGGCCACCGACCCGAAGCGCGGCATCGGCCGGAGCCGGGGCGCCCGCTGCGACGAGTCGATACTCGACGCGATCCCGGCCCGCCCGCGCGACGCGGCCGAGTTCGCGCGCCTGCGCACCCTGAACGGTCGGTTCGCGGACAGCTGCCGCGAGCTGACGGGCCCGCTCGCCGCACACATGGACAGTGAGAGCGTCGCCCGCGACATGGACGCCATCCGCGCCGCCCTCGGCGAACGCCGCATCAGCTTCCTCGGCCACTCCTACGGCACGTTCATCGGCGAGCGCTACGCGCGCCTCTTCCCGGACAGGCTTCGCGCGCTGGCCCTCGACAGCGCGATGGACCCGAACCGGCCGACCGCCGAGCAGTACCTCAGGACGGGCAGCGTCTCCGTCGAACGGACTCTGAAGCGGCTCGCGGACTGGTGCGCGAAGAGCGCCTCCTGCGCGCTGAAGGGGCAGGACCTGACAGACGTCGTGGACAAGCTGTTCGCCCGCGCCGACGCGGGCACACTCCGCGTCCCGGGCCCCGACGGACCGACGCGGGCCAGGATGGACGCCGATCAGCTGTCCGACTTCCTCAACGCCGGGCTCAGGGGATGGTTCCCGGCGCGGACGGCGCGGCAACTGGCCGCGCTGCACACCGGGAAGGGCAGGATCGACCGGGCCGACGGCGGCGGCGCCGACCCGTACGCACGGCTCGTGATGTGCCGGGACCACGACTTCCGGATCCGCGACTACGCGCACTACCGGGCTCTCCGCGCGCGGGTGGCGAAGGCCGCTCCCCACGTCCGCCACAACGCCCAGGCCCTGAACGCCGTCCTCAGCTGCCAGGGCTGGACCATGCCGCCCAAACCCCGCCCGGCCCGGGCGCCGGGCGGCCACCCGCCCGTCCTCGTGGTCAATGCCACCCACGACATGGCGACCCCGCTGGCGGGCGCGCGGCGCATGGCGGCCGTGTACCCGAAGGCGTCTCTGTTCACGATGGACGTCGTCGGACACTGGCTGTACCGCAGGGGCGGCACGGAGAAGGCGATGCGGGTCGTCGACGGCTATCTGAGCGGCCGCAAGGACTGACCGACCTGGGCGGGGGCCGTCCTGGGTGTGGGCTTCCGTGCTCCGGTGCGTGCCGGGGTCCTCAGTCCTCGCCCTCGGCCGGTTCGGCGTCGCCGTCCTGACGGATCTCGTCCAGCGAGTCCTGGAGCAGCGCCTTGGCGCGGGTGAACCAGTCCGCGAGTACGGCGATCTCGTCCGGGCCGTAGTCGGCGAACAGCAGGCCCAGGCGCTCGTAGAAGGGGCCGTAGACCTCCATGACGCGGCTCTGGGCGGCCTCCTCCATGGTCACGTGGACGCGTCGGCGGTCCTTCGGGTCGGCCTCGCGCCGTACGTAACCGGCCTTCTCCAGGCGGTTGAGGACACCGGTCACCGCCCCGGTGGTCAGCCGGGCCCGCCCGGCGAGGTCGCCCGCCACCAGGGACTCACCGGCGTTGGCCGCCTCGATGAGGAAGCCGAGACAGGTCAGGTCCGTGACGTTGAGGCCCATGCGTCGGGCGATGTCCTGCTGCCCGAACTGGGCCGTGGCGATCATCCGGTCCATCGCGTACAGCGCCTGGTCGGCCGTCGCCGCCGGGCGCGTCTTGCCCTGCACCACAGATCCCCTTAGCATCTAAGTAAATTATCTCGCGAGATAAGACATATTCGCGCGGGTGAGTCCCGATCACCCGTCACAGCATCCCATTTCCCGAGGAGACGGCCATGAGCATGCACGGAGACCACGACATGGGTCACACGCTCGCGGGCTGGACGGGCACCTGCACGGCCGTGCTCGGCGGCGCGGTGGCGGGGGTGGGGCTCGCCGCGGACTCGACCGGGGTACTGGTGGCGGGCGGCGCCGTCGTCGTCCTCGCCGCGCTGGCCACCTGGTTCCTCCATCTCGCCGGGTGGGGCAAGCCCACGGGGCCGCGGCCGGTCGCGCAGCAGCCCTGGCGGGTCCGCGACACGGCGGCGCGCCGCGGCCACCCCGACTGCCTCGGCTGCCGCCTGGCGGGACGCAGGGGGGCCGCGGCGCCGGTCGTCGTCCCCGCCCTCGTACCCGCTGCCGCTGCCACGCCCGAACGCGCACCGGCGCCGCAGCGCTCGTAACTGCGGGAGCCGGGACGGAGACCCCTGAGACCCAGTTGTTGCCGCCGGGACCCACTTGTGGCAACGGGCACTCAGCCGTAGCCGCCAGAGCCTGGGCGGGCGCGGCCCGAGCGCGGGAAAATTCTCCGGTGTCCATCATCACCTGCGTGAACTGCGGCGAGCTCCTGACCGACATACTCAGCCAAGTCCCCTTCCCGCCCACCCCGGAGAAGTTCACGGGGGAGCGCCTGGGCCTGCCCCTGTTGCAGCAGGGGACCTACGCGATCAACCCTGAGACGGGGGCGATCACCCTGCACCCCGACGGTGCCCCGGGTACGCGCCGGCACCGCGGTCCCGGGCGGCAGAACGGCTGCTGCGAACCCGACGGCCTCGACGGCCCCAACCTCGTGTGCGCCGGCTGTGGCGCCGAGGTCGCCACGCGGAAGACGGACTGCTGGCAGGAACACCTCGTCGCCGTCATCCCGGAAGCCGTGGAGTTCTATCCGAAGAGCCCCTGAATCCTCCCGGGTCTTTCTGCCGCCGACCGGTCACACTTCCCCGCCGGGATTCGTCAGCTGAGTGAGAACGACGCACGACAGGCTGACTGACACCGAGGGAGAAGACCATGGCAACACGTTCGATCACCGCTGAGATCCCGCTCGCCCCGCGCATGGCGGAGGACCCCGCGCAGCTCGTTCCGGAGGTCGCGGAGGTGGCGGCGGCCCTGTTCAAGGTCGTCGGCAACGGCTCGGTGCCGCGCCCCACCATCAGCCTGGTCCACCTGCGGGCCGGACAGATCGTCGGCAGTACCTATCTGACGGTGCTGCACACCGGATTCCTGCGCGCGGCCGGGCAGTCGGAGGAGCGGATCACCTCGGTGGCGTCCTGGCAGGACTCGCCGTACTTCACCGCCGCCGAGCGGGCCGCGCTGGCCCTCGTCGAGGCCGTACTTCAGCCGTCCTCCGGCGGTGAGCGGGTCCCCGACGCGCTGTACGCCGAGGTCGCCGGGCACTACGAGCCCAAGGCGCTCGCCACCTTGATGTTCGCGATCGGCCAGGTCAACTTCTTCACCGCAGCGGCGCTCATCGCCAAGCCGGTGCCGGGCCGGGCGTTCACCGACCCCTGGAAGTAGGAGGCAAGGCCCGAGGATCCAGGCATCTACGAAAGATCCAGGCATCTATGAACGCGTCCGGCACAGCTCCTTGTCCACGAGCGTGCGCATGGCCTTCTGGGTGTCCTTGCCGCCATCGCTGTTGACGTACACCACGGCGGTACGGGAGCCGTCCCGGGTGACACCGCTCCAGGTGTGGTAGCCGAGCAGTTCGCCCGGGTGCCCGAAGTAGCTGCCGCCGCAGGACAACGGGAGCTCGCCCAGGCCGAGTCCGTACTTCACGCCGAGTTCGGGCGCGGACACGGTGGCCGTCATCTGGTCCAGCTGCGCCGGATCCAGCAGCCGGCCGCGGAGCAGGGCCCTGGAGAACCGCGTCAGGTCGCGCGTGGTGCTGATGATCGAGCCGGAGCCGACGGCCATGCTCGGATCGAGGGTCGTGACGTCGACGCCGGTGCCGGTGCGGAAGGAGGCGTAGGCCCGGGCGTGCGGGCCCCGGATGAACGGGAATCCGCCGGGTGCGCTGGTGCCCTTCAGGCCCAGCGGCCGGATGATCCGGGCGTTCACCTCCCGTGCCCAACTCCGGCCCGTGACCTTGCGGATGATCATCGCGGCGAGAACGTAGTTGGTGTTGGAGTACGACCAGCCCCTGTCCGGCCGGAACGCGGGCGGCTTCCGCATCGCGAGCCCCACAAGCTCCTCGGGCGTGTATGTGCGGAACCGCTCGGCCCGGTACCCCTTCGCGCTGTTCAGCGCGGGAATCCAGGGCAGGGTGTCCTGGATGCCGCTGGTGTGTCGCAACAACTGCCGCACGGTGATGGCGCCGCCGTCGTAGCCGTTGCCCTGGACCAGTCCAGGCAGCCACTTCTCGACGGTGTCGTCCAGGGACAGGCGCCCCTCGCCGACGAGTTGCAGCACGACGGTGGCGGTGAAGGTCTTGGTGGCGCTGCCGATGCGGAACCTGCCGTGCCGGGGCATCGGCTTCGTGGTGCCCCTCTCGGCCGTCCCGGCGCGCGCCGTGTCGCGTGTGCCCGGAGCCGCTGTCTCGGCGAACACGCCGACGGCCCCGCTGTCACGGATCGCGTTCACCCGCTCCTGGAGCGGATCGGCCCGCTGCGGCTTCGCCACCGCCGTCGGCCCGGCCGACGCGGCGACGAGGACGGCGATCGAGCCGGTCAGGACGAGCAGTCCGCGCCGACGCCTTCGTGACGCGTGCATGGTGGTCCCCTCTCTGTTCAAGTTGCGTGTGTCCTCAGGGACCACTCGGGCTGTGCCCCGCCGCTGCCGCGTCCCGAGCCGGTGGGGTCGGCGACCATCCCACCAGCGGAGTGGGGATCGGCCCATCCGGCTTTCCCCCTGACGCGTCGAGGTGCTGTCCTCAGTGCGGTGGCGGGGGACAGCCCCAGTGGGAGCGCGGGGCAACCGGCGCCCCGCACCGCGGGCCAGGGGCGCGGAGGCGCGCGGAGAGGCGGCGGGCGGCCCCGATCCGAACGGGTTGCCTTCCTCGCGCCCTGCCCGGGAGCCAACCGTTTCCCGTGCAGCATGGGTCCCTGCCGGTGAGAGGGAGGTTCGCATGACGCTGCGTACGGTACGGACCACACTGACCACCCTGGTCGCGGCGGCCGCGACGGTCGCCGCGGCCGGGCTGAGCACCCCGTCCACGGCGGCCGGGGCAACCGCCGCGCAGGACCGGGGACATGGGGCGACCCGCGCCGCCATGGACGCCGCGGTACGGGAGGGAGTCCCCGGCGTGCTGGTGCGGGCGCACGACGCCCACGGCGCCTGGCGCGGCGGTGCGGGGGTCGCCGACCTCCGCACGGGGCGCCCGCCGCTGCCGGCCGACCGGTTCCGGGCGGGCAGCATCTCCAAGGTGTTCATCGCCACGGTCCTTCTCCAACTGGAGGCCGAGGGCAGGCTGAGCATGTCGGACTCCGTGGACAAGTGGCTGCCGGGACTGGTCCGCGGCCACGGCCACGACGGCCGCAAGGTCAGCCTCCGCCAGCTCCTCAACCACACCAGCGGCATCTACGACTACACCGAGGACCCCGGCCTGCACCTCGGCGGCAAGGTCTTCCTGTCCCACCGCTACGACACCTGGCAGCCCGAACAGCTCGTGGCGCTCGCCATGCGCCACAAGCCCAAGTTCGCGCCCGGATCCGGCTGGAACTACACCACCACCGAGTACGTCATCGCCGCGATGGTCGTCGAACGGGCGACGGGCCGCAGCTACGCCGCCGAGGCCGAGCGGCGGATCTTCGAGCCGCTCGGGCTGCACGCCACCAGCCTGCCCGGCACCGGCGTCCGGATTCCCGCGCCGAGCGGGCGGATGTACACCAAGTTTCCCGACGACCCGCAGCACACCGTCCACGACATCACCGAGTTCAACCCGTCCTGGGGCTGGGCGGCCGGTGAGATCATCTCCAGCACCGGCGACCTCGACCGCTTCCTCACCGCCCTGATGCGCGGAGAACTGCTCCCCGAGGCCCAGCTCGAGAAGATGACGACCACCGTCCCCTCACCCGACTTCGGCGACGGCCAGGACGACGGCCTGGGAATCTTCCGGGCCAAGCTGCCCTGTGGCAAGGTGGTCTGGGGACACACCGGCTTCCTGCCCGGCTCTCAGTCCATGGCGTACACCACCCGCGACGGCCGCCGGCGCCTGGTGGTCAACTTCAACACCGACTGGGCGGGCGACACCGATGCGGCCGCGTACGTACTCCTCGCCGAATTCTGCGGAACGCGCCCTCCTTCCACGCGGTGACCGCCGGACGCACCGCCCCCGGCTGTCCGTCGCGGGTCTGAGCAGCATGACGCGATGGAACACGTGCGTCGGACCGTCAGCTCAGGATCGCCGTTGGAGCCGCAGATCGGCTTCTCCCGGGCGGTGCGCTCGGGACCGTACGTCGTCGTCGCGGGAGCGGCCCCGATCGACGCCGAGCTGGTGCCGGCGATGTGGCGCGGGGCGGCGTTCTCCAACGGCAAGCTGCCGCAGGGGGCGGTCGACCGGGACGCGTACGTGGTGTGCGTGTTGGAGCAGCCGCACCGCGCGCTGAACCGGCGTGGTGTGTTCGCCGCTCCGTCGAACCGGTGGGCCGATCCGCGGGCGAGGCTGCTGGACGGGCCTCGGCGGGAGGCGATGCGCCCGGACGTGCCGGCGGGTCTGTCCCTGAGCGAGGACACCGGCGAGCATCTGGCCCAGCGGCAGATGGCCGACCGGTTGGAGGAGGCCGGTGCCGACGCGAAGGTGGAGGTAGTCGTCCCTGAGGGCGGCGGCCGGGCCCGGCTGAGCGTGGACAAGGTGGGCGCGGTGGGCGAGCCGGAGTCGCTGACCTGGTTGAGGCCGCCATGGGCGCGATGCTCCCGAGGATCGCCCTGCCGGACCTGCTGTTCGAGGTCCACTCCTGGACCGGATTCCTCGACTTCATCGGCCACGTTTCCGACCGGCGCACCCGCATGGACGGGCCGCTTGTCTCCCTGCTGGTGGCGCAGAGCTGCAACATCGGCTTGGCCCCGGTCATCGACCCTTTTCTGGAGCGATCGATCCAGATAGGTTACGGTGGGGTCATGGCAAGGACCCGGGAGTTCGACACCGAGGCGGCGGTGAGCCGTGCGATGGAGCTGTTCTGGACGCGCGGCTACGAGGCCACCTCAGTGCGCGACCTGACCAGGCACCTGGGGATCGGGCAGGGGTCCTTGTATGCCGCGTTCGGCGACAAGGGCGGCCTGTATCGGGCGGCCCTGGAGCACTACCGCACCACCCTCGCGGCGGCCGCCCTGCGCAGCCTGGAGGAGGGGACGGACGCCCGGTCGGCGATCCGCACCATGCTGGTCGAGCGGGTCCGGATCGCCGTGGAAGACGACGGCCGGGGGTGCCTGGTGGTCAACGCCGCCTGCGAGCGCCTGCCGGAGGATGCGGCGACCAGGCGTACCGTGCGCGACATGCAGGACGTCAGCCGGGACGCGCTCGCCGAAGTGCTGCGGGTCGCGGCGGAGCGGGGCGAGATCGCGAAGCGGCACGACCCGCACACCCTCGCCTCTTTCCTCGTCACCTTCCTCAACGGACTGCTGGTCTCCTCGAAGATCACGCCAGACGCCCGCGCCCTCGAACCCCTTGTGGAGGTCGCGCTGGGCGCCCTCGACTGACTTTTTCATGCCCGGAATCTGTATCAGGCGATCCAGAAAAGTCGCCGGTGTCCGCTCGGACACGGGATGAGCCCACTGACACCCACATCGCGAAGTGCACCAGGAAGTTGGAAGAACATGATGTTCGACCATGACGGAACGCCCGTCCGCACGGGCCGAACCGCCGTCAACGGAACGAGCCTGCACTACCGCACCGCCGGGTCCGGCCCCGCCGTGGTGCTCCTGCACGGCGTGCCCAAGACCAGCTACCACTGGCGTCACCTCGTCCCGAAGCTGACGCCCCACTACACCGTCGTCGTGCCGGACCTTCGCGGTCTCGGCGACTCTGCCCGCCCGTCGGACGGCTACGACTCCGCGACGATGAGCGACGACATCGCCGAGCTGATGAACCACCTCGGACACGAGACGTACGCCGTGGTGGGCGAGGACTGGGGAGCGGTGATCGGCTACCAGCTCGCCGCCCGTCACCGCGACCACGTCACGGCTCTCGTGTTTGCCGAGGCCCTGTTCCCCGGGTTCGGATTCGAGGACCACACGGCCCTCACCCCCGAGAACGTCTCCAACGGCATGCACCTGTGGCATCTGGGCTTCTACTTCCAGCCGGACATACCCGAGATGCTGATCGCCGGTCACGAGCGTGAGCTGATCACCTACATGATCAAGTTCGAGCGCAGTCGGCCCGACAGCGCCACCCCCGACGCGGTCGACGAATACGTGCGCTGCTACTCCATGCCCGGCGGCATCCGCGCGATGCTCTCGGTCTACCGGGCGATGCTCGTGGACGCCGAACAGAACCGGCAGGCCGCGCAGAAGAAGCTGGACATCCCGGTCCTGGCGCTCGGTGGATCCGCGTTCATCGGCGACCGCAACGAGTCCCAGATGCGGCTCATGGCCCACGACGTCACCGGGCACGTGTTCGACGCCGGCCACGACCTCGCAGAAGAGGTACCCGACGAGATGGCTGACGTCCTCCTGCCGTTCCTGGCCGCGCACCAGTAACCGCACCCGGCTCCCGAGTCTCGACCAGCGGGCAGAAGCCGGAGCGGCAGCTCGACGCGCTTGCCGCCGCCGGGTGCCGGAAAATCCTCGCGGACAAGAAGTCCGGCAAGGACGCGCTCCGCCCCGAACTGAAGGCGTGCCACGCCTTCCTCGACCCTGGGAACACCCTCGTCGGCCCGAGTCTGGACCGCTACGGCAGCAGCCTTCCGGACCTCATCAACATGGTCGCCGAACTACGCGAGCGCGGGATCGGCTTCACCTCGCTGCACGAGAACCTGGACACCACCACCCGCGGCGGTCGGCTCGCGCTGAGCGGCGGTCGCAGACCTGTCCTGACCGCCCCCCCCGGCGGCGGTCAGGGCAGGATCAGGGCAGGACCGGGCATGCCCCAGATGCGGGTCCACCCATGTCACGGACGTGGGTGGACCCGCCGGGTCACTCGCTGCGTGTCGTGCTTGTCGCGAGACCCCGCTCGGCACCCGCGTGGGCGGCGGCGCTGCCCGCGGCCACGCCCTTGGCGGGTTTGCCGCCCTTGCCCAGCGCAGGCGGCTCGGCGAGGCAGTCGCCCTTCGGCCTGCCCTTCGGGGCGAGCTCGCCGTTGACGTACACCTTCCCCTTCTTCTCGACCTTGACGGTGGACTTGCCCGGCTTGCCACCCGGCCGGGCGACGCCCTTGCCGTCGAGGACGACGCAGGTGATCAGCTCTCCCTTGCCGCCGCGGCCGGGCAGCGGGAGGAGCTTGCCGCACTTGGCGCGCGCCTTCGCCTGCGCCTTCTCCCGCGCGTCCCATATGCCGTGCGCGGTCGGGTCCCCGGCGCGGAACCTGCCGTCGATGATCTTGACGGCCGTCTTCGGCGGCCCGGCCTTCGCCCGGCTGCCGGTCGTGATGCAGTGAACGGGCGCGCCGTGACCGCGGCTCGCGGCCGAAGCGGCGTGCCTGGACGGCGAGTCGGTGGAGTCGGCGGTGCCGCTCGCCGACGCGGTGGCCACTCCGGACAGGCCGAGGCCCGCCGTGAGGACGGTGGCCGCCAGGATGCGGGATGTGCGCACGGTCGGATTCCTTCCGTGGACCGGAGGCCCAGGGGCGGGCTGCCGGTGGTGGGTTGATCGGACGGCGCACAGACTCGCCCGCGGCACATGAGGCCAACCTGAAGAAGCCGCAAGTGATCTTCAGGTTGGTCTCATGTGCCGACGGCATCCTGGGAACGTGCGCATACTCGTGGTGGAGGACGAAGTCCAGTTGGCGGAGCTGCTCAAGGTAGGCCTGGCCAAGGAGGGGTTCGCCGTCGACCTCGCCCATGACGGCCGCGACGGCCTGTGGCTCGCGACCGAGCAGCTCTACGACGTGATCGTGCTCGACGTGATGCTGCCGTCGCTGAACGGCTACGAGGTCTGCAAGGAGCTGCGGCAGAGCGGGGGTTGGACCCCGATCCTGATGCTGACGTCCAAGGACGGGGAGTACGACGAGGCGGAGGCCCTCGACACCGGCGCCGACGACTATCTGACCAAGCCCTTCTCCTTCGTCGTGCTGCTCGCCCGGCTCCGCGCCCTGACCCGCCGCGCCGTCCGGCAGCGGCCCACCGTCCTCACGGTGGGCGACCTCAGCGTCGACCCGGCGCGCCTCACGTGCGCCCGCGGCGACGTAAGGATCGCCCTCACCCCCAAGGAGTTCGCGATCCTGCACTGCCTGGCCCGGCGCACCGGCGAAGTGGTCCCCAAGTCCGAACTGCTTTCCCAGGCCTGGGACTTCGCCTACGACGGCGACTCCAACGTCGTCGAGGTCTACATCAGCGCACTGCGCCGCAAGATCGACAAGCCGTTCGGCAGAACCACGCTGCGCACCGTGCGCGGCGCCGGATACCGGCTGGAGGCCTGACATGGGCGTACGCCTGCGGACGACGCTGACGGCCACGGTCGCGGTGGCGGTCGCCCTGTGCCTGGCCTCGTTCGCGCTGTTCCTGGCGCTCGACTCCAGCCTCGACGCGTCCACCCGGCAGGTGGCGGCGCAGGACGCGAGGGCCAAGGCCGGTTGGGTTGCGTCGCCGCCGGAGCGGGAGCCGAAGGGCAGTGTCACGTACCGGGCCGAGCCGTGGAAGCACGGTTCCAGGGGCGAGGGCGAGAGCATGCCGAAGATGCGGGAGGGCAAGGTGACGGTCGACGAGGTGATCGAGACCAGCGAGGGCCCGGTGACGGTGACCGGGACCGCGTCCACGGCCCCCGCCCGCGCGGCGATGACCACCCTGAAGCAGGTCCTGCTCCCCGGTGTTCCCGCGCTCCTCGCGCTCGTGGCGCTCTTCACCTGGCTCTCCGTCGGCCGGGTGCTGCGCCCGGTCTCCGCGATCAGGGCGAAGCTCGCCGACATCACGGCACGCGACCTGCACGAACGCGTCCCGCAACCCGGCACCCGGGACGAGATCGCGGCGCTCGCCCGCACCGTCAACGCGACCCTGGACCGGCTGCGCGGCGCCGTCGACGCGCACCGCCAGTTCGTGGCCGACGCCGCGCACGAACTGCGCAGCCCCATGGCCGTCCTGCGCACCCGGCTCGAACTGGCCGCGCCCGAGCTGGCCACGCCCGAGGACAAGCAGCTCGCCGCCGACGCGCTGGGGGACGTCGAACGCCTCCAGTCCCTCACCGCCGACCTCCTCCTGCTGGCCCGCCTCGACGCCCGCGAACCGCAGCGCACCTCGATCGTCGACCTCGCCCAGCTCGTCGCGGAGGAAGCCACCCGCCGACGCCCCCGCCCGCACGTGCGGGTACGTCTCGACCTGACCCCCGACCTCATCGTCGACGGTTCCCCCGACCGCCTGCGCCGCCTGGTCGCCAACCTCGTCGACAACGCCGTCCGGCACGCCACCACCACGGTCGACGTCACCCTCACCACCCGGGCCGGCCAAGCGACCCTGGACGTCATCGACGACGGCCCCGGCATCCCGCCCCACCACCACGCCACCGTCTTCGACCGCTTCACCCGCCTCGACCACGCCCGCACCCGGGACACGGGCGGCTCGGGCCTTGGCCTGCCCATCGCGCGGGACATCGCCCAGGCTCACGGCGGAACCGTGCGGATCGTCGCGACAGCCACGGGGGCGCAACTCCGGGTACTTCTGCCGCTGTTGACCGACCCCACTCGCATGTGAACGCCCCCGAGCGCGGAGGCGGCACTCAGTCGTCCCTCCTCTGGCTCAGGCATCCCTCCCCCTGAGCAGCACCCCGCCGAGAACCAGCCCGCCCGCCGCGTACCCGGCCACGACGGCGAGCCCCTGCCAGGGGCCGATGGGCAGGTGTTCCAGGCCCTGGGTGGTCTGCACGGCCAGCCCCGCAGACGCCGGGGAAAGGCGCTCAAGGTGCTCGTGCCACGTCTCGTTCTGGATCATGCCGACCAACAGCGGGAAGGCGTAGAGGAGTCCGAGGGCGGCGGTGACGGCGGCCGCCGTGTCCCGCAAGGCCGCGGCCATCCCGAGGGCGAGCAGCGCGACCAGGGCGAAGTAGAGGACGCTGCCGGTGGCTGCGCGCAGGGTCGGCCCGTCGGTGAGGCTGGCCGGCGGGTAGCCGAGCGCCTTCGTGAAGCCGCCGTCGGGGAGCAGCAGGCGTCCCGCGCCGAGGGCGCCGAGGACCGCCAGGGTGCCGGAGCACAGGGCGAGGCCGCTCACCACGACCGCCTTGGCGGTGAGCAGCCGCAGGCGGGCGGGGAGCGCCGTGAGCGAGGTGCGGATGGTGCCGGTGCCGTATTCGGCGCTGAGGGCCAGCGCGCCGAGCACCGCCACGGCCGCCTGGCCGAGCCACACGCCGGTGAGGCTCTGCTTGACGAGGTCCTCGTGGCAGGCCTCGGCGGCGCAGCCGTCGGCGGCGAGCCCGGCGGTGGTGGCGGCGCTCGCCGCGACGGTGAGGGCGACGACACCGGCCAGGAGCCACCAAGTGCTGGGTAGAGTGCGGAGTTTGGTCCACTCGGTGTGGAGGGCCGCGGTCATGGATTCCGCGCGTTGCCCGAGGCCGACGTGTCCGTCGCCGTCGCTGGGACGACCGTGCCCGCCGCCAGGCCGACCGCGCCCGGCCGCCATCCTCACGCGTCCCGCTTCCGCAGGCGCCACATCGCGAGAGCGAGTACGGCGACGGCGTACAGGAAGAGGGTGAGGAGACCCGTCCACGGCCCCTGCGGGTAGCAGCCGTCGCTGGGGGAGCAGACGGCGGCCACCTGGTCGTACCGCGGAGTCGTCTGCTGGATGGCGAAGCCCGCCAGCGGCGTGGCCTCCTGGAGCCACCGGGAGAGCCCGAGCGGCAGCCCGTTGACGAGGATCAGCGGCAGGGCGAAGAGCACCACGACCGCGGTGATCGCGGCGGCGGTGTGCCGCAGGAGCGCGCCGAGGCCGAGCGCGAGGACCGCGATCAGGGCGAGGAGCACCGCGGAGCCGACGACGGCGCGCAGGGCGGGGCCGTCGCTGAGGGCCCACTCGGGGAAGTACGGCCGCCGGTGGCCGTTGTCGCGCAGCATCCGCTGGCTGAACTCGAAGGACACGGCCGAGGCGATGAGCCCGGCGACGAACACCACGGCGCCGATCACCAGGGCCTTGGCGGCGAGGACGCGGGGCCGGTGCGGGCTGGCGGCGAGCGTGGTGCGGATCATTCCGCGCCGGTACTCGGCGGTGATGAACAGGACCGCGAGCGCCGCGACCAGGACCAGCCCCAACTGGGTGCCGCTGAGCCCCGCGGCGACCAGGTCCATCTCCTGCGCCCCCGGTGCGATGTCCCCCGAGCCGGTGACGGTGAAGGTGGCCCCGTCACGGGTCGACCCGCCCTCGGCCTCCGGGGTCTCACCCACGTCCTCGCTCTTCCAGGACCCGGAAGCGGCACGGGAATCCTTCAGTCGTACGTGGTCGAAGGTCGCCGTGGACCGGGTGGGCCGGTCCCCGGCCGAGGCGCCGCCGAAGCTCCGCTGGAGGTCGCGGAGGGAGGGCGAGGCCACGAACATCCCGGCCCGCACGGTCCGGGGAGCCTTGTCGAGGCGCACCTCGCCGACCTGGCGCCACCGCTTGCCGTCGGCCGACTCGTAGCCGGTGACCGTGGCGCCGGACCGGTCCAGGCGCAGCCAACGCGCCTCGCTCGCCGGGATGTCGCTGCCAGGGGTGTCCTCGGTGAACCCGCTCTGCAGCCGGACCCCGTGCTCCGCGGTCATCATCAGGGCCGCGTAGGGCGCACCGGCGTCGGTCGTCTCCTTGAGGATGATCCCGGCCTTGGCCCACTCGGGGGCCTGCCGGGGCCGCGTCCCGGTGAGCCCGGAGACCCGGGCGGTGAGGGAGCCGTCGCCCGCGAGGTCCCGGTGCACGAAGTGGAAGGCGTCGCGGACGGCCAGACCCGCCGCGTCCGTGGCAGGGGGAGGTGGATGTCCCGGTCCGGCGTGTTCTGTGGCGAAGGTGGAACTCGACGCGGAGAAGAGGGAGATGAGAACGGTGACGACGACGGCCGCGAACAGGGTCGACCACCAGCGGCGCACGGTACGGAACTTGGTCCACTCGGCGCGGAGCAGCTGGGGGAACCCGTCTCGGGCGGCGGGTTCGGCGCTGGAGCGGTAGGGGGCGCTCGGCGGCACGGGGGCAGGGGCCTGTGTGGTCATCGTGCGCCCTCCTTGTCGACGGGGGCGGCTGCGAACTCCACGGCGTCGGCGGTGAGTTCCATGTAGGCCTCCTCGAGCGTGGCCCGGTGCGCCGCGACCCCGGAGAAGGGCACGGCGGCCGTGGCGAGGAGCTGGACGATCCGCTCCGCGTCCAGGCCGGAGACGGTGAGGGTCTCCCGGCCGTTGACGGCCACCGTGGCACCCGCCGCCGCGAGCACGGTCATCGCCTGCTCCCTGGCGCCGGTCCGCAGCGCGACCCGGTCCGCGGAGGCGGTGGCGAGCAGTTCGCTGACGCTCGTGTCCGCGAGGACCCGACCGCGCCCGATCACCACCAGATGGTCGGCGCTGTCCTCCAGCTCGCTCATGAGATGGCTGGAGACGAGCACGGCGCGCCCCTCGGCGGCCAGGGACCGCAGGAAGCCGCGGATCCACCGGATGCCCTCCGGGTCGAGGCCGTTGACGGGTTCGTCGAAGAGCAGCACCGGCGGGTCGCCGAGCAGCGCGCCCGCGATCCCCAGGCGCTGGCGCATCCCGAGCGAGTAGCCCCCCGCGCGCCTCCTCGCCGCGGACGTCAGCCCGACCTGCTCCAGGACCTCGTCCACGCGCCTGGCCGGAATGCGGTGCGAGTGCGCCAGCCACAGCAGATGGTCACGGCCGCGTCGGCTCGGGTGCACGGCGCCCGCGTCGAGCAGCGCGCCGACGTGGGTCAGGGGCTTGCGCAGGGCGTGGTAGGGCTTGCCGCCGATCAGGGCGGTGCCCTCGTCGGGGGTGTCGAGGCCGAGCAGGGCGCGCATCGTCGTGGACTTCCCGGCGCCGTTGGGGCCGACGAAGCCGGTGACGTGGCCGTACGCCACCGTGAAGCTGAGGCCGTCGACCGCGGTGACCGCCCCGAACCGTTTGCGCAGTCCCCGGACTTCGATCGCCGCGGCCGGACCGGAGGCCGTCGTGTTCTCCGTGCTTTCCATACTCAGGGAGGCTAAGGAGCCGCCGACCGTGCGGCGTCCCGGGGCGGAGCGATGTTCGTATCCCTCGCGCGAGGGACCCGCATCGCGATCCAGCCAGCAAGAATGGCTGCCGTGACAGCGAAGACCGCCGCCGCGCGGGTGCGGACATTCCTGCGACTCCCGGAGGGGCCGGTGGCTCTCGCCACGCTGCTCGCGCTCGCCGCGGCAAGTCAGGTGGTCCTACGACAGCCGTCCTCGGCGAGCCTCCCGGCGGCGCTGCTCCTCGCCCTCGGCACCACGGCGCCGGTCGCCGTGCTGCGCGGCCACGCCCTGACCGTGGCGGTCACGGTCACGGCCGCGAGCGCGCTGTCCCTCGCGCCCTTCCACGCGTTCACGGCCGCGGGCCTGCTCTCGCTCGCCCTCTGCCTGTACGTCCTGGCCCGCCGCGGCCCCCGCCCCGCCGCCGCGCTGCTGCCGCTGCCCTTCGTGGCGTACGCGGTGGCGGCCCCAGCCGACGCGACGGTCACCACCCGCCTCGGCACCGTCCTCGTGGCCGCGGTGGCCGGGGCGGCCGCCGGGGCAGGGCTCGCCCGCCGCGCCCAGGACGCGGCGCTCGCCCACCGGTCCACCGAGCGGGCCATCGCCGACACCCTGCTCGAAAACGCGGCACGCGGTGAACGGGCCCGCATCGCCAGGGAGTTGCACGACGTGGTCGCCCATCACATCTCGATGATCGCCGTCCAGGCGGAGACCGCCCGCCTGGCCACCCAAGGGCTGCCGCCCGACGGGGCCAAACGATTCCTGGCCATCGGCGACACCGCGCGGACCGCGCTCACCGAGATGCGGCGGCTGCTCGGCGTCCTGCGCGAGGACGCCGCCGACGACCCCGGCCGACGCCCCCAGCCGGGCCTGGCCGAGCTCAACGAACTCGTCGACACGGCCCGCGACGCCACCGGCGCGGGCGCCCGGCTCATCGTCAGGGGCCCCGTCCGCGCACTCGACCCGGGGGTGGAACTCACCGCCTACCGCATCGTCCAGGAAGCACTCAGCAACGTACGCAGACACGCCCCGGGGGCGGCGGTCGACGTGGAACTCCGCTACTCCGACGCGGACTTGCGGGTCCGCGTGCGCGACAACGGCCCGAGCCCGCCCGGCCCGACGCAGGACGGCAGCCACGGCCTGCTCGGGATGCGCGAGCGGGCCACCACGGTCGGCGGAAGCCTGCGCACCGGGCCGGCCCGCGACGGCGGCTTCCTCGTCGAGGCCCTGCTGCCGTCCCCACCTCCCACCGAATCGGCCCAGGAGCAGCGACCGTGAGCACGCCCCAGCCCGCCCCCATCCGCGTCGTCGTCGCCGACGACCACGAGGTGATCCGCGTCGGCTATGCCGAACTCCTCGCCACCCAGCCCGACTTCACCGTCGTGGGAACGGCCGAGGACGGCGCCCGGGCGGTGCGGCTGTGCCGGGAGCTTCAGCCGGATCTCGTCCTGATGGATGTGCGGATGCCGGTGATGGACGGGATAGAGGCGACCGCGCGACTCGCCGCGGACACCGCCACGCGGGTCCTCATCCTCACCACGTTCGACCTGGACGAGCACGTCTACGACGCACTCGGCGCGGGCGCCGGGGGCTTTCTCCTCAAGGACGTCACGGCGGAGCGCCTCTTCGACGCGGTACGGGTGGTCGCGAGCGGCGAGGCCCTGCTCGCGCCCACCGTGACCCGCCGCCTCGTCGCGGAGTTCGCCCGCCAGCGCCCGACTCCGTCCACCCGCGGCACGGCCCGCCTGGGCGCCCTGACTCCGCGCGAGACCCAGGTCCTGAGACTGATCGCCGAAGGCCTGTCGAACCCGGAGATCGCGGCCCGCCTGCACGTCAGCGAGGAGACGGTGAAGACCCATGTGAGCCGGGTGCTCGGCAAGCTCGGCCTGCGGGATCGGACGCAGGCGGTGGTGGCGGCTTACGAGTCGGGTCTTGTGGTGCCGCGGGTGGGCGGGGGCTAGGCCCTGTCCGACGGATCGGCTGCCTCCGCCCCCTCGACCTTCTTCACCACAGTGTCCTCGGGGTCGAGGCGGCGCCCGTCGGCCGCATGGGCCTCGAGGGCGCGCAGCGGGCGCCCGCTGCGGCGGTCCACCAGCTCCGAGTGCGGTTCGCCGGGCTCGAAGAAGTGGCCCTCGCCCCACTGCCGCAGCGCCACGATGACGGGGAAGAGGTCCTGCCCCTTGGGAGTGAGGACGTACTCGTGGTAGGCGCTGCCGTCCGATGCCGGTACGACGTCGAGGACGCCGCCCGCGACGAGGCCGCGCAGGCGTGTGGACAGGATGTTCTTCGCCACGCCCAGGCTGCGCTGGAACTCCCCGAAGCGCCGGCTGCCGTCGAAGGCGTCCCGCACGATCAGCAGTGACCACCAGTCGCCGATCGCGTCGACCGACCGGGCGACCGGACAGGTGCTCTCGTCCAAGCGGGTCCTTCTGACCACGGCGGCCTCCGTCCGACGTTAATGGTTGCAACATGCTACCAGGTGCGGCTACGTTTCCCATCTGGTAGCAACATGCAACCATTCAACGGAAAGGGATCCCGTGACCTCCTGCGACGAAACGACCCGGGCCGTCGAGGCGCCCGGAGAAGCGCCGACACCCGCACTCTCCCGCCGCACCACACTGCTCTTCGCCCTCGCCGGCGCGGTGGCGGTCGCCAACGTCTACTTCGCCCAACCGCTCCTGGCCACCCTGAGCCAGGACTTCGGGATCAGCGAGGGCGCCGTCGGAGCGATCGTCACCCTGACGCAGATCGGCTACGGCCTCGGGCTGTTCCTGATCGTGCCGCTCGGCGACCTGATCGACCGCAAGCGCCTCATCGTCGCCCAACTCCTCCTGCTGGCCCTGGCACTGATAGCAGTCGGCCTCTCTGGGACGGCTTCGGTCCTGCTGATCGGCATGACCCTGATGGGCTTCCTCGCGGTCGTGACCCAGTCCCTGGTCGTCTTCGCCGCGTCGCTTGCCGGACCGGCCCAACGCGGGCGCGTCGTCGGCCTGGTGACCAGCGGCGTGGTCATCGGCATCCTGCTCGCCCGCACGGCCTCAGGCCTCCTCGCCGACCTCGCGAGCTGGCGGGCGGTCTACCTCGCGTCGGCGGCACTCACCCTCGCCCTCACTCTGGCCCTCCACCGCGAACTGCCGCGCCGGACCACGCCCCGCCCCGCGCTCAGCTACGGCCAGCTTCTCGCCTCGACGATCACCCTGTTCACCCGGGAACGCGTGTTCCGCGACCGCGCCCTGCTCGCCCTCCTCGTCTTCGCCGCCTTCAGCACCCTGTGGAGCTGCGTCGCCCTGCTGTTGAGCGAGCCTCCCCAGTCGCTGACGCACACCGCGATCGGGGCCTTCGGGCTCGTCGGCGCGGCGGGCGCCCTCGCCGCCGCTCCGGCCGGGCGCCTGCACGACCGCGGCTTCGCCCAGCGCACCACCGGCACGGCCCTCGCCCTCCTCGTCGCCTCCTGGCTCCCCCTGGCCTTCACCCGGCACTCGCTGTGGGCACTGGCCGTCGGCGCGATCGTCCTCGACCTCGCCGTCCAGGCCGTCCACGTCACCAACCAGAGCCTGATCTACGGCCTCCGCCCCGACGCCGGAGGCCGCCTGATCGGCGGCTACATGGTCTTCTACTCCATCGGCAGCGCCGCGGGGGCGCTCGCGTCGACCACGGTCTACGCGGCGGCCGGGTGGGGAGCCGTCTGCGTCCTGGGCGCGGGGATCAGTGTGACGGCTCTTGTCCTGTGGGCGGTGACGCGACGTGGCGCGAGGGGCTGAGCGGCCGGGCCGCGGGCCTGGGCAAGGCTTGGCCGCCCAGCCCACCGCGACGGGCCGACCAGTCACTTTGTGTTATCCTCAACCGTTTGTACGGTGATGAGGGCTGGCGACTTCCGCCAGGCCAGGCAGCCGCCTCCGCTCGTGGCCGCCCACTCACCGCTTCCTGATTCCTGCCGGGCCTTCCTCGGTACGTCCCTCATACGGAAGGCTCGTCATGAACCACTCGGACCACCCGGACGGCGCCGACCACCCGGACCGCCCCGACACTCCGCAGAGCGACCCCGCCGGGCCGGAGGCCGCCACCCCCGCCGCACCCCCGGTGACCTCCTTCGCCGACCTGGACCTGCCCCCTGCGGTGCTGCGCACGCTCGCTGAGCTCGACGTGACCGAGCCCTTCCCCATCCAGGCGGCCACGCTGCCGAACGCCCTCGCGGGTCGCGACGTCCTGGGGCGCGGGCGGACCGGGTCGGGCAAGACGCTCGCCTTCGGCCTGCCGCTTCTCGTACGGACGGCCGGGCGGCGCGCGGACGCGAAGCAGCCCCTCGCCCTGATCCTGGTGCCCACCCGGGAGCTGGCCCAGCAGGTCACCGAGGCACTCACGCCGTACGCCGAGGCGCTGCGGCTGCGGATGGCCACGGTCGTCGGCGGCATCTCGATCGGCCGCCAGGTGGCCGCGCTGCGCGACGGGGCCGAAGTCGTCGTCGCCACCCCCGGCCGCCTGCACGACCTCATCGAGCGCAAGGCGTGCCGCCTGGGCCGGGTGCGGATCACCGTGCTCGACGAGGCCGACCAGATGTGCGACATGGGCTTCCTGCCGCAGGTCACCGAGGCGCTCGACCAGGTGCACCCCGACGGACAGCGGATGCTGTTCTCGGCCACGCTGGACCGCGACGTCGACCACCTGGTCCGCAGCTACCTGCACGACCCCACCGTCCACTCGGTCGACCCGGCCGCGGGCGCGGTCACGACGATGGACCACCACGTCCTGGTCGTGCACGGCCCCGACCGGTACGCCGTCACCACGGAGATCGCCGCCCGCGACGGCCGCGTCCTGCTGTTCCTCGACACCAAGCACGGCGTCGACCAGCTCACCCGGCACCTGCGCGCCAGCGGCGTGCACGCGGCGGCCCTGCACAGCGGCAAGTCCCAGCCGCAGCGCACCCGGACCCTCGCGCAGTTCAAGAACGGCCAGATCACCGTCCTCGTGGCGACCAACGTCGCGGCCCGCGGCCTGCACATCGACGACCTCGACCTCGTGGTCAACGTCGACCCGCCCGCCGACCCCAAGGACTATGTGCACCGCGCGGGCCGCACCGCCCGGGCAGGGGAGCGCGGCAGCGTCGTCACCCTGGTCCTCTCGGGCCAGCGCCGCGAGATGAGCAAGCTGATGGCCGACGCGGGCATCGAGGCCAGGACCACCAAGGTGCGCTCGGGCGAGGCCGAACTGAGCCGGATCACCGGCGCGAAGGCCCCCTCCGGCACCCCGCTCGACGGCGGGCCCGCCGCGCCCCGGCCCAAGAACACCAACCTCCCCTTCCGCGGCCTCGGCACCAGCAAGGACACCTCACGCGGCACCGGCGGCACCGGAGGTAAGGGCGGCCGCAAGTCCGGCGAGGCCCGCAAGCTCGCCGAGGCCCGCAAGGCGGCCCGGGTGCGCCGCGGCGGCTGACCCGCCCCGCCATTCTGTCTGCCGGCGCGCGCCCTTCGGTCTCTTCGCGTGGGCGGCGGCGATCGTCGACGGCAAGGCGTCGGGCGGCGATCCTCGTCGGCAAAGCGTCCGAGGTGTCCTGGCCACCAGGACGATGTCCGGGCTGAGTTCACCGTGTACGCGCGGTCGCACCGGGTCTGTCCGAAAGGGCATCATCCGGGGCGCCCCAGCCGCTTCGTCCGCTGATCAAGCGGCTAGCCTCCGTACACATGACCGATCTTCAAATTCCTGACCAACTTGCGGACAAGGGCGCGAGACCCCCGGCCCGCCGTGTCCTGTGGTTCGCAGCGGGCGCCACCGCGGCCTTGCTCCTCGCCGACCTGGGCACGCGTGCCTACAACCGGTACGACTCCATACCCACCATCCGCAAGTTGGTGAACGTCGACGTCGAGGCCAACCTGGCCACGTGGTGGAACAGCACGCTCCTGTTGGCCGTGGCGGGCGTGGCACTGATCGCCGCCCTGCTCAGCGGGCGCGACGCGCGCCCCGGGCGGCTGTCCTGGCTGGGCCTCGCGGCCGCGACCGCGCTGCTCAGCATCGACGAGTCGGTCTCGCTGCACGAACGCCTCGGCGAGGTCGGCAAGTCGTGGAAGGAGTGGGCCGGGGGATCGCTGCCCACCCACGCCTGGGTGCTGCCCGGCGCGCTGCTCGCGGTGACGGGCACCGTGATCGCCGTGCTGTGGGCGCGGAAGCTCCCACGCGACCTGCGGAACGGCCTTCTCGCCGCACTGGGGGTGTACTTGGGCGGGGCGCTCCTGACGGAGGCGTTCAACGGCTGGGCGCTGGAGAACGACCACAGCCTCGTGCTCATGTTGGGGACACTGGTGGAGGAGGGGCTGGAGATGAGCGGCTGCATCGTCGCCCTCGCCATCCTCAGCCGGTACGTACTGCTGGAGCGTGACCCGGCGTCAGGGCGCGCGATGGTCAGGCTGCGGGACAACTAGGGGGTGCGTCCGGCCCGTCGGGGTGGGGCCGGACCTTCAGCGGCGGGGCCTTCAGCGGCGGGACCTTCGACGGCGGGACCCTCAACGGCGGTGGGAATCGAGCCACTCATCGCCGTTCCACAGGACGGGCATCGCCCCGACCGGTTCGAACCGGATGTCGGGGTCGTCGCTGTGGACCAGGGCGAAGAAGCGGCGCCGCCCCACCGCCGCACGACGGGCGAGGTTCGCGATGATGTCGAGGACGCTGTGGGCGTCCTCGGGGCACGCGGCGGCGAAGCGGTCGTAGCCGGTGAACGACAGCACGAGTCCGGCGCCCGCGGGGGAGTCGTCGTACGTACCGGAGAGGGCCACGTCGCCGAGGCAGTCGTTGAGCGCGGACAGGTTGTGGCCGTAGTAGGAGGGGAACTCCAGGGCCGTGGCCAGGCCTTGGTGCATGTCCTTCGCGGTGGTCCAGCCGCTCGCCGCCACCTGGACGACGCGGAAGCCGTGGCCTTCGAGTCGCTGGACAGCCTGGTCGAGAAGCTCGCGGCGCCAGAAGAGCGTCACGAACGTGCCGCTCATGTACGGGAGGTCGGGCCGCCGAGCCCTCAGGTCGTCCGGCGTGGGCCGCCGCGCCGGGTCGTCCTTGAAGGCGTCCAGGAGCCGGAAGAACTCGTCGATGGGGGAGGAGTCGGCCGGTGTGCGGCGTTCGATCTCCGCGGCCCAGTCGAGGGAGCTGACGGTGCCGTAGTGACCGTGGAGCCAGTCGGTGAACTCCCCCTCGGGCCAGAAGGGGAAGGGCTCGCTCTCGGAGTGCACGGCGAGCGCCATGACGTAGCCGATGAGGAGGGACCGCAGGTCGTTGAGCGAGCCGCCCGGCAGCCACATGCCGGGCCGCAGGCGGATCTGCTCCAGGACGTCGTACACGTCGGAGCATCCCCGTACGTGGCTGATGGCGTCGGCGGAGCTGTGGTCGGTCGGCATGGGGCCAGCCTACGGACGCGGATCTTCGCGCAGGGGGGCGGGCAGGGCCTGGCGGGGCGCCCCCTTCAGCGGGACCGCGCCTGCCCGTACCCGGCCTACCCGGCCTTGTCCGCGCGGAAGGCGCGCCGGTAGGCGGCGGGCGTGGTGCGCAGCGCCTCGTGGAAGCGGCGGCGCAGATTGACGGCCGAGGAGAGGCCGACCCGGTGCGCGATGGTCTCCACGGGCAGGTCGGTCTCCTCCAGGAGCGCCCGGGTGGCGGCGATCCGCCGGTCGAGCAGCCAGCGTCCCGGGCTGATGCCCAACTGCTCGGTGAAGCGCCGGGTCAGCGTGCGGGTGGAGACCTGCGAGCGGACCGCCATGTCGGCGACGCTGACCGGCTGGTCGAGGTGCCCCGCCAGCCATTCGAGGAGCGGCGCCAACGAGTCCGTGACCGGCCCGGAGGTGGGCAGTTCGGCGTACTGCAGCTGGCAGCCCTCGCGGTGCGGCGGCATCACCATCTGCCGGGCGACCCGCATCGCGTACGCGGAGCCCTGGTCGGCGCTCACCAGATGCAGGCAGAGGTCCACTCCCGCCGCCGACCCGGCGCTGGTGGCGACGTCGCCGTGGTCCACGTAAAGCACCGCGGGATCGACGTGGACCCGCGGGAACCGGGCGGCCAACTCGGCTGCCCCGGCCCAGTGGGTGGCGGCCCGTCGGCCGTCGAGCAGTCCGGCCGCGGCGAGTACGAAGGCGCCCGAGCAGATGCCGACGATCCGCGCGCCACGCCGGTGCGCCCGGCCGACCGCCGCGAGAACCGCCTCCGGCACCTCGGCGTCGGCCGGTTGCCGCCAGCCGGGCACCAGCACGGTGTCCGCGCGCTCCAACGCGTCCAGGCCCGCCGTGACCAGCAGGTCGTACCCGGCCTGCGTACGCACCGGGCCGGGGTGCTCGGTGCAGACCTCGAACGCGTAGCGCGCGGGGATCGCCGGGCCGTGGTCGCCGAACACCTCGGTCGCGCAGGCCAGCGTGAAGGTCGACTGCGGGGGCTGGAGCAGGGCCACGACCCGGTGCGGCTCCGGTGACTTCGGCAGCGGACGGGGCGTCATGGCGCGAAAGTACCCCATCATGTCAGTCAGGACACTGGGGTGGCCGATTGGTCCAGTCCAGCATCTGTCCTGTGACCAGCAGGCAGACGCGGAACCAGACGCAGAACCAGACACGGAACCAGACGCAGAACCAGACACGGCTTCAGAAGCAGACTCCGACCGACCCGACCGACCCGACCGGCCCGGTCTCGCGGACTGCGCGGGCCGCCCAGGCCGATCCGCCGACCACCCGACCACCCAGCCAACCCCCTTTGTGGAACCGGCGCTTCACCCTCTACTTCACCGCCCGCGCGGTCTCCCTGCTCGGCGACGCGATGATGCCGGTGGCCGCCGCGCTCGCGGTCGGCCCGCTGTACGGGATCTCCGGGGTGGGCCTCGTCCTCGGCGTCTGGACCGGGACGTTCGTCTTCCTGGTCCTGTTCGGCGGGGTGTTCGCCGACCGGTTCGGGGCGCGCCGGATGATGGTCGGCGCGGACGTCGTCCGGGTGCTCACCCAAGGGGTGCTTGCCGCCGCGTTCTTCGCCGGAGCGCCGCCGTTCTGGCTGCTCGTGTCCATGGCGGCGGTGGCCGGTGCGGCCGTGGCGATGTTCCTGCCGGGCGTGAACGGGATGGTCCCGCTGGTCGCCCGCGAGCCGCAGCGGGCCAACGCCACGCTCAAGGTGGCCGACGCGCTCGCGCATCTGGTCGGCCCGGCCCTGGCGGGGCTGCTGATCACGCTGACCAACGCCGGGACCGTCTACGCCATCGACGCGGGGACCTTCCTGCTCAGCGCTCTGTGCCTGGCGCTGATCAGGCTCGCCCCGGCCGCAGCGCACACGGGTACCCCGGCCGACGCCGACTCCGGCGTGCGCACGGGCAGTGCACTCCGGCGCGACCTGCGCCAGGGCTGGCAGGAGTTCCGCGCCCGCACCTGGATGTGGGCGGTGATCCTGATCTGGATGGTCTACGGCGTGCTGGTCTTCGGCCCGCTGGTACCGCTGAGCTCGGCCCTGGTCGGTGCCCGGCTCGGCGCGAACGCCTACGGCCTGGCGGTCTCCTTCCTCGGCGTCGGCACGGTGCTCGGCGGTCTGCTTGCCCTGCGGCTGCGCCCGGCCCGGCCGCTCGCCGCCGGGTCGGTGGCGATGGCGCTGTACACCGTGCTGCCGTTGTGCGTGGCGTCGAGCGCGGACCTGCCGGTGCTCCTGACGGGTCACGTCCTCGGCGGCGGCGCCCTGGCGTTCTGGTCGGTGATGTGGGCGACCAGCGTGCAGACCCACACTCCGCCGGGCGTCCTCAACCGGGTCTCCGCCTATGAGCTGGCGGGCTCGGTGTCCGGGATCTCGCTCGGCCAGATCGTCGCGGGTCCGGCCACCGCGCTGGCCTCCCCGGGGCGGCTGCTGCTGGTGTCGGCCGGGGCCTGCCTGGCGGGCTGCGCGGCGCTGTTCGCGATCCCGGCGATCCGAACCCTGCGCCGCTCGGCGGCACCGCCGTCCACGTAGCCCTGACCAGCACGGTCTTCGCCGATCAAGGACCCGCGCCCCGCTCAACATCCGCGCCCCGGCACCCTTTTGTATCCTGCACGTATTTGCGCCCTGATCCGCCCAGCCGAGAGGTCAGCACCGTTGAACACCGGCAGCTACTACGAGCCCATCGACGCGCACCGCTACAAGCCCACGCTCCACGCCGGTGGTGCCTGGAGCTCGGACGAACAGCACTTCAGCCCGCTCAGCGGCCTCGTCGTCCATGCCATCGACCGCCACCTGGCCGACCGTCCCGACAACGGTCTCCTGTTGTCGCGGATCAGCTTCGACATCCTCGGACGCCCCGCCCTGGACGAGTGCGAGATCCGCGTCGAGACCGTCCGGCCCGGCCGCACCATCGAACTCGTCGAAGCCGTCGTGCTCATCGGCGACCGCCCGGTGGTCCGGGCCCGGGCCTGGCTGCTCGCCGCCCTCGACACCACCGCCGTCGAGGGTGGCGCCGTCGGCCGACTCACAGCTCCCGACGCGCTCACGCCCTGGGAGATGGGCTCCGTGTGGCCCGGAGGGTACATCGCCTCCGTGGACGTACGCCCGCTCGCACCCCCGCAGCCGGGACGCACCACCGCCTGGACCTCCACCGACCTCGACCTCGTCGGGGGCCAGGCCAGCAGCCCCCTCGCGTCCTACCTCACGCTCGTCGACACCGCCAACGGCATCGCCGTACGCCAGCCGCCCACCGCCTGGATGTACCCCAACGTCGACCTGACCATCCACCTGCACCGCCAGCCCGAAGGCCGCTGGACCGGCCTCGACACCACCGTCACCTTCGGCCCCACAGGGCAGGGCATCACCAGCACCGTCCTGCACGACCTGAACGGCCCGGTCGGCACCGCACAGCAGATGCTCACCGTCCGCCCTCTGTAGGTCCCTTCAGGCGCGGGGAGCGGTCCCCGCGGGCAGGCCCAGGGCGATGTCAGTGGCCGCTGATAGCGTGCCGCGTCCGAGTTGAAGATCACGGGGGAGGGCGAAAGCCGTGCGGGACGTGACACGCCACGAAGTGGGGGAAGAGCGCCTGGCCCAGGCACTCGACGACATCACCGGGCGCACCCGGGAGCGGTGGCGGTGGATGCGGTACGACGATCCGTCGCCCAGGAAGATACGGGAGGCGGGGGACGAACTCCTCGATCACGTCGCGGCCCGCACGGTGGCGGGCGGCGCGCTCGACGAGACCCCGCGTACGGCGCTGCTGACCGCCGCCGAATGCTTCCTGGGCGAGTTGAGCGTCGGCTGTTTCCCCAGCGGTGACCAGGAGATCGTTCTTCCGCTCATCGGCGAGCAACTCAGCAGCGACGACATCGGGTTCGGCGACGTCGTCGCGTACGGCAGCGGGACCGGGCAGGCGCCATCGGCCCGGACGTGGCTCGACACCTTCGCCGTGTGCGTGGTCAGCGGGCTTGTGCGGGACTGGCAGCGGGTGATCGGGCTGCTGCTGCGGAGCGACTACGCGCCCGCGATCCGTGACGGGGTGCCGTACTCGACGCTGCCCTCGAAGTCGGATCCGGCGGACCTCGCCGCGATGGGCGCGCTGTGCGGGTACCTCACCGAGGCGCAGGGGCACCTCCCGCGCGACTGGCCCACCGTGCCGCTGTGCGAGCCGGACGCCGGCGAGCGCGCCGAGGCCGCCCGGCGCTTGGACGCAGTCGGTGCGCTCCCGCCGGACCACCGGCTCCTGCGTGTCCTCCTCGACGACGACCAGGACGCCTTCGAAGAGGCCCTCGCGGCCCGGCTCGTCGAGCACCGGGAGAGTGTCGGCGCCGACCCCGCCCCCAGGACCCTGCTGCCGCTCGGCCCCCTCGCCCTGGCCGCACTCGCGGTCCAGGCGCACGGGTGGGAGCTGCGCGTGCGCTCCGGATATCTGCCGGGTGAGCTGGTGGGTTCCCCGGACGCTCCGCGGCAGGCTGCGGACACCGCTGCGAACACCCTGGGGAAGTGGGCCGCGAAGTAGCCCGTGCGGGCGCGCGGGCGCACGCCCCACGCGCCCGCACACATCCCAGCCGCGCATGAGGCCTCCTTCCTGGTGCCCGCGCATTCTTACCTGTTCTTGTCATTGCTTTGCCGTCCCTCTGAAGTGGCCCGGCCACTGTGGTGGCCACAGGAGAGGAGCAACAATGACCTACCAGAACACGGTGCGGCGGACAGTGCTTGCTGTGAGCATGATGGCGGTGCTGGCCTCGGCGACTCCCACGGCGGTGGCCGCGCCGACACCCACGAAGGTGGCAGCGCCGATCGAGCGCGGCAGCGGCCCCACGTGGTGCCCCACCGTGGACGACCACCGGGTGGACTGCGGATCGATCACCCGCCCCCTCGTCGCCGGGAAGCCGAAGCTCGGCACGGTCGACGTGAGTTACGCGGTCGTACGGCACCGGGGTCCCGGTGCCGCCAAGGGGACCGTGGCCGTGAACCCGGGAGGCCCCGGCGAGGTCGCCATCGACCGGGCCCCCGAGTTCGCGACGGGCCTCGACACCGTCCTGAAGGACCACGACGTCCTGCTCGTCGACCCGCGGGGCACCGGCAGGTCCGAGCGGATCCCGTGCGGGGTGACCGACGTCGAGTACCGCTACAGCTCGCGGCAGAAGCAGCGCGACGCCGTCACCCGCTGTGCCCGGAATCTCGGCCCCAAGGCCGAGGGGTACACCACGGCGGCCACCGCCGACGACATCGACGCGATCCGGGCCCGGCTCGGCGCGAAGAAGCTGACGCTGTACGGGCTGTCCTACGGCACCTACCTGATGCCGGTGTACGCGAGCCGGCACCCCGAGCGCGTGCGGTCCATCGTGCTGTCCGGGGCGTACCCCCTCGGGTTCGACCCGCTCGTCCGCCCCAGCGCGCAAGCCGTGTCGCTGGCCCTGCGCCGGATCTGCGACCGCTCCGTCCCCGCGGCCTGCGACGGCGAGAAGGCCGTGCGGGACCTCGGCACCACCGCCGCGCGGCTGCGGGAGCGGCCCCTGGACGTGCCGTTCACGTCCGCCGGGGTCAAGCGGAACCTGCGGTTCACCGAGGGGCAACTCGCCAACCTGCTCTTCGAGGCGGCCAGCAGCGGAGCGGGCGCGGTCCCCGGCGAGCCGTCACTGCTCGGCAGCGTGCCACGCGCCCTGGACCGCTTCGTCCACGACGACCCCGCGCCACTGCGGCGCCTCGTCAAGGACCAGGCGTCGTCGGTCGGCACGGAGGACCAGGCGCCGTACGTGGCCGTGGTCTGCAACGACTACCGCAGGGCGTGGTCCACGCAGGCGTCGCGGGGCGAGCGGTGGCGCCAGTACCGCGCGGCACTCGCGGCCACCAAGCCCGGCGCGTACGGGGCGTTCAGCGCCAAGGGGTTCACCGAGGGCCCGACCGACGGCGGTGACGTGTGCATCGGCTGGCCCCGGAAGAACACCGCGAGCCCGCAGCCCACGCGCCCCGAGATGCCCGACGTGCCGGTCCTGGTGATCTCCGGCGACCTCGACGCCAACACCCCCGACGCCAACGGCCGAGCCGCCGCACGGCAGTTCGAGAACAGCGAGTTCTTCTCGGTGCGCAACGTCGGGCACGTGCCCGACCTGGAGCAGAGCGGCTGCGTCACAGGAGTCACCGGACGCTTCATCCGGACCGGCACCCCGGGAGACACCTCCTGCCTGAAGAGTCTCCCGCCGATCGCCGTCGCCCCCGTGCGCCGCTGACGGGGCCACCGCCGTGACCACGTCTACCACCAGCGAAGATGTCCCCATGACGAACGCTGTCGAGTCCCACCGCACCGTGCTGGTCGTCGAGGACGACCCGGGGGTGCGCAGCACCCTGGAGCAGCTCCTCCGCTTCGAGGGCTACCACGTACGCGTGGCAGCCGACGGGTTCGGCGCCCTGAGCGTGTTCGAGGAGCGGCGGCCCGACCTCGCGATGGTGGACGTGGTCATGCCGGGCCTCGACGGCCTGGAACTGTGCCGGATGCTGCGCAGGCGCGGCGAGCGCCTGCCCATCCTCGTGCTCACCGCCCGCCACCAGGTCGGCGACCGCGTCGCGGGCCTGGACGCCGGGGCCGACGACTACCTGGCCAAGCCCTTCGCGACCGAGGAACTCCTGGCCCGCATACGCGCCTTGCTGCGCCGCACCGACCCGCCCGCGGACGCGGGCCTCCTGCGGGCCGCCGACCTCACCCTGGACCCCACCGCCCGCCGGGCCGAGCGCGGACCGCGGTCCCTGGACCTCACCAAGACCGAGTTCGACGTACTGGAACTGCTGCTGCGGCACCAGGGAGCCGTCCTCACCCGCACCCAGATCTACGAGCGCATCTGGGGCTACGACCTCGACACCTCCTCGCGCTCCCTCGACGTGTACATCGGCTACCTGCGCCGCAAGACCGAAGAGGGCGGCGGCGAGCGCCTGATCCACACCGTGCGCAACGTCGGCTACACCATCAGGCCCGCGTGATGCTGCGCACCAAGTTCACCGTTCTGGTCGTCGCGGCCGCCGCGCTCGCCATCGCCGTCACCGCCTTCGCCTCCTTCCGCAACGTGAGCGACGTCGTCGGCGACGAACTCGAACGCGGCCTGGAGGACCGCACCGACACGGTCGTCACCCTGCTCGCCGCCGACCGCACCCCGCCCGAGCGGGACGACATGATCGAGCAGGTCCTGTCCCCGAAGGGCGCCGTGCGAGCCCTGGCACCGGGGCGGACCGCGCTGCCCGTCTCGGCCGCGGACCGCCGCGTCGCCCGCACGGGCAAGGGCACGAGCCGCAAGGACGTCGTGGTCTCCGGCACCGAGTACGGAATCCTCACCCGGCCCCTTCCCGACGGCGGCGCGGTCATGGTCGGCCAGAGCTACCGCGACGCCGTGCGCCTCGAACGCGACTTCATGTGGCGCATCTCCCTCACCACGGCCGCCGCCACCGGCGTCTCGGCCCTGCTCGGCTGGCTCGCCGTCGGCCGGATCCTGCGCCCGGTGCGCCGCCTGGCCCGTACGACCCGGCGCATCACCAGCACCCAGGACCTCTCCACGCCGCTGCCGCCCGCGGGGAAGGACGAGATCGGTCAGCTCACCCTCAGCTTCGACACCATGCTGAGCGCGCTGCGCCGCTCCCGCTCCCAGCAGCAGGAGCTGGTCCACAACGCCAGCCACGAACTGCGCACCCCCCTCACCTCGGTGCGCGGCAGCGCCGAACTCCTGCAACGCGCCCGGGGCCGACTCGACCCCAAGGACGAGGAGAAGATCCTCGCCACCCTGGTCACCGAGGCGGTCGCCCTCGACGACCTGGTCCGTGAACTGGTCGAACTGGCCACCGACCGCTACACCGAGGACGACCCCACGAGCGTCGACCTGCCCACCCTCGCCGAGGACAGCGCACGCCGCCACAGCCAGCGCACCGGGCGCACCATCACCGTCACGACCGCCCGGCCCACCCCGGTGCACGCCCGGGCCCGCGCCCTGCAGCGCTGCGTCGACAACCTCCTCAGCAACGCCGTCAAGTTCAGCCCTCCGGGCACCGCCATCACCCTCCACGTCGACGGCTGCCAACTGTCCGTACGCGACCGGGGCCCCGGCATCCCGGCCGACGAACGGCAGGCCGTCTTCGACCGCTTCTACCGGGGCCCCGGCACCCAGGCCACACCCGGATCCGGGCTCGGTCTGGCGATCGTCCACGACCTCGTCGAGGCGGAGCACGGCACCGTCTTCGCCGCCGAAGCGGCCGGGGGCGGCGCGGAGGTCGGCTTCCGGCTGCCGCCACGGACCGGGGGCGAGGACGACACCCGGTCACCCGGGTGAGGCACCCTGACCAGGACCAGGTGTCTCTGACATCCTGCCGTCGTGCGCGTACTGATCGTGACGGCGGGAAGCTGGGGCGACGTCGCCCCGTACACCGGGCTCGGCGTGCGGCTGCGCGCCGCGGGCCACGAGGTCGTCCTCGCCACGCATGAGCGCTTCGAGCAGGCGGTGCGGGTCCACGGCCTCGGCTTCCGGGCCCTGCCCGTGGACCCGCGGCAGGAGCTGGCCTCCCAGGTCGGCCAGGGCCTTGCGAAGGCGGCAAGCCCGCCGGTGGAGATGGCGCGCATCACGCGCATGGCACGGGCGTTCATGCCCCGGCTGACCGTCGGCGTCGCGGACGCCGTACGAGAAGGCGCCGACGTCGTCCTGAGCTCCACGGTCACCGACCCCATGTGCGCGGCGCTCGGCGAGGCGCTGCGGCTGCCGAGCATCGGGGCGTACCTCCAGCCCATCCATCCCACCGGCGCGTTCCCGCCGATGATGATCCGCGCCCGCTCGTTCGGATCCCACGGCAACCGCCTGGCCGCGCTGGCCCTGTGGGCGGGTACGGACCGGATCTTCGCCCCCGCCGTCGGCGCGCTGCGGCGCGAACTCGGCCTGCCGCAGCGGAGGTTCGCCGGCCCGCTGGGGCTGCCCCGCGGGCGCACCGTCCTGCACGGCTTCAGCCCGACGGTCGTGCCCCGCCCGACGGACTGGCCCGCGGGACACGAGGTGTGCGGCTACTGGTGGCCGCACACCCCGCCCGGCTGGCGGCCCGACACCCGCCTCTCGGACTTCCTCGACGCGGGCCCGCCACCGGTCTTCGCGGGCTTCGGCAGCTTCGTCACCGCCGACGCCGAGCGGCTGAGCGCCCTCCTCGCCGAGGCCATGCGCCGCGCGAAGGTACGCGGGATCATCCAGGCCGGGTGGAGCGGCCTGCACGCCGAGAACGACGACCTCATCACCGTGCGGGACGTCCCGCACGCCTGGCTGTTCCCCAGGACCGCCGCCGTGATCCACCACGCGGGCGCGGGCACGACGGCGGCGGGACTGCGCGCCGGAACGCCCGCCGTCCCCGTCCCGGTCCAGCTCGACCAGCACTTCTGGGCCGCCCGCCTGCACGCCCTGGGCGTGGCGCCCCGCCCCCTGCGCTTCCAGCGTCTGACCGCCCGGCGCCTCGCCGACGCCGTCACCGCCGCCGTGCACAGCCCCGCCCTGCGGACCCGCGCGCACGACCTCGCCGCCGCCCTCGCACGGGAGGACGGCGGTCGGCAGGTCGTCGCGGCCCTCGACCGGCTCGGCTAGGCCTCGGCTCCGCGCTCAACCGGCTTGTGGCTGCCCGGGCTCCGGTGCCGCCGAGTCGCCGGGCAGTTCCCGCGGCCCGTAGTAGGCGTGCTCGGAGCCCGTGGCCAGGGCCCAGTAGCGGTCGCCGAGCGACCAGTGCCACCACTCGGTGGGGTAGTTCACCAAGCCCGCCGCGGTCAGCGCGGCCCCGAGGACCCGGCGGTTCTCGCGCGCCTCGGCGCTGATGTTGTCGGCCCCCGTGTAGCAGGCGCCCGCGCTCTCCTCCGGGGAGGCGTTCATGCGGGTGCCCAGGTCCCGTTCGCGCCCGTCGGCGTCGGCCAGTGTCAGGTCCACGGCGGCGCCCGCGCTGTGCGGCGCGATGGTGGGCGGGGAGACATAGCGGCTCGCCGCCGCGTGGATCCGGTCGGCCGGCCAGTCCGGGTGGAGCGCCGCCAGCTCGTCCGCATACTCCTCGAAGTACGCGCGCTGCAACGACAGCGGCCGGTAGCCCTCGACGAAGAGCAGCCGCAGCCCGTCGGGCAGCAGCGACTGGGCCTCCAGGAGCCGGCCGACGACGCCCTTCCGCAGATACGCGAAGGCGTGCGCCGGGTCCTTGAGGCGGTCGTCGACCAGCAGGGCGGCCTCGGTCCGCACATCCACCAGCGGTTCACCGCATTCCCGTACGGGAGTCGAGGTGACCTTCGGATCGGACATCAGGATGATCTCGCTCATGCCGAGATCATCTCCTGCGGTATGGCCGCGCCGTGAGGGCGGCCCCGGCTCGCCGACGTAAGCACTTGCCCTGGAGCGCACTCCAGCTCGTAGAGTCACGGCACTCACGAGGACCGCAGGGGCCACGAGGGCGAAGAGGCCTGCGAGGGCCCACACGACGACGGTCAAGGAGAGTCGCATGCGCCACCGCGTACTGGGCGGTACCGGGATCCAGGTCAGCCCCTACTGCCTCGGCACGATGATGTTCGGCTCCGTCGGCAACACCGACCACGACGACTGCGCCCGGATCATCCACGCCGCGCTGGACGAGGGCATCAACTTCGTCGACACCGCCGACATGTACTCGGCCGGGGAGTCGGAGACGATCGTCGGCAAGGCACTCAAGGGCCGCCGCGACGACGTGGTCCTCGCGACGAAGGTCCACTTCCCGATGGGGGAGGGCCCCAACCAGGGCGGCAACTCCCGGCGCTGGATCGTCCGGGAGGTGGAGAACAGCCTGCGGCGCCTCGGCACGGACTGGATCGACCTGTACCAGGTGCACCGGCCGGACCACACGACCGACATCGAGGAGACGCTCTCCGCGCTGACCGACCTGGTGCGCCAGGGCAAGATCAGGGCGTTCGGCTGCTCGACGTTCCCGGCGGACGACATCGTCGAGGCGTACCACGTCGCCGACCGCCGGGGTCTCCAGCGGTTCCGCACCGAGCAGCCGCCCTACTCGCTCCTCGCCCGGGGAATCGAGAGGCAGGTCCTGCCGGTCGCGCGGCGCCTGGGCATGGGGGTGCTGACCTGGAGCCCGCTGGCCTCGGGCTTCCTGACCGGCCGCTACCGCAAGGGCCGGGCGCTCGACCTGAGCAGCGGCCGCCCCACCCTGAACCCCGACCGCTTCGATCCGTCGGCGCCGCGCACAGCCGCGAAGCTGGACGTCGTCGAGCAGCTCGTGGCCGTGGCCGACGAAGTGGGCTGCACGCTGCCGGAGTTGGCGATCGCCTTCCCGCTCGCGCACCCCGCCGTCACCTCGGTGATCATCGGCCCGCGCACGATGGAGCACCTGCGCTCCACGCTCAAGGGCGCCTCCGTGGCCCTGGACGACGCCGCCCTCGACCGCATCGACGCGATCGTGCCGCCCGGGACCGACGTCTATCCTCCGGACGGCGCGTGGACGCCGCCGTCGCTCAGCACGCCGTCGCTCCGGCGCCGCGCGGCCGGGTCTAGGGCCGCGGCCTGAGGTCCCCGGTGGGAATCGAGGGTGCCGGATCACGTCCGGAGCTCGGGTCGGAAGATGGGGTCAAGAGGTCGGCTTCAGGGATCGGGTCGAGAGCCGGGCTTCAGGGGTCGGGTCGGAAGATCGGGTCGAGAGCCCGGCTCCAGGGATCGGGTCGGGAGATCGGAGTGAGGGGCTGTGGTGACGCGGCGTACGGTGATCAAGGCAGCGGGGGCCGGGACGGTGGCGACCGGGCTGACCGCGCCCGCCGCGAGCGCCTCCCGGGCGCGGGACAGTGACGTCCTGGCGGTCGTGGAGAAGAGCAGCCACGCGGTGAGCTTCTACGACGTCGCCTCGGGGCGGCGCCTGCGGAGCGTCCAACTGCCCGACTATCCGCACGAGATGGTCGTCGACTCCCGTCGGCGCTTCGCCTATGTCGGGCACTACGGAGTACGCATGGCCGCCACCGTCGGCGAGGGCGGCGCCGCCGTCCTCGTCGTCGACCTGGCCGAGCGGACCCTGGCCCGCACCATCGACACCCGGCCGTTCCACCGCATCCACGGCATGGGCATCGACCGCCACGACCGGCTGTACGCGCTGAGCGAGGAGAAGGCCGTCCTGCTCGGCTTCGACGCCCCCGCCACCGACACGGCCCCGACCCGGGCGGTGCCCACGCACGGTGTGAAGACCCACCTCTTCTCGCTCAGCCGCGACGGTGAACGCGCCTACGTCACCGGCCTGTTGTCGCACACGGTGAGCCTCGTGCGCCCCCACGACGCGGCGGTCCCGCCGCTTCTGGTGACGCCCGGCCAGCTCCCCGAGAGCAGCTGCCTGAGCCGGGACGAGAAGACCCTGTTCGTCGGCGCCCGCAGGAGCGGGTCCCTGGTCGCGGTGGACGCGCACACCATGAAGGTGCGCCGGAGCCGCACGGTCGGGGGAGACCCCCTGCGGGTCTACACCGTCGACGACGAACGGCTGTTGGCGACGGATATCGCCGCCAACACCCTCACCGTGTTCAGCGCCGCCGACCTGCGACCGATCCGCTCCCTCCAGCTCGACGGAACCCCGGCCGCCGTGTCGTTCCACCCCGACAAGCCCCGCGCGTACGTCTCCCAGCTGGGCAACAACCGGATCGCCGTCGTCGACCTGGACCGCCTCGCCGTCGTCGGCGGCTTCGCGACCCAACTGGAACCGGACTCCTCGGTGCTGCTGCCCGCCACCGCCTAGCTCCTCCCTCCTGTGCCCGGAATGTCGAAGGCGCCCGCTCGGCGCCCGAGGCCGACCACCGCCGGGCGCCCATGAGTTCGGCGTAGCTGGTCGCCGCCGTGCGGTGCGGCTAACGTGGCGCCATGTCGAATGATCTGCCCGACCTGAGGGCATCGCACGAGGATCGCGACCGCGTCGTGGACGCGCTGCGGGTCGCCGCCGGTGACGGCCGACTCGACGCCGAGGAACTCGACATGCGCCTTGAGCGCGCGCTGTCGGCCAAGACGCTCGGCGAGCTGGCCGAGCTGACGACCGACCTGCCGGGCCCGCCCGCCGCCCAGGGCAAGGACGTGCTCGTGGTCGAGCAGCACGGCGGCAAGTTCGTACGGGAGGGTCGCTGGTCGGTCCCCTCGCGCATCGAGCTGCGCACGCAGGAGTGCCGCGTCACCTTCGACTTCACCCACGCCGTGATCACCTCGGACGTCCTGCGCATCGAGACGGACCTGACGCACGGCAAGTTGGTCTTCGTCGGCTCTCCGGACATCGAGATGGACACCGACGGGCTCAACCTCACGTACTCCAAGCTCAAGCTCCGCCCCAAGACGACCGCCGCCAAGCCCCGGCTCCGTATCGAGCTCGTCGGGAAGCTCCTGCACGCGAAGATCGTCGAGCGGCGGAAGTGAGATGATCTCGCGGGCCGTACGCATGATGATGGACGGATGACACACCTTCCCCAAGAACGCGTCGCCCGGCGACGAGCCGAGCTGTTCGAAGCCGCCCCGGCCGCCGACGGGACGTCGACGACGAGCCGTTCCGGCGAGGACCGGTTCAGCGGGCCCGCCACCGGCGACGAGCGCGCGCTGCTCGTCGGAGTCCTCGCGGCGCAGCGCGTGACGCTCACGGTCAAGTGCGCGGGCCTCGGTGCGGAGTTGGCGCAGCGGTCGGTCACCCCCTCCACGCTCTCCCTGCTCGGCCTGGTGAGGCACCTCGCCGACGTGGAGCGCCGCTGGTTCCGGCGCGTACTCGCCGCGCACGACGCGCCGCCCCTGTTCTCCTCCCCGGCCGCGCCCGACGCGGACTTCACCGGCGCGCTGCCCGACCCCGCCCTCGCCACGGAGGCCTGGGACGCCTGGCGCACCGAAGTCGCCTTCTCCGAACGCTTCGTGACCGACGCGCCCCACCTCGACGTGGAAGGCACGGACTCCTGGCGCGGCACGGTGTCCCTGCGCTGGGTGCTCATCCACATGATCGAGGAGTACGCGCGCCACAACGGCCACGCCGACCTGCTGCGGGAGCGGATCGACGGGGCGATCGGCCTCTGAGCGGGCGTGCGGCCCGGGAGATGATGTTGGGCCCAGCCCTTGCGCGCGACCGATCGGCGCACGGGTGCTGTCGAACCGACTGGCGCACGGGCGCTATCAAGGAGACCTCTCATGACGAACCAGCCTCTGCCCGCCCCCCTGCCCGACGGGTCTTCGCCCCACGGCTCTGTCCCTGACGGACCCTCAGTGAGGGTGTCCCGCCGTTCGATACTTCGCGCATCGGTGACGGGCGCGACGGCGGCGCTCGCCGGTGGTCTCGGAGCGGGAGCGGCCTTCGCAGCCCCGGCCGGAACCGCCGTCCCCCTCCCCGCGGCAACCGGCCCGCACCCGGTCGGCACCCGGACCTTCCACCTCGTCGACGACCGCCGCGAGGACCCCTTCGCGTCCGCCCCGGCACCGCGCGAACTCATGATCCAGATCTGGTACGCGGCCGCCGGGCACCGCGGCCTTGAGCGCGCCCGCTACCTCCCGGTCGGCCTCGAACCGGTCGTCGAGCGGCGCTTCGAACTCCCCGAGGGCTCCTTGGGGTCGGTACGCACCCACGCCTGGCAGGACGCTCCGGTGGACCCGCGCGTGTGCCGGGCGCCCGTGGTGTTCTTCGGCCCGGGCCGCCAGGACCCCGCGGCCACCGGCACGGCCTTCGCCCAGGACCTGGCGAGCCACGGCTACGTAGTCATCGGCGTGAACCACACCTACGACGGCCCGACGCAGTTCCCCGACGGCCGGATCGTCCCGCAGAACCCCGCCACCGGGGACCAGGCACTGCTGCGCAAGTACTCCGATGTCCGGGCCGCCGACCTGAGCTTCGTGCTCGACGTCCTGACCGGTCAGCGCGCGACGCGCCTGCCCGCGGAGTTCTCGCGGGCGCCGCGGCACACCGGCTTCGGTGTGTTCGGCCACTCCCTCGGGGGCTCGGCGGCCGCCGAAGCGCTGCGCACCGACCCGCGGTTCACGGCGGGCGCCTGCCTGGACGGGGCCCTCCAGACGGACGCGGTGAAAACGGGACTCAAGCAGCCCTTCCTGCTCTTCACCGAGCCGATGGAGCTGCCGACCTGGACCGACTTCATGGCACACCACACGGCCTGGGGCCGCCGCATGGTCCTCGCGGGCGCGCGCCACTACAGCTTCAACGACCTCGCCGCGCTCGGCGTCGGGCTGCGCCTGGACCAGGCATGGACCGCGGAGCGCTACGCCAGGTTCTTCGGCACGGCCGAGGGCCGCCGTTCGCAGGCGGTCACGGGGGCGTACGTACGCGCGTTCTTCGACCGGTGGCTGCGCGGCCGCAGCACGACCTCGCCGTCCCTGGACGGACCGGACGCCGACTACCCCGAGATCACGGTCGGCTGGACGTCCGGAAGCTGACTTCGGGCTGCTGTCGGCGGCAGGCCATCCGGCGGCAGGGAGCTACGCCCCGGCCCCGTAGTGCCCGTACTCCGGAAGCCCCGCCGCCTCGAAGGTGTGCACGGACAGGCCGCCCGGCGTCGTCCGGTGGTCGACGAGCCGCAGCCCGGCCGGTGCGCCGCCCTCCGGGAACAGCCGTCGGCCCTTGCCCACCACGACCGGCGCGATGGCGAGCCGCAACGTGTCGACGAGCCCGGCGGCCAGCAGGGACTGGGCCAGCAGGGCACTGCCGTGGATCTGCAGTTCCCGCCCCGGCTGCCGCTTGAGCTCGGCGACCTGGGCGGGGACCTCGCCGGACAGGATGGTGGTCGGGTTCCAGTCGGCCTCGGTCAGGCTGTGGGCGGCCACGTACTTCGGCAGGCCGTTCATGGTGGGGGCGAAGGGATGATCGGTCATCGTCGGCCAGTCCCGCGCGAAGTTCTCGTACGTACGACGGCCCAACAGCAGCGCGTCCGCCTCGCCGAGCCACGTACCGACGAGGTCCACGAACGCCTCGTCCATGTGCGGCACGAACCAGCCGCCCCGCGTGAACCCGTCACTGGTGTCCTCGTCCGGGGACCCCGGCCCCTGCGAAACACCGTCAAGCGACAGGAACTCCTGCACGACCAGCTTCATGGCGCACCACACTCTCTCCGGCCTCGCGGCCGTTTCGGCATCTCTGCGGCCAGGGTCCGCCGCTCTGCGTCGGCTCCCTCATCACAGAATGTGCCACCGCGGGCCCGAGTCTTCATGACGAAGCCCTTCGACCCGCCGCTTCACTTTGTGGACGCTCTGTGGGGGCGTTGCGCTCGGCGCAGCCAGGTCTCTGTTGTATGTGTTGTATGTAGTGTGCGGAAATGACAAGAAGTGAACGAATCGCGGACCAGTTGGACCGGCACTGGCAGAAGAACCTGCGGCCGCGGCTGCACGGTCTTACCGATGAGGAGTACTTCTGGGAGCCGGTGCGCGGCTGTTGGAGCATCCGCCCACGTGGCACATCGGCCGCACCGATGTCGGAAGGCTCGGGGGAATGGACGATGGACTTCGCGTGGCCCGGCCCGGAGCCGGCGCCCGTGACCACGATCGCCTGGCGGCTGGCGCACGTCATCGTCTCCGTCCTGGGCTATCGGGCCGCGTGGCACTTCGGTGGCCAGGACGTCGAATCCGAGACCTTCGCCTACGCGGGCACCGCTGACGAGGCGCTGAAACAGCTCGATGAGATGTATGGGACATGGATCGCCGGGGTCCGCGAGCTCTCGGGCGCCGACCTGGAGAATCCGCCCGCGGTGGGGCCCGAGCGGTTTCCCATGGAGGGGATCGTCCTGCACGTCAACAGGGAGCTGATCCATCACGGCGCCGAGATTTCCCTGCTGCGTGACCTTTACCTCTGGCAGGACGGAGCGGCACCCCGTCGAATCTGACTCTCCGGTAACCGGCAATTGGCGATTGGCGATTGGCGATCGGCGATCGGGCACCGGAACCCTATGTGGACTCCGTGACACTCCACGGCTGCGAGCTTGAGCGGTGGCTGTGCACGGGCCCGGGCCGGGGCCAGGGAGACGACGCCGGTACGTCTCGCAGAGCGGCAGACTTGATGGTGCCTTCGGGGTGACTATGGGGGCATGACGGGCTGGCAGCGGCTGTGTTGGTGGGGGCTTGCTCTGCTGGGAGCGGGTGCGGCGGTGGGGCTGTTGGTGTGGGTGACGGCCGTGCACCCGGACGGTTCCGCTCAGGCCTGGGGTGTTGCCGGGTCGGTGGCCGGGGTCGCCGCGCTGGGGGTGTCGTTGTGGCAACTGCGCGCGCCGCGCCCGGCCTTGGCGGGTGGGCCCCCTGCTGCCCCGCCCTCCGCGGTTCCGCCGCCCGGGCCGGTGGAGCCGCCCGAGTCGGCGGCCGGGCAGCGGGGGGCGATCGTGGCACGAGGGAACGTGACCGGTTCCTCCACCCGGTACACCGGACCGATACCCCCCGCCTCCGCGGCGCCGCAGGGCGGTCCGGCGGGGCTGGCGGGCAGCGACGGCGCGATCGTCGCGGGCCAGGACGTGGAGGACTCCCACACCGAGTACGGCCCGTGACCGGGAACCCCGAGGAGGCGCGGGAGCGGCCGACTGTGCCGGACGGACTCCAGGGGAGTGGCGGCGCGATCGTCGCGGGCGGCAACGTGTCCGGCTCCTCGACACAGACCATCAACGCCGAACAGGCGCTCGTGCTTCCTCCGCAGGCGTACGCGCCGGTCCCCGACGACGTCGCCGCGTCGAACATCGGGACCGGGCTGTTCATCGGCCGCGCCGAGGAACTGGGCGCGCTGGAGGCGGCGTTCGCCCGACCCGGCGAGGTCGTCGTGCACGCCGTGCACGGGCTGGGCGGCGTCGGCAAGTCCGCACTCGCCGCGCACTGGGCGGCCCGGAGGAACGAGAAGGTGCGCTGGTGGATCACCGCCGACACCACGGCCGGGCTCGACGCGGGACTGGCCGCGCTGGCACGGGCGCTGCAGCCCGGACTGACCGGGCTGCCCGCCGAGCTGCAGACCGAACGCGCGCTGGCCTGGCTCACCGGCCACGGCGGATGGCTGCTCGTGCTGGACAACGTCGAGGACCCCCGGCACATCCGCCCCCTTCTGGACCGCATCCCGGGCGGCCGGGTCCTGGTCACCACCCGCCGCGCGACCGGCTGGCACCACCAGGCCACCACCATCCACCTCGACGTGTTCGCCCCCGCCGAAGCACTCGACCTGTTCACCCGCGTCCTCACCCACCAGGGCCCCCACGACACCGACGGCGCCGACGCCGTGTGCGCAGAACTCGGGCACCTGGCCCTGGCCGTGGAGCAGGCTGCCGCGTACTGCGCCGAGACCGGCACCACCCCTCGCGCCTACCTGCACATGCTGGCCCGCTGGCCCGCCACGATGTTCGCCTCCGGCACCGCGGGCGGCGACTCCGAACGCACCATGGCCCGCATCTGGCACCTCACCCTCGACCGCTTGGCCGACGACACCCCACTGGCCGTCAGGCTCCTGCGCATCCTGGCCTGGTACGCCCCCGACCACATCCCCCGCGACCTGCTCCACGGCCTCGCCGAACCACCCCAGCTGGCCACCGCGATCGGTCGACTCACTGCGTACAGCATGGTCACCGACCACCACGACGGCACCCTGAGCGTCCACCGCCTCCTCCAGGCCCTGGCCCGCACCCCCGACCCCGACGACCCCCACCGCCTCCCCGAGGCCATCGACCACGCCCGCGACCGGGCCGCCGCACTCCTCTCCGACACCTTCCCCGCCGACGTCGACCACCCCGAAACCTGGCCCCGGTGCAGGGCCCTCCTCCCACACATCGACGCCCTCACCCACCACCACACCCCCGACCACGACACCACCCACACCGTCCACGCCCTCGACCGCGCCGCCGTCTACCGAGCCGGACAGGGCGCACTCACCCCCGCCATCCACGCCCTCCGCCGCGCCCTCACCGCCAACGAGCGACTGCGTGGGGTCGACCATCGCTCCACGCTGGTCTCGCGCAGCAACCTCGCGCACGCATACGCGTCGGCGGGAGACCTGGGGCGCGCGATCGTTCTGTACGAGCGCGCCCTGGAGGAGTGCGAGCGGGTCCTGGGCAACGATCACCCCAACACACTGGTCTCGCGCAGCAACCTCGCGGCCGCGTACGCCTCGGCGGGGGACCTGGACCGGGCGATCCCGCTGTGCGAGCGGACTCTGGCGGAGCGCGAGCGGGTGCTGGGGGGCTATCACCCCTCCACGCTGACCTCGCGCAGCAACCTTGCGTACGTGTACGAGTTGGCGGGTGATCTGGGGCGCGCGATCCCGCTGTGCGAGCGCACCCTGGGGGACTGCGAGCGGGTCCTGGGCAACGACCATCCCGACACGCTGGTTTCCCGGAGCAACCTCGCGGGCGCGTACGCGTCGGCGGGGGATCCGGGGCGCGCGATCGCGCTGTACGAACGCACCCTGGAGGACTGCGAGCGGGTGCTGAGTCCGGGCTATCCGTTGATCGCCGTGGTGCGGGCGAAGCTGGAACGGGCGCGGTCCACTTAGCCGTTCCGGCGGCACCCTGGGCGGCCGGGAACCCGGGCGCCCACACCCGGGCGCGAGGTGACGTGGAGCAGCGCGGCGGCCGACCGCGGTGCGCCACGGCACCCCCCGGCGTTTCGGCCAGTGATCGTCACCGGCCGAGCCGGATGCCGCAACGGTCGATGTACCCGGCACCCGGCGCCTGCCGCGAGATAGCGCGCTCACCACCCCGTCTGAAACACGTGTGTTCGAAAGCCTGGCGTTCGTCGTTGAGTCCGGCATCACGCCCTCAGGGCCCCAACGCCGTCCAGGAGGTACGCAGTTGAGCATGCCCGGCATTCCGAGCCCGACGACCGCCACGAACACGACCGTGCCCGGCACCCCGCCTCCTCCGCCGCCCCCGGCCGATCTGCGGCTGGACGCCAAGGACGTGAAGAACCGGCTGGAGGGCATCACGCTCGGCACGGTGGTGCGCCGTCTGCCCGGGGCGGTGGCGTGGACGATGAGGATGGCCTGGCGCGTCGACCGGGCGGCGGTGATCCTGCTCGGGGTGTGCCAACTCGTCGCCGGGATCTCACAAGCCGTACTGCTGGCCGCGACCGCCCGCGCCATGGGCCCGCTGCTGGGCGGGGCGGACGCGGGCTCGCGGATCGACGCCGCGCTCCCCGCGCTGTGCGTCGTAGTGGCGGCCGCCGCGGTGGCCCGGGTGTTCACCGTCCTCGGCTCCTACGCCTCCGGCCGCGTCACGCCGAAGCTGACCACCGAGGCCGACACCCGGTTCGTGGAGGCGATCTGCCGCGCGGAACTGACCGCGATGGAGGAGCCGGGCTTCCACGACGAGAAGACGGCCGCGCAGGCCGGGGTCTCCCGCACCACGAGTCTCGTCACGGACGTCCAGCGGGGCATGTCGGCGCTCATGCAGATCATCGGCGCCATGGGGGCACTGACCGTGCTGCACCCGGTGCTGCTGCCGCTGGTCGTGCTCGCGGTCGTCCCGGCCGGGGTCGGCGAGGTGCTGGCGGCCCGCATCATCTACCGCACCCACCAGGACAACCGGTCCGACCAGAGCGTGCGGTTCATGGTCCGCTGGTGGGCCACGCACCCGAAGTTCGCCACCGAGGTCCGCGCGAACGGCATGACCGGGTACGTGAAGTTCTGGTACGACGCGATCTCCCGGCGCATGGACGCGCGCACCGTCGCGGTGGCCCCGCGCATGGCCCGCACCATCCTGGCGGCCTCCGCCGTCGGCGGGCTGTTCATGGCCCTCATCTGGGGCGCGCTCGCCTATCTCGCCACCCACGGGCACATCGGCCTGGCCGTCGCCGGAACCGCCGTCGTCGGGCTGCGCACCGTCATCGGGGCCCTGGCCGACGCGGTCAGCTACGCGGCGAACACCCTGAACACCGGCATGTACTTGGAGGATCTGCACCGCTTCCTCGAGCGCGTCGAGAACGCCGCCTGGAACCGCGGAACCCGCATCCCCGACGCCCCGGCCGTGGTCCGGGTCGACACCGCGTCCTACAGCTACCCCGGCAAGGACCAGCCCGCCCTCGACGAACTGTCGCTCACCCTCACCCGGGGCGAGGTCGTCGCGGTGGTCGGAGTGAACGGCGCGGGCAAGTCCACCCTCATGAACCTGATCACCGCCGTCACCCTCCCCGACAAGGGCCGCGTCCTGTGGGACGGCGTGGACACCCGCGAACTCGACGCCGACGCCGTCTGGACCCACACCGGGGTCGTCACTCAGGACTTCGCCAAATGGCCCCTGCGGGCCCGGGAGAACGTCACCCAGGGGCAACCCCGCACCCACCACGACGACCCCGTGTGGGAGGCCATCGACCAGGTCGGGCTCCGCGAAGCCGTCGACGAACTGCCCCACAGCCTCGACACCCTGCTCGCGCGCGAGGTGTTCGGCGGAGCGGAACTCTCCGGCGGCCAGTGGCAGCGCTTCGCCTGCGCCCGCGCCCTCTACCGCCGACCGGCCCTGCTGATCCTGGACGAGCCCACCAGCCAGCTCGACGCCCGCGGCGAACACCAGATCTTCGACGCCCTGCGACAACTGCGCGCCGACCGCATCACCGTGATCGTCACCCACCGCCTCGACAACACCCGCCTGGCGGACCGCATCGTCGTCCTCGACCGAGGCCACATCGCCGAACACGGCACCTTCGACGAACTCCGCGCCACCCCGGGCTCCCTGTTCGCCGAGCTGTACGACCTCTCCCAGGACCGGTGATTGCCCTCATTCGGTCCGCGCGCGGCATGCTGGGCGCAATGGGGCCGCTCCCCGTGGCCGTTCTGGCCGACCACCTCCGGCGGGCCGCCCGGCCCCGGCCCCGGCGCCGTCAAGAGTCCAAGCCCGGCCCCGTACGAGTCCATGTCGCCGAAGTCGGCAGCTGAGTACAAGTGGAGGGCGCCACCAAGCCGCCTAACGCCCATGAAGCTCCGGAACGCCATCGAGCAAGCCGTGAAACGCCTTCAAGCAAGCCGTGAAACGCCTTCAAGCCGTGGACATCGGCGGCCACTTCCTCCTCGACACCCCCACAGAGAGGAATCGCACATGCCAGTCCGGACTCTTCGCCTCAGTGCCGCAGCCGGTGCGGCCGCGGGCCTGCTCCTGCTCTCTCCCCACACCGCCTCCGCCTCCACCTCTGCCTCCGTCGGCGGCGGGAACGTCTCGGTCAGCTGGTCCATACCCGGCACCCCCTCCACCGGCCTGACCAACATCACCTTCCCCCTCACGGTGCGGCCCGCCACGGCCCACAAGGCCGGGATCTACTTCGCCCAGCAGTACGACTTCGCGAACGGCATGGGTTACACGGGCCTGCAGCCGAGGGAGAACAGCGGTGGCAAGGAGCGGCTCTCGGCCCGCTTCTCGACGTTCACCGCCGGCGCGACCACCTCCGACCCCAACTGCCACGAGGGAGCCGACGGCGGCCCCGGCGTGACCTGCGCGGTGGACTTCGACGCCGTCTATGGTCACCGCTACGACATCAAGGTCCAGCGGACCGGGCCCGACACCTGGACCGGCACGGCCAGGAACACGGTCACCGGAGCCTCCACCCACCTCGGCACCTACACCCTGCCGTCCGGCAGCGGGAACCTGAAGGGCTCCCAGGGAGGGTTCGTCGAGTACTACGCCGGGATCCCCAGCTGCGCCGAAATGCCCAGGTCGGACGTCGTCCTCGGCGGACCCACCAGCACCGACGCGGGCGGCCTGAGCGGCACGTCCAGGGCCAACTACGAGTACAGCGACTGCGTCGGCCAGGCCAACTACCGCGCCGAGAACGACGGATCGGGCACGCACATCACCCGCGGCTTCCTCTCCTAGGCAGGGCCCGGGGGCGACCCCGCGCGACCCGAACGAGTGACGTGACGCCTCGTCGGGGTCGTCCCGGGGTAAGGCCAGCCCAGGAGTTTCGCGACCTGAGGAGGCCGAGGTGGGACGTCCACGCACATGCGGGTGGCCGGGCACGCGGCGCCGCGCCGGGGCCACGGCTGCGGCGACCGCGTTGTTCCTGGGGCTCGGCCTGTCGGGGGGAAACCCGAGCCAGGCGGCGACCTGGGGCCAGTGGGTGAGCGAGTCGACGGGGAAGTGCCTGACCGCCTTCGACAACGACGTGGTCAACCTCGCGCCGTGCGAGGCGGGGCGAGCGGCGCAGCTCTGGTGGCCCGAGGTCGTCTCCGGCAGCGACCGGCTGGCCCGCAACGCCACGGGCGGCTGCCTGTGGGCGCGACCCGTCGCGGGCCTGGTCGGCGCCTACCGGGGCACCTGTGATCCCAACGACGGGTCGAAGCTGATGGTCCTGTTCAGCGCCTCCGTCGCGTCCCGGGTGCCGAGCGCCCTCATGCACGAGACCCAGGCCTGGGGAAACCAAGTCGTGGTCTTCTCCACCACAGTGAGCGTCACTGATCCGAGCGCGCACTGGAACTTCCGGCCGCAGAGCCGCTGAGCGTTCCTTCGGCGGGGTGTTCGGGGCCGGGGAGGCGGTATCCGGACTGCGTGAGGAGGCGTCGCAGCCAGCGCGTGCGCGCGTCGCGTGCGTCCTGGGTGACGGCCGCGCGCGGCGCGATGCCGTCGAAGCCGTGGTACGCGCCGGACCACACATGCAGTTCGGCCTGACCACCGGCCTGCCATATCGCGTTCGCGTACGCCATGTCCTCGTCGCGGAACATCTCCGCCGAGCCGACGTCGATGTACGCCGGGGGCAGGCCGGAGAGATCCGTGGCGCGGGCGGGCGCCGCGTACGGCGGAAGGTCCGCGGCGCCGTGACGCTCACCGAGGAGCGCCTGCCACGCGGTCGCGTTCGAGGTGAGGTCCCACATGCCGATGCCCGTCATCTGACGGCTGGAGAACGTGCTGCCGCGGTCGTCGAGCATCGGGCACAGCAGCAGCTGCCCCAGCGCCCCGGGGCCGCCCCGGTCGCGGGCCAGCAGGGCGAGCGCCGCGGCGAGCCCGCCTCCCGCGCTCTTGCCGCCGATGATGACGCGGTCCGCGTCGATGCCCAGCTCGGCCGCGTGTTCCACCGCCCAGACGAGTCCGGCGTAGCAGTCCTCCAGCGGCGCCGGGTACCGCGCGTGCGGCGCCAGCCGGTACTCGACCGAGAGGACCGCCAGGTTCAGCGGGAGCACCCACTCCTGAAGGATCCGCGGCAGTACCGACCACGCGTTGCCCATGACCATGGCGCCGCCGTGCATGTAGTACAGGAGGGGAAGCGGCCCGGCGGCCCCCGCCGGGCGCGCGCTCACGAGCGTGACCTCCGGCCCGCCGGGCGGCCCCGGCACACGCAGCTCCGTCACCTCGAACCGGCCGTCGGCGCGCAGGACCTCGACCGTCGGCCTGGGCCGGGCCGTGGCGTCCCGCTCCTGCCGGGCCGGAAGGTTGTCCGGGGTGATCGACTCCCACGACGCTCTGCCCAAGGCGTCCAGGACGGGGCTCAGTTCGGGGTCGAACGGGGGCGCCGGGCGCGGCGTCGTGACAGGGCCCGGCCGGGCGGGCGCGTGACGATCACTCATGATTCACTCCACGGTTCGGTTGCGGGTCGGACGGCGTGGCGACGCGACGCCTAGGCCGGAGCGGTCGGCAGGACGCGTGGTCGGCGGCCCTCGTGTTCACGTAAGCCAGGGAAGGCTGGAAGCCCCGGAAGGACCGGCAGGCCCGGCGAGTGCGTCACTACGCCCGCCACACCGTCATGTCGGCGGTCATGAAGCTGATCCCGCTCTTCGGCAGCGCGGTCGACTTCACCTGGATCACGAGCAGCGCGATGTCCCCGGAGGGATGCTTGACGCAGATCTCGCTGCCCGCCGCCGCGGCGGCCAGGGGGAGGCGACGGCTGTCGGCGCCGCTGAGGGCGATGCGACAGGACTCGCGGGTGGCGCCCGGCTTGCTGTACAGCATGGTGATGACGCTGGTGTCGCTCTCCAGCGAGCAGTTGGTGTCGTTGCAGACGAAGCGGATGTCGCCCTTGCGGTCCTTGCGCTCGACCGGCTCCTTGATGTTCAGCGAGTTCTTCTCGTCGAGCCACTGGAAGGGGTACGGGATGGCCTGCGGCGGCTTGGGTGTGTTCGACGAGGATCCCTCTACTCCCGCCTCTCCCGCCTCCGCCTCACCCGACGCCGAGCCGTCCGACCCCGAACCACCGGGCCCCGACCCGGAGTCCGACCCCGACGAGGACCCGTCCGACCGGCCGGACGCCCCCGCCGTCGACGCCCCTGCGGCCTTGCGGTCGCGGGACCCGTCCCTCGCCTCCATGACCGTCCAGGCCACGCCACCGAGCACCAGCGCCCCCGCCGCCATGGCCGCGGCGGTGATCAGCGTGATACGTCTCCTGCGGACCCGCCGGTCGTCCGGCCCCGTCGGCCGGGTCCGCGCCACCAGCGGCGTCGTGTACACCGGAGTGGGGTCGGGGACCGGCGCCGGAACCCGCACTTCCGGCCCCCTGACCTCCCGCCAGACCTCCGGCCCCGGGCCCGCGTCCTGGCCGAGCCGCTGTCGGCACCAGTGCACGACCTCCGCGAGGGTGGCCCGCCGCGCGGGATCGGCGACCAGGCACCGGGCGATCAGCGGGCGCAACTGCACGGGCAGCAGGGACAGATCGGGCTCGGAGTGCACGATCCGGTACAGCACGCTGACCGAAGGCCCGTCCCCGTACAGCGGCTCCCCGAGCGCCGCGAACGCCGCCGTCTGCCCCAGCGCGAAGACGTCCGTCGCCGCCGTGACCTCGCCGCCGGACGCCTGCTCGGGAGCCATGAACTGGGGAGTGCCGACGGCCGAGCCCGTGACCGTGTGCGAGGTGATGTCGGAGGCCAGCGAGATGCCGAAGTCGATCACCCGTGGTCCGTCGGCGGCGAGCAGCACGTTCGACGGCTTGAGGTCCCGGTGCACGATGCCCGCGTCGTGGATGGCCTGCAGCGCCTCGGCCACCCCCGCCATGAGCCACAGCACCGCGGACACCGGAAGCGGCCCGCGCCGCACGACGGCCTCCGCGAGGGAGGGCCCGGGTACGTACAGCGTGGCCAGCCAGGGCGGTACGCCGTCCGCGTCGGCGTCGATCAGCTCGGCGGTGTACGCGCCCCGGACGCGCCGGGCGGCCTCCACCTCCCGGCGGAACCGCCGCCGGAACTCCGGGTTGTCGGCGAGCTCCGGCCGTACCACCTTGATCGCCACCGGGCGGCCGCCCTGCGTGTGCGACAGATAGACCCGGCCCATGCCGCCCGCGCCGAGCCGGGCCGCGAGACGGTAACCGGCCACCAGCGGCGGATCGTCCGCCTGCAATGCTTTGAACACCTCAGCCGGATGATTCATCGGCGCTCTTCCCCCCGTCCCCAACTGGCCAGCGGATGGCCTGACCAGCGACAGAAGCTTAAACGGGCGGCAAACAAGGGGGAGCGGAGGGGGATCCGGGAGCGGTCTGCTCGCTCTGGCTGCTCCGGCCGTCCTGGCTGCTCCGGCCGTCCTGGCCGTTCTGGCTGCTCTGGCCGCCTACGGAGCCCGTGTCGTGTCGGTGGCGGGTGCGGGATCGCCGTGGCGGGCGGCGCGGCGGGCCCCGACGAGCAGCAGCACGCTCGCGAGCAGGATGACCGGGGAGGGCGAGAGCCCGAGGATCACGGTGTCGCCCACGGCCCAGACCCCCAGCACCCACGCGATGAACGATGGCGGCACGATGCCCCGGCGCTCCAGCCAAAGGACCGTCAGACCGACGAGGACGAGCGGCGGGCCGAAGCTGTTCCAACTCAGCCAGTACGCGCTGTTCGCCTCGCTCATCGCGGAGAGGTCCTCGCCCCACAGCTCCCCACTGAACCAGTCCCCGGCGTGAGACCCGGCTTCCTCCACGGTCAGGGCGAGCAGCGTGTGCGCCGCGCCGAATATCGCGATGAGCCAACCTGCCCACTTGATCATCCGAACTCTCCGTTCTCGTGGGCGGAGCCGCCCGGGGCGGCCACGCCTTCAGCTGAGTCAGATCCACTGAGTCAGACGCAGCGGGCCACGGGATTGCCTCAGAGGCGGACGCTCGGGTCGCCCCGGGGCCCGAGCCGTTCGGCGAGGAACGCGATGATCTCGTCGCGGGCCCGCACGGTCGGGTGACCCTCCTCGTCGACGAGATGCGCGGTGACGACACTGTGGGCGCAGCCGACGCTGTCGCGGAAGAAGGGCGGAGGGTCCGTGTTCGCCACCTCGTCGGGCAGCACACGGCCGTCGAACGCGTCGCCGAGCAGCGCGCGATACGCCGCGAAGCGCCGGCCCGTGCACCACTTGTCGTTGGCGAAGCGGTACGCGAGGACCTTCAGGCCGTCGCGCTCGACGCGTTCGGCCACGGCGGCGGCGTCCTCGGCGCCGATCTCCAGGCCGCCGGGGTCGTCGAGCGGCAGCGACGGATGGTTGACCACCGGCGCGACGACCGCGGGTTCCAGCGCCATGGTCAGGGCGAAGTTGCCGGTGAAGCACAGGCCCACGGCGCCGACACCGGGCCCGCCGCGCTCGGCGTGGGCGATGCGGGCGAGACCGCGCAGCCAGGAGACGACGGGGCTGGTGCCGCCACCGGCGAAGGCCCGGAACTCGGCGCTGACACAGGCGCGGCGCACGACGGCCTCGCCCGCCTCGACGAGCGGATGGGCGCCGTCGGTCCCGAACAGGGACGGCATGTAGACGGAGAAGCCCGCGTCGCGCATCCAGCGTGCGAACCGCGCGAGGTCGGGGCTGATGCCCGGCATCTCCGGCATGAGGACGACGGCCGGTCCGGCCCCGCAGACGTACACGGTCTTGCTGATGCCATCGACGTCGACGGTCCTCCGGGAGAAGTCCCCAAGGAGGTCGTCACGTTGCCCTCGCACGGTTGTCATGACGCACAGGATGACGAGATGCTGCCCCCACCGAGAAGCGGCGACATCGCCACGCTTCACCGCGATCTCGCCAAGCGCCGAAGCGCCGAAGCGCCGAAGAGCCGCAGCGGCGAAGTGCCGAAGTACCAAGAGTCTCGAAGTACCCAAGTGTCGGAGGCAGATGCCGCATGGTGGTCCCGCTGCGTGTGAGTGTGCTCGCCTACCCCGGCTGCTTCGGGTCGGAGGTGTTCGGCGTCCTCGACCTCCTCACCATGGCCGGGCACGTCGCCGCCGCGCACGGAGCGGGGGAGTCGTCGTACGAGACCTCGGTCGTCTCGCCCCGCCGACGGGTGACCGTGTCCGGCGGCACGGGCGTCGACGTGTCGGCGATGCGCCCCGCGGACGTACTGATCGTGCCGGGATTCGAGATCTCACCCGCGCTCGACCTCGACGCCACCCTCGCTGACCTGAAGCCGGAAGTGGCGGCCATCCGCGCGCGGGTCGCCGCCGGGACGGCGGTCGTGTCGATCTGCGTGGGCGCCTTCCTCCTCGCCGAGGCCGGACTGCTCGCGGGCCGCGAGGCGACGACGTCCTGGCTGTACGCGGACCGGTTCGCGCGGCGGTACGCCGATGTGGCGGTCCGCGCCGAGAAGCTGGTCGTGACCGACCGCGGCGTGACGACCACGGCGGCCTTCAGCGCGATGTACGACTTCGCGCTCCGCTTCGTCCGCGAGCACGACGGCCCCCGCGTGGCCCGCAGCACGGCGCGCATCGCCCTGCTCGACGACGCCCGTGCCACGCAGTCCGCGTACGTGGACGTGGGGCTCCTGCCCGCCGTGGGCAGGAGCTTCTCGCTCGGCGTGAAGCGGTGGCTCGACCAGAACCTCGGGGCGCGCTACGACCTGTCCGCCCTCGCCAAGGAGTTCGGCGTCAGCACGAGAACCCTGCTCCGCCGCTTCGGCGACGAAGCCGGCGAGACCCCCCTGTCCTACCTGCACACCGCCCGGGTACGGCGAGCCAGACACCTGCTGGAGACAACGGACAGAACCGTCGCACGCGTCGCCGCCGACGTCGGATACCGCAACCCCGGCGCCTTCGCCCAGGTCTTCATCCGCCACACGGGCCACCAGCCGAGCACGTACCGCGCGACCTTCCGCCGCCACGACACCCCGGAGCCCCCCGCACCCGCCCGCACCGCGCCCGCGCCTACCTGACACGCCCCGCGATGGCCCGCGCACACGCCATCGACTCGGCATGCCCGGTGTCCACCTCCACGTCGTACACCATGCCCCGGTGGACCACATCGGCCTGGGACGCCGCCATCCCGACGACGCGGTCCCCGCGTGCGATCTCACGGTCCGCGGCGATGGCGCTGTCGCACCGCACGCCCACCCACAGCACCCGCAGCCCGCCCAGCGCCTCCTGCCACCGCCGCTGCGACTGTGCACCGCCGAGGAAGACCTCGTCGACGATGATTCGCGCCCCCGCACCGGCCATCGCGGCGAGCCCCGCGATCCAGGCCCCCTCCAGCGCCCGGAACTCCGGCCCGACGACCACCTCGCCGTCCGGCCCGAACGCGATCCCCGCATCCGACGCCCGCATCGCCGCGGGCAGCGCGTCAACGAACGTGTCGACCCCGAAGGCCAACCACGGCCCCGGCAGCACGTCCTGCAGACACCGCACGATCCCGGACTTCCCCGAGCTGGAACCACCGTTGAGAACGATCACCTGGGTCTTCACGGCGCCACACTAGGCACGCGGTGACACCACACCAAACAGATTTCAGGGGCCGGGGTGCGCGGATGGCCACCCTTGCGACTCTCTGCTCGGCGTCGGCGCGGCGGTCAGTGCTGGATGAGGCCACCGACCGCGACAGGCTCCACATGCCCGGTCGGCGGGACCGTCCGTGCCAGGTCGAGGCCGATGTCGACCAGTGACGACCGCCGCAGGCGGGCGACGTCCGGGATCGGGGTCCAGCGGGACTCGGCGGTCTCGCCGTTCGGTTCGGGGCGCAGGTGGCCGCCGGTGATGCGGCAGTGGTAGAAGATGCCGACGTTCTGGTGGTCGGGGAGGCCGGGGGCGCGGTCCGCCGCGGGGATCAACCGTGAGTCCACGCCCAGGAGGCGTTCGACCACCGCGTCGCAGCCCGTCTCCTCGGCGACTTCCCGGATCACCGCGTCGAACGGATCCTCCGCGTGCTCCACCCTGCCGCCCGGCAGAGTCCAGTTGCTCTCGCCGCTCGGCGGCACGTGCCGGGCGAGCAGCACCCGGCCGTCCTCGACGCACACGGCGTACGCCGCGAGCCGGAAACTCATCCGACACCTCCTGCAGGACGCCGTTGCGGCGTCCGAGAACTACTGACGAACGAGGGGCTGTACGCGTGCGTCGCTCCGGGCGAGGGCGTCAAGGGCGGTGCGGACTCCGGCATCAGCAGTCCCCATTGCCGTCGGCGGTGTCCTCGGCCTTGCCCAGTCTGCGTTCGGTCGGGTGACCGCCGCGTCCGGTGCGCCCTGCTCCGGTGATGGCACGCACCTGGTGCGCGCGTCGCCGTATCTCGGTGACCAGTGCCGGGCGGGTGTCCGGAGGGCCCGGACTCGGCGTCCGGGGCGGGGCGTCGTCGTCGAGCGCCTCGACCAGGGTGTCCAGGAACTCGGTCATGTCGACGAGTGTGTCGCGCAGCATCCGCAGCCTCGCGGTCTGGCTCCCGAGCTGTCTGCGGGTGGCGAGCAGACTCTCGAACTCCTTCACGGCCACAGCCATCATGGGCTTGCCGTCCACGATGATCTCCTGCGGTCTGTTGTTCCGCACCGATGGCCCCCTTCGCGCCTTGGTCAGGGCGGTGCCCTGAGGTACCGGCGACGGGGTGGGAGCGCGAAGGCATGACGGACGGGACGGAATCGACCCCGCGAGGCATGGCGCGATCGTCCGTCCGATCTGTACGCCGACCCGCCCTCGAGGTCACCGGGATGTCCGTGCGCGGAGTGGTCCGCACGCGGGCAGTTGGCAGGTCTTCGGACTCGCGGACCCGCCCCCCGAGGGAGGACACCTACTGGCCGTCGCTTCCCGGGCCCCGTTCGTCGGGCCCAGTGCGTGTGACGGCGGTCGTTCCCGCTCACCGCTGCGGGGCAGTCCCGGACTCCCACCGGGTTCCCTCTTGCGACGCCCCCGCCTGGCGGACGGGTCGAACCAGCTGCTGCGGCCAGCCTACGGGCTGTCGATCCGCGCGGAACAGGGCCGTGGGAATCCGTAAGGGCACCCCGCCCGGTGCGGCTGGGTGGGGGTCACTAGGGGGTGACGGGGACGGGAGCGGCTGCTACACATGGGGACGTCAAACCTGCGGCACGGGGAAGCCGGTGAGAATCCGGCACGGTCCCGCCACTGTGACCGGACGAGCCCACGCTCCCGGAAGTCAGATCGCCGTCCGCGGGTACCACGACGAGGCCCACGAGGATGGAGCCGAAACGTCGGGGAGTCCCCTGCATGCCTTGCCGCGTCTTCTCCCGCACGAGCGGAGCCGCAGCCGCCCGTTCTCCGCACAGGGGCGGGGCGGACCTGCCCTGATGTGAACGGTGCGCGGCGGCCCGCGCCTTCGACGCCCCGCGCCGCGGCCCGCCTGACTTTCCAGTCGTACGCACGCCCTTGAAGCAAGCATGTCCATCGCCGTGGACCACCTCAGGCGGCCCGGCGAAGCAGGCACAGCGTTGTGCCGCTGTTTCCGCGTGGCCGACTCCGAGCGACTTCGTACCCGAAGACCGGACGGCCGACGCCGATGCTCGCCCCCGCCCCAACAGGGTTGGCGGCAAGACGGCACGGAAACGGTCCCTCGGGCCAGGTGCCCCCGCGCTCACCCGCGCCCCCTGCGCCGACCCCGCGTGTCCCCCCCTCCCGCGGCGGCGTCCACCTGCCCTCGCGGCCTGCCCCGACGCCGCGGCCCTGGTTCGAAGAGCGCCCACGCGCGGCCGACGGCGCCCGCCGAACCAGGCAACCCCACAACGACAACCGCTCAGGAAGGACGCCCGGTGACTCACACGCGCACCACACCGGCCGAAACCCCGCTCGGCGACAGCTTCCACCTCTACGACACCACCCTGCGCGACGGCGCGCAGGGCGAGGGAATCTCCTACTCCGTCCACGACAAACTCGCCACGGCCCGCTTACTGGACTCGCTCGGTGTCGGCTTCATCGAAGGCGGCTGGCCCGGCGCCCTGCCCAAGGACACCGCCTTCTTCGCGCGCGCCGCCACCGAACTCGACCTGAGACACGCGGCGCTGGTCGCCTTCGGCAGCACGCGCAAGGCGGGCCGCAGAGCGGACCAGGACCCGCAGGTCCGCGCGCTGCTGGAGTCGCACGCCCCGGTGATCACCCTGGTCGCCAAGACCGACAGGCGACACATCGAGCGTGCGCTGCGCACGGACGTGGCGGAGAACTGCGCGATGGTCCGGGACACCGTCCGCTTCCTCGCGGCCGAGGGGCGCAGGGTGTTCCTCGACGGCGAGCACTTCTTCGACGGGTACGCCGACGACCCCGACACCGCGCTGCGCGTCCTGGACGCGGCCATGGCGGCGGGCGCCGACGTCGCCGTGCTCTGCGACACCAACGGAGGCCAGCTCCCCGGCCGTCTCGCCGACACCGTCGCCCAGGTCATCGAGCGCACCGGATTCCGGATCGGCATCCACTGCCAGGACGACACCGGATGCGCCGTGGCCAACACGATCGCGGCCGTCGAGGCCGGCGCCACCCACGTCCAGTGCACCGGCAACGGCTACGGCGAACGCACGGGCAACGCGGACCTGTTCGCGGTCATCGGGAACCTCGCCACCAAGCTGGACCTGCCCGTGCTGCCGCAGGAGCGACTGCCCGAACTCACCAGGACCGCCCAGGCCCTGGCCGCGACCGCCCACGTCAGCCCCGACCGCCACCAGCCCTATGTGGGCGCCGCCGCCTTCGCGCACAAGGCGGGCCTGCACGCCAGCGCGATGAAGGTCGATCCCGGGCTCTATCAGCACATCGACCCGGACGTCGTCGGCAACGCGTCCCGCATCCTGGTGACGGAGATGGCCGGGCGCGCCAGCCTGGAGCTGAAGTGCCTTCAACTCGGCCTCGACATCCAGGACACGGAGGCCGTCACCCGCGCCGTCACCCGCGTCAAGCGACTGGAGGCAGACGGCTGGTCCTTCGAGGCCGCCGACGCGTCGCTCGAACTGCTCCTGCACGAGGAACTGGCCGACACGGCCGCGAACGGAACGCGACGGCATCCCCAGGCCTTCACGCCCCTGACCTACCAGGTCGTCGAGCGCCGTGCCACGGACGACCGCGTCACCTTCGAGGCGAGCGTGCGGCTGCGGGTGGAACAGTCTGCGGGCGCCTCCGACGATACGCCGACCCCCGACGGCGGCCGTCCCCCCGGGGGAGGCGCCAGGGAAGTCGGTGCGACGTCCGAGGGCGAAGGGCCGGTCGGCGCCCTGGACTCGGCCCTGCGCCGCGCACTCGCCCCGTGTCTGCCGTGGGTCGCGGAGACCGCCCTCGTCGGCCACAGCGTGCGCGTCCTCGACAGCGCTTCCGGCGGCCCCGCCGTGACCCGCGTGCTCGTCGTCACCCGGGACGCGGAACGCGAGTGGACCACCGTCGGCGTCCACACCGGCGTGGCCGCGGCCGCCCTGCTCGCGCTCCGCGACGGCCTCACCCACAAGGCCTTGAGCGACGCACGCTCCCGCGCGAAGACCAAGGCGACTGTCCCCAGCCCTTGAGGCACGCCACGAGGCACACCGCGTACCGGCCCGGCCCGCCCGGACGAATCGCTCGAAGGGCCCGAGGAACACAGGAACATGCAGGAATCATGCGGAAGAGGTTCGACGATGAATGACTCCACGACCGGCGCGCCACCGGTCGGCGCGGAGCTTGAGGTTCTGGCCGAGATAGAGGACCGGGTGCTGTGGCTCTCCTCGGCGATCGTCCACCACGCCAACCGGGTGCGCCCGAATCCGTCCGGCCTCAAGGTCGGCGGGCACCAGGCCTCGTCCGCGTCCATGGTGTCGATCATGACGTTGTTGTGGTTCCGGCATCTGCGGCCCGAGGACCGGGTCTCGGTGAAGCCGCACGCGTCCCCCGTGCTCCATGCGATCAACCACCTGCTCGGGGAGCTCGACGCCTCGTATCTGACGCGGCTGCGGGAGTTCGGGGGCCTGCAGAGCTACCCGAGCAGGACCAAGGACCCGGACCCGGTGGACTACTCGACCGGGTCGGTCGGCATCGGCGCCACCGCCACGATCTGGGGCGCTCTCGCACGCCGCTACACGGCGTCGGCGGGGGGCGATCCGGGCACGGGACGCCAGTACTCGCTGCTCGGCGACGCCGAGCTGGACGAGGGAGCGATCTGGGAGGCGGTCCTCGACCCGGCGGTGGCCGACCTCGGCGAGATCGTCTGGGTCGTCGACATGAACCGGCAGTCGCTGGACCGGGTCGTGCCCGGCATCGCGGCCGAGAAGCTCCGCGGCATGTTCGCCGCCGCCGGGTGGCAGGTCCTGACGGTGAAGTACGGCCGGTTGCTGGAGGAGATCTTCGCCCGCCCCGGCGGCGACGAACTCCGCCTGCGCCTCGACGAGATGACCAACCCCGAGTACCAGCGGCTGCTGCGCTGCGAGGGCCCCGAACTGCGCCGGCGACTGCCCGGCACCGGACCGGCCGCACCCCGCATCGCCGAACTGATCGCCGATGTCGACGACGACACCCTCGTCGAAGCGGTGGCCCACCTCGGCGGCCACGACCTGCACGCCCTCGACGCCGCCTTCACCGCGATCGACGACACCCGGCCGACCGTCGTCCTCGCGTACACCGTCAAGGGCCACCGCCTGGCGACGAAGGGGCATCCGCAGAACCACTCGGCGCTCCTGACCACGCAGGAGATGCGGGACCTCGCCGCCCGCGTCGGCGCGCACCCGGACGACCCGTGGCGTGCCCTCCCCGCCACCGGCGAGGCGCACCGTCTGTGCGGGAAGACGGGCGAACTGCTGCGCCGCCCTGCCGTCAAGCAGTCCGTGCCGCCCGAACTGCCCACGGACTTCGGCCGCACCCCCAAGGGAACGGGCACCACACAGGCGGCCCTGGGCCGCGTCCTGCTCGACCTGACCCGGCAGGCCCCCGGAGCCGCCCGCAGGATCGTGACCGTCAGCCCGGACGTCAGCTCCACGACCAACCTCGGGGGCTGGGTGAACAAGGTGGGCGTCTGGTCCCCGCGGGAACGCCGGGACTGGTTCGCCGACGACGCGGAGACCATCCTGCACTGGCGCGAGAAGCCCACCGGACAGCACATCGAACTGGGCATCGCCGAGACCAACCTGGTGGGCCTGCTGTCCGAACTCGGCGCGACCTGGAGCCGCTGGGGCGAGCCCTTGCTGCCGATCGGAGTCCTGTACGACCCGTTCATCGAACGGGCGCTGGAACCCTGGTCCTACGGAATCTACGCGGGCGGACAGTCCCTCCTCGTCGGCACCCCGTCCGGCGTCTCCCTCGCCGCCGAGGGCGGAGCCCACCAGTCCCTCAAGACCCCGTCGATCGGCCTGCAACAGCCGGGGTGCGTGACGTACGAACCGGCCTTCGCGATCGACACCGAATGGGCCCTGCTCGCCTGCCTCTCCCGGCTGGGCCGCGCCGACGGCAGCTCCTCCTACCTGCGCCTTTCCACCCGTCCCGTGGACCAGTCGCTGGCCGCCGTCCCGGCCGATCCGGCCGCTCGGGAGCGGCGCCGCCGCCAAGTCGTGGCTGGGGCCTACCCGCTGCGGCGGCGCACCGGCGCGCAGGTGACCATCGTGGCCATGGGGGCCGTGGTCACGGAGGCCCTGGCCGCGGCCGACCGGCTGGAGCAGGAGCAGGTGGCCGCCGACGTCGTCTGCGTGACGAGCCCCGATCTGCTGTACCGAGCCCTGCGCGCCCGGCAGGGCCACGACGAGCAGGCCGACAGCTGGATCCTGGACCAGGTGTTCCCCGCGGACCGCGCCACACCGTTGGTCACGGTTCTCGACGGTCATCCGCACACGCTGTCGTTCCTGGCCACGGTGAACAAGGTCGCCACCAGCGCACTCGGCGTCACGGGGTTCGGCCAGTCCGGTTCGCTCACCGACGTCTACCGGCACCACGGGATCGACGCCGACAGCATCGTGGCCGCCGCCCTCGACGTCACCGACTGAGACCCGGGGCCGGGGCACCCACGGGTGCCCCGGCCCCGGGAGGGACGGCGGTCAGGACGCGGACAGCTCCCCGCGGACCGTGCGGGCCGCCGCGACCAGGTTCTCCAGCGAGGCACGGGTCTCGGGCCAGCCGCGGGTCTTCAGGCCGCAGTCCGGGTTGACCCACAGGCGCTCGGCGGGGATGGCCTCAAGTCCCTTGCGCAGCAGGGCCGCGGCCTCCTCCGTGCCGGGCACGCGCGGGGAGTGGATGTCGTAGACGCCCGGGCCCGCCTCGCGCGGATAGCCGTGCTCGGCCAGTTCGCGGGCCACCTGCATGTGCGAGCGGGCGGCCTCCAGGCTGATGACGTCGGCGTCGAGGTCGTCGATGGCCTGGACGATGTCGCCGAACTCCGCGTAGCACATGTGGGTGTGGATCTGGGTGTCGGGCCGCACCCCACTGGTGGTGAGGCGGAAGGACTCGGTGGCCCAGTCCAGATAGGCCGGGCGGTCGGCGGCGCGCAGCGGCAGCGTCTCGCGCAGGGCGGGCTCGTCGACCTGGATGACCGAAGTGCCCGCCGCCTCCAGGTCGTTCACCTCGTCGCGCAGGGCGAGGGCCACCTGGCGCGCGGTGTCGCCGAGCGGCTGGTCGTCGCGCACGAAGGACCAGGCGAGCATGGTCACGGGCCCGGTGAGCATGCCCTTGACCGGGCGCTCCGTCAGGGAGTTGGCGTACGACGTCCAGCGCACCGTCATCGGCTCGGGGCGGGAGATGTCGCCGGCGAGGACCGGCGGGCGCACATAGCGGGTGCCGTACGACTGGACCCAGCCGTGCTGCGTGGCGAGATAGCCGGTGAGCTGCTCGGCGAAGTACTGCACCATGTCGTTGCGCTCGGGCTCGCCGTGCACCAGGACGTCGATGCCGGTCTTCTCCTGGAAGGAGATGACCTCGCGGATCTCGTGCTCGATGCGCTGCTCGTACCCGACGGTGTCGATGCGCCCCGCGCGCAGGTCGGCGCGGGCCGTGCGCAACTCCGTGGTCTGCGGGAACGAGCCGATGGTGGTCGTGGGGAGCAGCGGCAGGCCGAGGTGGGCACGCTGGGCGGCGGCCCGCGTGGCGTACGGCTGGGAGCGGCGCCCGTCGGCGTCGGTGACGGCCGCGGCCCTGGCCCGGACGGCCGGGTCGTGGGTGATCGCGGAACCGGCGCGGGAGGCCAGGTCGGCCCGGTTCGCGGCGAGTTCGGCGGCGATGGTGTCCGTGCCCTGGGCGAGGCCCTTGGCCAGGGTGACGATCTCGCCGGTCTTCTGCTGGGCGAAGGCGAGCCAGCGCAGGATCTGCGGGTCGATGTCCCGCTCGGCCGCGGCGTCGATCGGGACGTGCAGGAGCGAGCAGGACGCGGCGACGTCGACCTGGTCGGCGAGGCCGAGGAGCGTCCCGAGGGTCGACAGGGACTTCTCCAGGTCGTTGATCCAGATGTTGCGGCCGTTGACGACACCGGCGACGAGGCGCTTGCCGGGCAGTCCGCCCACCGCCGCGAGCGCGTCGAGGTTGGCGGCGGCCGCGTCGGTGAAGTCGAGCGCGAGGCCGTCGATCGGGGCCTTCGCCAGGACCGGCAGGGCGTCGCCGAGCCGGTCGAAGTAGGAGGCGACGAGGAGCTTCGGCCGGTCGGTGAGGGCGCCGAGGTCGCGGTAGGCGCGCTCGGCGGCGTTCAGGTCGGCCGGGGTGCGGTCCTGGACCAGGGCGGGCTCGTCGAGCTGCACCCACTCGGCGCCGGCCGCGCGCAGGTCCGCGAGGACCTCGGCGTACACGGGCAGGAGCCGGTCCAGGAGCGTCAGCGGCTCGAAGTCCGCGGCCACGCCGGGCGCGGGCTTGGCGAGCAGCAGATAGGTGACGGGGCCGACCAGGACCGGGCGGGCGGCGAGGCCGAGCGCGAGGGCTTCCTTGAACTCGGCGACCTGCTTGGTGGAGTCGGCGCTGAAGACGGTGTCGGGGCCGAGCTCCGGCACGAGGTAGTGGTAGTTGGTGTCGAACCACTTGGTCATCTCGAGCGGCGCGACGTCCTGGGTGCCGCGGGCCATGGCGAAGTAGCCGTCGAGCGGGTCGGCGTCGACGGCGGAGCGGTGCCGCCGGGGGACGGCGCCGACCATGACACTGGTGTCCAGGACGTGGTCGTAGTACGAGAAGTCGCCGGTCGGCACCTCGTGGACACCGGCCGCCGCCAGGCGCTGCCAGGTGGAGCGGCGCAGGTCCGTCGCGGCCCGGTTGAGGGCGTCGGCGGTGACGCGGCCCTTCCAGTACCCCTCGATCGCCTTCTTGAGTTCACGGCCTGCGCCCTGACGGGGGTAGCCGTACACGGTGGCCCGTGCTGCCGCGGCTGCGGACTTCGCTGTCACGGAAATCTCCTTCGCGAGATGACTCCTGAGAATCCCGGGACGGGACGCGGACGCGAAGGGATGACGAACAAGACGGACCACACACACGCCACTGGCACGGTGCTCCGTCTGGTATGTACGCCGACCCGCCCACGAGGTCACCGGGATATCCGCACGCGATCGGTCACGTACGGGCAACGGGCAGGTCTTCGGACTCGCGGGCACGTCTGCCGGGCAGACACCTACTGGCCGTCGCTTCCCAGGCCCCGTTCATCGGGCCCAGTGCGTGTGACGGCGGTCGTTCCCGCTCACCGCTGCGGGGCAGTCCCGGATTCCCACCGGGTTCCCTCTTACGACGCGCCTGCCTGGCGGACAGGGCGAACCAGCTGCACGCGTCAGATTAGAGGGTGGGCGCGCTCCTGGGCAGCACTGTTCACATTCCGGAACGTGAGATGAGACACGCGTGCGCCGGGCCTCTCGGCCCGGCGCGGCGCACCCTAGTGGAACTGCTCCTCCTCGGTGGAGCCGGAGAGCGCGGTGGTGGAGGAGGCCGGGTTGACCGCGGTGGACACCAGGTCGAAGTAGCCGGTGCCGACCTCGCGCTGGTGCTTGACGGCGGTGAAGCCGTGCTCCTGCGCGGCGAACTCCTTCTCCTGCAGGTCCACGTACGCGGTCATGCCGTGGTCGGCGTAGCCGCGGGCGAGGTCGAACATGCCGTGGTTGAGGGAGTGGAATCCGGCCAGGGTGATGAACTGGAACTTGTAGCCCATGGCGCCCAGTTCGCGCTGGAACTTGGCGATCTGGTCGTCGTCCAGCGCGGCCTTCCAGTTGAAGGACGGCGAGCAGTTGTACGCCAGCATCTGGTCGGGGTGCTCGGCGTGGACGGCCTCGGCGAACTCGCGGGCCTGGGCGAGGTCGGGGGTGCCGGTCTCGACCCAGATGAGGTCGGCGTACGGGGCGTAGGCGAGGCCGCGCGCGATGACGGGGGCCATGCCGTTGCGGACGCGGTAGAAGCCCTCGGCCGTCCGCTCGCCGGTCACGAACTCGGCGTCGCGCTCGTCGACGTCGCTGGTGAGGAGGTTGGCGGCGAGCGCGTCGGTGCGGGCGACGATCAGGGTCGGCACATCGGCGATGTCGGCGGCGAGGCGGGCCGCGTTGAGGGTGCGCACGTGTTGGCCGGTGGGGACGAGGACCTTGCCGCCGAGGTGGCCGCACTTCTTCTCCGAGGCGAGTTGGTCCTCGTAGTGGATGCCGGCCGCGCCCGCCGCGATCATCGCCTTGGTCAGCTCGAAGGCGTTCAGCGGGCCGCCGAAACCGGCCTCGGCGTCGGCCACGATCGGGGCCAGCCAGTCCACGGCGGAGTCGCCCTCGCTGGTGGCGATCTGGTCGGCGCGCAGCAGCGCGTTGTTGATGCGGCGGACCACCTGCGGAACGGAGTTGGCAGGGTAGAGCGACTGGTCGGGGTAGGTGTGCCCGGCCTGGTTGGCGTCGGCGGCCACCTGCCAGCCGGACAGGTAGATCGCCTGCAACCCCGCCTTGACCTGCTGCACGGCCTGGCCGCCGGTCAGCGCGCCGAGCGCGTGCACGTAGTCGAGCTCGTGCAGTTGGCGCCACAGCCGCTCGGCGCCGCGCCGGGCCAGGGTGTGCTCCTCGCGGACGCTGCCCGAGAGCCGCACGACGTCCGCGGCGCTGTAGGTGCGCTCGATCCCCTGCCACCGCGGGTCGGTCGCCCACCGTCGCGCGAGCTCCTCGGCCGTCGCCGTCGTCGTCCCTGCCTGTGCCATGACCGTCTCCCGGAGATTCGTGAACTGTGCGAATATCTGGCACTGAGTGCCTGATTGATCTGTGGTGCGGCCCGCCGGATCCGTGTGTGGACAGGTGAGCAATGCTGCCGTGTCGGGCGGAAGGGCCGGGATCTCCGACGTCAGGGCAGGAGTTCGCGCCCCGGTTCCGCTCCGCCCGACGGAGTCCGGCGGGCCGCGGTTCGACTGTGGCATCGGCACTGAGTGCCAGCAAGCGAGGAGGGCTGCCAACTTCTGCGAATCTTCTGCGGCGGTTTTGCCAAGTTTGTCAAGGCTGGTGGGGCGGGTCTGCGTGACTACGATCGCGGGCATGCCCGACGGGGGGAGCCGCGGATGCCCGAGGGGACAGAAGCCTGCGGATGGCCGGGGGACGGAAGCCGCGGATGAGCGAGCGGGACGGGAGTCACGAGTGAGCAAGACGTACGCGGGAGCGCGGCTGCGACGGCTGCGCGAGGAACGCCGGATGAGCCAGGCCGACCTGGCCCGGACCCTCGCCATCTCGCCGAGCTATCTGAACCAGATGGAGCACGACTCCCGCCCGCTCACCGTGCCGGTCCTGCTGCGCCTGACCGAGGCGTTCGGCGTCGACCCGGGCTTCTTCTCCGAACGCGACACCAGCAGGCTGGTGGCCGACCTGCGGGACGCCCTCACCGGCGAGGTCTCCACCGGCCAGGTGTCGGCGTCCGACCTCTCGGACCTCGCCTCCCGCATGCCCGCCGTGGCCACGCTCCTGGTGGACCTCGGCCGCCGCAACCAGCGCCTCACCGAGCAGCTCGCCGAAGCGGCGGAGGGGCGGGGCCCGGGCCCGGTGGCGCAGCCGCGCTCCGCCCACGAGGAGATCCGCGAGTTCTTCTACCGGCGCCAGAACTACCTGCATGACATCGACCTCGCCGCCGAGCGGTTCGCGGCGGAGATCGGCATCCGCCCCGGCGAGGTCGTCCGGGTCCTGTCCGCGCGCCTCACCGAACGCCACGGCGTGCGCATCGCCGCGGACTCCGACCAGCTCCTGCACCACTACGACCCGGCGGCCCGCGTCCTGCACCTCTCCGGCCGGCTGCGCCCCGGCCAGCAGGCGTTCCGCATGGCCACCCAGCTCGCGCTGCTCGAACACACGGACCAGGTCTCCGCCCTCGCCTCGGAGGACTTCGAGCCGGACTCCGCGGCCTGGCCGCTGGCCCGCATCGGCATCGCCAACTACTTCGCCGCCGCCCTGATCCTGCCCTACCGCCGCTTCCACGCCGCGGCGGAGGAGTTCCGCTACGACATCGAGCGGCTCTGCGACCACTTCGGGCTCGGCTACGAGACGATCTGCCACCGCCTCAGCACCCTGCAACGGCCCCGGCTGCGCGGCGTCCCGTTCTCCTTCGTCCGGGTCGACCGCGCGGGCAACATGTCCAAACGCCAGTCCGCCACCGCGTTCCACTTCTCCCGCGCGGGCGGCACCTGCCCGCTGTGGAACGTGTACGAGGCGTTCGCCGCGCCCGGCCGCATCCACGTCCAGGTCGCCGCCATGCCGGACGGGCAGCGCTACCTGTGGACCGCGCGGGCGCTCACCCGGCACCGCGGCGGCTGGGGCGAACCCGGCAAGACCTTCGCCATCGGCCTCGGCTGCGAGATCCGGCACGCCTCCCGGCTCGTCTACTCCGACGGCCTCGACCTCGACAACACCTCGGCCGCCGTCCCCATCGGCATGGGCTGCCGCCTCTGCGAACGCACCGACTGCCCCCAACGGGCCGTCCCCCCGCTGGACCGGCGCCTCGCGATCGACGAGAACAGCAGCACCTTCGTGCCCTACCCGGTGGTGGGCGCCCGGGAGGGCACGATCTGACGGGTCAGGCGCCGCCCGACGTCTCGACGGGATACGGCACGTACGTCCGCCGGTCGGGGTCGACCGCCAGGCGCCCGCCGGCCGGGGGCCGGGCCCGCTGGGCGCAGTCGCGGCGTTCACAGAGGCGGCAGCCCAGACCGATCGGGGTCGCCGCGCGCGGGTCCTCCAGGGCGACGCCCTCCGCGTAGACCAGGCGGTGCGCGTGGCGCAGTTCGCAGCCCAGGGCGACGGCGAACTCGGCGCGCGGCGCGTGATGTCCGCCGCCGCCCCGGGTGACCGTGCGCGCCACCCAGAAGTAGCGCTTGCCGTCGGGCATTTCGGCGACCTGGGTGAGGATCCGGCCGGGCGCGGAGAACGCCTCGTACACCGTCCACAGCGGGCAGGTGCCGCCGAGCCGGGAGAAGTGGAAGTCGGTGGCGGACTGCCGCTTGGAGACGTTGCCCGCGCGGTCCACGCGCAGGAACGAGAAGGGCACCCCGCGCCGCCCGGAGCGCTGGAGCGTGCTGAGGCGGTGGCAGACCGTCTCGAAGCCGACGCCGAACCGCGCCTGGAGCAGCTCGATGTCGTAGCGCAGCTCCTCCGCGGCGGCGAGGAAGGCCGCGTACGGCATGAGCAGGGCACCGGCGAAGTAGTTCGCGAGGCCGATGCGGGTCAGCGCCGCGGCCTGCGCGGAGGTCGGCCCGGCCGCGTCGACCAGCGTGTCGAGCAGGGGTCGGTACTCCAACAGGGCGATCTGGGTGGCGAGTTGGAAGGCGCGCTGGCCCTCGGTCAGCCAGGGGGAGAGGAACAGCAGGCGGCTCGTCGGGTCGAAGCGCCGGGCGTCCGCCGCGCGTTCGGGGGCCGCCCGCACCACCGTGACGTGATGGTGGTCGGCCAGGCGCCGCTCCAGGACGTCCGTGGCCGGGCGGGCCGACGCGAGGTCCCACTCCCGCGCCGCGCGTTCCGCCGCGCCGTCGAGCGGCTCGAAGTGGTTGTGGTGGGCGTAGAAGAAGTCCCGCACCTCGTCGTGCGGTTCGGCCGGGGGCAGGGCGACGCCCGGCGTGTCGGCCGAGGCGAGGGCGGCGACCTGCTCGGCGGCGTCCCGGTAGCGGTGGTGCAGGGCCACCAGGGCGCGGGCCACCTCGGGATGGTCGCGGGCCACCTCGACGGCCTCCTCCGCGGTGGCGGACACGCCGGTGGCCTCGTCGCTCAGGGCCGCCCGCAGATCGGTGGCGAGCCGCTCCTCCGCCGCCTCCGAGAAGAACTCGGGTTCCACGCCGAGCACTTCGGCGATGCGCAGCAGGACCGGCGCGGTCAGCGGGCGCTGGCTGTGCTCGATCTGATTGAGATAGCTCGTGGAGATCCCGAGCGAGCGGGCCAGCTCGACCTGGTTCATGCCGCGCTCGGCGCGCAGCCTCCGCAGCTTGGCGTGTGCGTAGATCTTCCGTGCGGGAGGCCGTGCCATGAGTGCCGCGCTCCTTCCTTCTCCGCGGGCGGCGCCCGGTCGGTCCGTTGTTGCGAAGTTACCATCCGCATCTTTCGCAGAATTCGCAGTTTCGCAGCCATCGGCGGTACGGATTTCACAGATTGGAGCCGTCGCCCGCGGGCCCGGCGGTGGGAATGATCGGTGCGGAAGGCGCGAACCTCCCCCGGGCCGGGGGAGGTTCCGCTCAGTCGTGCACCGCGAGGAGTCCCGTGATCGACCATCGGATACGCGTCCACGCCAGCGCCGAACGGCTGCCCGGCGAGGAGCAGTTGGCCTGGAAGCTCGCCGCCGTCGCCACCGGCACCCAGGAGGCCGCCGACCTGGACCCGGCGGCCGCCGCCATGGCCGTCAACCGGGTGATCGACAACGCCTCGGTCGCCCTGGCCTCACTGCTGCGCCGCCCGGTCGCCGTGGCCCGCGCCCAGGCCACCGCCCACCCGGCGACCACCCCCGGCGCCACCGTCTTCGGCAGCCCCGCCCGGGTCCCACCCGCGTGGGCGGCCTGGGCCAACGGCACGGCGGTGCGCGAACTCGACTTCCACGACACGTACTTGGCGGCCGACTACTCCCACCCCGGCGACAACATCCCGCCGCTGCTCGCCGTCGCCCAGCACACCGGCCGCTCCGGCGCCGACCTGCTGCGCGGCATCGTCGCCGCGTACGAGATCCACGTCGCGCTCGTCAAGGGCATCTGCCTGCACGCGCACCGCATCGACCATGTCGCGCACCTCAGCGCGGCCACGGTCTGCGGACTCGGTGCCCTGCTGCGGCTGCCGACGTCGACCGTGCACCAGGCCGTCGGGCAGGCGGTGCACACCACGACCGCGACGCGGCAGTCCCGCAAGGGCGAGATCTCCAGCTGGAAGGCGTTCGCCCCCGCCTTCGCGGGGAAGGCGGCGATCGAGGCCGTGGACCGGGCGATGCGCGGAGAAGGCGCCCCGGCGCCGATCTACGAGGGCGAGGACGGCTTCCTCGCCTGGATGCTCGACGGACCCAAGGCGTCGTACACCGTCGCCCTGCCCGAGCCGGGCGAACCGCGCCGCGCGATCCTCGACACCTACACCAAGGAGCACTCGGCCGAGTACCAGGCGCAGGCGATCATCGACCTCGCGCGGCGGCTGCGCGAGAGGACCGGCCCCCTCGACCGGGTCCGCTCCGTCGTCCTGCACACCAGCCACCACACCCACCACGTCATCGGCTCCGGCGCGAACGACCCGCAGAAGTACGACCCGACGGCCAGCCGCGAGACGCTCGACCACTCGGTGCCGTACATCTTCGCCGTCGCCCTCCAGGACGGCACCTGGCACCACGAACGCTCCTACGCCCCCGACCGGGCCCGCCGCCCGGACACCGTGGACCTCTGGCGGAAGATCTCCACCGTGGAGGAGCCGGAGTGGACCCGCCGCTACCACGACCCCGACCCCGGGCGCCGTGCCTTCGGCGGCCGCGCCGTGATCACCCTCGACGACGGCACGGTCGTCGAGGACGAACTCGCCGTCGCCGACGCCCATCCGGCCGGAGCCCGCCCGTTCGACCGCGACGGCTACACCGCCAAGTTCCGCACCCTCACCGAAGGCGTCGTCACGCCGGACGCGCGGGACGCCTTCCTGGACACGGCCAGCCGACTGGCCGAGCTGGACACGGCCGGACTCGCGGGCCTCTTCCCGGCCGTCGACACCGCCGCCGTCGCCGCGTACGACAGCGAGCTCCCGAAGGGCCTGTTCTGATGCTGCACACCCGCACCACCCCCGCCGAACGCCGCCACGACCTGCGCGCGCGGCTCGCCTCCGGACGGCTCCTTCGGATGCCGGGAGCCATCAACCCGTACGCGGCGAAGCTCATCGAGAAGCACGGCTTCGAGGCCGCCTACCTCTCCGGCGGCGTCCTCGCCGCCGAACTGTGCCTGCCCGACATCGGCCTCACCACCGCCACCGAGATCGCCGCCCGCGCCCAGCAGTTCACCCGCGTCACCGACCTGCCCGTCCTCATCGACGCCGACACCGGCTTCGGGGCGCCCCTCAACGCCGCCCGCAGCACACAGCTCTTCGAGGACGCCGGGCTCGCCGGGATGCATCTGGAGGATCAGATCGCCGTCAAGCGCTGCGGACACCTCGACGGCAAGACGCTCGTGCCGACCGCCGACATGGCGCAGCGGGTCCGCGCGGCGGCCGACGCCCGCCGCGACCCCGGCTTCCTGCTCATGGCCCGCACCGACGCGCGCGGCGTGGAGGGCCTGGCCGCCGCGATCGACCGGGCGAAGGCGTACGTCGACGCGGGCGCCGACGCGATCTTCCCCGAAGCCCTCCTGGGCGAGGCCGAGTTCGAGGCGTTCCGCGAGGCCGTCGACGTACCGCTGCTCGCCAACATGACGGAGTTCGGCAAGGGCCCGCTGCTGACCGCGGCCGCCCTGGAGAACCTCGGCTACAACATCGCCCTGTACCCGGTCACCTTCTTCCGGCTCGCGATGGGAGCCGTCGAGGAGGGACTGCGCACCCTCGCCGCCGAGGGTACCCAGGAGTCGCTCGTCCCGCGCATGCAGACCCGCTCCCGGCTCTACGAAGTGCTCGGCTACGAGGAGTACGCGGCCTTCGACTCGGCCGTCTTCGACTTCCACCTCCCGCCGGGCGTCTGACGTCCGCACGCCCGAGCCCGCCGCCTTCTTCCACCGGGCGGCCGCCCCCTGTTCCCCCCGCCCGGCCCGCAGCCTCTGCCCGAGGAGCCCCGCATGACCACAGCCACACCCGCCCGGACGGACATCCGCCGCGGCCTCGCCGGAGTCGTCGCCGACACCACCGAGATCTCCACCGTCATCCAGGAGACCAACTCCCTCACCTACCGCGGCTACCCGGTGCAGGACCTGGCCGCCCGCTGCTCCTTCGAGGAAGTCGCCCACCTGCTCTGGCACGGCGAGCTTCCCGACCCCGACCAGCTGGGCGCGTTCCGGGCCCGCGAACGCGCCCTGCGCCCCCTGGACCGCACCACCGCGGAACTCCTGGCCCGGCTTCCCGAGACCTGCCACCCCATGGACGTCCTGCGCACGGCCGTCAGCTTCTTCGGCGCCGAGGACCCCGCCGAGGACGACGGCACCCCGGCGGCCAACCTCAGCAAGTCCCTCGCGCTGCTCGCGAAGCTGCCGACCGTGGTCGCCGCCGACCACCGCAGGCGCCGGGGCCTCACCCCGATCCAGCCCGACGCCTCCCTCGGGTACGCCGAGAACTTCTTCCACATGTGCTTCGGCCGCGTCCCCGAGCCGGAGGTGGTCCGCTGCTTCGAGATCTCCCTCGTCCTGTACGCCGAACACAGCTTCAACGCCTCGACGTTCACCGCACGCGTCGTCACCTCCACCCTCTCCGACCTCTACAGCGCCGTCACCGCCGCCATCGGCGCCCTCAAGGGCCCCCTGCACGGCGGCGCCAACGAAGCCGTGATGCACATGCTCAACGAGATCGGCGCACCCGAACGGGCCGAGGCGTGGCTCGACGAGGCACTCGCCGCGCGGCGCAGGATCATGGGATTCGGTCACCGTGTCTACAAGGACGGCGACTCCCGCGTACCGATCATGCAGGAGGCCACCGACCGGCTCGTCGCCCACGCCGACGCCCCGGACGCCACCCGCCTCGCCGCCCTGCACACGGCCCTGCGGGACGCCATGACCACCCGCAAGGGCCTCCACCCCAACCTCGACTACCCCGCCGGTCTCGCCTACCACCTGATGGGCTTCGACATCCCCACCTTCACGCCCCTGTTCGTGATGAGCCGCATCACCGGCTGGACCGCCCACATCACCGAACAACTCGCCCACAACGCGCTGATCCGCCCCCTCGGCGCCTACACCGGGCGTGGGCAGCGGACCGTGCCGACCCGCCCCTGACCCCCGCCCCGGAAGCCGCGCTCACCGCCGCGTCGAGCCCGCTGCCACCTTGGCTAATGTGCACGGATGAGCCCTGACCTGACCCTGCTGTCGCGTGTCGCCCATCGCGGGCAGGAGGTCACCGCGCCCCGCATCCGCGGCCTCCTCGCGCTGCTCGCGGGCGACCTGCGCACCGGCCGCAGCACCGAACGCCTGGTGGCGGGGCTGTGGCCGGACGAGCGCCCGGAGCGGCCGGGGAAGGCGGTGCAGGTCCTCGTGTCCAGGGCGCGGGCCCAGCTCGGCGCCGACACCATCGTGAGCACCTCGACCGGCTACCGGCTCGCCCTCACCGAGGACCAGGTCGACAGCTCCGCCCTGCCGCTGCACGCCGCCGCGAGCGCGGACCGGGCCAGGGCCGGGGACCACGCCGGATCCCTCGCCGCCGCCGAGGCCGGGCTCGCGCTCTGGCCGGGGACCCCGGACGCCGGGGGCGACCCCGGTGACACCTCCGACCCCGTGTCCGCGCTGCGCGCCGAGCGAGCCCCCGTCCGCGACGCGCTCGTCCGCGCCCGGGCCCTCGCGCTCGCCCGCCTCGGCCGTCACGCGGAGGCGGCCGGACCACTGGCCGCGGCCGCCGCCGCGCAACCCCGCGACGAGGAGGTGCTCGCCGAACTGCTGCGCGGCACGGCGGCGACGGCGGGCCCGGCCGCCGCGCTGACACGCTACGAGACGTACCGCCGCGAACTGCGCGACGACCTCGGCGCCGATCCGGGCGCCGGGCTCAAGGCCGTGCAGCGGGAGCTGCTGCGCGGCGAGGCGCCGGTGGTCAGGCACGGTGTGCCGCACGAGCCGAACCGACTCCTCGGCAGGGACGAGGACATCGCGCAGGTCGAGCGGCTGCTGCGCGCCTCCCGGGCCGTCACCGTCGTCGGTCCCGGCGGGCTCGGCAAGACCCGGCTCGCGCACGCCGTCAGCCGCCGGGCCGAGCAGCGCGTGGTGTACTTCGTGCCGCTCGCCGGTGTCACCGCCGACCAGGACGTCGCCGTGGAGGTGGCCGCCGCGCTCGGCGCGGGCGAGGGTCGACACGGCTCCGTGCCCGGCCCCACCCCGGTCGACCCCGTGACCGGCATCCTCGGCGTGCTCGGAACCGGGCCCGCCCTGCTGGTCCTCGACAACTGCGAACACGTCATCCGCGGCGCCGCCGACCTCGTGCACGCCCTCGTCTCCTCCTCCCGGGACCTCACCGTGCTCGCCACCAGCAGGGCCCCGCTCGACCTCACGTCGGAGGCGGTGTACGCCCTGCCGGAACTCGGCCTCGACACCTCCGTCGAGCTGTTCACCCAGCGGGCCCGGGCCGCCCGGCCCGGCGTGCTGCTGCCTCCGGACGCGGTGGCCGAGCTGTGCCGCCACCTCGACGGGCTGCCCCTCGCCGTGGAGTTGGCCGCCGCGCGGGTCCGGGTCCTGTCCGTGCCGGACATCGCCCGCCGCCTCGGCGACCGGTTCGCGCTGCTGCGCGGCGGGGCCCGGGACACGCCGGAGCGGCACCGTACGCTGCACGCCGTCGTCGAGTGGAGCTGGAACCTGCTGACGCGGGACGCCAGGGCCGCGCTGCGCACGCTGTCCGTCTTCCCCGGCGGCTTCAGCGGGGACGCGGCCGAACAGGTCCTGGGCGAGGACGCGCTGGCGCTCCTGGAGCAGCTGGCGGACCAGTCGCTCCTCACGGTCGCCGACACGCCGGTCGGCGTGCGGTTCCGGATGCTGGAGACGGTACGGGAGTTCGGGGCGGCACGGCTGGTGGAGGTGGGCGGGGAGGCCGCGGAAGAGGGGCGGGAAGGCGCGGTGGCGGGCCGGGGACGTGCGGAGCTGGATGGCGGGCCCGCGGTGGCGGGCGGGGAGGCGACGGTGGCGGGTGGTGGACTCGCGGCGAGGCGGGGCGAGTTGGCCCCGGCGGGTGGCGAAGAGGAGGCCGTCGGCCGGTTCCTCGCCTGGGCGCGGGACTTCGGCGTCGCCCACCACGACGTGCTCCTCGGCCCGGAGCCCCTGGCCACCTGGGAGCGCGTCAAGGCCGAGCAGGACAACCTCGTGGCGGCGCTGCGGCACGCCCTCGCCCGCGCCGACGGCCCCACCACGGCCGCCGTCACCGCCGTCCTCGCCGCCCTGTGGTCCACCGACTCCAACTACCCGCGCCTCGCCGCGCTCGCCGCCGACACCGGCCCGCCCCTGTCGCACTACCACCCCGAACCCGCGTACGTCGAAGTCGCCCGCGCCGCAGCGGTGTTGTGCACGGGGAGCCTCTTCAACGGCTCGCACGTCCTGCGTCAGCTCGTCACCCTGCGGCGGCTGCCCCCGGCCCCGCCGGACACGCTGCTGCGCGCCACCGCCGTGGTGCTGAGCGCGGTCCCCGAGATGCGGCCTCCCGACCACGCCGTGCTGGGCGGGCTCTGCGCCAGCGAGCGGCCGCTGGTCGCGGGGATCGCCGAGTGCGTCGCCACGTACGTCTGGGAGTACCAGCACGACATCGACCGCGCGCTCGCCTCGGCGCACCGGATGATCGCCGTCCTGGCGTCGGTCGACAACCCGACCGTGTGGGTCGTGAGCCACTCCCGGCTGAGCGAGCTGTGCCTGAAGACGGGGCAGGGAGAGGCCGCGTACGGCAATTTGAAGGCCGCCCTGGAGGTGCTGCCGCAACTCGGCGACGAGCGCGACTACATCGGCATCCGCTCCGGCCTCGCCCTCGCCTGCGTGCAGCGCGGCGACTTCGACGAGGCGGAGCACTGGCTGCGGCAGGTGGACGGCACCGCGGCGCTGCAGGACAGCTTCTACAGCCCCGACATCGGCGTGCGCGCCGAGATCGCGCTCGCACGGGGGCGGACGGAGACCGGGCTCGCACTCTGGCGCGGCGCGATGGAGCGGCTCTCCCACACCCGATCCATGTACCACGCCGATCCCTGGATCGATCCGTGGGCGCTGCAGATCCAGGCGGCCGCGGTGACGGCGCACGCGTACGCCGACCGGATCGAACAGGTCGCGGAGCCCGTCGACCGGCTGCGCGCACGACTGCGGACGCTGCTCGCCGGTCCGCCGCGCACGCCCATGGAACTGCCGGTGTACGGGACGGTGCTGCACGCGCTGGGCGTGGCGGGGCTGGGGTCCGGCGGTGTCGAACCCGAGGCCGTACGGATGATCGCGCTCGCCGAACGGCTCCGGGTGCTGCGCGAGTTCCAGCCGACCATGTCGGCCGCCCGCGCCCGGCGGGCGGCCGAGGACGCCGACAGGGCGGCCCACGCCGACGCGGTGTCGGAGTACGCCGCCCTGGGGCGTGAGGAGTTGCGGGACGCGGCCCGCGTGCTCATCGAGGGTCGCGGTGGAACAGCGACGTCGACCAGAAGTAGCCCAGCGTGCCCAGGCCGAGGCACCAGGCGACCGTGATCCACCCGTCGTTGCCGATCTCGCTGCCGAGCAGCAGCCCGCGCAGGGTCTCGATGGCGGGCGTGAACGGCTGGTATGCGGCGACCGGCTGGAACCAGCCGGGCATCGCGTCGACCGGGACGAAGGCGCTGGAGAGGAACGGCAGGATCATCAGCGGCAGCGCGTTGTTGCTGGCCGCCTCCACGTTCGGGCTGGCCAGACCCATCCCCACGGCGATCCAGGTGAACGCCGTGGCGACCAGCGCGAGCAGCCCGAGCGCCGCGAGCCACTCCACGACCGTGGCGTCCGTGGACCGGAAGCCGACGGCCACGGCGACCGCGCCCACGAGGACCACGCTGATGATCGCCCGCAGCACACTGCCGATCACGTGCCCGATGAGCACGGAACCGCGATGGATCGCCATGGTCCGGAAGCGGGCGATGATGCCCTCGGTCATATCCATGGCGACGGACACCGCCGTCCCGGCCGGGGCGCTGCCGATGGTCATCAGCAGGATGCCGGGGACGAGATAGGCGATGTACTCGGCGCGGTCGGCACTACCGCCACCCATGCCCGCGCTCATCACGTCGCCGAAGATGTAGACGAAGAGCAGCAGCAGGACGATCGGCATCAGGAGCACGTTCAGGGTGAGCGACGGATAGCGCCGCGCGTGCAGCAGGTTGCGGCGCAGCATCGTGTACGAGTCGCGTACGGCGGGGGAGAGGGAGCTCATCGGACCGCCTCCACGGGCTGGTCGGCGCCGCCGGTCAGGGCGAAGAACACGTCGTCGAGGTCGGGGGTGTGCACGGTCAGCTGATCCGCCTCGATGCCGGCGGAGTCCAGCCGGTCGAGGAGGGAACGCAGCTCGCGCTGGCTGCCGTCGCTGGGGATCCGCAGCGTCAGCGCCTCGTCGTCCGCGGTGGCCTCGCGCAGGGCGACGGCGGCGGACCGGTACGCGGACCGGTCGGTGAAGCGCAGCCGCACATGCCCGCCCGGGATGAGCCGCTTCAGCTCGTCGGCGCTGCCCTCGGCGGCGATCCTGCCGTCGTTCAACACCGCGATGCGGTCGGCGAGTTCGTCGGCCTCCTCCAGGTACTGGGTGGTGAGGAAGACGGTGACGCCGTCGGCGACCAGCTCGCGGACGATGCCCCACATGGTGTGGCGGCTGCGCGGGTCGAGTCCGGTCGTCGGCTCGTCGAGGAAGATGATGCGCGGGTCCCCGACCAGCGTCATGGCGATGTCGAGGCGGCGCCGCATACCGCCCGAGTAGGTGGCGGCGGGCTTCTTCGCGGCCGCCACCAGGTCGAAGCGCTCAAGCAGTGCGGCGCTGGTACGGCGGCCCTCGCGGCGGGAGAGGTGGTGCAGGTCCGCGACGAGGAGCATGTTCTCCTCGCCGGTGATCAGCCCGTCGACGGCGGAGAACTGCCCGGTGACGCCGATGGCGGCCCGCACCGCCTGCGGGTCGACGGCCAGGTCGTGGCCGCCGACCCGCAGGTCACCGGCGTCCGCCGTGATGAGGGTGGAGAGGATCTTGACGGCGGTGGTCTTGCCGGCGCCGTTCGGACCGAGCAGGGCGAAGACGGTGCCGGTCGGCACCGCCAGGTCGATGCCGTCGAGGACCGTCTTGTCCCCCTTGTCCCCGTAGGCCTTGCGCAGCCCCTTGGCCGCGATGGCGAGTGGGCGGGATGTCGTTGTCGTCATGCCGCAGACGGTGCGGCAGGCCGCATTCAGCGCGGTTTCAAGAGGGTTTCAGTGCCCGGTACGCGGTCCGCCATCGCCGACGAGCAGGCCGTCGAGCTCGGCCGCGTAGAGCTGCTCGGCGTCGAAGCTCATCCCCGTGAAGTGCCCGGCGAGTTCCAGGGACAGGACGCCGTGCAGCCGGGTCCAGAAGGTCAGGGCCCGGTGCAGGACCGCGGGCGGGGCGGGGTGGTCGCCCGCCCACTGGCGGTGGTCCGCGAGGTGGGCGTTGAACGCGGCCGCGGGGCTGTTCGCGGACTGTTGCGCGCGGGGATCCGAGGGCTGCTCCGACGGCGGAGAGGGCGGAGAGGGCGGAGAGGGCGGAGGTGAGGGGAGCGCGGCGCAGGCGTCGAGCAGCGTCGCCATGATCTCCGACGAGATCGCGGTGGTGTCGTCGGGCGCGTGGTAGCCGGGGACGGGGGTGCCGTAGAGGAGGAAGTACCGCTGGGGGTCGGCCAGCGCCCAGTGGCGCAGGGCGTGCGCGAGCGCGGCGACGTCGGCTCCGGAGGCGGCGGTCGCGTGGAAGGTGTCGGCGAGGCTGCGGTAGCCGTCCCTGATGAGTTCGGTGATCAGCTCGTCGCGGTTGGCGTAGTACCGGTACAGCGCGGGCCCGCTCATCCCCATCTGCTTGGCGATCGCGTTGAGGGAGAGCGCCGACGCCCCCGCCGAGGCGATCTGCCCCCAGGCGTGGTCCTTGATCTCGGTCCGCACCTGCGCGCGGTACCGCTCGCGCGGGGTCTTCGTGTCCGTGTCCGCCATGGCCCAGCCACCTCTCGCCCCACACCGCTGCAATGCACTCAAGAATTAGTTAGAGGCTATCACTGGAGCTATTGACGAGAGTCCGTCGCGGGAGTTAGAACTTATAACGAACGGCAAAGCAACTAATCACCCGGGCGGCGCGATGCGACGCGACGTACCGCGCACCTCCCATCCGCGCTTCTGATCTGCGCTTCTGGTGCGCGCATCCGACTCCGCCCGCCCGGCCACCCGCACACGAGGGGAACGTCATGTCAGCCTCCGCCTCCACGCCCGCCTCCGCACCCACCCCCACCTCCACCTCCACGCCCACCGCGTCACCCGCGGCGACGGCCCACCGCATTCCGCGGGCGGTGACCATCTCCGCCTGGGCGGTCCCGATCATGGTCCTGGGGCAGTTCGCCCTGATCTCGGGCGTGCCGGTCGTCATCGCCCTGGTCGGCGCCTTCACCCGCGTCCGCGACCGCGCGGTCCGCGCCGCCGCCGCCCTCCTGGCCGTCTCCTTCGCGATCCCGCTCACGATCTGGCTGGTGCGGCCGGACGGCGCGCAGAGCCTGTCGAAGGACATCCACCCCGTCTTCGTGGGCCTGATCGTCGCGGCCGGGGCCGCGCTCGTCCTCGCCCTGCGCCGTGCCCGTTCCGGACGGCCCGCGGCGCGGTGACGTCCTACGCCAGGTCGGCCGGGCGCACCCGCAGCTTCTCGGCGATCCGGGCGAGTGCCTGCTGGTCGGCGGCGGTGAGCTGGTCGAGCACGAGCTGTCGGACCGAGCGGACATGGGTGGGGGCGGCGGCGGCGACCACGTCGTACCCGGCGTCGGTGAGGGCGGCGATGGTGTAGCGGCCGTCGTCGGGGTCGGGCGACCGCTCCATCCAGCCACGCTTCTCGAACCGCTTGACGACGTTGGACAGGCGTGACAGCGAGCCGTTGGCGAGATAGGCCAACTCGCTCATCCGCAGGCGCCGCCCGGGAGCCTCCGAGACATGACTGAGGGCCAGGTACTCGAACAGGGTCAGACCCGCCTCCTGCTGCAGCGGCGACTCGAGGCGTCCGGGAAGCAGCAGCGCCAGCGAGACGAGGCCGGTCCAGGCCTCCTTCTCCTGGGCCGACAGCCACAGCGCGTCTTCGGCGGCGCCGTCGGTGGCGTCCTTGCCGGGGTTCGGGTTCGCGCGGGTGGTCATGTCCGCACCATACCGAACGGTGGTCACTTCACGCGTGAAGCAAATGGGTGCTACGTTTACTTCACACTTGAAGTCAAAAAGGAGGGGCCGCCATGAGCAAGCCCGAGTTCTTCGCGACACCCGGATACGGCGAGACACAGCTCGCCGCCATGCACTACAACCAGGCGGTCCGCGTCGGCGACCGCGTCGAGACCTCAGGTCAGGGCGGATGGGACGACGACTGGAACTTCCCCGAGGCCCTCCGGGACGAGATCGTCCAGGCCTTCGAGAACGTCGAGCGCACCCTCGCCGAGGCCGGGGCCACCTGGCGGGATGTCATCGCTGTGAACTCGTACCACATCCCCGAATCCGCCGAGGCGATCGGTGAGTCCCACAACCGCGTGATGGTCGAGCAGTTCCGCGAGCGCATGGGGGGCCGTGCGCCGATCTGGACCGAGGTCGGTGTCTCCGCGCTCGGGGCGCCGAAGATGCGGGTCGAGATCCGGGTCACCGCCGTCGTCGGCCGCGGCGACTGAGTGCGGACGGTACAAGATCGGACAGAAGTTACTTTTAGGTATGCCGTGACTTCCCGTGCGGGCGGCAGTAGAACTCGTTTCGATTCAGTCAAGAGTGAGGAAGGTCACATGAGCGGTACACCCTTACGTGGCAAGGCGTCTGATGGTCTGTCACGTCGAAGATTCATTGTTGGAACAGGTTCTATTTTGGGCACCGCGGCGCTCGCCGCGCAGGCGCCTGTGGCCCGCGCCGTCGACGGCGCCAACGTCCCCGTCCTGGTGATCGGCACCGGATACGGCGGCTCCGTCGCCGCTCTGCGGCTCGCCGAGGCGGGCGTCGACGTGCACATGCTGGAGATGGGCATGGCCTGGGACACCCCGGGGTCCGACGGCAAGATCTTCGCCAACACCACGAGCCCGGACGCCCGTTCCTACTGGCTGCGCACCAAGACCAAGCAGCCGCTGAGCAACTTCCTCGGCTTCCCCATCGACAGGAACGTCCCGCGCCACACCGGCATCCTGGACGCCGAGGAGTTCGGCGGCATCACCGTCTACCAGGGCCGCGGCGTGGGCGGCGGTTCCCTCGTCAACGGCGGCATGGCGGTCACGCCGAAGCGCGAGAACTTCGCCGCGGTCCTGCCCTCGGTGAGCGCGGGGGAGATGTACGACACCTACTACCCGCGCGCCAACGCGGGCCTCGGCGTGAACGTCATCGACCCGGAGTGGTTCGAGACGGCCGAGTGCTACAAGTACGCCCGCGTCGGCCGCAAGCACGCCCAGCGCTCCGGCTTCCCCTTCGTGTTCGTGCCCGATGTGTACGACTGGGACTACATGAAGCGCGAGGCCGCGGGCACCGTCCCCAAGTCGGCGCTCGCGGGGGAGATCCTCTACGGCAACAACCACGGCAAGAAGTCCCTGCAGCAGACCTACCTCGCCCGCGCGCGGGCGACCGGCCGCGTCACCATCTCCCCGCTGCACAAGGTCACTTCGGTGACCCCGGCGGCCGGGGGCGGCTACACGGTGACGGTCGACCAGATCAACACCACCGGCGACACCGTCGCCACCAAGGCCATGACCGCCGACAGGGTCTTCTTCGCCGCGGGCAGCGTCGGCACCAGCAAGCTCCTGGTGAAACTACGGGCCACCGGCGCGCTGCCGCACCTCAACGGCGAGGTCGGCAAGGGCTGGGGCGACAACGGCAACGTCATGTGCGGGCGCGCCAACCACCTGTGGGACCCCACCGGCAGCCTCCAGTCGGCCATCCCCACCGCGGGCATCGACAACTGGGCCGCGGGCGGCGCGTTCGCCGAGGTGGCACCGCTGCCGACCGGGATCGAGACGTACGCCTCGTTCTATCTGTCGATCACCAAGAACCCGCACCGCGCCCAGTTCACCTGGAACGCCGCGGCGGGCCGGGCCGAACTCGACTGGCAGACCGCCTGGAAGCAGCCGTCGATCGACGCCGCCAAGACGATCTTCGACAAGATCAACGCAAAGGAGGGGACGATCTACCGCACCGACCTCTTCGGCACGTACAAGATCTGGGGAGACCACCTCACGTACCACCCCCTCGGCGGCGCGGTCCTCGACAAGGCCACCGACAACTACGGCCGCCTGCACGGCCATCCGGGTCTCTACGTCATCGACGGCGCCCTGATCCCCGGCAACACGAGCGTCAACCCGTTCGTCACCATCACGGCGCTCGCCGAACGCAACATCGAGAAGATCATCGCCGCTGACCTGTAGGCGCCTCCCGGCTTCTGGGGGCGCGGAAGCCTAACGAGGTGCCACGGTGCAGTGCTTCTGCGAGTCCAGGCGCACCTTGCGGCCGGTGAACTCCTCCAGGACGGCGATGTTCTCCGGGGCGTAGTTCGTCGTGGTGATCTTGTCGGCGTCCTTGCTGCCCAGTTTGCCGGTGTAGGGCGCGGACTTCTCCAGCCAGTACGCCGTCCGCAGGAACTGGGTCAGGACCAGGTCGCGCAGCTTCGGCTCGGCCTTGATCCTGGCCCAGTAGTCGGGGTGCTTGTCCTTGGCGACGCGCAGGTAGAGCAGCAGGTAGCGGAGGTTGGTGGCGGCGATGTCCCGGGCGTTGCTGGCCCCGACGCCCTTGATGAACTCCTGGAGCACCGTCACCGCGGGCAGTCCGGTGAGCCCGGCGTTCTGCTCCGCGAGGACCCCCTGGAGGCGGTACGAGCCCTGTGTCTGGTCCCGCAGGTAGATGTCGTCCATCGAGGAGCTGAGCTTGTCCTTGATCAGCGGCAGGATCTCCTTACGGGGGAAGCCGCCGTGCAGGGGCACCGTCAGCGCCTGCTGACCGGCGTTGATCCATGCCGCGCTGTGGACGTCCCAGCGGGTCCGGGACGGGTCGAGGTCCCACATGTGGGTCTCTTCGTGGATCGCCACCATCATCGACTCGGCGAACCCGTCGAAGCTCCGCTTGTTCACGAACTGGTCCCAGTACTTGTCGTTGGCCTGGGCGATCGCCAGTGCCTCGCCGCTGGGCCAGCGCCGCTTGTACATGGTCTGGAGGGTCCGCATCCAGTTCGAGGAGTTGAAGGACGCCTTGAGGTCGCTCAGGTCGGCGGTCGGCTGCGACGGCTCGTCGTAGCAGTAGGGATCGGGGGCACGGCTCTGCCCGGTGTCCGCGGAAGGATCGGCCGGGGCGGGACCGGAGGCGGCCACGGTGCCCGAACTCAGGGCCAGGACGAGGCAGGCCGTCAGCAGGCGGGCGGGGACTCTGCGGCTCACGAGAACCTCTTCTCGAAGCGAGCGTGTGTGGGGGGTGCCGCAAGCGACGGGAGCGGTGCAGCCGTCGCTGCCCGTCGCCTGCGTTCGCCCAGCACCGTAGAGCCCCGTGCTCCCCGCGCCTACTGTCATGTACCCATAACATTGGCGTGGGGGTCAGGCGCCGTCCGCCGCGTCGGACACGGTCGCGCGGACCGGTGTGCCCGCCTCGATGGTGCGGCTGACCGTGCAGAGCCGGTCGTGCGAGGTCTTCACGGCACGGGGGAGGATCGCGCGGGCGCGGTCCCCCGACGGCCCGTCCGGGAACGTGACGGTGAAGGCGACTTCGAGGTCCGACATCCGGTTGCCGCTCTCCTCCTCGACCTTGTGGCCGGTCACGGTGACGGAGAAGGCGGTCGGATCCGTGTGACGGCTCGTGGCGACCTCCACGTCGGCCGCGGTGCAGCCGCCGATCGCGGCGAGGAAGAGCTCGACCGGCGTGAAGTCGGTCCCGGAGCCGGTGCCGAAGCTGATCGTGCCCCCGCGGGCGTTGGTCGCGGTGAACCGGCCAGGACCGGACCGCTCGATGGAGACAGAACGCAGTGAATTGTCAGTCATGGCGACGACCGTAACGTCACGCCACACCAAACGGTCCGTGTGCCGCGCCCCGCTCAGCCGACGTGCAGGACCCGATAGCGGTCGGGCCGTACCGGGTCCCGATCCACGACCTGGACGGGCGGCCAGGCCCACTGCCACACGCCGATGCCCGGCGTGCGGGAGAACCGGATCTGGCCGCGGGTCCCTTCGACGGCGACGCGCGGCCAGGACGCGGCGATGCGCGCCCGGTCCGTCCCGTACGAGCGCAGCACTTCGGCGAGGACGGCGATCGTGTCGTACCCCTCGAAGGCGACGAAGGACGGCGCCCCGGCCAGCCGCTCGCGGAGGGCCGCCTCGACGCGTGTGCCGAGCGGGGTGAGGCGCTCGGGCAGATAGCGCAGGAACGGGACCGCGGCGCCGTCCGCGCCCAGCGCCGCCGCCCAGTCGGCGAGCTCCGGCTGCCCGGCCGGAGCACCGATCAAGAGGTCGGCGAGACGCGGGTCGTGACGGACGGCCTTGACGATCGGCACCGCCGGATCCGGGTGGCCGACGAGCAGGAGGAGGGCTGTCGCGCCCGTGGCGACGAGTTCGTCGCACAACGCCGTGGGGGAGAGCGTGCGTGTGTCGAGCGCGACCACCGTGCCGCCGTGAGGAGCGAGGTGGTCCCGCAGGATGCGGGTCCCGGACGCCCAGTACACACTCGGATCCGCCGCCACGGCGATGCGGCTGTGGCCCGCGCCGAGCAGGAAGTCCGCGTAGATCCGCCAGCCGTGGGACTGCGCCGGGGCCAGGCGCGCGACCCAGTCCGTCGGCTCGTCGGTGAGCGCGTCGAGCACCCCCGAGGAGCAGAGGAACGGCAGGCCGAGGGCGTCGGCCCGGGCAGCGGCGGTGCGCGCGACCACGCTGTGGTATTCCCCTGCCAACGCGGCCACCCCCAGGCCGGCCAGCTCGTCCACGGCCGCCTCGGCCCGCCGCGGATCGGCCGCGGTGTCCCGCACCACCAGCTCCAGCGGCGTTCCGCCGATCCCGCCGGCGTCATTGACTTCCCGTACGGCCAACTCGAGCCCGGCGAGCACGTGCTGACCCGCCCCGACCCAGCCGGGCCGCGTCAGCGGGACGAGAGCGCCGATCCGGACCGCTGATTCGTCAGCGCGCCGCGTTCCCTGTGGTGATGGTGGCGTATGCATACGTGGGCGTCTCCCCCGAGAGGCGATGCGGCCGCGGTCGGCCGGATCACGGTGTGAACGTCGTCCGCGCCGAGAGTAGTTGAGCCGACAACAGCCCTTGTCGGCGGCCCGTCCCGTGGCCGTTCGCAGGGCCCGGGGCGGACCGCCGACATGGGCTCAGCCCTGCTCCCGCTCCACCGGGAGCCACAGTTCCGCGTCGGCCTCGGCCCTGTCCGGGGACATGCGGGTGCGCAGGATCTCGGGGCCGGGGCGGCCGCGGTAGGGGTTGGACGGGAACCACTGCGTGAACACGTCCCGCCACAGCTCCTGGATGGCCTCCGGCGCGGGTCCGCTGGTGGTGAAGACCGCCCAGGTCCCGGCGGGGACCGGCAGGACCGTGGTGCCGTCGGGGGCGGCCGCGGACGTGATCACCCCCTGGTAGTAGTCGAGTTCGGTGCCTTCGGCGCGGCTCGGGTCCAGGTCGTCGCAGACCGCGACGACGCCTCGCGGCTCCTGGTCCGACAGCTCCTCCAGGCGCTCCAGGGTCCCCGGGTCGATCCCGCGGACGAAGTCGATGATCGCCTGGTTCGGCCCCGTGTGCACCAGTGGCACCCGGGTCTTGAGGCCGACGACACCGAAGTCCGGCTTGTCCACGACGCGATAGCGCATGCTGCTGCTCCCTTCGACGGTGAGGCGGAAGGTCAACCGGGGCTGGGAGACGAGCGCCGCTCCGGTGCGCCGGGCCTCGCCGGGACCGACCCCGTGCAGGGCACGGAACGCCCGGGCGAACGCCTCGCCCGAGCCGTAGCCGTAGCGCACCGCGATGTCCAGCAGGGACGCACGCCCCGCGAGCACCTCGCCGCCCGCGACCGTGAGCCGACGGCGGCGTACGTACTCCGACAGCGGCATGCCCGCGAGCGCGGAGAACATCCGGCGCAGGTGGTACTCCGAGGTGGCCGCGATCCGCGCCACCTCGGCCACGTCGACGTCCTGGTCGAGACGCCGCTCGATGTACTCCAGGCTCTGGTTGAGACGCTCCAGCACCCCGGTCCCCTTCCTCTTTCGTGATCACCACGCTAGGCGGCAGGCACCTGGCCCGACCCGACATCCTGTGCCCGATCAAGTCGGGTGCGCACGGCCGTCCGGCAGGAGCCCGGGGGAGGAGGACGAGCAAGCCCTAATCCGGGGTGTAGGCGGCTTGGTCCGGCCGTCGAGGACGCGTTCGGCCAGCAGCTGCTGGCTCTGCTCAAACGGACACGGTTCGCCGACGGCAGAGCCCTGAAGTCGTACGCCGGCTCGGCCCCGATCACCCGCGCCTGCGGCAAGAAGCACTTCGTCGGCCAGCTCCACCACTGTCTCCAGACCCGGCAGCCGTTCGACGAACAGCGCGCCTTCGCGCCGCTCCTTCAAGCGCCAGCGTGACCCGGAAGCCAGGGCCGTCGGCCATGTCAGTGCACCGGCCTGGATTCGCCGCGTGACTGAGCCTTCCTACCTTGCTGCGGTCCGGGAGTCATACGACACCGTGGCCGACGACTACGCCGCCCTCGTCAAGTCCCCGTCCGAGCTGGACCCGTTGTCACGCTCGGTGCTGACCGCGTTCGCCGAACTCGTTCAGGCATCCGACCGAGGACCGGTCGCAGACATGGGCTGCGGGCCCGGAAGAGTGACAGCGCACATGGCCGGACTTGGAGTTTCTGCATTCGGCATCGATGTGTCCCCAAAGATGATCGAACTGGCCCGAAGCGCCTATCCGGACCTGCGCTTCTCCGTGGGCTCCATGACCGCGCTGGAAATCGAGGACGACACGCTCGGCGGCATCCTGGCGTACTACTCCACCCACCACACACCCCCGGAACTGCTGCCGGTCGTGTTCGCCGAGTTCCACCGCACCCTGGCGCCCGGCGGACATCTCCTCCTCACTGGCCACGTGGGCGCCGGTGAGCACCGCCGTCCGACACACGGCTATGGCGGCCACCCCGTGTCCTACGCGTCGTATCGGCTGCCCACACACCAGCTCGCTGAGCTGCGTAACCAGGCCGGATTCACCATCACCGCTCAGCTGGTGCAGGAGCCCGACGCGAAACGGAACTGGAAGTTCGCCAGTTTCCTGGCCTACAAGCCGACTACCGAGGAGACCAGCTTGACTTTCCTAGGCCCTTCTCCCACGTGGGCACGAGACGGCTACGACACCTCACCGCGAGCGGGAATCGGATCGCCACGACCGGAGTTGGTGAGGGAAGTCAGCCGTTTCAGGAGGGGTCATGCGAGCGATTCAGGTTTCCGAAGTGGGCGGTCCCGAGGTGCTGCGGCTGGTCGACATTGATCAACCGATGCCGGGCCCGGGCCAAGCGGTCGTGGAGGTCGCCGCGTCCGGCGTCAACTTCCTCGACGTATACCACCGCGAGGGCCGGTACCCCCTCCCGCTGCCCTTCACCCCGGGCACTGAGGGCGCGGGCACGGTCCTCGAGGTTGGACCCGGCGTCACCCACGTCGCTGTGGGAGACCGGGTCGGCTGGGTGGAGACTCCCGGCACCTATGCAGAGCTGGCCGTCGTGGACTCCTCCCGGCTCGTGCCCCTGCCCGACGGCGTCGACTTCGAGGCCGCCGCCGCCGTGCTGCTGCAGGGCATGACGGCGCACTACCTCGTCAAGGACGCCTACCCGGTCCAGCCGGGCGACACGGTGCTCGTGCACGCTGCTGCCGGCGGCATGGGGCTTGTGCTGACCCAGCTCATCACCCATCTCGGCGGCAGGGTGATCGGCACAACCTCGACACCGGAGAAGGCCCAGCTGGCGCGGCGCGCCGGGGCCGCCGAGGTGATCCTCTACTCTGCCGTGGACGATCTCGCGGCCGAGGTGAAGCGGCTCCATGGCGGCCAGGGCCTGCCTGTCGTCTTCGACGGCGTCGGCAGGGACACCTTCGATGCGAGCCTCGCCAGCCTGCGAACCCGCGGCCACCTGGTGCTCTTCGGCGCCGCGAGTGGTGCAGTGCCGCCCTTCGACCCCATCCGGCTCGCCCAGGGCGGTTCGCTGACCCTGATCCGGCCAAGCCTCGGGGACTTCATCGCCGATCGGTCCGAGCTGCTCCGGCGCGCCGCCGACGTGCTTGAATTGGTGCGCACCAAGGTGCTTGAGACCACCGTGACGGCCCGCTACCCGCTCGCCGAGGTCCCCCGAGCTCACCGCGATCTGGAGGCTCGGCGCACCACCGGCAAGCTACTCGTCATCCCCTAGGGCCACCGACGGAACTGACTGACCTGCAGGAACGTGGCTTCCGCCAGGCGTCGATCCCGCGCAGCTGTGTCCGCGATCCCGGGTGATGACCTCGGTCCTCGGTGGCACTAGGCCCCGACAGGCAGTCCGCGACGGCGGTGTGGCCGTGGACGTCCTGCGCGCGGGCCAGGGCGGCGGCGTCGCGGTCGGCCAGGTCCGCGAGGGCCGCCTCCGTCCGGGTGCTCTCGTAGGCGCCCAGCGCGGGACAGCTGTCGCGCGTGCCCGGCATGGGGAAAAGCCACGACCAGCGCTGCAGCATCGGGGCCAGGGTGATCGCCGCGCACAGGCCGACGACCAGCGAATACGCCGTCAGGTTCGCCACGTACGCGGAGTGGAGGCCGGGTTGCCACGTCGGCAGCCGGTAGAGGGAGAAGAGCGCCGCGAGCAGCGTCACGCCGATGTAGGTGGCGAACCACTGCCAGGAACCCTGCGCGAGCATGATCGTGAGGACGGCGCCGAGTGCGATGCCGATGACGCCCGGCTCGGCGGCGACGGTACGGCCCGAGCCGGTGGCCGCCCGGCCTCGGGCCGGGTGCGGGCTGGATGCGTCCACGGTCTCTCCTGCCTGGTCCGGCCCTCAGCATCCCCGTGCCGTGCGCCACAGGACCGCCGCCATGCCGGACCGGCCCCGAAGCCTGGCCCGGTCGGCGGGGTCCTCGGCTGTGCCCGCGCCCTCGCCGCGGGGACCGCTAGCGGGGGAGCCGGAGCGTGAAGACCGTCGACCCCGGAGCGCTCGTCAGCTCGATGGTGCCGTCGTGGGCCCGGATCAGGGACCGGGCGACGGCGAGGCCGAGGCCGCTGCCGCCGCGGTCGCGGGTGCGGGCCTTGTCCACGCGGTAGAAGCGGTCGAAGACGCGCTCCTGGTCGGCGGCCGGGATGCCGGGGCCGCGGTCGGCGACCTGGACGACCACGGCGTCGGCGGATACGGACAGCGTCAGCGACACCTCGGTCCCGGCCGGGGTGTGCACGGCCGCGTTGGTGAGGAGGTTGTCCAGGACCTGCCGGACGCGCAGGGGGTCGAGACGCAGCCGCACCGCCGGGTCGCCGTCGGTACGCACCGCAAGGTCGGCTTCGACCCGCACTGCCGGATCACCGTCCACCCGCACCGTCAGCGGATGCTCCGGCCTGCCCGCGCGGAACGCGTCCGCCGCCTCGTTCACCAGCTCCACCGGGTCCGTGTCCTGAAGGCGCAGCGGCGTCTCCACGTCGGCGGCGTCCAGGCGGGCGAGCAGCAGCAGGTCGTCGAGGAGGAGGCCCATCCTGGCCGCCTCGGCGCGCAGCCGCGCCAGGTGCTTGTCCCGCTCGGCGGGCTCGTTGGCGGCCGCGTACTGGAACAGGTCCGCGTAGCCGCGTACCGACATCAGAGGCGTACGCAGCTCGTGCGACGCGTCCGCCACGAACCGGCGCAGCCGCTGCTCCGCCTCGGTGCGGACGGCGAGCGAGTCGTCGATGTGCTCCAGCATGGTGTTGAACGCGGTGCGCAGCTCCCCGACCTCCGGGCCGCCGGCGTCGGAGTCGACGCGCACCGGAAGGCGGGCCGAGTCGGTGAAGTCGTGCGAGGTGATGCCGCGGGCGGTGTGCGCCATGTCGCTGAGCGGCTTGAGTCCGCGGCGCAGCAGGGCACGGCCCAGGACCACCAGGCCGACCAGGGCGAGCGCGAACGCGATGACCTGGACCATGAGCAGCCGGTCCATGGTCTTCTCGATGTCCTCCAGGGGCGCCGCGGTGACCAGGACGACGCCGGGGGTGACCTCACAGGCGCGCAGCCGGTAGTCGCCCTGGCCCTTGATGTGCGCGGTGCGGAAGACCTCCTTCGCCCCCGAGTCGCGCTGGACCTCGGCGACGGCGGAGAGCTTCCCGGCGTCCGTCGGCACCTCGCTGGGCCTGCGCAGCACGGCCCGGTCGTCCGTGACGTCGTACACGGCCGTGTACCAGCGGTAGAACGGCTGCCGTTCCACCGTGCCGTGCCTCTCGGCGTCCTTGGCCTGGGTGCCCTGGACCAGCGCCATCTGGTTGTTGAGCTGGTGCTCCAGATAGTCCCGCATGTACGTCGACAGGGCGGTGCCGACGACGGCGAACACGGCGAGCGCGAGCACGCCGAGGCCCAGCGCGAGCCGGGTGCCCAGGCGCAGCCTGCGGTACGTCCGCGCGAGACGGCGGATCACTCGGCGACCTGCCGCACCACGTACCCGACGCCCCGCACGGTGTGGATGAGCGCGGCGCCGCTGTCGTCCGGCTCGTCGAGCTTGCGGCGCAGCCGGCTGATGACCAGCTCCACGACGTTCGAGCGGCCCCCGAAGCCGTACTCCCAGACGTGGTCGAGGATCTGCGCCTTGGTGAGGACGGTCGGGGACTTGCGCATGAGGTAGCGCAGCACCTCGTACTCGGTGGGCGTGAGCGTCAGGAGCCGGTCGCCGCGCCGCACCTCGCGCGTGTCCTCGTCCATCGTCAGGTCCGACACGCGCAGCACCGAGCGCTGGAAGCCCGGACCCGCGCTGCGGCGCAGGACGGTCCGCAGGCGGGCCATCAGCTCCTCCACCGCGAACGGCTTGACCAGGTAGTCGTCGCCGCCCCGGGTCAGGCCCGCGACCCGGTCGGAGACACCGTCGCGCGCGGTGAGGAAGACGACCGGCACCATCGTCCCGGACGCCCGCAGCCGGTCGAGCACGGCGAAGCCGTCCAGGCCGGGCAGCATCAGGTCGAGCACCACGATGTCCGGCTGGAACTCGGCAGCCCGGCGCAGCGCCTCCTCGCCGGTGTGCGCGGTGACCGCGTCCCAGCCTTCGTAACGGGCGACCGTCGCCACCAGGTCGGCGATGGGCGGGTCGTCGTCCACGACGAGAAGGCGCACTTTTTCCACCCGCCCATAGTGCGCCACGCGCCCGCGCCGCCCCAGCCGCGCACGGGCCCCGCGCCCACATCGATAGGCACTTGAAAGTTCAGCGACAGGAAAACGACAGCTCCCTGGGGGCAGTCTCGTAGGTCCCAGGCGCCGATCTAGGAGTTGCCGCCCGTGACGACCCTCCACCGTGTTGAGCCACCCCGGACGGCGGTCCGCCCGAAGGCGGTGGCCCGCGCCGGTCTGTACGCCCTGCTCGCGGCGAACGTCGCCGTCGTGACCGTGTTCTTCGTCCAGGCCGGGTTCGCCTCGAACGCCCTCATCGTGATGGGGCGCCTCGCCGGGCTCTACGCCGCGCTCCTGATGGCCTTCCAGCTGCTGCTCGTCGCCCGGCTCCCGTTCTTCGACCGCCGCATCGGCATGGACCGGCTGACGTCCTGGCACCGCTGGGTCGGCTTCGGTCTGCTGTGGCTCCTTGTCGCACACGGCGTCTTCATCGTCCTCGGCTACGCCCAGGCCTCCTCGATGGGCCCGGTCGACCAGCTCGTCGACCTGGCCGAGACCGTCGAGGGCTTGCTGCGCGCCCTCGTCGCCATGGCCCTGATCATGGTGGTGGGCGCGGTCTCGGCCCGGTACGCCCGCCGCCGACTGGCGTACGAGACCTGGCACTTCATCCACCTCTACACCTACCTCGCGGTGGTGCTCGCCTTCACCCACCAGGTCGCGGCGGGCTCGACGTTCACGGCCTCGGACACCGCCACGGCGTACTGGTACGCGCTGTGGGGCACCGCCCTCGGCGCGGTCCTCGTGGGGCGTGTCGTCCTGCCGCTGGGACGCAATCTGCGCCACCGGCTGCGGGTGACGGCCGTCGTGCCCGAGTCCGACCACGTCGTCTCGATCTACGTCTCGGGCCGCGACCTGGACCGGCTGCCCGCCCGCGCCGGGCAGTTCTTCCTCTGGCGGTTCCTGACCAGGGACCGCTGGTGGCAGGCCAACCCCTTCTCCCTGTCGGCGGCCCCCGACGGCACCCACCTCCGGCTCACCGCGAAGACCGCGGGCGACGGCACGGCCGCCCTGCGCCACCTCAAGGTGGGCACGCGGGTGTTCGCCGAGGGCCCGTACGGCGCCTTCACCACGATGCACCGCACCCGGCCGGACACCCTGCTCGTCGCGGGCGGCGTCGGCATCACGCCCGTGCGCGCCCTCCTCGAAGAGCTGCACGGCCACGTCGTGCTCATCTACCGGGTGGCCACCGACCGGGACGCGGTCCTCTACGCCGAGCTGGCCGAACTGGCCCACGCCAAGGACGCCGAGCTGCACCTGATCACCGGCCCCGCCACCCCGGACAAGCTGGCCCCGCGCGACATCGCCACCCTCGTGCCCGACGTGGCCGACCGGGACGTCTACGTCTGCGGACCGCCCGGCATGACCACCGCCGTCCTGCGCACCCTGGGCGACCTCGGCGTGCCCAAGCAGCAGATACACGCCGAGCGTTTCAGCCTGGCCGGATAAGAGGGGGAACACCATGAAGCGAGCACTGCCCGTCCTGGCGCTGACCGCCGCCGCGGTGATCCCGCTGTGGCGCTACGAACCGTCCCTCGGCTCGACGTCCACCGAGGCCGCGCCCCCGCCGCCGCCCCCGTCGGCCACCGCCCCCGAGGGGGACCCGAACGCCGGGGGCACCGCCGCGCGGCCCGTCCAGGGCTCCACCGTCACCACGGAGAAGGGCCCCGTACAGGTCGAGGTGACCTTCGAGGGCGACAAGATCCGCTCCGTACGCATGCTCCAGCAGCCCAATCACCCGCAGACCACGGCCGCCGTACCGAAACTCATCGAGGAGACGCTGTCCGCGCAGAGCGCGGACGTCGACACGGTGTCCGGCGCGACCGTCACCAGCGACGGCTACAAGGAGTCGCTGCAGGCCGCCATCGACGCGAAGGGTGGCGCCTGACGTGCTGCGCGTCGAACACGTCATGGGCTTCCCCGTGTCGGTGCGGATCGACGACGAGCCGGAGGGCGCGGGCCCGGAGCACCTGGCCGCCGCCGTGGACGAGGTGTTCGCGTGGCTGCGCGAAGTCGACGCGCGCTTCAGCCCGTTCAAGCCCGACAGCGAGGTGTCACGCCTGGGCCGGGGTGAGTCGGCGGCCGCGGACCTCAGCCCGGAGCTGACGGAGATCCTCGGCCTGTGCGAGCACTACCGGATCGCGACCGGCGGCGCCTTCGACGTCCGCCTGCCCGGGCGCGGCCTCGACCCCTGCGCGGTGGTGAAGGGCTGGTCGGTGCAGAAGGCGGCGGACCTGCTCGCGGCCGCCGGGGCCACGCGCTTCTGCGTGAACGCCGGCGGTGACGTCGTCGCCTCCGGCGGCCCGTGGCGGGTCGGCGTACGCCACCCCGAACACGCCGACCGGCTGTGCGCGGTGGTGGACCTCAGCGACGGCGCGGTCGCCACGTCCGCGCGGTACGAGCGCGGTGACCACATCCTCGACGGACGCACGGGGCGCCCGGTCCGGGGCCTGCTCAGCCTGACCGTCGTGGCCGCGTCGCTGACCGAGGCGGACGCGACCGCGACGGCGGCGTTCGCACTGGGTGCGGAGGGCGTCGACTGGGCGGCGGCGCGGGCGGGCTGCGAGGTGTTCGCGGTGGACGAGGGGCGGCGGGTGCTGCGGACGGAGGGGTTTCCTGTGGCCGCGTGAGGGTGGTCGCCGCCGGGCCTCGCGGCAGGGTGGGACGAGCCGCTCCCGCGTCGGGAAGGACAATCACATGCCTGATGAAGCAGACGAACGCGGAACTCCGGAAGGCGATGACGGAGGGCGACTGCAGCGAGAACCCAGGTGAGCCGCCGCCCGATGACGACGCCTACCGATCCGGCCCACCGGGGTCCGACCGGTAGACGGCTGCGTTGCGCGGGCCCCACTGGCGGCAGTTGGTGCGCCGCGCCCCAGCCGTCCAGAAAGGCAGCGAGGGCGCGGCGTCGCGCTGGCTCAAGGCAACCTGCCGGGTGCGCAGATCGCTGACCACCTCGTGGGCCCGCCTGCACCAGGACGTTGCCGAGGGCCGCGGCCTCGGCCGGTCCCGCGACGACCGGCAAGCCGCGGGCGTCTACTCCATGGACGGTGATCTTTCTGGGCTGGGCGGCTCGTACACTGACGAAAATGGAGGACCACACGGCCACCGGGATCGGTGCACGTCCGGCGCCCGCCTTGCGGGAGTACGTCGACTCGTATGTCGGCTTCGACCTCCGCGGGCTCCCGACGGGGGTGCACTGCGGCCCGCCGAGCCGCGCGCTCACTGCGGTGATCAGCCTGTCAGACCCCTTGGAGGTGGCGGCGGGCGTTGACGACGGGTCACCGGTCACCCGATTCGGCAGCGTGGCCGGCGGCCTGATGTGCCGGTCCGTCGCGATTCACCACGACGGACGCCAGCAAGGTGTTCAGGTATCGCTGACACCGCTCGGGGCCCGGGCCATCTACGGCATGCCCGCCGCCGAGCTCGCCCACCGACTTGTCCCGCTTGACGAGCTTCTCGGAGCGATTGCCGTCGAGCTGGTCGACCGGCTCCGATCGGCGACAACATGGGCGGCGCGGTTCACCGCGCTGGACGAATTGCTCCTCCGGGCTGTCGGCCATGACGGCTGCGGCGAGCATGCGCGCTGGGTGCGCCCCGAAGTAGCCGAGGCGTGGCGCCGCCTCGTCGCCGCGCGAGGTTGCGTCCAGGTTGGTGCGGTCGCCGCGGAACTCGGCTGGAGCCGTCGGTACCTCACCGATCGGTTTCGCGGTGAGGTGGGCCTGTCGCCGAAGACCTTCGCCCGAGTCCTGCGCTTCGAGCACGCGCACGAACTGGCGGCGGCGCAGGACCCGCTCCCGTGGGGCGATGTGGCAACCGTCTCCGGCTACGCCGACCAGGCCCATCTCGTTCGGGACTGGCGCGAGTTCACGGGCCGATCGCCGACGGCCTGGCGTCGTGGCGAACTCCTCCTCGGAGCCGGGTAGCCGCCAACCGTCTGTCCTTCGCGTCGGCTTCTCTTCCCTTTTCTTCAAGACCGCCCGATCGCCGTCGTGGACGATCGTCGGCATGAGACTCGTCAACCACGAACACAATGCCATGGACCTGCGGACCACCCCCGTGCACCTCGGACTGGGATCGAGAGCGAAACCTGTCGAGGGTTTCACCTGGGACCCGGAGGTGCTCCAGGCCTACAGCGTTGCGGTCGCGGCAGACGGCGCCGAGGGCCGGATGGTGATGATCTTCGACGGCGAAGGGCCCGGCGACCATTGGGAGAGCCACCCCGCAGGCGACGAACTGGTCGTTTGCCTCAGTGGGTCCGTGACGGTCACCCGCGACGTGGACGGGGTGCCCGACCACGTTCTGCTCGGGCCGGGCGAGGCCACCATCAACCCGGCCGGGGTATGGCACGTGGTCGACACGGAGGGGCCGACGTCCATCCTGGCCATCACCGCGACCCTCGGCACCGACCACCGTCCTCGGACCGACACCCGCCCGACCGAACGCGTCGGCACGCCCAGCCCGGAGGAAGCGCCGTGACGACACGCATCGCGTGCCTCGGCGACAGCCTCACCCGCGCGCAGTTCAGCGTCGACTACCTGGATCTTCTCGGACGACACCACGCTCCCGGTGACATGCGGCTCGCCCGTTTCGGCGCCAACGGCGACTTCGCCTACAACCTCTTGCAGCGCCTTGATGCCGTCGTCACGAACCCACCCGATGTGATCACCGTGTTGATCGGGACCAACGACGCCCGAGCGAGCCTTGCCGGCTACCCCGTCGAGCAGGCCATGAGGCGCAAACAGCTCCCCGATCGCCCGTCGGCCGGCTGGTTCCAACAGTGCCTGGGAGCCGTCGTCGCACGGCTGCGAGCGGAGACCGACGCGACGATCGGTCTGCTGTCGCTACCGGTACTCGGCCAACAACTCGACGGAGCAGCGGCACAGGCATCGCAGGCGTACAGCCGGATGATCGCCGAGGTCGCCGCCAGCAACGAGGTGGCCTACCTTCCGCTCCACGAACGCCAGATCGAGGAACTGCGCCAAGCGGATCCGCCGCCGATTTCATACCGGGAGGTGACGCCCGCGGCGGCCGTCGGCGTCCTCGTCCAGCACGCAGTGCTGCGCCGCAGCCTCGACACGATCTCGCGGCGGCGAGGTCTCGTGCTCACGACCGACCACATCCACCAGAACAGCCGCGGCGCCACCCTTATCGCTGAGGTCATCGACGCCGGTCTGCTGGCCCCGAGTGCGTAGCCGGTTCCGGCGCCCGGCCAGTCGGATGCCCTCCACCGCGCGGAGGTGGCATCCGATCCAGGGGGCAACGCCTACGACATCCGGCTCGTGTGCTCAGGGCTGTGGTGAGGGATGCCGCAGTAAATGCCGGATTCACTGGGCACTGGGACACGGAGACGTGGCGCCCCGCGGACCCGCCCCGACCGCTCAGATGTAGCCCTCCCGCAGCGCGTACGCCACAGCGTGCGACCTGTTGCGCAGGTGGAGCCGGGTCGTGAGGCCGTGCATCACGTTCTTGACGGTGCGTTCGGAGTACGACAGCTTCGTCGCGATCTCGGAGGTGTCGAGGCCCTCGGCCACCAGACGCAGGACGTCCACCTCGCGGGGCGTGAGGCCCAGCGTGGTGCCCGGCTGGTCGGCGCCGCCCCGGTGCAGCCGCCCCACCTGGCCGATGAGCCGGCCGAGGAGGTCCGGCGGCAGGTCGCCGCCGCCCTTGGCGGTGGTCAGCACGGCCTGCACCAGGCGGTGCGTGGTGGCCTCGCGGCGCCAGACGATGGCGCCCACACCGCACTCGATGACATCGAGGAGCTCGTTCTCGCGGACCGTGCCGACGACGAGCACGGCACGCGTGCCCTCGCTGCGCACGGTCCGCCGCAGCCGGGTGAGCGCGGCCTCGTCGAGGACGTCCTCGACGAGTAACGCGACGGTGGCGTGGCCGGAGTCCTCGCACAGCTCGACCTCGGGGTGGCGCCGCAGCTGGCTGAGGACTCCCTCGCGGCTGATCGGGTCGGGGGCGGTGACGCTGACCTTGACCCGGGTCGCCTTGGGCATGGAGGGCATGGAGGGCGCGGAAGACGTGGAGGGCGCGGAGGACGCGGAAGGTATGGAGGGAACGAGGGACACCGGTGACACCGGGGACCCGGCGGACGCGGCGGACGGGAGCGAAGCGGACAAGGGACTTCCTCACTTCTGCGGCTGAGGCTTCTGCGGCTGAGGCTTCGGAGGTGCCGGGCGCCGCCGACACGGGGGATCGGCGGCGCCCGGGGTTCATGGGGTCAGGAGCAGGCCTTGTAGAAGTGCTTCCAGCCCTTGGTGGGCATGGACGGCGGCTCGGCCGGGGTGCCGACCTGGCCGTACCTCGTCTGCTGCTCGTAGACGTAACCGCCGGGGCCGCTGCTCCTCTTGGACAGCCGCACCTGCCGGTCGAGGGACCCGTCACCGGAGTTGTTGAGGATCGCGATGTCCGGGTACGCGTCGCCGTTGTAGTTGGCGACACGCAGATGCTTGGCCTCGCCGTGGTCGCCGATGTTGGAGTGCCGGGCCCGCGCGGAGCCCAGGTTCGTCCGCTTGAGCGGGCCGGGGCGGTACTGGGCGCGCGCCTTGTTGGGGTCGTCGATGCCGGACGGCTTGAAGATCTTGTCCGGGCGGCCGTCGCCGTCGAGGTCGCCGACCAGCGTCGTGGCACCCGCCAGGCACGCGCCGGACGCGGCGGCCTTGCCGGACTGTCCCGCACCGCCCGAGGCCGACGACCCCGCCGCGGCGGCCTGGAAGCCGCCGACGGTCAGGGTCAGGGCGACAGCCGCGACCGGCGCGGCGATCAAACGTGAGCGCATGCGTTGCATCTACGAACTCCCATGTCGTCACTGCTGAGCCGTGCTCGCCCACCGGGCCCCCGCGGCGCCGCCCACGGGAACGATCCCGGCGGGGCGTGGGGAGCTTGCGGAGGAGCACGGAACGAGCTTGTCGGGTGATCCGTCCCAACCGCCAGGAAAGTGGGGCAGTTCGGGACACTGGAACGGGAAAATGGACTTTGACCTGCAGGAACACAAGGTGCCTGGAACGCGAGGGTGGGACGCGTGGGGCACTCGGGGGAGGGGCGACGGGATGCCGGAGAGGCGGATTCCGCTTGCTCGCGGCATCCACTCTCTCCCACGGGAACCTCCCTGCGGGCCGCCCCTAGTTCCGTACGAAGGGCGACTTCGCCGTCAGCTCGGACGCGGGCTCGGTCTCGGACTCGGCCCCGGCCGACGGCGCGGGCACGGGCGTGGTCTCGGGGCCCGCCTCGCTGAGGCCGTACCGCCCGTGGAACGTCCGCAGGAAGCCGGGCGCGTACCAGGCCGAGCGGCCGAGCAGCCGCATCGCGGCGGGGACGAGCACACCGCGTACGGCGACGGCGTCGATGAGGATGGCGAGACCGCTGCCCAGGCCGAACATCTGCATGAAGCTCAGCTTGGCCGTGCCGAAGGCCAGGAAGCTCACCGCGAGCAGGCAGGCCGCCGCGCTGACGATGCGGCCCGTGTGCCCGAGGCCGTCGGTCACGGCGGTCTCGTTGTCCGCGCCCTGGTCGTGGAGCTCCTTGATCCGGCTGGTGACGAACACCTCGTAGTCCATCGAGAGGCCGAAGGCGATGCAGAACATCAGCACGGTCATCGCCAGCTCCATGGGCTGCGCGGTGAAGCCGAGCAGACCGGAGAGGTTGCCGTCCTGGAAGATCCAGGTCATCACGCCGAGGGTCGCTCCCAGGCTGAGCATGTTGAGGACCAGCGCCCGCAGCGGCTGCACGACGCTGCCGGTGAACAGGAACAGCAGCACGAAGGTGGTGAGCACGACCAGGCCGATGGCGACCGGGAGCAGACCGCCGATGGAGTCCTTGGAGTCGACGAGTTCGGCGTCGACGCCGCCCACCAGAGGGTCGGAACCGGCGGGCGGGGCGAGCGTCCGCACGTCCTTGACGAGGCTCTGGGCCGCGTCCGACTTCGGCGCGAGATCGCTCACCACGGTGATCCGCTGCGCGTCTGCACGGCTGAGGGAGGCGTTCACGGGGCCGTCCGCCTCGGCCTGCCCCTTGGCGTACGTTCCCGTGCCGGTCTCGACGCGCGCGACACCGTCGAGACCGGACAGCTCGGTCGCGTACGACGCCAGCGGGCCCTTGGCCACGGGCCGGTCGATGACGATGTGCAGGGCCGCGTCGTCGTTGCCGTCGAAGTCCTCCCGCAGGGTCGCGGAGACCTGGCGGCTCTGCGCGTCCTCGGGCAGCACCCGCTCGTCCGGCGTGCCGAAGGTGATGCCGAGGAGCGGGCTCGCCGCCACCAGCAGGACCGCGAGGACGGGCAGCGCGGTGAGCGCGGGCCGGCGCATGACGGTCCGGGCCAGCCTGCCCCACAGCGGGGCCCGCCCGGCGGTGCGTCCCGGCTTCGGCCACGGCAGCTTCCCGCTGTTGACCCGGTGCCCCAGGACCGCGAGCAGCGCGGGCATCACGAACAGGGTGCCGAGGGCCGCGATGGCGACGACACCGACCCCGGCGTAGCCGAACGAGCGCAGGAAGTACTGCGGGAACACCAGGAGCGCCGCGAGCGCGGCCGCCACGGTCGCCGCGGAGAACGCGACGGTGCGGCCCGCCGTGCGCACCGTCCTGCGGACGGCGTCGTCCACGCTCGCGCCCGCCGCGAGCTGCTCCCGGAAGCGGCTGATCATCAACAGGGCGTAGTCGATGGCCAGGCCGAGACCCAGGGCCGTGGTGAGGTTCGTCGCGGTGTTGGAGACATCGGTGATGCCGCCGAGGATGCTGAGCTGGGCGAACGAGCCCGCGATGGCGAAGACGGCGATGGCGAGCGGCAGCAGGGCCGCGACCACACTGCCGAAGACGAACAGCAGCAGCACGAGGGTCAGCGGGATGGCGATGGCCTCCGCCAGGAGGAGATCGTCGACGACCTGGCTCGACATGTCGCTGCTGACCGCGGCCCCGCCCCCGGCGCGAACGCTCAGCCCGCCCTCGTAGGGGCCGCTGTAGTCGTCGATGACGCTCTTGGCGTTCTTCTCGAACTGCGTGGCGTCGCCCTTCACATGGGCGAGCACCATGGCTTCGCGGCCGTCCTCGGACCGGAGGGTGGGGCTCTTGGTGTCCCAGTACGACACCACGTTCTCCAGGTGCTTCTCCTTCTTGAGGTCGGCCACCAGAGCCCGGCCGTCGCCCCGGGCGGCCGGGGTGTCGACACGGCCCTTGTCGGCACGGACCACCAGGATCAGGTTCGTCTCGCCGCCGAACTTGTCCTCGATGACCTTCTCGGCCCGGGTGGACTCGGAAGCGGGGTCGTCGAAGCCGCCGCCCTTCAGTTTGGTGAACGCGCCGCTGCCGACGGCACCCATGAGGGCCACGGCCACGACGGCGACGACGAGGATCAGCCGGGAGCGGCGAATCGCCAGTTCGGCCAGGCGGTCAAACACGGGAGGTCTCCTTTGATACGTGCCATAAGGTGACGAAAATTGACAAAAGTCAGCCAAGAAGCCCGAAACGGGCCAGAGTGGAGTGGGGTGGGACGCCTCGCGCGGGCTCCCGTCAGTGGCGGCGAAGGTCCTGATGCCGAACCCCTCGCGCCACGAACGACGTTAGCGAGGAGACGGAAAATTTGGCAGTGTTAGATTTTCCTCACATCTCGCACAGAACTGCTGCCCCGTGGCCGTCCGCCGTCGTACGGTCACCACATGTCCGCAGACACCCCCGAGGCGGCCCCTCCCACGCTGCGCCAGCGACGTCGAGCCGCCGCCACCCAGGAGATCCTCGAAGCCGCCGAGCGCCACATCGCCGAGCACGGCCCGCACGCCATGTCCCTGCGCGCGATAGCCCGCAGCCTCGGCATGACCGTGCAGGCGCTCTACCACTACTTCCCGAACCGGGACGCCCTCGTCACGGCGCTCATCACCAAGGCGTACGACGATGTGGCCGACGCCGTGCAGACAGCCGTCGACACCGCCGGGGACGACGCGGACGTGCCGCGACTCGTTGTGGCGGCCGAGGGCTACCGCCGCTGGGCCATCGCCCACCCCGAGCGATTCCAACTCCTCTACGGGGCACCCCTGCGTGACTACGCCGCACCTGCCGACGGCCCCACCACCCAGGCGGTGCGCCGCATGAGCGCGATCTTCCAGGCCGCGATGTTCGACGGCTTCACCTGGGACCAACTCGCCGCTGCCGACACCCCCGAACTCTCCCCCTCGCTGCAGGCGTTCCTGGGCCACCTCCCTCCGGACGGCATGGGCGACCTGCCGCCCGCGGCGACCTCCCTGCTCCTGAGCGGCTGGGGGCACATGACGGGCCTCGTCGTCCTGGAGGTGTTCGGCCACACGGGGTTCCTTGGCGAGCACCAGGCGGAGATCTTCCGGCTGTCGATGCGGAATCTGCTGGCCGACGTCCACCGCCGGATTCCGGCCGCGGGACCGGACGCCGCGGGGTCGCGGGGTCGTTGATCACCTGCGGCGGGGGCGTCGGGGCCCGCGGTCCGGCAGCGCGACGCGATGGACCGTGGCGTCCGCGGAGCAAGCGCGGGCGCCACGGTCCCGTGCGGGCTCGTCCGAACCCAGGACCTCAGGGCAGTGTCAGCTCACCCGCCCCAACTTCCGCCAGGGAAACACCTCCTTCCCCTGGCTGTCCCGCTCCGAAGTGCCCGGCTCGACGGTCGTGTACCAGGACGCCGCCCAGTACGACCCCTTCCAGGAGACGTAGGCGCCGGTCGCCGGGTCGGCGCTGTTGCCGCTCCACAGGTGGGTGTTGGGAGTCGTGGCGCCGAAGGCGGCCTCGACGTCCTTGCCCCCGGCCGAGCGGAGGGTGAAGAGCTTGCCGTGGGCGGGGGCGGAGGGGGAGCCCTCGGACCCCGTCGCCGGGTCGATGGGGACGAAGTGCCAGCGCTGGGCCTCCGACGAGGTGCAGCCGGCGGTCTTGATGTCCTCGCGGGCGCCGCTCGCGGTCAGGCACTTGCCGGCGTTGGTGAGGGTGTACCAGCCGTTCCCGGCGCTGCGGGGGGTCCAGAGCTGGTTGGGGTTGCCGGGCTGCGGCTCCACCAGGTGGGCGCGGTTCTCACCGGGGTGGTGGTCCATCAGGTTGCCCTGGTACTCGAACTGCCAGCCCTTGTCGCCCTTGTCCCAGGCCGCGAAGGTCCGGCCGACCGTCTTGCCGTGCGGGGAGCCCTGCTTCCACTCCGGGGCGTCGCACTCCTTGGCGTCACCGGTGTCCGGCTGGACCGTCCGCACGCCCTTGCGGTCGTCCTGGACGGAGCCGTACGTGTGGTCGCCGGTCGACACGGTGATGTTCGCGGGGCCGGTCACCGGCAGGTAGTACTTGAGGCCGATGTCGTGGGACTTGCCGGGCGCGATGGCCTCGCAGAAGCCGAGCTTCAGCGTCACGCGGTGGAAGTCGGCCTTCAGACCGCCCACGTTGGGCCCGGAACGGCCGGGTTTCACCGCGTCCTTCAGCTCCGCCCCGCCGGCGTCCTTGAGGAGCGGGGACGTGGACGTGGGCAGGTCGAAGGAGATCTCGGTGCCGGTGCCGAGGGTCCGTTCCGTGTTGTTGGTGACGCGCAGCTTCGGCTGGATCGGCCACAGGTCGCCCTCGGCCGTCGGGTAGTCGACGAACTCGGCGGAGACGTCCACGACGTCGTCGGGCAGGGGAGTGTCACCGGCACGCTCCGTCTTGTAGCCCCCGGAGCCGTGCAGCGCCCCGTCCAGGCGGCTGGTGACGTCGTACCCCATGCCGTACTCGCCGTTGGCGCGCTTGGTGTAGTCGCCCGCCAGCTCCCACAGCATGACGCCGCCGATGCCGTTGTCCTTCACGTACCGCGCCTTGGCGTCGATCGAGGCGTCGTTCTCCGTGGAGAGGAACACCTTCTTCTCGGCGTTCCACAGCCACGACGCCTTCAGCGTGTCGTCGTACTTCTCCGAGTACGTGCCCTTCAGCTTGCCGGACTCCTTGTCGGTGTCGACGTAGGAGGGGAGGTAGCCGGGGGTGATGCCGTCCTGGAGGTTCCGGGCGTGCCACAGCGGGTTGGAGCCGGAGGCGACCTCCTCGCCCCGGGTGCCGAGGTCGTGCCAGACGTTGTCGATGCCCTCGGCGCCGTGGCCGCAGTCGCCCTTCTCACCGGTGCCGGGCTGGCAGGCGCCCTGGTCGGGGAGCGACGAGGTGCCCCACAGGCCGTCCGTGCCGCCGGAGACGTTCTGCCAGCCGCGGGTGTAGTAGGGGACGCCGAGGTTGATGCGGCCGGGTGGCAGCGCGCCGCGGTAATAGCGGTACGACCAGTCGACGTTGAAGTACCCGGTCTTGTCGAACTCCTTCTCGTCGTAGACCTTCGCGGCGGCCAGCTCGGCGTCCCTGCCGTCGTCGTACAGCGGCGCCTGCGGGCCGACGTACTTGTTCCAGGAGCCGTGCAGGTCGTACGACATGACGTTGACGAAGTCCTGGTACTGGAGGGCCTGGCCCCCGTCGTAGCCGCGCACCAGGTAGCCGGACGCGGAGCCCGCCGAGGTGAGGAGGTAGTAGCGGTCCTTGTCGGCGCCCGCGCGGTCCAGCTTCTCGCGCAGGGTCTTCATCAGCGCGTTGTAACCGGCCTGGAGGCCCTTGCGGCGGCTGTTGGACAGCTCCCAGTCGGCCGGGTTGCCGCTGTCGGGCAGCGCGGTCGGGTACTCGTAGTCGATGTCGACGCCGTCGAAGCCGTACCGGTCGAGGAAGGCCGTCACCGAGTCCGCGAAGGTGTCGATGCCCGCCTGGTTGACGGAGCCGTCGGCGTGGGTGGCCATGGTGTAGAAGTTCTTCGTCTCGGCCCAGCCGCCCACCGAGATCAACGTCTTCACCTGCGGGTGCTTCTTCTTGTAGCGGTTGAGGAGGTTGAAGTGGCCCTTGTACGGGAGTGAGTCGTCCATCTCGGCCCCGCGCACGCCCGGCCAGGTCATTCCGGTCGCCGGGTTCTTCGGGTCGTCCGGGTCACCGACGGAGATCCGGTCGCCGCCGTCGACGCTCGCGAAGGCGTAGTTGACGTGCGACACCTTCGACCAGGGGATGTTCTTCGCCAGATAGCGCGGGTCACCCTTGGCGCCGGTGCGCCAGCCCGTGAAGTAGCCGACGACCCGCTTGTCGTGCCCGTTCCCACCGAGCCACTCGCGCCCGTCGTCGCCGTACACCCTGCAGTACGGGGTGTCGACGCCCTTCGTCGCGGCGAGCCCCTCGGGACGGCACCGCTCGTGCGGGCCGGACGTGGAGGGCTTGGCGGAGCGGTCGTCGGTGGCGTTGTCCACGGGGTCACCGGCGCTGCCGGTGGACGGCGGCGTCTCTGGCGTGCCGCCCATGCCGGGGGTGTCGCCGTGGTACGTGTACGTGTTCATGTCCTTCACGGCGGACATGGGGTTGCCGTCCTTGTACTGGTCGACCGCGAGGAAGTTCGGCTTCTTGCGGGCGGCCGGCATGCAGAAGCGCTCGGCGCGGTTCTGGAGCTTCTCGTTGTCGTTGCGGTACGTGGGATCCATCGGAGAGTCCCGGAAGTGGTTCATCACGTACAGGCGCCGGAAGTTCTTGTCCTCCTGGGTGAGCGGAGCATTCCACCGGCTGTAGCAACTCCAGTCGGCGTTGCCGATGCCGAGCCCCATCGACCAGTGGTTCTGGACGATCCAGGGCTGCTCGTAGATGAAGCCGAGCTTGTTCTTGCCGTCCTCCTTCTTCTCGGCGTCCCCGTCGCCAGTGAAGAGCAGCAGGCGCTTGCCCGAGTCGACCATGGACTTGACCGTGGGCCAGCCCTTTTCCTTCACACCCTCGGCGTCGGGCCGGAAGACCATCTTGGCCGCGTCGGTTCCGGGGGCGAGGTCGTCGCCGAGTTCCTTCTCCAACTGCTCCGCGGTCGTGTAGTCCTCCAGGAAGACGGTGACGACTGCCTCCTTGTCCTCCTTCATGAAGGCGACGATGTCCTCGAAGATCTTGGAGAAGGTCATGGTCGAGGTGTTTTCGCCGCCCAGGCAGCCCCCGTGACACATGCGCACGCGTCCATTGGCGTAGCGCGCGTCGAGCATCACCGACCGCACGCCGTCCCGCAGTTGGCGGGACACGGAGTGCGGTTGGTTGGGCGCTACGGGCGCCGGCGTGCCCTCCGAGTCCTCCGAGTTGAAGTACGCGTTGTGCGTCGTCAGGAACGTCATGTCGTCGAGCTTCGGATCCGCCGGCATCGGCGACTTCGGCGGATTGATCGGCGTGATGTACCAGTTCTCCTTCTGATTGTTTGGATCGTCGGTGTCCACCCAGATCGGAGAGTCGTTCTTCTCTCCGCTCCGTAGCCTGCGCTCCGAGCCCGGCACGTGGATGCGGTACCGGTCACCCTTGTCGTGCCGGAATTCCCAGTCGGTCTCCGTGTTGCCACAGGGCTCGACGTTGAGGTGGTCGCCGCTCTGCTGGGCAAGGCACTGCCCGTCCCAGTCCGGGTTCTTGATCTTGTACGTTCCATCGGCGTTCCGGGCGAACTCCCACTGCTGTTCGTCCTCGTCGCCCTTGGGCCGGTGGGTGGCGACCGGGTTGTCGCTCGCCGAGATGTGATAGCCGCTGTGGGCGTTCTGGATGTAGAACTTCCCGTCGGTCGGGGGTCCTTCGTCCTCGCTCGCGGCAGCTTCCGTGCCTGCCGTCGCCGACGGAGCCCCCGCCCCGCCGATCGCCTTCGCCGCCGCCGGTGGCCGTGGCTTCTCGGGGCGGTCGGGTCTGGTGGGCCCCTCCGGGCCGTCCGCCGCGACCGCGGGGGTCGCGAGCAGGGCGAAGGCCAGTGCCGCGCACCAGGCCGCCGCCGTGCGTCTCTTACGCCGCACAGGGATGCTCCCTTCTTCTTGCCGGTCTTCTTGCCTCTTGCCGATTCCGGGCGCGGACGCGCCCGCGGTGAAGACTGGCGCGGAGCGATCCTCGATGGATCAACGTCTTATGAACGCCGCAGCGAGGCCCGGTAACGCAGCGGAGCGCCACACCGCGGCCTCCGCATCGCCGCCTCCCTGGCCACGGGCCGAGCGGACACCTCGGCATCGGAGACCTGCTCACACGCCACTGACCCGGGCTCGCGCCCACCCGCCCCCGGGTCATCTCCTCACTCGGCCTTCACGCCCCCTCCGGCATGCTGGGCACCAACGGGCGGTGGTGCTCGCGTCGACGGCCGGTGCCGGGTGGGCGTGAGTGCGGGATGGGGGAGTGGTCGATGCCGGGGCCGAGGGTGTCAACGGGCGGGGCGTTCAAGGAGGTTCCGGTCGGGCGCCGAACGGTGGTGCGCGGGGCGGCACTCGTCGTGCCCGCCCTGGCAGGTGCCACGGCGTGCGGCCAGAAGAAGAAGGACCGCAGGTCGGACGGGGAACTCCACGGCCGGATCCACGACGTGGTGACCGCCGAGCTGCCGAAGGGGCCGGGCGTCACCGTCCTCGCCGCGAACGAGTCCGGCATCGTGTACAGCGAGAGCTTCGGGCTCGCGGACCGCGCAGGCGGCATCCGGTGCGGACGCGGCACGGTGTACGACATCGCCTCCAACACCAAGCAGTTCACCGCGGCCGCCGTGCTGAAACTGGAGATGGATGGCCGCGTCCATGTACGCGACCGCCTCGGCGACCTGCTCCCGGGACTTCCGCCGCACCTACGCCCTCTGACGGTGCACCAGCTCCTGTCGCACACCTCGGGCCTGCCGGAATTCCTGCCCGACCGCTACGGCGACGACTACACCCCGCTAACCCGCGCGGTCATGCTCCGGGCCCTCACCCACACCGAGCTGCGCTCCCGCCCGGGCCGCGCCTTCCACTACTCCAACCTGGGATACAGTCTGCTCGCCGCGGTCATCGAGGAGCGATCACGCCTGCCGTACGAGCAGTTCCTCGCCGACCGCCTCTTCCGCCCCGCGGGCCTGGAGCGGACCGGCTACGTCCGGCCGCGGTGGACCCAGCGGGACATCGCCGTCGAGTACGACGAGAAGGGCAAGCCCGCGGGCCGCCCGAACGAACAGCCCTGGGCACCCGACGGGCCGTACTGGAACCTGCGGGGCAACGGCGGCATGCTCTCCACGGCGACGGACCTGCTCCGCTGGCACGTCGCCCTGAACGGCAGCGAGGTCCTCTCCGCCGACGCGCGCCGCAAGATGTTCACCCCGCACGCGTCCGCGGCCGAGGACTCCGAGGACGGACTCGCGTACGGATACGGCTGGGCCCTGGAGCCCGGCACCGGCGAACACCGCATCGCCTGGCACACCGGGCAGAGCCAGGTCGGCGGCTCCTACTCGGAGATCGTCCGCTCCGTCGACGGGCGCGCCCTGGTGGTGATGTCCACCAACTACAGCACCAGAAAGGGGACATGGGCGATCGCCGACCGCGAGCTGGCTCGCAGGATCGCCGACCTCATCCTGGAGGACTGACCCGGTCGGCCGGGCCGCGGGGCGGTCCGCCGCAGACTCAGCCTCTGGAGCTAGAGTTCCGGATCATTCGCCACCGGCAGGCAAGGGGTTTGGGCATGACCGAGGTCATACTGTTCCATCACTCGCAGGGGCTGACGCCCGGAGTCGCGGCCTTCGCCGACGAGCTGCGCGCGCACGGCCACACCGTCCACACGCCCGACCTCTTCGACGGGCGCACCTTCGGCTCCCTCGACGAGGGCCAGGCCTACGTCGAGCAGATCGGCTTCGGCGAGATCACCGAGCGCGGCGTCCGTGCGGCCGAACTCCTGCCGCAGGACGCCGTTTACGTCGGCTTCTCGCTCGGTGTGCTGCCCGCCCAGAAGCTGGCGCAGACGCGGCCGGGCGCGCGGGGCGCGCTTCTGTTCCACGCCTGCATTCCCGTCTCGGAGTTCGGGGCGGCATGGCCTGACGGTGTGCCGGTGCAGGTGCACGCGAAGGAAGCCGATCCGTTCTTCGTCGAGGACATCGAAGCCGCCCGCGCGCTCGTCTCCGACCGCGCTGACGCGGAGATGTTCCTGTACCCCGGAGACGAGCACCTGTTCGCGGACCACTCGCTGGCGTCCCACGACCCGGACGCCGCCAAGCTCCTGACCCGGAGGACGATCGAGTTCCTCGGCTCGCTCTAGGCCGTGGGCGGGTCGTGCGCAAGGCCAGGGGCGCACGGCTGCGACGGCCACGGCACCGGAGGCACCGCAGGCCGCCCTCACCGGCCGAGTGCATCTACGGCGAGGTGAGGCGCCGCAAGGAGGCGTGCGCGGGCGGCCCCCAGCTGGGCTTGCCGCCGGGCAGGCCGTGGTCCCCGGCGTGGCCGATGTGGAGGCAGGCGAAAGCGCGCAGCACCGCCCAGCCGCGGGCGCGACGCAGGGTCGCGGCGTCCGGGGCCGGGCGGTAGGCCGCGTGGAAGCGGTCGGCGGCGCCGTCCGGCAACAGGATCCAAGCGGCGGCGAGGTCGTAGGCCGGGTCGCCCGCGAACAGGTCACCGAAGTCGATCACGCCGGAGAACGTGCCGTTCGTCGTGAGGATGTTGGCCGGATGCAGGTCGCCGTGGAGCCAGAGGCGCGGACCCGTCCAGTCGGGCGCGGCGAGGGCGTCCTCCCAGACAGCGCGGACGGCGTCCGGGTCGTGGATCAGCCCCAGTTCGGTCGCGGAGGCGAGCCCCTGGGTGAAGGGTTCGATGTGGTCGGCCAGCGGTCCGCCCCGGTTCCGGCCTGCGGGCGCCTCGTCGGGGGCGGGGCGGTGGAGGGCGGTCAGGAAGGCGGCCAAGGTGTCGGCCGCCTCCGCGGCGCACGTCGCGGGGGCGCGGTCGGCGGGCTCGCCCGGGACCCACGTGGTGACGATCCAGGGCCGCGGAAACCGCTCGGAAGGCTCACCGAGCCGCTGCGGGACGGGGACCGGCAGCGGTAGGTGCGGCGCCAGGGCGGGCAGCCAGACGTGCTCCTTGCGCAGCAGCTCGTCCGCGGACTCCGTCGCCCACGGGAGCCGGACGGCGAGATCGTCGCCGAGCCGCCACAGCTGGTTGTCCCAGCCACGCGCCCCCAGCTTCACGGGGAGATCCGCCAGGTCGGGGTGCTGCTCGCGCAGCAGATCCCGGATCAGGTCCGCGGTGATGTCCGTCGTGGCGACTGTCATGGGGAGCAACGGTAGTGGGGTGGCGGGACGCCTGAGGCATCGGCACACCCGAGAGGCACTCGGTCGCGAAGTCGTCTACGGCATAGGGGGGTTGGCGCCGGCCGGGTCAAGATCCACAGGGTTACAGGTCTGTCCCAGAGGGCGGCAGGTTCGAACGGGTGCGCAATTGCGGTCGGAACCGGCGCGCCCGGTTCCTCGGCGGCAGGCCCCCGAGCCCATGCGGCTCATCGCGCGCAGGCCCCGTTTTCCGTGCTGGAGGGCGGCGGGGGAGGGCGCGGCACCGGTGCCGGGAGGGGCGGACACGGCCGGAGCGCGCCCTGAGTCGGTGCGTCTCGTGCCTCGCGGTGCGTGTAACAGGGGTGTATTAGCGGGCGGTTGGGATGAACGCGGCTGCGAGCCGAGCGGCTCATGCAGGTCAGCAACGCCCGCTCGGACCAACTCGTACGACGTGTACGACTCGTACGGCACGGACCGAGCGGCCGACACCCCAACCGATACTGAGGAAGAATCGATGCGCGTTCACAAGCTCACCTTCGCCGCCCTGGCCGTTGCCGCGACTCTCTCGCTCTCGGCGTGCAACGACGGTGACGACTCGGCGGGGGACTCCCCGTCGGCCGAGTCCACCGCGTCGTCCTCCTCCGGCGGTTCGGGCTCGGGCGGTGCGGAGCAGGACGGCGGGAAGGGCTCCGCGGGCAAGGACTCCGGCGGGAAGGACTCCGGCGGGCAGGGCGCGGCCACCGGGGGCGGCTCCGACGCGAGCGCCAAGTCCGGCAAGTGCCGCACCGACGAGCTGGACATCTCCGCGTCGGACAGCACCATCGACGGTGACACCGAGGGCACGGTCGCGGTGACGTTCAAGAACGGTGGCGGCCGGGACTGCGCCCTGACCGGATTCGCGGGCGTCGACCTGAAGACCAGCGAGGGGGACCTGTCCGCCACGCGCACGGGGCAGTCCAGCCCGATGACCCTCAAGGACGGCGAGTCGGTGTCCTTCGGTGTCACCTACCCGGTCAACGACTCGGGCGGCTCCGGCGTCAGCGTCACGGGGCTCGTGATCACGCCTCCCGGGGAGACGAAGTCGTTCTCCATCGAGTGGCCGGGCGCTTCCACCCTGCCCGTGACCGAGGACGGCGGTTCCCCCGTCAAGGTCGGCCCGATGGGCAGCGCAGGGCAGGGCGGGGCGAACTGACCCGCTCGGAGAGCCCGAGCGGGGACGTGGGGCCGGGACACGCTGCCCGCGCACCGGGTGGGCCCCCCAAGGCCTGCCCGATGAGTCCGGCGCCGCCCCTGAGGTCGGCGCCGGACTTCGGCGTCGGCCGCCGTCGGGCTCTAGGCAGCGGAGTGGGTTCGCGCGATGCTTGCGAAGGCCCGCCGTACCCGCTCGCCCGGACCGGGAGAAACCACCGTGAAGGCCATCGTGCAGCACGTCTACGGCTCCGCGGACACGCTTCACGTACGGGACGTCGATCCGCCCATCCCTGCCGAGGGCGAGGTGCTGGTACGCGTGCACGCCGCCGGAGTCGGCCCCGACGTCCTGCATGTGATGACCGGGCTGCCCTTCATGGTCCGCCCGGTCTTCGGACTGCGCAGGCCCAGGAATCCCGTACGGGGCTGGGACGGCGCCGGACGCGTCGAGGCGGTCGGCGCGAAGGTGACGGGCCTCGCCCCCGGCGACGCGGTGTACGGGCACTTCGACGGCTCCTTCGCCGAGTACGCGCTCGCCAAGGCCGAGAGGATCGCCCCCAAGCCCGCGAACGTCACCTTCGTGCAGGCCGCCGCCGTCCCGGTCTCCGCCGTCACCGCCCTGCAGGCGCTGCACACCAAGGCGGGGCTGCGCGCCGGTCAGCGAGTCCTGGTCATCGGCGCCTCCGGCGGGGTGGGCAGCTACGCCGTCCAACTCGCCGTCGTCCACGGCGCGGAGGTCGACGGTGTCTGCGGAGGCCGCGCGGCCACGTTCGTACGCACCCTCGGTGCCACGACCGTCCTCGACTACGCCCGCCAGGAGATCACCGACAGCCCCCACCGCTACGACGTCGTCGTCGACGCCGCCGGCAACCGTCCCCTGCCCCTGCTGCGCCGCGCCCTCGCCCCGCGCGGCACCGTGGTGCGCGTCGGCGGCGAGGGCGGAAACCGTTGGCTCGGCGACACCGGCACCCGGCTGCGGATGGCCCTGGTGACCCGTGTCGCGCGCCACGACCTCCTCGGCCTGTTCGCGGCCGTACGCCGTGCCGACCTCGAGACCCTCACGTCCCTGATCGAGAGCGGCGCCCTCACCCCGGTCGTCGACAGCACCTACCCCCTGGCCGAGGCCCCGGCCGCCGTCCGCCATCTGGAGCGGGGCCACCCCCGGGGCAAGGTGGTCCTTACGATGGCGCCCGGGGCCGACCCGCCGTGAGACGGGCGGCGGCCTCAAGCGAACGGGTCGCCCGCCATCCCGCTGAGCCGGACCAGACCGGGCTTGCCCTCGTCGACGACGCGCACGTACAACGTGTACGCCGAGCCGGTCTCATCCGCCTTGACGCGCGCCCAGGTCAGGACTTCCTCGACATCGGCACCCGTCACCTCGTACTCGTCCGACGCCCCCTGCGACCGGTCCCAGAAGGAGGCCCGATAGGTGGCGTCGTCGTGCTCCCAGGCGGTGTCCCGCGGATCCACTGCTCGTACGTGCATGGGGCGACCGTATCGACCTACTGGTCGCGCTGGGGCCAGGTGGGGCCCTGATCGGTCCAGACGACACCCTTGTTGCGGCAGAGGCAGAAGGGGTGGCCAATGGGGTCGGTGTAGACGCGGAAGCCGTAGCCGTTGGGGCCGACGCAGTCCCGCTGCAGGGTCGCGCCGAGGGCCAGGACGCGGTGCTGTTCGGCCTCGATGTCGTCGACTTCGAAGTCGAGGTGGAACTGCTTGGGGTGCTCGCTGTCGGGCCACCGCGGGGCGCGGTAGTCCTCCACCTGGATGAAGGCCAGTTCGATCTCGCCGAACTGGATACCGGCCCAGTGCTCGTTGCTGCCCTCCTTGACGGGGAGCTCCGTCACCTCGGAGTAGAAGGCGGCCAGCTTCATCGTGTCCGGGCAGTCGATGATGAAGTCAGTTAGTCGTAGCATTCCGCGATCTTGCCACAAGAAGGAAATGAGCCGGACTTCGAGACAGGCACCCTAGGCCTTGGCATCCGGCTTCCACTCCTCGACGAGCAGCCCGAGCAGCACCTCGTCGAGGAACTCGCCCATCACCCAGGCCGCGGAGCGCAGCACGCCCTCGCGGACGAAGCCGTCGCGCTCGGCGGCGCGGAGCGTCGCGGGGGTGTCCGGCAGCGTCTCGATCTGCACTCGCCGCACGGCTGCGGACGTGACCGGTTTTCGGCCGAGCCTGGACAACGCTCGGACAAACCTTGACTCGCGGGGTCAGGGTGGGTGGGGGGAACCTGCGGGGCACCGCCTGGCCGCAGGTCACGGGGGCAGGAGGTGCGGCGTGGTGACGGCCCGCTTCGTGGTGCTGGGAGACATCGAAGTCACGGTGGACGAACGGCCGTTGAGCATCGGACACATGCGGCAGCGCGGGGTCCTGGCGGCACTCCTCGCGGACGCCAACCGCACGGTCTCCGTGGACCAGCTGGCCGACCGCATCTGGGGTGACCGACCCCCGCGGCGGCTCCAGTCCACGCTCTACAGCTACCTGTCCCGATTACGCCAGGCGCTGAGCCAGCTCGAGCGGAGCGGGGTGCGCATCGACAAGGAGCCGGGCGGATACCGGCTCACCGTCGACCCCTCGACCGTGGACCTGCACCGATTCCGCGACCTGGTGGCGCAGGCCAGAGCGAGCGAGGACGACGAAGAGGCCGCGGAGCTGTTCGCGCGGGCACTCGCCCAATGGCGGGGCGAGGCGTTCTCCGGCCTGGACACACCCTGGTTCAACGCCCTGCGCGACACCCTCGCCCGCGAACGGCTCGCCGCCGAACTGGACCGCAACGACCTCGCCCTGCGACAGGGCCGCCACGGCGAACTCCTCGCCGAACTGACCGCACGGGCCGAGGCCCACCCCCTGGACGAGCGACTGGCCGGACAGCTCATGCTCGCCCTGCACGGAGCGGGCCGCGCGGCCGACGCCCTCGGTCACTACCAGCGCATCAGGGAACACCTCGCCGAGGAGCTGGGCGTGGACCCCGGAACCCCCTTGCGGGAACTCCACCAGCGCATCCTCACCGACGACCCGCGCCTGGGCCTGCCGCGATCACCGAGCGCCGCAGCCCTGCCCTCCACCCCCGTGCCCCGCCAACTGCCCCTGTCACCAGGCGTGTTCACCGGGCGCGGCGACGAACTCGACCAACTGACCAAGGCCCTGGGCGAGACCGTGGTGATCTCGGCGATCGGCGGCTCCGGCGGCGTCGGCAAGACCTGGCTGGCCGTGCGCTGGGCGCACGAGAACACGCAGCGCTTCCCCGACGGGCAGCTGTACGTGAACCTCCGCGGCTTCGACCCGACGGCGGAGCCGATGCCCGTGCCCACGGCGGTACGCGGCTTCCTCGACGCGCTCGGCGTCGCCCCGGACGGCATTCCGCCGCACCTCGACGGCCAGACCGCGCTCTACCGCAGCCTCGTCGCCGAACGCCGCATGCTCATCGTGCTCGACAACGCCCGCGACGCCGACCAGGTCCGCCCGCTCCTTCCGGGCAGCCCCGCCTGCACCGTCCTGATCACCAGCCGCAGTCGCCTGACCGCGCTCGTGGCCACGCACGGCGCCCGGCCGCTGCCCCTGGACGTCCTCGACCCCGCCGCCGCACACCAACTCCTCACCAGCCACCTCGGCATGCCCCGCGTCGCCGCCGAGCCCGAAGCCGTCAGCGCCCTGGTCGACCACTGCGCGGGACTGCCCCTGGCCCTGGGCATCGTGGCCGCCCGCGCCGCCACCCACCCGGAGTTCCCGCTCGCCGCCCTGGCCACGGAACTCAGCCAGGCCACCGACCGCCTCGACGCCCTCCACGCCGGTGACCTCACCGCCAGCCTGCGCGCCGCCTTCGCCGCCTCGCACCACGCTCTCACCCCCGAGGCCGCGACGCTGTTCGTCCTGCTCGGCCTGGCCCCCGGCCCCGACATCAGCCTCGCCGCCGCGGCCAGCCTCGCGGCCGTGCCCGTGCCCCGCGCCCGCACCCTGCTCGCCGAACTGGAGGGCGCCCACCTGGTGCGCCAGGACCGGCCGGGCCGCTACCACCTGCACGACCTGATCCGGCTGTACGCGCGCGAGGTCGCCCACCAACAGTTCGACCAGGACGTCGAGTCCGCCCTGAACCGGCTCGTCGACTTCCACCTGCACACCGCGTACGCGGCCAACCGGCTCCTCGACGGCCCCCACACGCCCTTCATGGTCCAGCCCGAACCTCCGGCGCCGGGCTGCGCCCCCCTGAGTCCGGCCGACTTCGCGGCGGCGCTCCAGTGGTTCGACGACGAACACGCCTGCCTGCTCGCCGTGCAGTCGCTCGCCCTGGCCACCGGCCGCCTCCGCCAGGTCTGGCAGCTGGCCTGGACCCTCATCTCGTACCACCAGGGCGGCTATCACCTCACGGAGTACCTCACCGTCTGGCGCACCGCCCTCACGGCCTCCGAACAGCATGGAGACACCCCCGCCCCCAAGGCCCTCGCCCACTGGCGCTACGGCCACGCCCGCTCCCTGACCGGCGACCACCCCGAGGCGCTCGAACACCTCCGCCAGGCCCTCGCCCTGGCCGAGCGCACCAACGACATCGCAGGCCAGGCGCACATCTGCCGCACCCTCGGCCGCGTCTGGGAGCAGAACGGCGACGACGAGCGCGCCCTCGACCACGCGCTGCGCGCCCTCGACCTGTACCGGCGGTTGGACAACCCGTTCTGGCAGGCCAACCAGCTCAACGCCGTCGGCTGGATGCACGCCCAGCTCGCCCGGTACCCCGAGGCGCGCACCCACTGCGAGCAGGCGCTGCGCCTCTACGAGGAGCACGGCAGCCCGGCCGACACCGCCTCCACCCTCGACAGCCTCGGCTACATCGCCCACCACTCCGGCCAACTCCCCGAAGCCCTGGAGTACTTCGAGCAGGCCTTGGCCCTCTTCCGTGAACGCTCCGACTCCTCGAACGAGGCCGACACCCTCACGAACCTGGCCGAGACCCACCACTGCCTGGGTCAGACCACCGCGGCCCGCGAGGCGTGGCAGCAGGCCCTGACGCTGTACGAGTCGCAGAACCGCCGCACCCAGGCGGAGCGGGTACGGAATCGCTTGCGCTGACGGGGCCAGGAGCCGGGGGAGTGGTCCCTCGACCGTGCCCGCCGCTTCCGCATGCTCCTGGCTCTTCGTTACGGCCGTACCGCTGTCGCGTCGATTTCGAAGAGCATGCCCGGGAGCGCCAGGGCGGCGACGCCGCTGAGGGTCTGGGCGGGAAGCCGGTCGCCGAAGCGCGCGTGCAGCACCTTGCCGAGGGCCTCCAGCTTCTCCATGTCGTGGTCGACGATGAAGCTGCCGAGGCGGACCACGTTCTCGTAGCCGAGGCCGACGCCCTCCAGCGCCGACTGGAGCCGGTCGAGCGCGAGTTCCACCTGGGTGGCGAAGTCGGCGGGGACGGGGGCGCCGGTGCTGTCGGAGGCGTACTGCCCGGCGATGAAGACGAGTTCGCCGGGTGCCGAGACGGCGTGGCTGTAGCCGAAGGGGGTCGGGTCGTGGAGGGTGGCCGGGTTGGTGATGGTGCGGTGATCATTAGTCATGTCTGCCCGAACGCGTGTGCAGGCTGGCTCATTCCAGCCCTGTACGACGAGTTTTCGCGGTCGGAGCGGTCGGAGCGGTCGGAGCGGTCGGAGCGGTCGGAGCGGTCGGAGCGGTCGGAGCGGTCCGAGCTGCCGTTGCCGTGCGAGCGGCCGCTCCGCCACTCAGCAGGTGGCACGGTAGGGCAGATCCGGCAGATACGTCCGCCAGTCCCGCCGTGACAGCCCGGACCCCGCCCGCTCGCACACGGCGGTGACCAGACGCGCGGGGTCGAGCGTGTATTTCTGCGACGGCACATGGGATCCGCCCGCGTACAGCGTCCTGCCGTCGGGGCTGAAGGCCAGCGACGTGATCGTGTCGCCGGGGGTGGGCAGGGGCGAGCCCAGTGGCTGGCTGGAGGGGACGTCCCACAGTTGGATCGTGCCGGAGTGGGTGGCGACGGCGAGCGTGGTGTTGTCGCGGGAGAAGGCGAGCGCGCCGACCGGGTCGTCGTCGGTGGTGGGCGCGGTGTCGGCGTCCGCGGCGGTCAGCACGGCGCGGCGCGTGTGTCCGGTGCCGTCCCAGATGGTCACCCGGCCGTAGGCGTCGCCCGCGGCCAGGTACTGCCCGCCGGGGCTGAACGCCAGCTCGCTGGTCAGGGTGCCGCTCAGCGACGTGCGCACGGTCTTGCCGGAGCGGGGGTCGGCGATGGCCTGCCAGGAGGCGACCCGGGCCGAGTCCCGTCGTACCGCGAGCCCGCCGGAGATGCCCGACAGCGTCCTCACCTTCTTGGGCCGACCGCCGGAGCGCAGGTCCCACACCTCGGTGGTCTCCTGCATCGAGGTACGGGCCAGGAACAGACGGGACCCGTCGGCGCTGAGCACGAGACCGTCCAGACCGCTCCCGCCCATCTCGTTCGCGTCCAGATCGACCACCGCGTGCTCACGGCCCTTGCGGACGTCCCAGACGCCGACCCGGTCCCGCTTCGGCGCTGTGGCGCCGCCCAACTGCCGTGCCTGCGCGTAGGCGAAGTACCGGCCGTCGGCGCTGAACGCCATGAGGTCGGTGCACTCCTCCGGCCCCGGACCTTCACCCATTTCGGCCGCGCCCGGCTCCTCGTCCGGTGATGTTTCGTCAGGACCGGCGGGCGCGGGCTTGTTCTCGGCGGCCTTGGGGCAGGGCTCGACCGGCGGCTTGAAGACGGTCCGCCCGCTGCGGGTGTCCACCAGCCGCAGTTCCTTGCCGCCCTCCGCGTGGCGGACGACGGCCTGGGTGCGGCCGTCCTCGGCCAGCCGCCCCGGGGAGAAGTACTCCTTGCGCCATGACGCCTCGACCGCGGACTTCACGCTCAGCGAGTGCAGGACCGTCCGCGTCTCGTTGAAGTAGCGCACGACTCCCGCGTCCAGGTCGAGCTCGAACCCCCAGGACGCGCTGCCTACGGTGGCGTGGCGCAACACCGGCGCGTCCGGTGAGGCCAGCCGCCACATCGCGACCCCGTCCGCCGTGGACGCCACCACGAACTCGCTGTCCGCGCTGAAACGGACGTCCTCCAGTCCTCTGCCCACCACGCGCGGCGCCTCGCGGCCGCCGCGCAGGTCCCAGCGGCGGATCTCACGGCCGCTGACGCGTGCCAGATACCTGCTGTCCGGGGTGAACACGAACGAGCCGCCGCCGCAGTCGAACCGCTTCTTGTCCTCGTCCAGCCAGGAGCGGTCGAGCCGGGCGCGCCGGGCGATGTCCCAGACCTCCAGCGGACCTTCCTCACCGCACCGGGCAAGGAGCCGGTTGTCCGCGCTCAGTGCGAAGCTCTCCGACTTGTACGGATGCCGCTGCTTCATGGCCAGCAGGGTGCGGCCGCTGCGTACGTCGTAGAGCTTGCTGTACGCGGTGTCCGCGCCCTGTGACGTACCTGAATCTCTCGCGACCTCCGCCCCGCGCGCGCCCTGCGGCACAGCCGCCCCGCCCCCGCCCTCCGCCGTGCCCTCGTCGTCCACGTTCCACACCTTCAGCGCCACCCGCTTGCCGTCGGGGGAGAAGACCACGCTCTGCGCCTCGGTCGCGGGCAGGCGCCTGAGCACGCGACCGGCGCGGACGTCCCACAGCACCGTGGAGTCGGTCGTGAGCACGGCCAGCGTCCGGCCGTCCGGGCTCACCGTCACATCCGGGCCGTCCGCGACCAGCTTGCCGGGACCGGGGTACGCACGAGCCCTCGGCCGCGGCTCGCGCATGTCCCAGGTGCGCACGTGCCCCGCGCCCACCGCCACCAGCGTCCGCCCGTCGGCGGTCAACTCGGTCGCCACGGCATCCGTCGGGGCGCCGGTGCGGGAGAAGGACGACACCTCGTGCTGCGCCATGGCACCCAGCAGCGCCGAGCGGGTCTCGGTGGACTCCGCGAGCCGCCAGGCGGCGACGCTCAGCCGCATCGCGGTGACCGGGTCGTGATCACGCATGGTGGCGGCGGCCGCGGCGATGCGGCGGGCCTCCGCCTCGACGTGCCGCCGCTCGCTCGTACGGCTCTCCCGCCACGCCATGGCACCCGCCACCACCGACAGGACGACCAGCACCGCCAGCGCGCCCGACAGCGCACGACGGCGGCGCCGCGCACGCGTACGGGCGCGTCGGCTCGCCGTGAGGAAGGACAGCTCGAGCCCGGTCAGATCCGCGCACCCGTCACCGTCGGCGGCGAAGTGCTCCGTCGCCGTGGTCAGCCGGGCACCCCGGTACAAGGCGCCCCGGTCGTGCGCCAGTTCCTCCCACGTGCGCGCCGCCTCCGTCAGATGGCGGTGGGCGCGCAGCCGGTCCCGGTGGGCGTCCACCCAGGCTCCCAGGCGGGGCCAGGAAGTGATCAGCGCCTCGTGGGCGAGGTCGACGGTGTCGTCGTCGAGGGTGATGAGGCGGGCCCGGGCCAGCAGGTCCACCACGGCGTCGACCTCGTCGCCATCACCGAAGTCGAGTTCCGCGCGCCGGATCGGCCGCCGGGTGTCCTGGGCCCCCTCACCCGGGGCAATCAGCCGCAGCAGCACAAGCCGTGCCAACTCCCTGCGGCTGTCGGAGAGCTGGGCGTGGACGTCCTCGGCGGTGCGGGCGATGGCACCGTGGACGCCGCCCGTGTCCTCGTACCCCTGCAAGGTCAGCGTCCGGCCGCGCCGTCGCCGCCAGGTCTCGCGCAGCGCGTGGGAGAGCAGCGGCAGCGCCCCCGGCTCACTCCCGGCCTCCTTCACGAGCCGGGCGGTCAACTCCCGTTCCACGATCAGCCCCGCGACCTGGGCGGGCTTCACGACCGCCTGCCTCAGCTCGGCGGGCGACATCGCCGTGACCAGGAGGCCGGCGTCGGACAAGCCTTCCGCCAGGGCGCGGTGTTCGGCGCAGCGGCCGTAGAAGTCGGCCCGTACGCCGAGCACCACCCGCAAGCGGCTGTCGGGATTCCGCGCCGCCAGGAGCCCGTCGATGAAGTCCGCCCGCTCCTGCGGATCCCGGCACAGCGTGAACACCTCCTCGAACTGGTCCACGATCAGCCAGGTGTCACCGTCCCCCGCGGCGGGCGTCAGCACCGCTGTGTGCGTACGCAAAGGATGCTCGCCCGGTGTGAGGATCCGAATGGCCGCGGGACGCTCCGCCGCATCATCGGGGCGCCGCAGCCGGGGTATGAGCCCCGCCCGCAGAAGGGACGACTTGCCGCCCCCGGAGGGACCGAAGACCACGGTGAAGCGGGACGCACGCACACGCCCCACCAGGTCATCGGTCAAGCGCTCCCGCCCGAAGAACAGCCCCTCGTCGCCCGGTTCGTAGCGCGTCAGACCCCGATACGGCGACTGCCCGCCGTCGCCCTCACCCTCGCCCAGCGACTCCTCGGCCTGCTCCCGCACCGCCTCACGCAAGCGGCGCTCCCACTCCTGCGGATCGGCCCCACAGGCCCGCGCGTACGCGAGCACCACCGCCAGCGACGGCAGGTTCTCGCCCGCGGCCGCCTGCGACAGCGCCGTCACCGAGTAGCCCACCTGCTGGGCCATCACTCGATACGACGGAGCTCCCGCCTCCTGCCGCACCTTGCGCAACTCCACCGCGAACCGGGCCACCGGCCCGTCCGTCGGATCGAGCGGCTTCTCCCGACGCCCCACCCCACGCCCCCCGTATTCCGTTGATCAACCGTGTCAACCTACGAGCCGCCGCCCTTCCCAGCAAGCAATGCGACGGCCTCGCGCGGGTCACGCGCCCCGCCCCGCCCGACCCTGCCGCGATTGTTCACCAGGACGGAAGTGGGGTGCTGAAAAACGTCGCACGCTGTGAACTCTTCGTCATCAGCACGGCCACGGCCCGCCTCGGCGCGGGGCCTGCCGCGCTGTCGATCCGCGGGTTCCACAGACCTCTGAGCCGAGGTCGGCCCGCGGCGGGGAGGGACGACACATGTCTGCATCGACGAAGCCGCGCACCCGCTGGCGCAAGGCGGTCACAAGCGCCGGAGTCACCGGAGCGTTCGCGGGGCTCGTGCTCAGCGGAGCGTCATCCGCCGGCGCGTCCACCACGGCCCCGCACGAGAAGAGCCCCCGCTCCTCCAGCGCCGCGCCCATCGGCTTCCACGGGACGTCCGGCAGCAGCAAGGCCAAGATCAGCGGGACGTACCAGTACTGGTACGCGGGCAAGGACGCCAACGGCCGCGCCTTCTACGACGGCAAGTTCTCGGGCGCCACGGCGCAGGACCGCGTGGCGGGTGACGGGTACGAGGCCGTCCTGGCGCTCAAGTACGACGAATTCAAGGGCGGCGGCTGGCGGACGGTCAAGAATCGCGTGGCCGTCGTCAACAGCACCAAGTCGTGGTCGTTCAAGGCCAAGGACAAGGTCGTCGCGTACGCCTGCGACCGCAAGGTCGGCACGAAGAAGCTCCTGAACTGCAAGCCCTGGAGGTTCTGACCAACTGCCGCAGGATCGGGGGGGGGGGGGGGGTGGGGGGGGGGGGGGGGGGGAAGAGGGTGGGGGGGGGGGGGGGGGGGGGGGGGGGGGGGGGGGAGGGGGGGGGGGGGAGGGAGGGGGGGGGGGGGGGGGGGGGGGGGGGGCGGGGAGGGGAGGGGGGGGGGGGGGGAGGGGGGGGGGGGGTGGGGGGGGGGGGGGGGGGAGGAGGGGGGGGGGGGGGGGGGGGGGAGCGA
>NZ_JBVIXA010000001.1:1530857-1578446 GCF_055594065.1 Streptomyces sp. NPDC040610 | reverse complement strand
ACAGTGTCTGGTAGACGGGGTATCAACATATCTGGCGTTGACTTTTGGCACGCTGTTGAGTTCTCAAGGAACGGACGCTTCCTTCGTACTCACCCTCTCGGGCTTTCCTCCGGGCGCTTCCCTTCGGTGTTTCTTTTGTTCTTGCGTTTCCGACTCTATCAGATCTTTCCGGCTTCCCGTTCCGATCCGATTTCCTCGGCGCCTTCCAGGTATTCGCTTTCGCGTTTCCCTTTCCGGCGGCTCCGACTTTATCAGAGATTCTGAGTCGGAATTTCCGCCCCGTCCGAGTCGGCCTCCGGCACAACCGTGCGCGGCGCTTCCCCCTCTGGCGGAGCCGTAAACGTACTGGAGCGGGGCGCCCCGATGCAAATCGAGGCGCCCCGCTCCAGGGGACCGCTGGTCGGACCGGTCGAGTGACCGTCAGACCTCGACGACGACCGGAAGGATCATCGGGCGGCGACGGTAGTTGTCCGACACCCACTTCCCCAGCGTGCGGCGGATGAGCTGCTGCAGCTGGTGGGGTTCGACGACACCGTCCTGGGCCGACTTCTCCAGGACTTCCTGGACCTTCGGGATGACGGCGTTGAACGCCGAGTCCTCGATGCCGGAGCCCCGGGCCTGGACGTGCGGGCCGCCGGTGATCTTCCCGGTGGAGGAGTCCACCACCACGAAGACCGAGATGATGCCCTCGTCCCCGAGGATCTTGCGGTCCTTGAGGGCGGGCTCGCCCACATCGCCGACGGAGAGCCCGTCGACGTACACGTACCCCGCCTGGACCTTGCCGACGATCTTGGCCTTGCCCGCGACGAGGTCGACCACGACGCCGTCCTCGGCGATGACGATGCGGTCGTGCGGGACGCCGGTGAGGGCGCCGAGCTCGGCGTTGGCCCGCAGGTGGCGCCATTCACCGTGGACCGGCATCAGGTTCTTCGGCTTGCAGATGTTGTAGAAATACAGCAGCTCGCCGGCCGAGGCGTGGCCCGAGACGTGCACCTTGGCGTTGCCCTTGTGGACGACGTTGGCGCCCCAGCGGGTCAGGCCGTTGATGACGCGGTAGACCGCGTTCTCGTTGCCCGGGATGAGCGACGACGCCAGGATCACCGTGTCGCCGGAGACGATGCGGATCTGGTGGTCCCGGTTGGCCATGCGGGAGAGCGCGGCCATCGGCTCGCCCTGGGAACCCGTGCAGACCAGGACGACCTCGTGGTCCGGCAGGTCGTCGAGGGTCTTGACGTCGACGACCAGGCCCGGCGGGACCTTCAGATATCCGAGGTCACGGGCGATGCCCATGTTGCGGACCATGGAGCGGCCGACGAAGGCGACCCGGCGGCCGTACTCGTGGGCCGCGTCGAGGATCTGCTGGATGCGGTGCACATGGCTGGCGAAGCTGGCCACGATGATCCGCTTGCGGGCGCCCGCGAAGACCTGACGGAGCACGTTGGAGATGTCGCGCTCCGGCGGGACGAAGCCCGGGACCTCGGCGTTCGTCGAGTCGGAGAGAAGAAGGTCGATGCCCTCCTCGCTCAGACGCGCGAAGGCGTGCAGGTCGGTGAGGCGACGGTCCAGGGGGAGCTGGTCCATCTTGAAGTCGCCGGTGTGCACCACCATGCCCGCGGGCGTGCGGATGGCGACCGCGAGCGCGTCCGGGATGGAGTGGTTGACCGCGACGAACTCGCAGTCGAAGGGACCGACGCGCTCGCGGTGGCCCTCGGCGACCTCGAGCGTGTAGGGCCGGATGCGGTGCTCCTGGAGCTTGGCCTCGATCAGGGCGAGGGTCAGCTTGGAGCCGATCAGGGGGATGTCCGGCTTCTCGCGCAGGAGATAGGGGACACCGCCGATGTGGTCCTCGTGGCCGTGCGTGAGGACGATGCCCTCGATGTCGTCGAGGCGGTCCCGGATGGACGTGAAGTCCGGCAGGATGAGGTCGATTCCGGGCTGCTCCTCCTCGGGGAAGAGCACTCCGCAGTCGACGATCAGGAGACGCCCGTCGTACTCGAAGACGGTCATGTTGCGGCCGATCTCGCCGAGGCCGCCCAGCGGGGTGACCCGCAGGCCGCCCTTCGGGAGCTTCGGCGGGGCGCCGAGTTCAGGATGCGGATGACTCAAAAGACTCTCCTCACCACACACGCCACGTACCTCCGGGGCACGTGGCGCGCATGACGTTCGTGCAGTAGCAGTTGTGTGGGTGCAGGCATGTGGCCTGCGGTGTTGCCTATTCAGTTGTGAAGTCTGTGGTTAAAGCTGTACCCCACCGGCGGCAAGATCGATCTTGAGCTGGGCCGTCTCCTCGGGTGAGAGCTCGACCAGCGGCAGGCGCAGAGGTCCGCCGGGGCGGCCCTGCAGGGCGAGCGCCGCCTTGGTGGTGATCACACCCTGCGTACGGAACATGCCCGTGAAGACCGGGAGCAGCTTCTGGTGGATCTCGGTCGCCTTCTGGACGTCGCCGTTGGTGTACGCGTCGATCATCGCGCGCAGCTCGGGGGTGACGACATGGCCGACGACGGAGACGAAGCCGCAGGCGCCGACCGAGAGCAGCGGCAGGTTGAGCATGTCGTCGCCGGAGTACCAGGCGAGGCCGGAGCGGGCGATGGCCCAGCTGGCGCGGCCGAGGTCGCCCTTGGCGTCCTTGTTGGCGACGATACGCGGGTGCTCGGCGAGGCGCACGATCGTTTCGGTGTTGATCGGTACGCCGCTGCGGCCCGGGATGTCGTACAGCATCACCGGCAGCTCGGTGGCGTCAGCGATCGCCGTGAAGTGCCGGAAGAGGCCCTCCTGCGGGGGCTTGTTGTAGTACGGCGTGACGGTGAGCAGGCCGTGTGCGCCGGCGCTCTCGGCCGCGCGGGCCAGTTCGATGCTGTGCCGGGTGTCGTTCGTGCCGACTCCGGCGACGACGTGGGCGCGGTCTCCGACGGCGTCCACCACCGCTCGTACCAGCTCTGCTTTCTCCGCGTCGGTGGTGGTCGGGGACTCGCCCGTGGTGCCGTTGACGATCAGGCCGTCGTTGCCTGCGTCCACCAGGTGGGCGGCGAGCTGGCGCGCGCCGTCGAGGTCGAGTGCGCCGTCCGCCGTGAAGGGCGTGACCATGGCGGTGAGGACCCTCCCGAAGGGGGTCTGCGGAGTGGAGGTCGGAGCCATGGGTAACACGCTACTCGCTGCTCAGCACGGGGTCGCCCCTCGGGTGACGCACAGGGCCTGACACGGGAGGAGCCCGGCACTGCCTGCTCGGGGGTTCAAGCAGTGCCGGGTCCGTTTGATCAGGCTAGATGAACTTCTAGAAATGCCGCAATACGGACACTTCGCTCGGCCCATCCGCACATACGTGCCTCAAGACGCCATGTGTCCGCGCCTCGTGACGCGCGTCACGAGGCGCCGTACGCGGTCGCGCGCCCCGGTCAGGGAGCGACGCGGCCGTTGGCGTTGAACGCCGCGTGCGTGAGCGGCATGAGCGCGGCCCACTCCCGCTCCATCCTCTCGCCGACCATCTCGATCTCCCGCTGCGGGAAGGACGGGACCTTGGCCAGCTCGTGCTGGGTGCGCAGGCCGAGGAAGTGCATCAGGGAGCGGGCGTTGCAGGTCGCGTACATCGACGAGAACAGGCCCACCGGCAGGACCGCGCGGGCCACCTCCCGGGCCACGCCCGCGGCCAGCATCTCCTGATACGCCTCGTACGCCCGCCGGTAGGAGTCCTCGAGGACGCGGCCCGTCAGCTCCTGCTGGGCCCGGGTGCCCTCGACGAAGACGTACTTGCCAGGGCGGCCCTCCTGGACGAGGTTGCGGGACTCGTCGGGGACGTAGAAGACGGGCTGGAGCTCGCGGTACCTGCCCGACTCCTCGTTGTACGACCAGCCGACGCGGTGGCGCATGAACTCGCGGAACACGAAGATCGGGGCGCTGATGAAGAACGTCATCGAGTTGTGCTCGAAGGGGCTGCCGTGGCGGTCCCGCATCAGATAGTTGATCAGGCCCTTGGAGCGCTCCGGGTCCTTGCCCAGCTCGTCCAGGGACTGCTCGCCCGCGGTCGAGACCCGCGCGGCCCACAGCACGTCCTGGTCGGTCGCGGCGTGCTTGACCAGCTCGACCGTGACATCGCTGCGGAACGTGGGCTTGAGGTCTTCGGCGGGGGTCTCGCTCACCGGCGGGGTCCTTCCAGGTGCGTTGTGGTGCGGCCCGGGTGCGTCTGCGGGCGGCGCCCACTGTAGGGCCCGGCACTGACAAACGGCTGTCAGCTGCCCCGTCCCGACAATCTTCGGCGAATTTGCCGATACAGGGCACCTTTTGGGCGTTTCGAGCGTCTGTCTTGTTGACAGAGTTCAGTTCGAGTCCCGTGAGGAGACGCGCGCCCCATGTTCCGTCGGCGAGAGCCCGTACCCTTCGCCTTCATCGCCGAAGCCGACAAGTTCCGCAGCAACGTCACTCCCCCACCCCGTGAGCGCGCCACGGCCGGTCAGATCGTGGGCCGCACGCTCATCGGTCTCACCGTGGTCGCCGGTCTGGTGGGTTCCGTGCTCTTCGGCATGCCCGCGATGTCGGCCGACCAGTCGCCCGCCAAGACCCAGCAGTCCGAGGCCTCGGACGGGCGCTGACCGCACCGCCCGCCGCTGACCAGCGCTGACCAGCGGCAGCGGGAGAATTCCCGCACCCCGCCGTCCGAGTGGCGCGGGAGGTACCCCCTTGGCCCCCCAAGGGTGGTAGCAGGGAGCACGGCTCGATAACCTCACCGGGCACAGCCCATGCGTGGATTGAGTGAGGATCAGCCGTGCCCCTGCCTTTCCTGACCGCGGACCGCGCTTTCGACGAGGCCGCGCACGACGCCGCGCTCCCCTTCGACGACCGCGACCGCTGGCGCCGGCCGTACCGCCCGGGCCCCTGGCGCGTGGGCGCCGCCGCCGTGCTGCTCCTGCTCGCCTCGTTCGTCCTCGTGGCCGCCGTGATCATCGCCGCCGCCGGGGCCCTTTCGGGCGCCGCGATCTGCGTGGGCCTGTCCGTCCTCATCATCGCCGCCGCCCTGCGGCTCCTGCGCATGGGCACCTGGGTGAGCGCGCAGGGGCTGCGCCGCGTGGGCTTCCTGGGCACCCAGACGGTGCCGTGGGCCCAGGTCGCGGAGGTGCGCACGGCGCAGCAGCCGGTGCGGTGGCTGGGGCTGCCGCGCACGGTGCAGGGGCAGGCCCTCGTGCTCGTACGACATGACCGGGCGGCCGGTGAGCGGCGGCTGCTCCTGACCGACCGGAACGCGGACTTCCTGGCGCGGCGCGCGGCCTTCGACCGGGCCGCCGACACGGTCGAGGTCTGGGCCGACGAGTACCGCCGCACGGCCTGAGCGCACGGCCTAGGCGCCGACCGGCCTGCCCTCGCGCAGGGCGATCGCCCGCTGCATGGCCTTGCGTGCGCGAGGTGTGTCGCGGGCGTCGTGGTAGGCCACGGCGAGGCGGAACCAGCAGCGCCAGTCGTCGGGGGTGTCCTCCGTCTCGGCCTTGCGCTTGGCGAAGACCTCGTCGGCGGAGTCCCGGTCGATGCGGCCGCCGGGCGTGCGCTTCAACTCGTCCACGGGCAGCCCGCCCTCGGCCTCCAGCTCGGCCGCGAGCCGGTTCGCGCGCTGCACGAACCGCGTGTTCTGCCACAGGAACCAGACGCCGATGACCGGCAGGATCAGCACCGCGACACCGAAGGTGACGGTGAGGACGGTGCCGTGCTTTATCAGGAGCACACCGCGGCTGCCGACCAGGACGAAGTAGACGACCAGGACGGCGGCCGTGACGGCGTAGGTGATCTTTGCGCGCATGACGTCAGTTCAGGTCCAGGAAGTGTTCAAGGCCGAAGGTCAGGCCCGGTGTGGCCACGACCCGGCGGGCGCCGAGCAGGATGCCCGGCATGAAGCTGCTGTGGTGCAGCGAGTCGTGGCGGACCGTCAGGGTCTCGCCCTCGGCGCCGAGCAGCACCTCCTGGTGGGCGAGGAGGCCGCGCAGGCGCACGGCGTGCACGGGCACACCGTCGACGTTCGCACCCCGGGCCCCGTCGAGCGCCGTCGCCGTCGCGTCCGGCTGCGGGGCGCTGCCCGCCTGCTCGCGGGCGGCGGCGATGAGCTGGGCGGTGCGGGTCGCGGTGCCGCTGGGGGCGTCGACCTTGTTCGGGTGGTGCAGCTCGACGACCTCGACCGACTCGAAGTAGGGGGCAGCGATCTGCGCGAACTTCATGGTCAGGACCGCGCCGATGGAGAAGTTCGGGGCGATGAGGACGCCCGTCTCCGGGGACGCGGCCAGGGACGTCCGCAGCTGCGCGAGGCGCTCGTCGGTCCAGCCCGTCGTACCGACGACGGCGTGGATGCCGTGCCGTACGCAGAAGTCGAGGTTGCCCATCACCGAGGCCGGGGTGGTCAGTTCCACCGCGACCTGGGCGCCGGTCTCGACCAGGGTGTCCAGGCGGTCGCCGCGCCCGAGGGCGGCGACGAGATCCATGTCCTCGGCGGCCTCGACGGCCCGCACGGCCTCGGAGCCGATCCGGCCCTTGGCGCCGATGACCGCCACGCGCAGCTTGCTCATGTCCTTCATTCCTTACGGGAGTGACGAGACGTACGGGACGTACGTACCGGGGCCGCGCGCGCCGCGCGGCCCCGCACGCACGAACCTACGCGACCGCTTCGTGCAGGCGCTCCGCCTGCTTGCCGCGGAGCGGGCCTATCGCCGACAGCGAGGGGCGCCGGCCCAGGACGTCCCGGGCCACCTCGCGCACCTCGTCGGGCGTGACCGCGGTGATCTTCGCGAGCATGTCGTCGACCGACATCTGCTCGCCCCAGCACAGCTCGCTCTTGCCGATACGGTTCATCAGCGCGCCGGTGTCCTCGAGGCCGAGGACGGTGGAGCCCGCGAGCTGGCCGATGGCACGGGCGATCTCGTCGTCCGTGAGGCCGTGCTGCGCGACCTGGTCCAGCTCGTCGCGGCAGATCTTCAGGACGTCGTGCACCTGGTTCGGACGGCAGCCCGCGTACACACCGAAGAGGCCGGTGTCGGCGAAGCCCGAGGTGTACGAGTACACGCTGTAGGCCAGGCCGCGCTTCTCGCGGACCTCCTGGAACAGGCGTGAGGACATGCCGCCGCCGAGCGTCGTGTTCAGGACGCCGAGGGCCCAGCGGCGCTCGTCGGTGCGGGCCAGGCCCGGCATGCCGAGGATGACGTGGGCCTGCTCCGTCCTGCGGTCGACGAGCTCGACGCGGCCCGCGGTGGTCAGGCGGCGGGCGCCGGACCGCGGGGCGAGGGGGGTGGCGTCCGTGCGGTGCAGCGCGTCGGCCTTCTCGAAGGCGGCGCGGACCTGGCGGACGACCTTCTGGTGGTCGACGTTGCCCGCGGCCGCGACGACCAGGTGCGTCGGGTCGTAGTGCTTCTTGTAGAAGCGGCGGATGCGGTCGGCCGTGAGGGCGTTGATGGTGTCGACGGTGCCGAGGACCGGGCGGCCGAGGGGGGTGTCGCCGAGCATCGTGTGCGCGAACAGGTCGTGCACGCAGTCGCCCGGGTCGTCCTCGGTCATGGCGATCTCTTCGAGGATGACGCCGCGCTCGGCGTCGACGTCCTCCTGCTCGATGAGCGAGCCGGTCAGCATGTCGCAGACGACGTCGATGGCCAGCGGCAGGTCCGTGTCGAGCACGCGTGCGTAGTAGCACGTGTACTCCTTGGCCGTGAACGCGTTCATCTCGCCGCCGACCGCGTCGATCGCCGAGGAGATGTCCAGGGCGCTGCGCTTCCTGGTGCCCTTGAAGAGCAGGTGCTCCAGGTAGTGCGTGGCGCCGTTCAGGGACGGGGTCTCGTCCCGTGAGCCCACGTGGGCCCAGATGCCGAAGGTGGCCGAGCGGACGGACGGCAGGGTCTCGGTGACGATGCGCAGGCCGCCGGGGAGGGTGGTCTTGCGGACCGTGCCGATGCCGTTCTCGCCCTTGATCAAGGTTTGGGTACGGGCGACGGCCCGCGCCTCCGAGGAGGTGCGGGCCGTCGTCGTGGTGCTACGCGACGTCACTTGTGGGTGTCGTCCTTACTTGTCGGAGCCCGCGGCGGAGCCGCTGTCGGCGCTGGCCTCGTCGCCCTCTTCGCCCTCGATGACGGGGATGAGGGAGAGCTTGCCGCGGGAGTCGATCTCGGCGATCTCGACCTGGACCTTCTGGCCCACACCGAGGACGTCCTCGACGTTCTCCACGCGCTTGCCGCCGGCGAGCTTGCGGATCTGCGAGATGTGCAGCAGACCGTCCTTGCCCGGGAGCAGCGAGACGAACGCGCCGAAGGTCGTCGTCTTCACGACGGTGCCCAGGTAGCGCTCGCCGACCTCCGGCATGGTCGGGTTGGCGATGCCGTTGATCGTGGCGCGGGCGGCCTCGGCGGCCGGGCCGTCGGCGGCACCGATGTAGATGGTGCCGTCGTCCTCGATCGTGATGTCGGCGCCGGTGTCCTCCTGGATCTGGTTGATCATCTTGCCCTTCGGGCCGATGACCTCACCGATCTTGTCCACCGGGATCTTGACGGTGATGATCCGCGGGGCGTTCGGGGACATCTCGTCCGGAACGTCGATCGCTTCCATCATCACGTCGAGGATGTGCAGGCGGGCGTCGCGGGCCTGCTTCAGGGCGGCGGCCAGGACGGAGGCCGGGATGCCGTCCAGCTTGGTGTCGAGCTGGAGGGCGGTCACGAACTCCTTGGTGCCGGCGACCTTGAAGTCCATGTCGCCGAAGGCGTCTTCCGCACCGAGGATGTCGGTGAGGGCCACGTAGTGCGTGTCGCCGTCGATCTCCTGGGAGATCAGACCCATGGCGATGCCGGCGACGGCGGCCTTCAGGGGCACACCGGCGTTCAGCAGCGACATGGTGGAGGCGCAGACCGAGCCCATGGACGTCGAGCCGTTGGAGCCGAGGGCCTCGGACACCTGACGGATCGCGTAGGGGAACTCCTCGCGCGTCGGCAGGACCGGCACGATGGCGCGCTCGGCGAGTGCGCCGTGGCCGATCTCGCGGCGCTTCGGGGAGCCGACGCGGCCGGTCTCACCGACGGAGTACGGCGGGAAGTTGTAGTTGTGCATGTAGCGCTTGCGGGTCACCGGGGAGAGGGTGTCCAGCTGCTGCTCCATGCGGAGCATGTTGAGGGTGGTGACGCCCAGGATCTGGGTCTCGCCACGCTCGAACAGCGCCGAGCCGTGCACGCGCGGGATGGCCTCGACCTCGGCGGCGAGCGTACGGATGTCCGTGACGCCGCGGCCGTCGATGCGGACCTTGTCCTTGATGATGCGCTCGCGGACCAGCTTCTTGGTCAGCGCGCGGTAGGCACCGGAGATCTCCTTCTCGCGGCCCTCGAACTGCGGGAGCAGCTTCTCGGCGGCGATCTCCTTGACGCGGTCCAGCTCGGCCTCGCGCTCCTGCTTGCCGGCGATGGTGAGCGCCTGGGCGAGCTCGGACTTGACCGCGGCGGTCAGGGCCTCGAGCACGTCGTCCTGGTAGTCCAGGAAGACCGGGAAGTCGCCGGTGGGCTTGGCGGCCTTGGCGGCGAGGTCCGCCTGGGCCTTGCAGAGGACCTTGATGAAGGGCTTCGCGGCTTCCAGACCGGCGGCGACGACCTCTTCGGTCGGGGCCTCGGCGCCGTCCTTCACCAGCTGGATGGTCTTCTCGGTGGCCTCGGCCTCGACCATCATGATCGCGACGTCGCCGTCCTCGAGGACGCGACCGGCGACGACCATGTCGAAGACGGCGTCCTCGAGCTCGGTGTGCGTCGGGAAGGCGACCCACTGGCCCTTGATGAGCGCCACGCGGGTGCCGCCGATCGGGCCCGAGAAGGGCAGGCCGGCCAGCTGCGTGGAGCAGGAGGCGGCGTTGATCGCGACCACGTCGTACAGGTGGTCGGGGTTGAGCGCCATGATCGTCTCGACGATCTGGATCTCGTTGCGCAGGCCCTTCTTGAAGGAAGGACGCAGCGGGCGGTCGATCAGGCGGCAGGTCAGGACCGCGTCCTCGGAGGGGCGACCCTCACGACGGAAGAAGGAGCCGGGGATCTTGCCGGCGGCGTACTGCCGCTCCTCGACGTCCACCGTGAGGGGGAAGAAGTCGAGCTGGTCCTTGGGCTTCTTGGAAGCGGTGGTGGCCGACAGCACCATGGTGTCGTCGTCCAGGTACGCCACGGCGGAGCCGGCGGCCTGCTTGGCGAGGCGGCCCGTCTCGAAGCGGATGGTGCGGGTGCCGAAGGAGCCGTTGTCGATGACGGCCTCGGCGTAGTGGGTCTCGTTCTCCACTAGCGGTTCTCCTACTTTTCGTCTTCGCTCCCGGGCCCGTGTGGCCGGGGAGTTTCCCCCGCCCGTATGGCCGGGGAGGTCCACCGCGGGCCCGTGTGGCCGTGCGGTGGGGCGGAGGAGCGCGCCGTGGGTGCGGGCCGGTCTTCGATCGAAGCACCCGGGGTTCGTTCTCTTCGTATCCCGGGGGCCACTACCGAGGACCGGCGGCGGCTGGGTGCGCTCTCCTATGGATTTGTCCTGCCGGACGCTCCTGGCGGTCGCGTCCTGTCCGGGCTCGTGCCCGGCGTCCGTACTGTGCCGGACGTCACCAGACTACAAACGGGCGGTGACATCGCGCACGTACAGCAAAGGGAGCGGCCCCCTTCGAGTGCTTCGAGTGGGAACCGCTCCCTTCACGGCGTCTTACTTGGCGCCCGCCGCACCGCGGCGGATGCCGAGCCGGTCAACCAGGGCACGGAAGCGCTGGATGTCCTTCTTGGCCAGGTACTGCAGCAGACGGCGGCGCTGGCCGACGAGGATCAGCAGACCACGACGGGAGTGGTGGTCGTGCTTGTGCGTCTTGAGGTGCTCGGTCAGGTCCGAGATGCGACGCGAGAGCAGTGCGACCTGGACCTCGGGGGAGCCGGTGTCGCCCTCCTTCTGGCCGAACTCGGTCATGATCTGCTTCTTCGTAGCGGCGTCGAGCGACACGCGTACTCCTTGTGATGTCTTCGTTTCGCCTTCGAGTGCCCCTGGTCTTCGTCTCAGGGGAGCTTTCGGAACTCTGAAGGCTGGGTCCGCCTCGGGAGGCGGGGGGTCCACCCTGGAGGGTGGGTCGCCTTGGGAGGCGGGTCCGCTGGGCGCGGGCCTCTGGCCGGGGGCCTGGGGCGTGCGCAGACATGCGGGCGTTACACAGAGTACCAGGGTGGGGGTGGCGGGTTCGCCGGGGGCCGCGGTGACGCCTCGCGGGCGCCGTCGGCGGGTGGTCGTCGTCAGCCGGTCGCCGGTGTCGGTGCCGGTTTCAGGCGGTCATCCGGCATCAGCGTCGGTGTCGGCTGGTCATCCGGTGTCAGCTGGTCATCCGGTCTCAGCTGGCCTTCCGGTCTCAGCTGGTCATCGCGCGTGCGGAGGCGTACACGTCGAAGACCGCGAGTGTCAGGGGTACGAGGGTCAGGAGGACGAGGACCTCGGCGATCTCCACGAAGCGGCCCCAGAAGGGGGTCACGCCGCTGCGGGAGGTGATCAGGCCGACGGCGGTGCAGAGGACGGCGGCGGCCGCGATGGCGGCGACCAGCCAGATGGTGCGCAGGTCGAGCGCCGCGGTGTCGCCGCTCAGGGCGTCGCGCATCAGGCTGTCGGAGGGGTTGAGGCACAGGCCGACGCCGAGCAGGACCAGACACGCGAGGCCCGCGGCCAGGGTGGCGGCGACCTGGGCCGTGTAGCGGAAGAGCTGGGCGCGCATCAGCATGGCGACGCCGGTGGCGAGGGCGAGGAGCTGCCCCCAGCCGTCGTCGGCGAACCCGAGGACGGCCGCCGCGCCCACGGAGACCAGGGCGCAGCCGCCGACGAGGCCGATGAGCAGTTCGTGGCCGCGGCGGGCCTGGGCGGCGATGCGGTCGGCGTCGACGGGGTCCTGGGGGGCGCGGTCGGAGTCGGGGTCGAGGTCGGCGCCGTAGGTGGGGCGTGCGGCGTGCGGCGACGCGAAGCCGATGGGGAGGCGGGCGAACCGCATGGCGAGGCCCGGCAGGAACGCGAGGGCCCCCACGGCCAGCGGGGCGCACAGCGCGGCGGTCTCGACCGCCTCCATGCGCCAGACGGTCGCCGCGAACACCGTGAGCAGGCCGATCGCGGACGCGCAGACGAACGCCACGAACGGGCCGTCCCCGCGCGGCGACACCAGCGTCAGGACCACGGAGGCGACGAGCACGGCCGCGCAGGCCAGCAGGAACTGGAGCCTGCCGATGCCGTCACCGTCGGTGAGGGGCAGCAGCCCGGAGCCCGCCACCGCCAGGTTCGGCAGCGCGCCGAGGCCGAGTGCGACGGCGGCGGCCCGGTCGTCGTACACCCGGGCCCGTACGCAGGCGAAGGTGAGCAGCAGCAGGCCCGCGACGGCGGCGAGGACGCCGGGGAAGCTGTGCATGTCGTGGCGGGGCTCGGCGGTCCAGGTCACGAAGGCCAGCAGGAGCGGCAGGACGGCGCCGCCGATCAGGCCCGCGGCGCGGGTGAGGTCGCCGTTCCACAGCGTGCGGTCGCTGGTCACGGCCGAGGCGACGGCGTCGGACACGTCGTCGTAGACGGCGGGCGGCAGTGACGCCGAGAAGGGGCGCAGGGTCAGCAGCTCGCCGTCGAGGATGCGCTGGGCGGCGAAGGAGCGGGCGCTGTCGAGGACGGCGCCGTCCCTGCGGACGAGGTGGTAGCCCACGGGGGCACCTTCGGCCGGGCTCTGCCGGGACAGCCGCAGGACCTCCGGGTAGATGTCGGCGACCGGGATGTCGTCGGGCAGCGCCACGTCGATCCGGCTGTCGGGCGCGACGATGGTGACGCGGCAGAAGCCGAGTCCGGCGCCGGTCCCGGTCGTGGCCACGTGGCCGGGTCGACCGGTGGTGGTGGCCGTCGCGGAGGCCGTGGTGCTCACCTGCTGTTTCCCCCTTCGTACTGGTGACTGCTCGGTGCTGGTGGTGCGTGTGCCCGCTCGGTGCTGGTGTTGCTGGTCCTGTGCGGTGTTGCTGGTCCCGTACTGGCGCCGCGTAGCCCCGTACTGGCGCTGACGTCGCGTCAACGCTGGTGTGCTGGTCACGTACTGGTGCCGCGTACTCCCGTGCTGACGCTGACGCCGCGTCAACACCGGTCCTACCTCCGCCGGGAGAGCCCCGCCGAAACCGCGCGCGGCGACGACCTCCCCGAGCCGCGCACACCCGCGCCACCCTCGCCGACTGTGCCGCATCCCGCGCGTCGGCACGGTGCAAATCGGCTCGCATGGCTGGTTCTTGAGCCCGCGCGTCTCCCCCGTAACGCCCTGTGGCACGAAATGCCCTGGTTCTTCGGGCTGTTGACCGGACCGCGCTTCGGCTTGATTCGCGTGTGTTCACACACACGACCGGCACCTTACCGCCCCTCGCGACGGCCGATGTCAGTAGGATCGGCCGCTGGTCCTCGTCCGCCCGAGACGGGGACGACGGCCGGAACACCCAGGCCTGGCAAGGGGATTGGTGCGTAGTGAGCCACATCATCGTGAGGCGCCCGCCTCGGGTTCTTCCGTCCGAGGTGCCCACCGCGGAGATCGTCCTGCAACCCCCGCCGGAGCTGCCGCGCGGCCAGCAGGAGGGCGCGATGATGCAGCTCCTGCCGATGCTGGGCATGGGTGGCTCCGTGGTGTTCTTCTTCATGCCGAATTCGCATCCGTTTATGAAGATCATGGGCATGGTGATGGTCACCGCGACGCTGGCGATGACCATCGCGATGGTGATCAGGCACCGCCGCGGCACCCAGGGCCAGCTCGCGGACATGCGGCGCGACTACCTCCGGTACCTGAAGCAGACCCGCCGCTCCGCCCTGAACACCGCGAAGGCGCAGCGCGACGCCCAGTACTACCTCCACCCCTCCCCCGAGCAGCTGTGGGCCCTGGTCGCCGAGGGCAGCCGGGTCTGGGAGCGGCGCACGGGCGACGCGGACTTCGGGCAGGTGCGCGTCGGCCTCGGCTCGCAGGCCCTGGCCGCGCCGCTCGTCGCCCCCGAGACCGCGCCGGTGGACGAGCTGGAGCCGCTGACCGCGGGCGCGATGCAGCGCTTCCTCGCCACGCACGGCACCGTGGAGTCGCTGCCGATGGCGGTGTCCCTGCGCGCCTTCTACCACGTGACGGTGAGCGGCGAGCCGGACGCGGTACGCGGCACCGCCCGCGCCCTGACCGCCTCACTGGCCTCCCTGCACTCCCCCGACGACGTGCTCGTCGCCGTCGCGGCGGGCCGGGAGCAGGCGCCGTACTGGGAGTGGACCAAGTGGCTCCCGCACTGCCAGGCGCCGGGCGCCGCGGACGGGGCGGGCAGCCGCCGCCTGATCACCGGCGACCCGGTGGAGCTGGAGGCGATGCTGTCCGCCCGGCTCCAGGGCCGCCCCCGCTTCCACCCCGGCGGGACCCCGCTGCCGGAGGAGCCGCACATCGTCGTCGTACTCGACGGCCTGTCCCTGGACCCGACGTCCGTCCTCGCGTCCGCCGAGGGACTGCAGGGCGTCACCATCGTGGAGGTCGTGCCGGGCGAGCTCGGCGGCGGGCGCGGCGGCCTCTCCGTCGTCGTACAGCCGAAGTCGCTGCGCCTGGAGTCGGGGCACGGCCTGGTCTATGACGGCACGCCCGACCTCCTGTCGTACGAGGCCGCCGAGGCGCTCGCCCGGCAGCTCGCGCCGCTGCGGATGGCGTCGGGCGGTGACGACGGCCAGCCGCTGCTCGCCAACCTGGACTTCACGGAGCTGCTCGGGCTCGGCGACGCCGACTCGGTGGACACGAGCCGGACCTGGCGCCCGCGCGCGCAGGCGGAGCGGCTGCGCGTCCCGATCGGCGTCGGCGAGGACGGCAGGCCCGTGATGCTGGACCTCAAGGAGGCGGCGCAGGAGGGCATGGGGCCGCACGGCCTGTGCGTGGGAGCCACCGGTTCCGGCAAGTCGGAGCTGCTGCGCACCCTGGTCCTCGGCCTCGCCGTCACCCACTCGTCCGAGAGCCTGAACTTCGTGCTCGCCGACTTCAAGGGCGGCGCGACCTTCGCGGGCATGGCGCAGCTGCCGCACGTCGCCGCCGTGATCACCAACCTCGCGGACGATCTGACGCTGGTCGATCGCATGGGCGACTCCATCCGCGGCGAGCTCAACCGCCGCCAGGAACTCCTGCGCGACGCGGGCAACTACGCGAACATCCACGACTACGAGAAGGCCCGCGCCGCCGGAGCCGCGCTCCAGCCCATCCCGTCGCTGGTCCTCGTCATCGACGAGTTCAGCGAACTGCTCACCGCGAAGCCCGACTTCATCGACATGTTCGTGCAGATCGGCCGCATCGGCCGGTCCCTCGGCGTGCATCTGCTGCTCGCCTCGCAGCGCCTGGAGGAGGGGCGCCTGCGCGGCCTGGAGACCTACCTCTCGTACCGCGTGGGCCTGCGCACGTTCTCCGCCGCCGAGTCCCGGGCGGCCCTCGGTGTGCCCGACGCCTACCAGCTGCCGAACGTGCCCGGTTCGGGCTATCTGAAGTTCGGCACGGACGAGATGGTGCGCTTCAAGGCCGCGTACGTCTCCGGGGTGTACCGCACGGGGTCGGCGCAGGCCGCGGCCCTCGGCGGGCCCCTGCCGGTGGACCGGCGGCCCGTGCTGTTCACGGCCGCCGAGGTGCCGGTGCGGTACGCGGCCACGTCCCGGCCGGGACCGCCGCCGACCCCCGACACGGACGACGCCCTCGCCGACACCGTCCTCGACGTCATCGTGCGCCGTCTGGAGGCGCAGGGCCCGGCCGCGCACCAGGTGTGGCTGCCGCCCCTGGACAGCCCGCCGTCGCTGGACTCGCTGCTTCCGGGGCTCACCGCCGTGCCCGGACGGGGGCTCACACAGCCCGGGTACGAGAGGGCGGGCCGCCTCGTCGTACCGCTCGGCCTGGTCGACAAGCCGTACGAGCAGCGCCGCGACCCGCTGTGGTGCGACTTCTCGGGCGCGGCGGGCCATATGCAGGTCCTGGGCGGGCCGCAGTCGGGCAAGTCGACGCTGCTGCGCTCGCTGATCGCGTCGTTCGCGCTCACCCACACCCCGCGTGAAGTGCAGTTCTACTGCCTCGACTTCGGCGGTGGCGGCCTGTCGGCGATCGCCGGGCTTCCGCACGTGGGCGGGGTCGCTTCGCGTCTCGACCCGGAGCGGGTGCGGCGCACGCTCGCCGAGGCCTTCTCCGTCATGACGCGCCGCGAGGAGTACTTCAGGTCGGCCGGCATCGCCTCGATCGCCGACTTCCGGGCACGCCGGGCGCGCGGCGACATCTCCGTCACGGACCAGCCGTGGGGTGACGTCTTCCTCGTCATCGACGGCTGGGGCAACTTCCGTACGGACTACGAGGGCCTGGAGCCCGCCGTCCTCGACATCGCCGCGCGCGGCCTCGGCTACGGCATCCACCTGATCCTGACCGCGTCACGGTCGATGGAGGTCCGGGCGAACCTCAAGGACCACCTCATGAACCGCCTCGAACTGCGCCTCGGCGACACCATGGACTCCGAGCTGGACCGCAAGGTCGCCGCCAACGTTCCGGCCGGTGTGCCCGGCCGCGGCCAGACCCCGCAGAAGCAGCACTTCATGGCGGCCGTGCCGCGCGTCGACGGCCTCTCGTCCGACACCGACCTGGCCGAGGCCACGGCCGCGCTCGCCACCGAGGTCTCCCGGCACTGGACGGATCCGGCCGCGCCCGCCGTACGGCTGCTGCCGCGCGAGCTGCCCGCCGCGCAGCTTCCGCCCGGCCACCTCTTCCCGGACCGGGGAGTGTCCTTCGCCCTCGACGAGGACAACCTCGAACCCGTCTTCGTGGACTTCGAGCAGGACCCCTTCTTCCTCGTCCTCGGCGAGAGCGAGTCGGGCAAGTCCAACCTGCTGCGGCTGCTCGTCCGGCGCCTCACCGAGCGCTACAGCGGCGACGCCTGCAAGCTCTTCGTCGTCGACAACCGCCGCTCCCTCCTCGACGTCACCCCGGCCTCCCACCTGGCCGAGTACATCCCCATGTCCAACGCCATGGACCACCACGTCGACGCCCTCGTCGACCTCATGCGGCGGCGCGCCCCCGCGGACGACGTCACCGCCCAGCAGCTCCGCGACCGCAGCTGGTGGCAGGGCCCGACGGTGTACGTCGTCGTCGACGACTACGACCTGGTGTCCACGTCCAGCGGCAACCCCCTCGCTCCCCTCACCGACCTCCTCCCCTTCGCCCGCGACGTGGGCGTCCGCTTCATCCTCGCCCGCTCCACGGCGGGCGCCGGGCGCGCCTCGTACGAGCCGTTCCTCCAGCGCATGAAGGAACTCGGCGCCCAGGGCGTCCTGCTCGCCGGCGACCCGTCCGAGGGCGACCTGCTGGGCGGGCTGCGGCCGCGGCCGATGCCCGCGGGCCGGGGGATCTTCGTCTCGCGGAAGCGGGGGAAGCCGTTGGTGCAGACGGGATTGGTGGAGGGGGACCGGTGAGGGGCCGGGTCGGCCGGGCCGAACGGGCGGGGCCTGCCGGGTTGTTGCTTGCTGTGCGCCCCCGGCACACACGCGGTGACAAGTAGTCTGAGCGCACAGTTCACGCGTACGTCCGTACGCCGGGAAGTCCGGAAGTCGGGAAGGGGTCGCTTCACATGGCCGAGGCACAGGAGCAGGCAGCGGGCCGGGCGCGGGGCCAGGAGTCCGAGGAAGAGATCAAGGCGCGCAAGGAGCGGGAGAAGAACGAGCTCTACGCCCTCGACATCTCCGGCGTCGAATGGCACAGCGCACCGGGCACCGAGACCCACGAGGAGCGCGTCGAGATCGCCTACCTCCCCGAGGGCGCCGTGGCCATGCGCTCCTCCCTCGACCCCGAGACCGTCCTCCGCTACACCGAGGCGGAGTGGCAGGCGTTCGTCCTGGGGGCGCGGGACGGGGAGTTCGACTTGGAGCCCGCGCCGCACAATGGTGGGGTGGGGGCGGAGTAGTGCGTGGCTGGGGTGGGGCTTGCGGGCAGGTGAGGGGCAGGTGAGGTTCCGCTCATGAGGGCGGACGCGGGTGGGGATGGCATACCCCGCCCGTCCCAGAGGTCCGGGCGACGGTGACGGCTGGCCGGTCTGGCCTCCACGGCCACGCGCCCGGACCGCGCAGTCAAGGACGCGTACGAGCTTCGGCAGGCTGCGGTCGGAGACGGTGGACGGCCGTGAGTTGACGTCCGCGTACGACTCGCTGGGGCGCCGCGCCGGCCGCGCGCCCCCTTCGGGGGCGACGAGCACGTGGTCGTACAACGCTTCGGGCCGCCGCACCGGGCTCACGGCCGGGGCCGCACCCATGTCCAGCGGCCATGTGCGAAGGGAAGACACTATCCATTTGCGTGAGATTGACCGCAGCGAACTGCCGAGCACACTTCAGGAGTACATCGCAGATCTCCTGGACGGCTGAGCGACGCACACGTCGATGGCGTACAGCGCCTCATCAGGGATCACCCTCTACGAGGCTCGCATGCCGCCGACGGCATCCTCGACGAGAACCGGTACGTCACCTCCGCTCGCGGCTCAACGTCCCCTTAGAACGGGGTGGGCATCTCCCGCGCATGCCCACCCCGCGTTCCGCGCTGTTCAGCGGCGGCGACTCACTGGAAGTAGCTGGCGCCCTTCAGGTCGCCGCCCCGGTAGTCGCCGCCGGCCTGGCTGACCTTCTGGCCGATCTGCATGAGCGCCTGATGGATCGCCGACGCGTGCTTGTCCCACTCCTTCTGCTTCAGGGTGTACGCGGTGTGGGCCTCGCCCTCCCACCCTTCGGCGACCCTGGCCACGGCCCGCTTGATGTCGCCGAGGTCGGACTCCAACTGCTTCGCCTGAATGCCGAGTTCGGTGGTGATGGCGTCAAGGCCGCCATACTTGACTGCGAGTTCATCCCTGTTGACGCTGGCCATGTGTGCCTCATCTCCTGATGGTCCGGTTCGGGCGGCGGCGCCGGCCCGGGAAACGGCTCAGCTCAGTAGCTGCTGATCGCCGACTGCTGTCCGCCGTACTGCACATCAATGCTGTTCATGGTCGAGCGGACCTCGTCCTCGAGCCTGTCCTTGTCCTTGCGGTTGGCGTTGATGCCTTCCAGGAAGTCGACCAGGATGCGGCCGATCGCCTGCATGTGCTGGTTGATCTCGGTCTGCTTCGCGTCGAAGGCGTGCGCGCCGATACCGCGCCAGTTGCCCTCCATCGTGTCGAGCGTCCCCTGCAGGCGCCTGAGCTGCCTCTGCACCGAGTCGTACTTGTCGACGATCTCCTTCTCGAGGAGCACGACTTCCTGGTCATTTAGCTTCCGGCCATCGGCCATGAACGGGATCTCCTTACGTGAGCTGTCGGGCGATCATTGAGACTGAGCTGCTGGTGTCTGAAGCACTCAGGCGTTGCGCCGCTTTCGCACCGCGGCGAAGGCCCCACCACCGATGACCGCTGCGGCGGCGACCCCACCGCCGACCATCCACAGCTGGTCGTTGTCGTCGGACTTCGAGTCTGCTGCTGGCTCTGCGGGCTTGTCGGCGACAGCGTCCTTCGTGGGCCGCGACGCGGACTTCGAGGACTCCTCCTGAGGTGCGGAGGGTGATGCCTGCACGCCTGGGGTCTTCTTGTTGGTGAGGGGGTCGATGTCCGGCGGGCCGGGATTTCCCCTGTTCTTCAGGAGGTTCGGCGCGGGGCGCACCAGGCCGTAGCCGAGATAGTCACTGGGCTTGTCCTTCGGCCAGCTGCGGCCCGCGGTGTCGATGAGGACGCGGAGGACCTGGTTCGCGGTCCAGGTGGGGTGCTTGGACCAGATGAGGGCGGCGGAGGCGGAGGCGATGGCGGTGGATGCGCTGGTGCCGCCCTCGCCCTCGCAGTACGAACGGAACGTGGCGTCACACCATTGAGGAAGATTCCGACCTGGAGCCGCCAGATCCACGTACTCGCCGAACTCCGAGTACTTGGCCACCTTGCCCGACTTGTCTGCGGAAGAGATGCCTGTGACGTTGGGGTACGCCGCCGGATAGCCGATGAAGTTCTTCTTCTGCGCATCGTTTCCGACGCTGGCGAACATCAGCTTCCCTTTTGATGCTGCGTACTTCACCGCTTCTTCCTCAGCCGGGTGCATGAACTCAGAGCCGAAGGACATATTGATGATCCGCGCATCGCTGTCCGCAGCGGCCCGAATCGCCTCACCGTCACGTTCGCTGCTTTTCGCGCCCTTGTCCTTGCCCTGGGCACCCGTCAGGGTGAGCCGAAAGGAGATGACTTTGGCACCCGGCGCCAGTCCCCTGATGCCCCCTCCCCGCCCAGACCCGACAATCAGCTCCGCCATCGTGGTTCCGTGGCCGCGATAGTCGTCCAGGGCTCCGCCCTTCAGGCCTGTCACGTCCTTGCCGGCGAGCACACGGCCCTTGAGAGAAGGCGTCTCTGCCACGCCGGTGTCGACAACTGCGACTTTGACACCCTCGCCGGTGCTGACGTCCCACAGCTCCTCGGCACCCATCGCATCCAAGTACCACTGCTTCGACTGCGCATCGTCTGCGACCGCACTCGGCGCCAACCCCACAGACAGCAGAGCGAGCGCGCTGACCGCCGAGCCCGTCGAGACGGTCCAGCGCCTCGCACGTCCCGCGAACAGCCCGGTCCCGCCCCCGTGTCGACCCATTGCTGACTCCACGCCCTGCACGCCCTTACTCGTCACTGACCGATAACTGGCGGCACGTGCCGCCCTGCACCAGGCAGATGTGTCTCGTCTTCCTCGACCACGTAGTCGGGCCGCTGGGCGGCCTCGTTCTCTCCAGGTTCGCGTCGGCGGCTGGTCGCAGCTCCGCGTACCAGCCCCGTGCCGCCCGCGGTGAATCCGTTCCCGCGACCTCCAGCAGCAGGCGTACGCCCCTTAGGTGTACCGACCACACCGTCAGGGTTGCCGACGGGACGACGTGACATCTGGCCCCTGCCTCCCGGGACCTGGGGCGCAGCTCCCACAACACCGCGCTGCCCGTGGCCAGCTCCCGGGGGCTTCCTCGAACCGGCCGGGCCTCCCGCTGCCGGTGCGGGAGCAGGCCGACCACCCAAGACACCGTCGGACCGTGGTGTGCCGGTGATGCCCGGAACAGCGGGGCGCGGACCCGGCAGGCCACGAGGCTGCGGTGTGCCGCCTGAGATGCCTCGCCCCATCGGCGAAGGCACAGACGTCGTCGGACCACTGGGGCCCCGGGCCGGAGGCACCGGCCCCGTACGCCCTGTCGGGCCTGGGCCGGAAGGGCCGCGCCCAGGCAGCCCAAACGGCTCCTTGGTCCGTCCAACGCCTGTTCGCCCCTGCTCGGGCAACGCCAACTTCCCATCGCCTCCGCGACGGGGCGCCCGGGGATCGGGGCCGTCTCGCGGTCGCCTCACAGGGCCACCGCCAGGCAGTGGAGGAGGTCCGCCGTCGATGGTCGTTGGAGCAGGTGCCGGTGGCGGCGAGGCAGGCGCCGGACTGATGATCTTCTGAGGGGGCAGTGGGTCGACGCTGTCAATCTCTGTGCCGACAGACCCCGGACCGGCTGGCCGGTCCGGGAGCGCGATCGGACCACGTGAGTAGTCGTTGCCGGACGGCGAGGTCCGACCCGAGCCCGAGGGATCCGGCGACACAGGATCAGCCACACCTTGAGGCGTCGACGAGGCATCAGCCCCGACAGCCGCACCAGGGGGCACCATCTGCTTCCACTTATCGCCAGGTTCGATTCCATACACTTGCTTCGGCCGCGGCACCCCCACATCCGGCATAACCGAAAACGTAGGCGCCTCCTGCCCCGCCATCTCGTGCTGGGACACCCGATAGAACGACGCCAACCGATTCATCTGGTTGATCGCCTCCTGCCGGTGCTTCTCCGACTTGACCGCGGCCTCGTAGGCCGCGTTGCCGTCCACCCTCTTCGGAGAGGGGATGTCCTCCACGGCCTTCGGGTCGGCGCGCGTGTCCCGCGGCGGCATGGAGCTGCGTACGGAAGCCAGCCCCGCCCCGGCCGAGGCGATCTGGACGCTTGCGGTGTCGGCGAAGTCGGAGAGCTGGTGTGTCTCCTTGACGAGCTTCTTGCCCCACTTGCGGAAGGCCTGGCCCGCCTCGCCCTCCCAGTCGACCCGGTCGATGTGGTCGCCGAGTTCGCGGGCCGCCACGGCGATCGCGTCGCGTGCCTTCTTCAGGGCTTCGCCCGCGCTCTCCAGGTCGGCCGGATTCGCGTGCTCGACGAGGTCGATCATGTCGTTGAGTCGGTGGCTTTCGAAGCTCACAGCTTCCACCCCGAGTCGGACTTGTCGCTGCCGTGGCCGCCCTGCTCGTCGGGCTTGCCTACCCGCTCGCGCCCGGTCGGTTCCTGCTCGCGCTGGACCGACGTCTGGATCGACCAGAAGCGCTGCCGCAGGTCGTCCTCAAGGTTGTCGAAGCCGACGTCCGCGCCGTGCACGGCGATGCCCATGGCCTCGATCTGGTGGCCGAGCATCTTCGAGAGCGAGGTGAGCCGCTCGTGCACCCGGTCGTACTGTGCGTAGAGGCCGTCCGCCTCGGGGAAGGGGGCCGCCTGGCCGCTGAAGGAGGCGCGGGCGACCTTCTGGTGGCCGACTTTGGACGAACCTCCGTCCGACCCCTCGAACTCCGTGAGCAGCGTGTCGATGCGCCGCCGGAATTTCTTCAACGCCTCCAGGCCGCGCTTGATGTCAGCGCCACCCGGTGGTGGTGCCCCCCTGTACCCGTCCTCGAGCACGATGCCCCCATCCCCGAATCCCCGTTGCCCTCGGCGTGCGGTTGCAGCAGGCCTTGACGGTCATGAGATTGCCGACGGCCGGTGATTGCACACCCCACCATCGTCACTTTAGCCACACGGTGAGTGACATCCAACTGGGCTTTGCGTCAGAGCAGTTGCAAATCAGCCAGCAGAGGATCCCCGCATGCGCCCCGCACCCGAAGGCACGCTGCGAGCGGTCTCCGTGGCGGTCAAATTCACTCTTGCGGGGGTCGAGATCCGGACAACTCAGGGGTTGTTCCGGCGAGTTGGTACGTTGACGCGGAAGGCTGCCGTCCACAGTGAGCCACTGTCCGTACAGTCCTCACCGTTCGCACCGGGGGAAGGAACCCGCCCATGGCGTGGGAAGAGTGGGAGCAGCTCAAGGCGCAGGCTGCGGAGCGTCAGTCAACGCAGATGCAACTCAACCAAGTTGAGCCGGGTATGGGTGGCCCCCCGGGCGCGGCGCCGGGGTCGTACGGGGATTTGAGGGTCCACCAGGCCGATCTGGCGAAGATCGGCGAGCATGCCTTCGACCTCTTCGACCGGCTCAGCAGCAAGGGGCGGGTGGCGGTGCCCAGCAGTCAGCAGGCCGCGGGAGACCTGACCCGGCAAGGGTTCGCGCTCGGCGGCGGGCTCCAGCACGTCGCCGAGCGCTGGGAGGAGCAGCTCAACTCGCTCCGTGACGCCTGCGCCCACATCTCGAACCACATGCGCGTGACGAAGAAGTTGCACCAGGGCGACGAGCAGCACATCGGACGGCAGTTGAGCCGCATCGACGTACTCGACGCGGGCTTCGACGAACGGGTCGGCAGGCCCGGAGACAAGAACCCGGTGTACCTGCCGCCGAAGAAGCAGAAAGACGACTGAAGGACAACCGATGGACCTCGACGCGCTCCGCTTCGCCGACTTCGCGTCCCTGAACGACGCTGTCGACGACTGGTCGACCCTGGTGGGCACCCTGGAGAGACTGAAGAGCGACGCCGACAAAGGCCTTCGGTCCGCGGCGAACAGGGCTCAGTGGGCAGGCGTCAACGCCACCGTCTCGAAAGAGTTCATCGGCAAGACCGCCGGAGAGTTCAAGGACGCCCACACGCAGGCCAAGTCCATCCATCGGATTCTGCTGGACACCCGGGACGAGCTGAAGCGCCATCACCATCGGCTCAACGACGCCATCGAGCGCGGGATGAGGAAGAACCTGACGGTCGCCCCCGTCGGCGACGGGGGGTTCACCGTACGGTTGAACATCCACCCCGACCGGGCCGGGAAGGGAACCGACCTTCCCGACCACAGCGAGGGTGACGTCACCGCGCTGCGCGACGAGATCCAGCGGATCCTCGATGACGCCACGGAGAGCGACAGCTCGGCGAGCAAGGTCCTCAAGGCGCTCGCCGACCAGAGCACGTACGGCTTCACCGACGCGAGCTACAAGGACCGGGACGGCGCGGTCGCCGCGGTCGAGAAGGCTGACGAGCTGTCGAAACTCGCCAGGAAGGATCCTCAGGACCTCACGGTCAGGGAGTTCGACGCGCTCCACTCAGGGCTGAAGAAGTACGCAGACGATCCGCTCTTCTCGGAACGCTTCGCCACGAAGCTCGGTGCGAAGGGGACGCTGGAGTTCTGGGCCGGGATCAATGAACCCGGGGTCAACCCCGACCTGAACGACAGCCGTCAGGGCAAGTTCGGAGAGCTCCAGAAGTATCTGAGCCTCACCCTCGCGTCGGCCACGCAGAGTGATTCCGCGGGGATGGTGGACTGGACGCGCCAGATGGTGGACCAGGGCAGCCAGCCCGTGCGTACCAACAGCGGCCCCCTTGGCTTCCAGGTCATGAGCAACCTCATGCGCTGGGGCGATTACGACGACAGCTTTCTGCACAGCTACGGCACCGCGCTCATGGAGACCGAGAAGCGGCTGACCGACAACGGCGAGCGAGGCGCGTGGCAGCGCACGCCCAATTCGCCGTACCTCAACCGCACCGGAAGTGACACGGGCTGGGATCCCATGACGGGTTTCCTGAAGGGCTTGTCGAACAGTCCTGGCGCGGCAACCCCATTCCTCAACGACACTTTCATGTCGAAGGGAAGCGGACAGGACGCAGACGTCTCGAACTTTCAGTACCTCTTCGAAAAGCGGGACTGGCCCGTTGAGGAAGGCTCCGACGGGCAGACCAGCAGCACCGGGCGGAACAATCTGGCGCTGGCACTCGAGGCGGCCACGACCGGACATCCAGCGGGCGAGCTTCCCACGGCCGACACGCCACCGCACACCGCGGAACAAGCCAAGCTCATGGAAAGCGTCGTCTCCGCGGTCTCCAAGGAGAACACGCTACTCAGTGAGCACCCATACATGGCAGACAGCTTCGGGCAGATGGCTTCTGAGTACCTGCACGACATGAACCGAGCGATGACCAACGATTCGGACGGGGATACGAACCGCCTCTTCCCGATCGTCGGCGAGCCGGCGGAGTTCCAGCACCGCGACGTGACTCGTTTCCTCTTCACCGTGGGTCAGCACCCCGAGGGCTACGCGGCGGTGGAAGTCGGGCAGAAGTCGTACATGGGACAACTGATGGCCCACCACCTGGACCCGTCCCTTCCTGCGGATCAGCGCTACGCCAAGGATCCGCAGTTCGTTGTCGAGAACGTGGCCAATGGATCTGGCGAAGTGGCGGGAACCCTGGCCCAAGGGCGGGCGGAGGCGGTCGCAGGAGAAGCCGCAGAAAAGGACCAAGCCTACGAGGAATCCGTTGCCCGATGGAAGGACGGAATCTCTGGAGGTATCGGAACTGGCATCGGTGTGGGAACCTCCTACATCGCCAGCCCGGTGGGCGGGGCAGTAGTCGGAGGAGTGGCCGAGACGGTGACCAGCGCAGTTCTAGAGGATCTGTTCAGGAACGCAGAAGGAAAAGCCAAAGGGGAAGCCGGGCTCATCATGGGCGAGTCCTGGGATGCCGGAATGAAGGAAAACACCCAGTACACCGAGACTGCTGCAGAAAAGGCAGCCAAAGAACATCGGAGGACCGATCTCCCCGATGTAGGGGAATGGGCCCGAGGCGCGGCAAGACGTGGATTCACATTTTCAGAGTCGAGCGTGAACGCAATGGCATCAGACCTCAAGACGGAAATTTAGGGCAACCAAATAAAGGGAGGACCCCCTCTTGAGTCTCCATCGCAATCGGGTTGCACTTTCACGTCAACTCCAGCGAGCCACCATTGGGGGAGTCGTGATGCTCCTGGGAGCTGCGCTTGCAGGATGTTCGAAAGAAGGCGACCGCAAGGAAAGGAACTATGCGGCACCGAACTCCTTGTGCGGTGTGGCCGTCAACTCCGATCTGCTGTCACCGTTCTTGCCGCCTGGAGACCGGGTATCCATGCATCGAACATTTCCTGACGGAGGGACCGAGCGATGCACCGTAATCGTAGACAAGAGCAAAGTAGCGCTATTCGCCGACCAGGAGTGGCTGCCGGAAAGAGAGGGTCTGCGTTTCGCAGCCCCATCATCTGTCCGGAGGAGTCCGGACCAGGTGACAGAGAACGACCAATACCTGTACGCAGGCGCAGGGGCAACCGGCAGAACCAAGAACTGTGCTGATCCAGCGCATCCCGAGCAGCGCTTGTTCACAACAATTCAGTCGTTTACTCGCGACCGCGAGGACTCCCGCTCCATGGGGAAACTCATCAAGACCTACACAAAGATGGTTGAACAATCGAAGGCCTGCCACCCCAAGCCATCCAAGTCCTCCAAGCCGTAAGAGGCACCCGGGTTCCCCTCCCTCAGCCTCACGTTCCCCTCCCCCGCCTCCGCCGCGCATCCCGCAAAGCCACCCCCGCCCCACCAAGCCCCGCCACCACGACCACAGCGCCCACGGCGACATACGTGGCGATGCGGGCCGTGCGTTCCTCGGCCGTCTCGCCGAGGTGGAGTTTGGCTGCGGTCGGGGCCTTGCCGCGTCGTACGCCCTCGTGGGGGATGGGGCGTTCGATCGGGTGGTCGTCCTCGGTGAGGGCGCGGACGGGGTCGACTACGCCCCAGCCGACCAGGCGGTCGTGGCCGGACGTCGAGCGTTCGGCTGTTTGTTGGATCTGGGCGGTGATCTGGCGGGGGGTCCAGTCCCTGTGCTTGGACTTGATGAGGGCTGCCACGCCGGTGACGTACGGGGCGGAGAAGCTCGTGCCGTTGTCGGAGCAGTGGCCGCCCAGCGGGACCGTGGAGATCATGTCGACGCCCGGCGCCGCGACGTCCACGAAGTCGCCCGACTGGGAGAAGGGGGCGCGTTCGTTGTTGCGGTCCGACGACGCCACCGCGAGCACGCCCTCGTACCACGCCGGGTACGTCCTTTTGACGTTGCCGCCCAAGCCGTCGTTGCCCGCTGAGGCGACGATCAGGTGGCCCTTCGCGACGGCTCGCTTCACCGCGTCCTCGAGGTGCTGCGCGGGGCGCACCGCGTTCGCCGTGTCCTGGGAGATGTTGATGATCTCCGCTCCGGCGTCCACCGCGTAGTCGATGGCGCGGGCGAGGGATGCGGTGTCGCCGTGGCCCTCCGCGTCATTCTGCTGGATCGGGATGATCGTCGCGTCGGGTGCGAGGCCCACGAAGCCGGTGTCCTTCGCCGGGCGGGCCGCGATGATGCCGGCCACGCGGGTGCCGTGGCCGACCAGGTCCGACGTGCCGTTCTCCTTGCCCCGTTTGATCTTGTTGCCGTCGTCGTCCTTGAGGTTCCTGGGGAGATAGTTGCGCCCCTTGGACACGTCGACGGCGGGCTTGAGCTGGCGGTTCTTGACGTCGACGCCGGTGTCGATCACCGCGACCTTCACGCCCTTGCCCGTGGACTGGCGCCACAGTTCGTCGAGGAGGACCCGCTGGAGCGCCCATGGGCGGCCCGCGTACGGCTTGTTGGGGAACTCGCACCGGTCCGAGGACGGGGACTTGGTCGGCGGTGCCGCCGCCGCGGGGGCGGCCGTCGTCGCCGCGACGGCCAGGGCTACGGCCACAGCCGCCCCGGCCCTGCGCACACGCGGCGGCGCCAAGGGCGAGGGCAGGCGTGTCGAGGGCACTGTGGGCATCAGTGACTCCCCCTACGAACCCTGTGGCTGCCGTGCCGCGGCCGTGGACAGGCGCGGACCCGTCGGCAGGAACCTGGACCAGGCCACGGGCACCGGGGCCACGTCCACGTCGGCGTAGCCGAGGCGGGTGCGCGCCTGTTCCGCCTCCTGTTGCTGCTCCTCGCGCTCCTTGCGCTCCTCGCGCTCCTTGGCGCTGGTGCCGATGCCCGCGTCGTCGGTCGCGCTGTCGCTGTTGGACTGCATCGCGTACCGCAGACCCGTGTCGGTGACGAGGAAGTCGCCGCCCGTCTTCGTGCCCCGGCCGAGGAACTGCCGGTACAGCTGGCCCGAGCCGGGCGTGACGTACGCACTCGACGAACCGGCGGGGAGGGGAGCGGGGAAGTCCGTGCCCGCCCAGGTGCTCAGCGTGGTCCTGCCGCTGTCGCCGTCGACGTGGCGCAGGACGTTGCAGACGGTGTTACGGCTGCCGCGCGCGGTGGAGGCCTCGTTGGCGGGGGACGGCGCGGAGCGCGGCCATTCGTGCTGGGCGCCGAACTCCTCCTTGACGGGGCTGATCGCTCCGGGGCTGACGTCCCGCGCCTTGGCCTCCTGCCCGAGGCGGACCAGGTCGGGGCTCGCGAGCAGGAGGTGCGCCGTGAAGTCGGAGACCGGGGCGACGCGTCCGGGCAGCACTACGTAGTACTGCTTCTTGTCCGCGTTGGGGGCCCTGAGCACCATGCCGACCTTGTTGACGCCCGGCTCCTGGAGGTCGGCCACCCCGGCGTCCGCTCCGGGGGTGCCCTCCACCTTCGGGAAGTAGATCAGGTGGCCGCGGTGCAGGGTCGCCAGCCACTGCCGGGACACCCGCTGCGGTTCCCGGGCGAAGCGTACGAGGGCGCGCAGCAGCTTCTCGTTCTTGGAGGGGACGCGGTACGCGGTGCCCCGCGCGTCGACCACGTAGCGCACCTTGTCGGGGCCGACGACGTACAACAGCTCGCCGCCGCGCAGCCGTTCGCCGCCCTCGGTCCTGTCCTGGTCGCGCGCCGCCAGGACGAACGCGGCCTTCTGGATGGCGCGTTCGCCGTCCGCGGGGCGTTCGCAGACGGCCCAGCGCTTGGCGGCACCGGCCTCGGACGCGGCGGGCAGCCGGTCCGGGGCGTACGGGATGCCGATGGTCGCGCCCCGCGGGATCCTGCCCTTGTCAAGGACGGACTCGGAGACCTTGATGACCTCGCCCTTGTCGGCGTCCAGGAGGAGCTTCGCCGACGCCATGTTGAGGACGGGGTGCAGTTGCCGCTTGCCGTCGGTCTTGAGGATCACGTACCGGGTCGTGGACTTGCTCGCGATGATCACGTGTTCCTTCGGCGTGTCCCAGCCGGGCTTGGCCGCGGGCTTGAGCATCCCCCAGGCGCCGAAAACGGCCAGAACGATCACCCCGACGACGATCCCGGGAAGCACGCCGCGCAGTGGTCGCGGGGCACTTTCCTCCGAGCCCGAGGGTGTCGGCTGGATGAAGGCAGCGAGCGTACGACGCTTCGCAAACGTGTAGGCGTTGAGTTCGTCGCGCCGTGATGCCATGACTGTCCGCGTCCCCCCTGTGCAGCGCCGGGGGTCGGCGTCCCCCCTCGCTCGTTGTCAGACCGAGCTCCTACTATGCCTGTTGAGTAATCACGCGTGTGGGGCGGGTAAGGTTCTGGAGCCTCAAGAGGCTTGCCGTGCACCGTATTTCGGGAGATTCGGGGGGTTTGGGATGACGGCTTCCGCGACGCGGGCGCGGCCGCCGACGACCTCCGGCCAGGCGCCGGACGGCGGCACGGTGGTGCACCACCTGAAGTTCCGTTCCGGGCGCGCCGGTTCATTGCGGCTGCGACAACTGGCGCTGGTGGAGGTGTCGGCGGCGCTGCTGCTCGCCGCCTGGGTGGTGTCACCGATGGCGCTCGTTCCGGCAGGCGCGGTCGCGGCAGCGCTCCTTCTGCTCGCGGTGGTACGGCGACGGGGGCGCTCGTTGCCCGAACTGCTCGCGGCCGCATGGGCCTTGCGTGCCCGAAGGCGCCGCGCGGCCGCCACTCCTGTGCCGCCCGGCACGGAGCCGGGGCTCGCGCCGGCCGTGGAGTGCGACCCCTCGCTGCGGACGTACGCGTACAGCCGCGGTAAGGACCAGGACCGGCGGCCCGTCGGGATGATCGGCGACGGCAGCTTCCTGACCGTCGTCCTGCAGGTGGAGTCGGACGCGACGGCCCTGCGGGCGGAGCGGACGCGGCAGCCACTGCCGATCGGCCTGGTGCGCGACACCCTGGAAGTCGACGGGATCCGCCTGGAGTCGGCGCAGGTCGTACTGCACACGCAGCCCGCGCCCGCGCTGCATCTGCCGCAGCAGTCGGTGGCCGTCAGCAACTACGCGCCGCTGCAGGCGCAGACCGGCGCCCCCGCGGTGCGCATCACCTGGATAGCCCTGAAGCTCGACCCGGAGCGGTGCCCGGAGGCCGTGGCCGCCCGGGGCGGCGGACTCGTCGGGGCGCAGAAGTGCGCGGTGCGGGCCGCGGACCACTTGGCGAGCCGTCTGACGGGGGCGGGATTCCGGGCGACGCTGCTGACCGAGGACGAGCTGACGGCCGCCGTCGCCACGTCCGCCTGCGCCAACCCGCTGGCGATGGCACAGGCCGGTGGGGACGCGCCGCCCGCGCGCAGGACCGAGGAGTCCCAGCGCGCCTGGCGCTGCGACAACCGACGGCACACGACGTACTGGGTACGACGCTGGCCGCGCCTGAGCGGCCCGGGCGGCGGGCCTTCGCTGCCGCAGCTGGTGTCCCTGCTCACGGCGGTGCCCACGCTGGCCACGACGTTCAGCCTCACCCTGGCGCGCGACGAGCGGCAGGCGGTGTCGCTGCGCGCCCATATGCGGGTGACCGGCCGGAGCGACGCCGAACTGGTCGCGGCACGGCGCGCGTTGGAGCACGCGGCGCGCCACACCGGGACGGGCCTGCTGCGGCTCGACCGGGAGCAACTGCCCGCCATGCTCGCCACGTTGCCGCTGGGAGGCACGCGCTGATGAGTGTTCCGTCGTCTCCCCCGGCGCCGCGCGGTCCCGCCGCGCCGACCATGGGTCCGCCGCCGGGGCCGATGCGGACACCGACTCCCGCACCGGGTCCGTCCCCAACTCCCCCTCCGTCTCCGTCTCCGAACGGTCTCCGCGAGGTCCTGCGGACAGGGTTCGGGCTGCTCGGCCCCCGGCACCGGCGGCACGCGCTCTCCGCCGAGGAGGTGGACCTGCTCGCGCTGCCCATCGGGGACGACGGCGTGGTGATAGGCGCCGACGCCGCCGGGCAGCCGGCCGTGCTCGGCGTGAACCGCCCCACTCCGTACGACGTCCTGCTCATCGGTGGCCTCTGGACCGCCCAGGTGATCGCCCTGCGGGCCGCCGCCACGGGGGCACGGGTGGCCGTCGAGACCGGGCGGGCGCAGGCCTGGGCGCAGTTGGTGCAGGCCCTGGGGGTCGGGCAGGCCGGGATGTCCGTGCACGACGTGGGGCGGGTGCCGCCGCAGGGGGCGACGGCCGGGAGTCCGGTGCTCGTGGTGCGGGACTGCGGGATGCGGCCGCCTCGGGGGCGGGTGGTGTCCGGGCCCTGGCAGTCCGTGCTGACGCTGCTGCCCTATCTCAGCCCCGTGGCACCCCGGTTGATCCGGCAGGCGCGGCTCGTGGGGGTGCAGCGGGTCTCGCCCGACGAGGCCACGCAGATCGGGCGCTCCCTCGGGCTGCCGCGCGGGGACGTGGACTCGCTGCCGACGCTCGCCGACGGGGTGACGCTGTGGTGCGCCGAGCGGGACCGGCAGTACGTGATGACTCAGGGCACCGACGCGGAGATCGGGCTGCTTGGGGCGGCTCGGCGGATGGATTGAGGGATCGGGGGGCGTGGAGGGGGCGGAGGGGTTTCAGGGCGACCGGCAGTCCGACGGTGGGCATGGGGTTTGTGGGGTTCGGGGGTGGTTGGGCGGTTTGTCCGTGTGGTTTGACGGGAGTTGACCGGACTTGAGTGAGGCGTGACGTAACGGTCGCCGACCGGGGGACGGACTGGCCTGCCGTGCTGGTGCTTTTGGTGATTAGGCTGGGACAAGGGCGACGCCAGAACCCGTACGCGGGGTGCGCGCGTCCCTCACTCGGGGAGAGCCAGGCGGATCGGACGACAGGAACGGTCGCCTCCCACCACGGCACGAACGTGCTCGACCACACCAGGAGGCATTGTGAACAGCGATCGGGACAAGATCCGCGGCGGCTGGGACACACCCGTCGACGATCAGTCCGACGCGGAGTCCGCTGCCGAGACAACGGGCGAGTTCACCATCGACTATGCGCCGCCCGCCTGGTACACGCAGAACGCGTCCGGCAGCGCAGGGGAGACGCCGTCCGCGTCGCCCGCCGCCACCACCCCTGGCTCTGGTGACGCCTCCGGCTCCGGTGACGCGTCCGCTTCCTCTTCGCCTACGCCTTCCTCGCCTACGTCTTCGGCCGGTTCCGTTCCGGGTGCGGCCGCGGATGCGGCTGCTCCTGCCGAGTCCGGTGCCGCCGGGGGCTCCTCCGAGGCTTCGGCTGGATCCTGGGGTACGGGTTCCGGGGGGTCCGGGGCACCTTCCGGTGTTCCTGCCGGCGCCGTGCCGAAGCTTCCGGTCGGCAGCGGGTTCCAGCTCGCGCCGCCCACGGGGCAGCCGATCACCCCGCCCGCTCCGCCCGCACCGCCCACGGCTCCTGCCGTTCCGCCCGCCCCGCCCGTGACCCCTCCGGCCTCCGGGGGCGTGGCGGACTGGGGCGGGGCCGTCGCGGGAGTCGCTTCCTCCGTTCCTGTACGTGGTGTGGGTGCCGGGAGCGGGGACGCCTCGGGTGCCGGGGACTCCGACAAGGGCCAGGCCGCCGCTCCCGTCGCCGAGAGCCTCGGGGGTGACGACCTGGGCGGTGGTGACCTGGAGAGCGGTGCCACCATGCGGTTCTCCCCTGCCGCGCTGCGGCGTGAGATGGCCGAGCGGGACGCTGAACGTGCGTCGGGGGATGCCCAGGGTGCCGAGGAGAAGGTCGACGCGGGGGGTGGATCGGCTGGCTCGGGTCTGAGCGACTTGGGTGCGGTCGACTCGGGTGCGGTCGACTCGGGCGTGAGCGAATCGGGCGTGACCGACTCGGGTGCGGTCGACTCAGGCCTGACCGACTCGGGTGCGGTCGACTCCGGTGCGGTCGGCGAGAGTTCGGCTGCCGAGGGTGCGGGTGCCGATGGCGCGGTTGTCGACGCTGCGATTGTTGGCTCCGATGAGGAACTCGTCGGTGGGTCGGCTTCCGGTGCTGTGGTCGAGAGGACCGGGGACGAGGACGGGCGTGAGGTCGCGGGGCAGTCCGCCGAGGCCGTCTCCGACGTGGAATCCGACGCCGACGCCAGCTCTGTCTCCGGCATCGGCTCCGGCCCAGTCGCCGACTCCGACTCCGACTCCGGCTCCGACTCTGACGTCGACCCCGGCTCCGACGTCGACTCCAGCACCAGCTCCGGCACAGGCACCAGCACCAGCACCAGCACCAGCACCAGCACCGACCCGGCTTCCGACTTCGACTCGCTCGCCGCAGCCCTCGTCGCCGGTTCCTTCGGCGCCGACCCTCGCTCCAGCAGCGGCGACGACCAGGGCGCCGAGCCAAAGTCCGGCACCCCGGCCGAGGCCGAAGCCGACGCTGCCGCCCCCGAGGCCGACCTGACACCGACCCCCGAGGCCGAGCCCCAGGACGCCCCCAAGCCCGAGCCCGCGGCCGACGTGACGCCGACCCCCAAGGTGGACCCCACCCCCAAGCCCCCCGCCGACCTCCACGACGTACAAGACTCCACCCCGCCCGCCTGGACCCCGCCGCCCGCCCCCGAGGCCGGGCTCCCGCCCCTGCCGCCCGCGTTCCAGCCCGCGGCCCCCACCTCCGCCCCGCAGTGGCCCGCGCCGACCCAGGCCCCGACGCCGGCCCCGGCCCAAGCCCCGGCCCCCGTCGCCCAGGACCAGCAGCCCCACCAGCCGCAGCCCCAGCCTTCGGCCCCGCAGGCCTGGCCCGCGCCCACGCCCCCGGCCGTCCCCACCGCGCAGACGCCCGCGCCCGCCCCGGTCCCCGAGACGCCCACTCCCCCGCCGAGCGGGTACGGGTTCCCGGCGCCCACACAGCCCGCCGAGACCCCCGCTCCCCCGCAGAGCGGCTACGGCTTCCCGGCGCCGACCCCGACCCCCGCACCCGGAGTCAACTCCCCCACCCCCCAGGGCAGTTACGGCTTCCCCCAGCCGCCTCAGACGGCCGCTCCTCAGACAGCCGCCCCTCAGGCTCCCCACACGCACGAACCCCAAGCACCGCAGGCAGCCCAGCCCCACCAGCCACAGCCCCAGCCGCAAGCCGCGCCCCCGGCTCCCGTACCCCCGCAGCAGACGGCACCGTTCCAAGCCGCCCAGCCGCAGGCCCAGCCTCCTCAGGCCCAGCCCCCGCAGGACGCGCAGCCGCAGCAGCCGCACATCCCGGGGCAGCAGCCGAGCGGCCCCTACCAGCAGCCCGCGCAACCCCAGGCCCAACCCCCCTTCCAGCAGGCCCAGTTCCCGAACCCGCTCGGCCAGCAGCCCACGCCTCCCGCCCCGGAGCAGCCGCAGGCCGTGCAGCCCCAGACCCCGCACGCCCAGCTCCCGCAGCCCCAAGCACCCCAGCCGCAACCACAGGCACAGGCACAGGCACAACCGCAGGCGCAACCCCAAGCACCCCAGATGCCCCAGGCACCCCAAGCGCCTCAGATGCCCCAGGCCCCCGTCGACCCCCGCGCCGGTGCCGCCTGGCCGCAGCCCGTGCAGCACGATCAGCGGGAGCGGACCAACCCCGGCGCGCCCCTCGGGTACACGGCCGCCGTGGAGCTGTCCTCCGACCGGCTGCTCAACAACAAGAAGCAGAAGGCGAAGAGCAGCCGTCCCGCGGGCGGCGGGTCGCGGTTCAAGTTCGGCGGGAAGAAGGAGGAGGCCGAGCGCCAGCGCAAGCTGGAGCTGATCCGTACGCCCGTCCTGTCCTGCTACCGCATCGCGGTCATCTCCCTCAAGGGCGGCGTCGGCAAGACGACCACGACGACCGCGCTCGGCTCGACGCTGGCCAGTGAGCGGCAGGACAAGATCCTCGCCATCGACGCCAACCCGGACGCCGGTACGCTCGGGCGGCGCGTGCGGCGCGAGACCGGGGCGACCATCCGCGACCTGGTCCAGGCGATCCCGTACCTCAACTCGTACATGGACATCCGGCGCTTCACCTCGCAGGCGCCGTCCGGCCTGGAGATCATCGCCAACGACGTCGACCCCGCCGTGTCCACGACGTTCAACGACGAGGACTACCGGCGCGCGATCGACGTGCTCGGCAAGCAGTACCCGATCATCCTGACGGACTCCGGCACCGGCCTGCTGTACAGCGCGATGCGCGGGGTGCTCGACCTCGCCGACCAGCTGATCATCATCTCCACGCCGTCCGTGGACGGGGCGAGCAGCGCGTCCACGACGCTGGACTGGCTGTCCGCGCACGGGTACGCCGACCTCGTCTCGCGGTCCATCACCGTCATCTCCGGGGTCCGCGAGACCGGGAAGATGATCAAGGTGGAGGACATCGTGTCCCACTTCGAGACGCGCTGCCGGGGCGTCGTCGTCGTGCCCTTCGACGAGCACCTGGCGGCCGGGGCCGAGGTCAATCTGGACATGATGCGGCCGAAGGTGCGGGAGGCGTACTTCAACCTCTCGGCGATGGTGGCCGAGGACTTCGTACGGGCGCAGCAGGCGCAGGGGCTCTGGACGTCGGACGGCAACCCGCCGCCGCGGGTCGCCCCGCCGCTGCCGGGTCAGGGGTATCCCGGGGGCGGGCAGCAGCCGTACGAGGCCACGCCGCAGCAAGGCGCGCAGCAGCCGTACGGAACCGTCCCGCAGCAGGGCGCGCAGCAGCCGCAGCCACCGGCCACCGGCCCGCAGGGCTGGCAGCCGTCCGCCCCGGGCCAGCCCCACCAGCAACCGGCCGCCCCCGGCAACCCCCACCAGCAGCCGCAGCCGCCCCAGCAGCAGTAACCACCCCCTCCCGGAAACCCCAGGAAACACACCGGAACCGCGCAAGCGCCCCGCCAGCGAAAAGGCGGGGCGCTTTTGCGTGCCACTCTCTGGCCAGCACGGCGTCAGTGGTCTTGACCAATGCGGATGAATTCCCGGTCAACTCGTTATTTCCGCAGGCCACATGGGGTTCACCGGCCGTTGACGCGCGATGACCGGCGCTGATACACACACATCAACCACCTGACGTTCCTTGATCACGTAGCCGTAACCAGCCATCTCTGCGCAAGCGATGACGCGAGGTCACCGATCCATGGACACTAAAGATCAGCACGGCAGAACACGGCCATCATCAGAGGCCCGAGCGGCCACCGCACGGAAGCGCCGCCGCCCCCGCCTCCTCCTCGCCGCCGCGGCCGCGGCCTTCACGCTCACCGCGGGCCTGGCGACCCCCCTCAACCCGGCGCCCCAGCAGGCAGAGGCCAAGGACGACGGCAAGAAGACCCTCACCATCGCGGTGGCGCAGAGCGTCGACTCGCTCAGCCCGTTCCTCGCGCAGCGCCTGCTCAGCACCAGCATCCACCGGCTGACGTACGAGTACCTCACGAACTACGACGCCAAGGACAACCACGCGATCCCGGCCTTCGCCGAGAAGTGGGAGCCGTCGGCGGACAAGCTCACCTGGACGTACACCATCCGGTCGAATTCCAAGTGGTCGGACGGGAAGAAGGCCACGGCGGAGGACGCCGCCTGGACGTTCAACAAAATCATGTCCAAGGAAGGCACAGCCACCGCGAACTCCAACTTCGTCACCAATTTCAAGAAGGTGACGGCGCCGAGTCCGACGAAACTGGTCGTCGAACTCAAGAAGCCGCAGTCGACCATGGCGGCGCTCGACGTCCCGATCGTGCCCAAGCACGTCTGGGAGAAGGTCGACGACATCTCCAAGTTCAACAACGACAAGGATTTCCCGGTCGTCGGGAACGGTCCTTTCGTCCTCACCGACTTCAAGGTCGACCAGTACGTGAAACTGAAGGCCAACAAGAACTTCTGGCGCGGCGCGCCGAAGTTCGACGAGCTGGTCTTCAAGACGTACAAGGACCAGGACGCCGCGGTGGCGGCGCTGAAGAAGGGTGAGGTGTCGTTCGTCGCGGGCCAGCCCGCGCTGACGCCCGCTCAGGCGAACGGCCTCAAGGGCGAGTCGGACATCAAGGTGAACAACGGCCCGGGCCGCCGCTTCTTCGCCCTGGCCACGAACCCCGGCGCGCGCACGCTCGACGGCAAGAAGTTCGGCGACGGCCACCCCGCGCTGCTCGACAAGCGGGTCCGGCAGGCGCTCTTCCTCTCCGTGGACCGCAAGACGATCGTCGACAAGGTGTTCCAGGGCAACGCCGTCGAGGGCGCCGGGTACATCCCGCCGCGCTTCTCCGACTACGCCTGGAAGCCCTCCGCCGACCAGGAGCTGCGCTACGACCCGAAGCGGGCGGCGGCGCTCCTCGACGAGGCCGGGTACAAGAAGAAGGGCGGCAAGCGCGTCGGCAAGGACGGCAAGCCGCTCGACTTCCGGATCCTGTGCCACGCCACCGACCCGAACGACAAGGCGGTCGGCAAGTACCTCAAGGAGTGGTGGGGCGACCTCGGCATCGGCCTGAAGGTGAACTGCCTCGACGACGTGTCCGTGCCCTGGTACGCGGGCGAGTACGACCTCGCCTTCGACGGCTGGTCGGTCAACCCCGACCCCGACTTCGTCCTCGGCATCCACACCTGCGCCGCGCTGCCGGAGAAGGCCAAGGAGAGCGCGGCGACGGACAACTTCATCTGCGACAAGAAGTTCGACGAACTGTACGACAAGCAGCTCGCCGAGTACGACCCGGCCAAGCGGGTCGATCTCGTCAAGCAGATGCAGTCGCGGCTGTACGACTCGGGCTACATGAACGTCATCGCGTACCCGAACGCCGTGGAGGCCTACCGCACGGACCAGATCAAGTCCATCACCACCATGCCGTCGGCGGCGGGGAACATCTACGGCCAGGACGGCTATTGGAGTTGGTGGTCGGCGGTCCCGGCGAGTGGGAAGAGTTCTTCCGATGGTGGCAGCTCGACCGGTGTCATCATCGGTATCGCCGTCGCCGCGGTGGTGCTCGCGGGCGGCGGAGTCCTGATCGCCCTGCGCCGCCGCTCGACCGCAGAGGACCGCGAGTAACGCATGAGACACCAGCGGATGACAGCCAAGCGGACGTCCCCCCACACCGCGAGTGACGCATGACCGGGGGCGAACGCAATCCGGCGGCGATCCTCGCCGCCGAGGCCGAAGCCAAGGACGCGGCTTCCGGCGGACCGGCCGTGCCGGCCGGTCCCCGGGGCCGCGGCCCCCGGGCGGGCAGCACGGCCGCCTATCTCCAGTACGTCGCGGGCAAGCTCGGCGGCGCCCTCGTCTCGATGTTCGCCGTGCTCGTCACCAGCTTCTTCCTGTTCCGGCTCATCCCGGGCGACCCGGTGAAGCAGATGACGGGCGGACGGCGGGTCTCCAGTGAGCAACTGGCCGCCATGCGCACGGAGTTCGGGCTCGACCAGCCGGTGTGGAAGCAGTTCACCGACTACTGCGGCAATGTCCTCACCGGGGACTTCGGCACGTCGTACCAGTTCCACACGCCCGTCATGGACAAGATCACGGAGGCGCTCGGCCCGACGCTGTGGCTCACCGGCACGGCGTACGTCCTCTACACGCTCATCGGCATCTGGCTGGGGACGCGCACGGCCTGGCGCAACGGCCGCTTCGGCGACCGCTTCCACACCGGGCTCGCGCTGACGCTGTACTCGGTGCCGTCGTTCTGGCTCGGGCTTCTGCTCATCATCACGTTCTCCGTGGGGGTCGGGCCGCTGCCCGGGATGTTCCCGACGGGCGGCATGGAGAGCGGTGACGAGAGCGGGTTCGGGTACGTCGTCGACGTCGCGCACCACATGGTCCTGCCGGTGGTCACGCTCGTCGCCGTCGGATACGCGCAGACGCTGCTCGTCATGCGCTCGTCGCTGCTCGACGAGATGGGCAGCGACTATCTGACGACGGCGCGGGCCAAGGGGCTGCGGGACGACCTGGTGCGGCGGCGGCACGCCGTGCCGAACGCGCTGCTGCCCACCGTCACCCTGATGTTCGTGAACCTGGGCACGGTGGTCGCGGGCGCGATCCTGGTCGAGACGGTGTTCTCCTGGCCCGGGCTCGGCGGCCTGTTCTACCAGGCGCTCAGCGTGCCGGACCTGCCGCTGGTGCAGGGGCTCTTCTTCGTCTTCGCGACGGCGGTGATCCTGATGAACACGGTGGCCGACGTGATCTATCCGCTGCTCGATCCCAGGGTGGGCCGATGACGACCGAGACAGCCTCCTCCGTCCCCGCGCCGCAGGAGCCCGAGAAGACGGGCGCCCCGCGGGAGGCGAAGAGCCCGCGCGCCCTCGCCTGGACGCGCAGGCGGCACTCCGCGGCCCGCTTCTGGCGGGAGTACCGCACCCACCGGGCCGGGGTCTTCGGCCTGGTCGCGCTGGTCCTCATCGCCCTCGCCGCGGTGTTCGCGCCGCTGCTCGTCGGCTCGGACGCGCAGAGCGTGACAGAGGCGCCGGGCGAGGCCATGCAGTCGCCGACCGGCGAGTTCCCGCTCGGCACCGACCAGTTCGGCCGCGATCTGCTCGCGCTGCTCGTGTGGGGCGCGCGCATCTCGCTGACGGTCGGGCTGCTCGCGGCGTTCCTGTCGGTGGCCATCGGGACGGTCGTGGGGATCACCGCGGGCCACTTCCGGGGCTGGTACGCGACCGTCATCATGCGGGTCACGGACTGGTTCCTGGTGATGCCGACGCTCGTCCTCGCCATCGCGCTCGCGTCCGTGATGGACCGCTCCGTGTGGACCGTCATCCTCGCGATCGGCGTGACGACGTGGCCGACCACGGCCCGCCTGGTGCGCGCCCAGACCCTCGCCGTGGAGTCCCGGCCCTACATCGAGCGGGCCCAGGCGCTCGGCGGCGGCCACGGCCACATCATGGCCCGGCACGTGCTGCCCAACGTCATGCCGCTGGTCCTCGCGCAGACCACCCTCGTCATCTCCAGCGCGATCCTCACCGAGGCGACGCTCGCTTTCCTCGGCCTCGGCGACCCCACGGTCGTCTCCTGGGGCGGTCTGCTCCAGGACGCGCGCGAGGCGGGCGCGGTCAGCGCGGGCGACTGGTGGTACCTGGCGCCGCCCGGCATCGCGATCGCCGTCGTCGCGCTCGCGTTCACGCTGTGCGGGCGGGCCGTGGAGTCCGTGCTCAACCCCAGGCTGGGAGTGTCCCGTTGACCACCGAGACGACCGAGACCACGATGGGCGACGCGGGCGCCGGGCGGACCCTGCTCGACGTACGGGACCTCACGGTGACGTACGCGTCCGGGGCCGCCGCCGTCCGCGGCGTCGACCTCTCCGTGGCCGCCGGGCAGAAGCTGGGCGTGGCCGGGGAGTCGGGCTGCGGCAAGTCCACGCTGGCGCTGGCGCTGCTGCGGCTGCTGCCCGCGGGCACGAGGGTGACCGGCGAGATCCTGCTCGACGGCGAGGACGTGCTCACCATGAAGTGGGGCCGGGTGCGCGCGGTCCGCTGGGCGGGCGCGTCCATCGTCTTCCAGGGCGCGATGCACTCCCTGAACGCGGTGCACCGCATCGGCGACCAGATCGCCGAGCCCGTCCTGCTGCACAAGAAGGCGACCCCGGCCGGCGCGAAGAAGAAGGCCCGCGAGCTCCTGGAACACGTGGGGCTCCCGGGCGCACGCGCGGACGCCTACCCGCACGAGCTGTCCGGCGGCCAGCGCCAGCGCGTGATGATCGCGATGGCCCTCGCCTGCGACCCGCGCCTGATCATCGCCGACGAGCCGACGACGGCGCTCGACGTGATGATCCAGGCGCAGATCCTGCGCCTCATCGAACAGCTCGTGGCCGAGCAGGACCTGGGCCTGATCATGATCAGCCATGACCTGGCGGTCCTGTCCGACACCTGCGACCGGCTCGCGGTGATGTACGCGGGGCGGGTGGTGGAGGAGGGTCCGGCGCGGGAGGTGTACGAGCGGGCGCGGCACCCGTACGGCAAGGCGCTGTCGGCGGCGTTCCCGCGCATCGGGGACCTGTCGTCGCGGTTCGCGCCCCGGGGCCTGCCCGGCGACCCGCCGGACCCCTCGGCGCTGCCGTCCGGCTGCACGTTCCACCCGCGCTGCCCGGAGGCGATCGAGTCCTGCTCGACGGACGACCAGGCGCTGCGCGCGGCGGGACCGGCGCGGCGGGCGGCGTGCGTGCACGTGGGCGCGCCGGAGGCCGGGGATGGCGCGCGGCCGTCGGCTCCGGTGGTGGAGGGGGCGCCGTGACGGGGCATCGGACGGCGCCGCCCTCCGGGGCGGGGAGGGGGCGCCGGGGAGCGCGCCCCGCGTACGCCGCCCCGCCACCGCCCCACGCCGCGCACCACCCGGCGTACGCCATGAACCGCCCACCCGGGCGCCCGGCCGCGAGGAGAAGCGCATGACCACCGAAGCCACCCTCGGCCCGACCGAGCCCCCGACCGGTTCCGCACCGCTTCTCACCGCCTCCGACCTGCGCATCTCCTTTCCCGGGCGCCGGGGCGCCGACCCGGCGCGCGCGGTGGACGGCGTGGACCTCGACATCCGGCGGGGCGAGATCGTCGCGCTCGTGGGAGAGTCGGGCTGCGGCAAGACGACGCTCGCCCGCTCCCTGCTGGGCCTCGTCCCGCCCACGTCCGGCCGCGTCACCTTCGACGGCAAGCCGCTGGACTACCGCGGCCGCGCCCTGAAGGCGTACCGCAAGCGCGTCCAGCTCGTCCTGCAGGATCCGAGCGGCTCGCTCAACCCCCGGCACACGGTGTACGAGGCCGTGGCGGAGGGGCTGCGCATCCACGGGTACGGGGGCGACGAGCGGGCCGCCGTCGGCGCGGCCCTGTCCCGGGCGGGGCTGCGGCCGCCGGAGCGGTTCTTCCTGCGGTACCCGCACGAGCTGTCCGGTGGGCAGCGCCAGCGCGTGGTCATCGCGGGCGCGCTGGTCCTGGAGCCGGAGCTGATCGTCGCGGACGAGCCGGTGGCCTCCCTGGACGCGTCCGTGCGCGGCGAGATCCTGGCGCTGCTGCTCCGGCTGCGCGAGGAACTCGGCCTGTCCGCGCTCGTGGTGACCCACGACCTGGGGCTCGCCTGGAACATCGCCGACCGGGTGGCCGTCATGTACCTGGGCCGGATCGTGGAGACCGGCGAGGTCGAGCAGGTCCTGACGGCACCTCAGCACCCGTACACCCAGGCCCTGCTGTCCGTCCTGCCGGAGGCGGAGGGGGAGCCGGTGGTGCTCACGGGGGAGCCGCCGGACCCGTCCAGGGTGCCGGGCGGGTGCCGGTTCCACGCGCGGTGCCAGATCCTGGCGGGCGGTGAGGCGGAGCGGGCCGGGGTGGCGCAGGACTGCCGTACGAAGGACCTGCCGGTGCTGTCGGGCGCCGGGGGGACGCAGGTGGCGTGCCACTGGGCGGCGGTCCGGGGGTGACCTTGCAGTCGGCGCGCCGCAGATCGTCCTGCGGGCTCGTCCTCAAACGCCGGACGGGCTGATCGTTGCCGCTCAGGCCGTCGTCACCGCGCGGACCCGAGTCAGTCGCTTGCCGCCTCGACCAGGTCCCGTGACTTCTTCACGTCGTCCGCCATCGCGACCAGGAGGTCGTCGATCGAGTCGAACTTCGCCATGCCGCGGACGTAGGCGAGGAAGTCCACGGCGACGTGCAGGCCGTACAGGTCCAGGCCGACGCGGTCGATCGCGTAGGCCTCGACGGTGCGCGCGGTGCCGTCGAACGTGGGGTTGGTGCCGACGGAGATCGCCGCGGGCATCGCCTCGCCCTGGGCGTGCAGCCACCCGGCGTAGACGCCGTCGGCGGGGATCGCGGTGTGCGGCAGGGTCTCGACGTTGGCCGTGGGGAAGCCCAGCTCGCGGCCGCGCTGGGCGCCGCGGACGACGACGCCCTCCACGCGGTGCGGGCGGCCCAGGATCTCGTGGGCGCCCGCGACGTCGCCCTCGGCGATGAGGCGGCGGGTGAGCGTGGAGGAGAAGGGCTGGCCGCCGCCCGCCGTGCCGCTCACGTACAGGTCGATGACCTCGACCTCGTAGTCATACGTCCGGCCGAGGTCGGTGAGGACCTCGACGTTGCCCGCGGCGCGGTGGCCGAAGCGGAAGTTGGGGCCTTCGACGACGGCCTTGGCGTGCAGCTTGTCCACAAGGACCTTCGCCACGAACTCGGCGGGCGACAGCTTCGAGAACTCGGTGGTGAAGGGGAGGATGAGGACGGCGTCCACGCCGAGGTCGGCCATCAGCTCGGCGCGCCGGTGGTGCGGGGCGAGCAGCGGCGGGTGGCTGCCGGGGCGCACGACCTCGCTCGGGTGCGGGTCGAAGGTGACGACCACGGCGGGCACGCCCAGTTCACGGGCGCGGGCCACCGCGCGGCCGATGATCAGCTGGTGACCGCGGTGCACGCCGTCGTAGGAACCAATGGTGACGACGCTGCGCCCCCAGTCCTGGGGGATGTCCTCCAAGCCACGCCAGCGCTGCACTGTCTTCGCTCCTCGCCGAACCCGTGTATGTATCCGTACGCCCGTACGTCTGTACGTTCCCTTGCCGATTGCGCAGGTCTAAGACTGCCATGCCGACAGTTTGTCGCCCGCATCGGCCGGGGTGGCGGAGCTCACGCCGACACGGGCACCTCGCCGGTCAGGTGCTCGATGGTGCGCCGGGCGCTCGGCCCGACCAGCGCGGCCCAGTCCTGCGGGGCTTCGGTGAGCCAGCCCATGAGCCGGGTGGCGAAGCCGGGGACGCGCCGGGCCACGTCGACCAGGGCGCGGTCGAAGGCCGTTGCGCCTTCCGGGGTGCGGCCGGCGAGGAGGGCGGTGCGGCGGACGAGGTCGCGGTCGCGCTCGGCGCCGCCGCCCCGGCCGCCGACGGCGCGCAGCACGGCCTCGAAGACGACGTGCTCCCGCTCGGCGGCGAGCAGCAGGTCGAGCAGTTCGGCGCGCAGGGGCCGCGAGACGGGGGTGCCGGGGGCGGCAAGCACGGGGGCGAGGGCGACGCGCACGTCCACGCCGCGGCCCTTCAGCAGGGCGACGACCAGCGGGAACAGCTCGGCTCGCGCCTCCGGCCCCCGTTCGAGGCGCAGATCCACATACGCCGCCGCGTCCGCCGCGGCACGCGGGCACTGCTCCACCCGCTCGCGTACGAGGTCCGCCACGCGCCGGGCGAGGGCGGGCGAGGGCACGTCGGGGAGGCCGCGCAGGACCTCGGCGGTGCCGGTGTCGCGGGCGCGCAGCCGGTCCCGGAAGGCGGCGAGCACCGGCTCCGGGTGCGTGCCGAGGGCGGTGGCCAGGGCGCTCGCGGGCAGGCCCGGGTCGCCGGTGGCGAAGCGGCGCAGGGCGTACGGGAGGTGGCGAGCGCGGGTGTGCGGGTCACGGACGAGGAGGCCGAGGGCGGCGCCGTGCAGGGACTCGTCGCCGGGGCGGTCGAGGAGCGTCTGGGCCGCGTACCGCAGCAGGCGACGGTCGGCCTCGCCGGTGGTGTGCCGGGCGGCGCGCGGGGCGTGGGTGGCGGCGGCGACGCGGCGGGCGGGGCGGGCGTCGTGGGCCCAGCGGTCGACGGCGCGGCAGAGCGCGGACGGCTCGTCCTCGGCGAGGGCGCCGAGGAGTTCGTCGGCGCGCGGGTGGGCGCAGTCGACGAGGGCCTCGGTGAGGTCGTCGACGGCGCGGTGGCGGTGCGTGTGGAGGAGGGCCTGGGCGGCGGAGGCGACGGTCGCCTCGGGGGCGGCGCGCAGCGGCCTCTCGTCGGCGAACCACCGGGTCAGATGGTGCTGTACGGCGGCGGGGTCGGCGGCGAGGCGCTCCGCGACGGCGTCCAGGCAGCGGCGCCCGGTGCCCGGCGGGCCGTCGTGCACCACGACCGCCCGCAGCAGCTCGAACCTGGCCGCCTCCGAGAGGGGCAGGGCCAGCCAGAAGTCGGGGCCGAACTGCCTTTGCCCGGCGAGGCGTTGGAGCACGGGCGCGTACGGGGTCGCGTCGGCCACCCGGAGCAGCGTCTCCCGCACCAGATGCCGCGCCCACCACCGCGCACTCCCCACGTCGTCCCCCGCCCCGACGCCGCCCCGGGCTCCCGGGTCCCCCGCCCCGCACCCGGCACCGGCGTGACCGCCCCCCACCGCCGCTCCGCGGCGGCCGTCCCACCCGCCCACCCGTGGCTGTGGGACATCAGTACGGGCCAGACAGACCCCCTCACCCCACACCGTCACACCCCCACCAGCCACAACCTCCCCCGACAACCCAAGACCACTGTCGACCGCGACCACCCCCGAGCCCCCGCAACTGTCGGCCGCACCCTCCCCCAAAGCCGTCGCCTCCCCCAAAGCGGCCACCTCCCCCGCAACCACCACCTCCCCCTCGGTCTCTGCCTCCCCCGCCTCCCCCATCCCCCCAAACACCTCAAGCGCCCCCACCAACTCCCCCAACCTCAACGCGAGTTCCTCGGCCCCCCGCTGGCGTTCGAGCCCCAGCAGGGCCTGGAGGACCGGGCCGGCCCGGTGGTGGGGCACCGGCAGGGAGCGGGGCGGGGGCGGGGCGTGGGGGTGGGCGTAGCGCAGGGTCAGGGAGGTCAGGGCCGCGTCGATGTCGAGGTGGAGGCCCTGGAGCCAGTCGCCCAGCTCCTCGTGGGCGAAGCGGTAGCCGGGGCCCGCGGGGACGAGGAGGCCTTCGGTGAGGACGGCCGAGGCCCAGCCCGTACAGCCGTCGGCGCCCCTGCCGGGCAAAGCTCCCCAGGGGAAGACCGTCTCGAAGGCGGGGCGGTCGAGCTGTCCCTGGCCGGGGCCGAGGCAGCGCCGGGCGGCCTCGTGGACCTGCCCGGACACCTTCGCCGCGAGGCGCCGTACGGCCGTCCCGCGCAGCCCGCTGTCGGCGGCGAGCCGCACGGCGACGCGCAGGCAGAGGAGGTCGAGGTGGGCGGCGAACACCTCCTCGCGGCAGGGCCGCCCGGCGGGGGCGGCGTCCGGCAGCGCCGCCGTGACCTCGGACAGGAGCCGCAGCGTCAGGGGGTGTCCGGCGTCGGCGTCGGCGAGCGCGCCGTCCGCGATGCCGTACCGCTCGCGGGCCCGGCGCGCCTGCGCCTCGGGCAGCTCGCCGAGGCGTACGCAGCCGGGCAGGGCGGCCCGGGAGCGGTACGCCATCGCGTCGCCGTCCGGGACGTGCAGCAGCTCCGGCGGGAAGTGGGCCCCGGCCTGTTCCCAGTACTCCGCGCGGCAGGCCACGACGAGCCGCGCCCCGGTGTCCCGCAGCCATCCGGCCGTCCCCGCGCTCCACCCGGCGAGGCGGTGGGCGAGCACGGGCGGCATCTCCTCGGGCCCGTCGAGCAGGAGCAGCAGCGGCCGCCCGGCGTCCCGCACGAGCCGGGCGACCCGCCCCGCGGAGATGTCACCCAGCCCCTCGTCCCCGCCGACCGCCGCGTCGGACGCGGCGAGGATGCGCCCGGCCCGCTCCAGGGCGCGGCCCACCGCGTCGGCCACGGAGGTGTCCGCGTCCCGCAGGTCGGCGCCGCGCAGCCACAGGGTGGGGGCGGGTTCGGCGCCCCGGGCGCGGCGGCGGGCGAGGGCGGCGAGTTCCGTGGTGCGGCCGGTGCCGGGGTCGCCGACGAGGCCGAGCACCCGTGCGGGTCCGGCGGCGAAGTGGGTGAACTCCCGGCAGGTGAAGGGGCGTTCGACCGGTTCGGGGTCGAGCGCGCGGGGCCCGTCGGAGCCGAGTGACGTGGCCGTGAGGTGCAGCGCGCCCGCGAGGTTCAGATCGCGGCCGAAGCCGGGCACGGTCGCCGCGTTGCGCGCGAGCAGGGCGGCGAGCGGCCCGCCGGGGTCCGCGGCGGCCGCGGCCCGCAGCGGCACGGCGAACCCGGCGGCGCGGTGCGGGGCCTGCAACGCGGTGGCGAGGACGGCGAGCACCGCGCCGGAGGCGGCGTCGACGACGGGCCCGCCCGCGGCGCCGCCGCCGAGCCGCAGCGCGTCCGCCCCGTCGGTGCCGATGGCCAGCTCCATGGCGGCGTCGAGGAGGTGGAAGCGGTCGGTGGCGGTGTACGTGACGGCGGCCGAGTCGAGAACCCGGGCCTGGCGCCAGCCACCCGTGGCGATGCGGACGTACGAGCCGACGTCCACGCCGTCGCGCGCGGCGACGGGCAGCGGGCGCAGGGCGAGGCCGTCGGTGCGGACGAGGGCGAGGTCGGTCTCCGGGAGCGCGGTGACGGCGTCGGCGGTCACGACGCAGGTGCGCTCGCCGGGCGCGTGCAGGACTATCCGGGCGAGGCCGTCGACCGCCTCGTGGCTGGTGACGACGGTGCCGTCGTCGTCGGCGGCGAAGCCGTGGCCGCGCGGACGCCCGGCCAGGTCGCAGATCCGCACCAGGGACCGCTCGGGCTCGCGCCACGCGTCGCGGCCCGCCGTCCACGCGCTCCGGCCCCGGTCCCGCTCCGCGCCGCCCCGGGCGCGCGGGCCCCGTCCCGCCATGCTCGAACCTCCCAGCCGCACCCCGTACCTTCGACCGTAGGTCGGCGATGATCAGCCGGACAGAACGCGAGCCGAACGCGCCCCCTTCCGCTCCCTCGGTTCACTCCGAGCGCCTGCCCGTAGGGGTGAATCGGCGGGTGGGGGTGGATACACCTTCTGAAGGGGGGACCGTGGGGGGGGGGGGGGGGAGAACGCCCCCCCCCCCCCCCCCCCCCCCCCCCCCCCACCACCCAAACCACCACCCACACACACCC